>JAQTLM010000008.1 GCA_028714895.1 Gallionella sp. | reverse complement strand
GCATGGTGACCTTGCCCTTGAGCTTGTTGACGGTGCCGGCGAAGTGTTCGGCAGTCTGCATATCGAGGTTGCTGACGGCCTCGTCGAAGATCAGTACGCGCGGGCGTTTGAGCAGGGCGCGGGCGATACTGCTGAGGTATTAGCTTACCGCAAGCTTGGCTGCCTGTTTTGCCACTTCGGACAATAGCCGTTCCGGGGCGAGACGGCGGCCCAGCAACAACCCCGTCCCGATAAATCCCTGCGGACCATACAAACAGACCTTGCCATCCGGAAAACCGGTGTCCAGACCCAGCCGCTGCCCTTGTGCGAGGCGTTTGATTTGCACGGCATCCAATTGCAGCTTGGGCATATCCGGCATCAGGGCTTCCAGCGGCAGCACGCAGGCATCGCGCTCGGCTCCGGTCATTGCCTCCAGTTGCTGCCAGTTGTAGCCGTCCCGCAAATCGAAATGGGCAATCGCAGTGCGGCGCAAGCCGATCAGATGCGCGCCACAGCCGAGTGCCGCACCGATGTCTTCCGCCAGCGTGCGTATGTAAGTCCCCTTGCTGCAACGCACCGTGATATCCATTTCGTTGCCACTGAAAGAATTCAACACCAGCTCATGGATCACCACGTTGCGCAGTTCGCGCTCGATGGTTTCGCCCTTGCGGATATATTCGTAGAGCGGCTTGCCCTGATGCTTGAGTGCGCTGTGCATCGGCGGAAGCTGCTGGATTTCGCCGCGAAATTTAGCCAGCGCGGCATCGACGTCGGCCTGCCCGGCTTCGACCGGATGCTCGGCGGTGATCTCGCCTTCCGCGTCGCCGGTGCTGGTGGTTTGCCCGAGGCGCAACAAGGCGCGATAGGTCTTGTCGGCATCCAGCAAGGCACTGGAAAATTTGGTGGCCTCGCCGAAACAGATCGGTAGCAGGCCGGTTGCTAGGGGATCGAGGGTGCCGGTGTGCCCGGCCTTTTCGGCCTGAAACAGGCGGCGGACTTTTTGCAGCGCGTCGTTGGAACTGATCTCCAGCGGTTTATCAAACAGCAGCACGCCATCCAGCGGGCGATAAGTGCGCGCCATACCACCTACTCCTCCCCTGACAATGGGAGGTCGGGTGGGGTTAAATTATCTGGATGGAGTTTGTCGCTGGCGACCGCTTGCTCGATGAGTTGCGATAGATGGCTACCGCGCTCGACGGAGGCATCGTAGACAAAATGCAATTGCGGCATGATGCGCAGCTTGATGCTGCGCGCCAGCTGCTTGCGCAGAAAGCCACTGGCGCTCTCCAGGCCTTGCAGCGCCTCTTCGTGTTTGCCGTCCAGACGCGTGAAGAAAATCTTGGCATGGGAATAGTCGCCGGCCACTTCCACGCCGGTGATGGTCACCAGGCGCACACGCGGATCGTTGATTTCGAGGCGTACCAGTTCGGCTATTTCGCGCTGAATCTGCTGGCCAATCCGATCAGTTCTGGCGAAGTTGCCCATTACAGTGCGCGCGCAACCTCAACGATTTCATAGGCCTCAAGCTTGTCGCCCACCACCAGATCATTGAAATTCTTCAATGACAGGCCGCACTCGAAATTGGCTTTCACTTCTTTCACGTCGTCCTTGAAGCGCTTCAGCGAATCCAGCTCGCCATCGTGAATCGATATATTGTCGCGCAACACACGCACTTTCGCGCCGCGTTTGATCACGCCTTCCAGCACCATACAACCGGCAATCGTGCCGACCTTGGAAACGGTGAACACTTGGCGCACTTCGACCATGCCCATGATGCTTTCGCGCTTTTCGGGAGCCAGCATACCCGACAGCGCGGCCTTGATCTCATCCACCATCGCGTAGATGATGCTGTAGTAGCGGATATCCACGCCGGAAGATTCGGCCAGCTTACGTGCCGCAGCATCAGCCCGGACGTTGAAGCCGATCACGATCGCCTTGGAAGCCAGCGCCAGATTGATGTCCGATTCGGTAATCGCCCCGACGCCTCCGTGGATCAAATTGACCTTGACTTCGTTGGTGGAGAGCTTTTGCAGGGATTGTGCAATCGCCTCGGCAGAGCCTTGCACGTCGGATTTCACGATCAGCGACAGGGTGCTCACTTCGCCCTCAGCCATTTGTTCGAGCATATTTTCCAGCTTGGCCGCCTGCTGCTTGGCAAGCTTTACACCGCGGTATTTACCTTGGCGGAACAGCGCGATTTCGCGCGCGCGTTTCTCGTCCGCCATCACCATCAATCCCTCACCGGCGGCAGGCACCTCAGACAACCCTTGAATCTCGACAGGAATGGACGGCCCCGCTTCGCTCACCGCCTTGCCGTTCTCGTCCAGCATCGCGCGCACCCGCCCAAACACCGAACCAACCAATACCGCATCGCCACGCTTCAGGGTGCCGGACTGGATCAGCACGGTAGCAACCGGTCCTTTGCCCTTGTCCAGGCGCGCCTCAATCACCAGCCCCTTGGCGTAAGTTGCGCGTGGCGCCTTCAACTCCAGCACTTCGGCCTGCAACAGCACACCTTCGAGCAATTGGTCGATACCCTGCCCGGACTTGGAGGAAACCTCGACAAACATCGAGTCACCGCCCCAATCTTCCGGCACCACGCCTTCGGCAACCAGCTCCTGCTTGACGCGCTCGCTATTCGCATCCGGCTTATCGATCTTGGTCACCGCTACCACCAGCGGCACATTGCCGGCTCTGGCATGTGCGATAGCCTCTTTGGTCTGCGGCATCACGCCGTCATCGGCGGCCACCACCAGAATCACGATATCGGTCGCCTTCGCGCCACGGGCACGCATCGCGGTAAACGCTTCGTGGCCCGGCGTATCGAGGAAAGTAATCATGCCGCGCGGCGTATCGACGTGATACGCGCCGATATGCTGGGTGATCCCGCCGGCTTCACCGGAAGCGACACGGGTGCGGCGGATGTAATCCAGCAACGAGGTCTTGCCGTGGTCGACGTGGCCCATCACGGTGACGACCGGCGCGCGCGGCTCCAGCGCCACATCATGATGCGCTTCGGTATCCAGCAGATAAGCATCGGGATCGTCCAGCTTGGCGGTCTTGGCGACGTGCCCCATTTCCTCCACGATGATCATCGCGGTTTCCTGGTCCAGCACCTGGTTGATGGTCACCATCGAACCCATTTTCATCAACACCTTGATGATTTCGGCGGCCTTGACGGCCATCTTTTGCGCCAATTCGGCGACGGTGATGGTTTCCGGAACAGCCACTTCGCGCACCATCGGTTCGGTCGGCAACGAGAAGGCATGTTCCTGCTCGCTGGTGTGTTTGGCGTGTCTGTCATGGCGCGGCGCACGCACCGGGGTCGCCCAGACTCCCGGCTTTACTCCCGGTTTCTCGCCGGCTTTGACGGGGGTGCGCTTCTTGTGCCCTTTTTCATCCCACGGGCTGGCCTTGACTTCGGCCTTGGGTTTTTTGCTTGGTTTGACCACCTTGTCGCCGGGCTTTGGAGTCGGCTTGTGCAACGTGCCTTCGGCCAAACTGACTGCCGGTGTGGCCACCGCAACGGGTGCGGCTTCTTCGACTTTTTTCACCTCTGGCACAGCGGGCGGCGGCTCAACTTCAACCACATTCTTGGTTGTCTTGCGTTTGCTGCGCTCCTGCTTGGCCTGCACTTCGGCTGCCTGGCGCGCCGCCAATTCCGCATGCGCGCGCGCTTCCTGTTCGCGTGCTGCCAGTTCCTGCTCATCGACAACCTTGTCAACTTCGCCCTTGGGCAAGCTAACGGGCTCGATGAGTGCGGGGGTTTCCGTGGCAGCAGGAGCCACTACGCGGCGTTTACGCACTTCCACTTGAATGGTGCGCGCGCGCCCGGAACTGTCGGCCTTTTTTATTTCCGTGGTTTCGCGGCGAGTCAGCGTGATCTTCTTGGCGGATTTTTCAGCACCGTGCGCCTGGCGCAAATGTTCCAGCAATTGCGCCTTGTCCTTTTCGGAAAGCGAATCAGATTCCTGCTCTTTGCTGACCCCGGCTGCCTTTAACTGCTCAAGCAGCAAAGCAACCGGCAATCCCAGTTCAGTCGCAAACTGCGCTACATTCAATTTTCCCATTACCGTCCTTTAGATACTTCCCGCTTAAGCAAACCAGGGTGCGCGTGCCGCCATAATCAATGTGTTGGCGCGTTCGCTATCCATGCCGGTAAACTCTACCAGTTCATCCCCGTCCAGATCCGCCAATTGCTCTTGCGTCGTCACTCCCTTGGCCGCCAGAGTGCGCGCGGTCTGTTCGTCCATGCCTTCCAGCTTGAGCAAATCTTCGATACCGTGTTCCACTTTTTCTTCGTTGACAATCGCGGCGGTCAACAGCGCATTGCGCGCACGGCTGCGCAACTCTTCCACTGTCGCTTCGTCAAAAGACTCAATTTCCAGCATTTCTTCCAGCGGCACATACGCCACTTCTTCCAGCGTATTGAAACCTTCCTGCACCAGGATGTCGGCGACTTCTTCGTCCACATCCAGTTTTTCCATGAACACCGCGCGGGTCTTGGCGAACTCTTCGTTATGCTTCTCGTTGGACTGCTCGACGGTCATGATGTTGAGTTCCCAGCCGGTCAACTCGCTGGCCAGACGCACGTTCTGGCCGCCGCGCCCAATCGCTTGCGCCAGGTTTTCCTCTTCAACCACCACATCCATGCTGTGATTCTCTTCGTCCACCACGATACCGCTCACTTCAGCAGGCGCCAGCGCATTGATGACATAAGTGGCAGGGTCTTCCGCCCAAAGAATGATGTCTACACGCTCGCCGGCGAGTTCGTTGGTCACGCCCTGTACGCGCGAACCGCGCATCCCGACGCAGGTGCCGATAGGGTCGATGCGCGGGTCATGCGATTGCACCGCAATCTTGGCGCGCGAACCGGGGTCGCGTGCAGCGCTGACGATTTCCAGCAGATTTTCTTCAATCTCCGGCACTTCCAGTTCAAATAATTTGACCAGCAATTCAGGCGACGTGCGCGACAAAATTACCTGCGGGCCGCGCACGCTGCGGTCCACCCGCAACAAATGCGCCTTGACACGGTCGCCGACGCGCAGGTTTTCCTTCGGGATCATCTGTTCGCGCGGCAACAACGCCTCGATCTTGCCGAATTCGATAAGCGCATTGCCGCGCTCCAGCCGTTTCACCGTACCGGAAACCAGATGCTCCTTGCGGTCCATAAAGTCGCTCAGCACCTGCTCGCGTTCGGCATCGCGAATCTTCTGGAAGATAACCTGCTTTGCGGCTTGCGCGCCGATACGCCCGAAATCAATGGATTCCAGCGGTTCCTCGATAAACTCGCCAAGCTGAATATCGGCATCGCGCTTTTGCGCTTCTTCCAGCTTGATGTGCATGTCCGGCGTTTCGAAGGTTTCGTCGTCCATCACTTCCCAACGGCGGAAGGATTCATATTCGCCGGTATTGCGATCTATCGAAACACGCACATCGGCCTCGTCGGTAAAACGTTTCTTGGTCGCAGAGGCCAGCGCCGATTCCAGCGCTTCAAACACGACCTCTTTGTCCACGCACTTTTCACGCGACAACGCATCTACCAGCAACAAAATTTCACGACTCATACTTAACTCTCCGGCTAACGCAGGGCGGGTTTTAAACTCGCTCCTACAGATTCGGCACTAAACGCGCCTTGTCCAAATTTGACAGTTCGATTGCCACCTGACTGCCATCCACATCCAACTGCAATATCCCATCGTTTACCCCGCCTATTACGCCGACGAAGTTTTTGCGTCCCGCCAACGGCATGCGCAGCTTGAGTTGCGCCTGCTGCCCGGCAAAACGCACGAAATCCGCTTCTTTCTTCAGCGGTCTGTCCAATCCCGGTGACGAAACTTCGAGGCGGTCGTAATCCACGTTCTCGACCATAAACAGCCGTGTCAATTGATTGCTTACGGTCTGGCAATCGTCCACCAAAATGCCTTCCGGCTTGTCGATGAACACGCGCAACAGCCCGCGCCCCGAGCGCTCAAAATCCACCAGCTCATAACCCAAGCCAGTTACCGTTGTTTCGACCAGTTTCACTACATCCATAATGGCTGCCCACAAATAAAAAACGGGCTCGAAGCCCATCTCAAAACGCGGCGCATTGTAGCAAAATTCGCGCTTAAAGGGAATTAACTTGGAAGGTCTTGTTAGAAGGTATCTTGATAGCGCACCGTAATTGGATAACGCCAGTCCTTGCCGTAGCTGCGCTCGGTGATGCGAATGCCCACCGCGGACTGGCGGCGCTTGTATTCGCTGGTGCGGATCAGGTGCACCACCCGGCGCACATCGCTTTCAGCGTAGCCGCGCGCAATGATTTCCGCAATCGCGAGGTTTTGTTCGACATAGCACGCCATGATGGCATCCAGCGCATCATAGGGCGGCAAGCTGTCCTGATCGGTCTGGTCCGCACGCAGTTCGGCGCTCGGCGGGCGCGTGATGATGCGTTCCGGAATCGCCTGCCCCAGCGTATTGCGGTAGCGCGCCAGGCGATACACCAGCGTCTTGCTGACATCTTTCAGTACTGCGAAGCCGCCCGCCATGTCACCGTAAAGCGTGGCATAGCCCACGGCCATTTCTGATTTATTGCCGGTGGTCAACACCAGCGAGCCGAGCTTGTTCGACAAGGCCATCAGCAAGGTGCCGCGGATGCGCGCCTGCAAATTTTCTTCGGTGGCGTCCACCGCGCGCCCGGCGAAAGTGCTATCCAACGTGGTCAAATAGCTCCGGAACATCGGCTCGATGGGAAATTCGTCGTAGCGCATGCCGAGGATCTTCACCATCTCGCGCGAATCGTCCAGACTAATCTGCGCGGTATAAGGCGACGGCATCATGATCGCATGGACTTTATCCGCACCCAGCGCATCGACCGCTATCGCCAGAGTCAATGCGGAATCGATCCCGCCCGACATTCCCAGCAATACGCCCGGAAAGCGGTTCTTGCCGATATAGTCGCGCACGCCGAGGCACAAGGCGCGATAGACGCCGGCCTCCTCGCTCAATGCCGCAGCCTTTTCCCCATTCGGGCACAAATCGCCCTGGATTCCCAGCATCAACAAGGTCTCTTCAAAATGCTTGCCCTGTGCAGTCAGGTTGCCGTGGCTATCCATGGCGAATGATCCGCCGTCGAAAACCAGCTCATCCTGGCCGCCTACCAGATTGGCATAAACCACCGCCAGGCCGGTTTCCGCAATGCGTTCGCGAATGGCGCCGTAACGCGCCTCCTGTTTGCGCATGGCATAGGGCGATGCGTTCAATACCAGCAGCACTTGTGCGCCGGCATTGCGCGCCTGACGGGCCGCATCGGCTTCCCAAACATCGGCGCAGATGTTCAACGCAAAGCGGATACCTTCCATTTCAAACACGCAAGGTTCGCTGCCGTGATCAAAGTAACGCTCTTCATCGAATACCGAATAGTTCGGCAACTCATGCTTGAGATAAGTCGCGGCAATTGCGCCATCCCGGAGCAGCGAAGCCGCGTTATAACGTTTCCCGTCCTGCTCATGCGGATGTCCGACCACCACGGCGATACTGGAAATTTTTCCGGCAAGTTCGGCCAATGCCTGTGCGCATGCCCGGTAAAACCCGTCGCGCAACAGCAGGTCTTCCGGCGGATAGCCGCACAGTCCAAGCTCAGGGGTCAGCAATAATTGCGCGCCTTGTTGTTTGGCCTGTTCGGCATACTGCAATATCTTTGCAGCATTACCCGCCAGATCGCCGAGTAAACAGTTGATTTGCGCAATTGCCAGTTTCATTGGCGTGCTTGAAAAAATTTATGGGAGCGCATCTTATTCTAATTTTGAGAGGGCATGCAAAACGGTGGAACGAGCGGGGTGTCTTTAAAAGTGTTGGTAATTCTATCGATAGCGTGCGCTGCGCGCACGGTTTTGGGTTGTTATGTCGTGCGCACAGCGCACGCTACGCGCTATTCAGCGCCAACTTGCGGCAACACAACCGGTTGATCCAGTTCCACGCGCTCGATTTTGGCGAACTGTTCGGTGATTTTGCGGCTGCTGATTTGCACGTCTTCCACGTCCTTGTTTGCCTGGCGGATGTGCTCGGCCAGTTTTTTCATGCGCTCGTCGAAGCGTCCGAAGTCCTTGCCCAGCTTGCCTAATTCATCCTGAATGATATGCACCTGCTTGCGCGTCTCCACATCCTTCATCACCGCGCGCGCGGTATTCAGCACAGCCATCAGCGTGGTCGGCGACACCACCCACACACGCCGCTGCATCGCGTAGTCCACCACATCGGGATGATGCGCGTGGATCTCGGCGAACACCGCTTCGGCGGGGACGAACATCACCGCGCCATCCGAGGTCACCCCGGGAATAATGTATTTGCTGCTGATGTCGTCCACATGTTTTTTGATGTCCGCCTTGAACTGGCGCTGCGCCAGCGCCTTGTCCGACTCTGCCAGCCCCGTATCGAACATGCGGTGGTAATTCTCCAGCGGAAACTTCGCGTCCACCGCCACCATGCCGGTCGGCTCCGGCAGCATCAGCACGCAATCGGCGCGGGTACCATTGGGCAAGGTGTGCTGCAAGGCATAGGATTGCGAGGGCATGATGTTGCGCACCAAGCCTTCCAGTTGCACCTCGCCGAACGCACCGCGCGAGCGCTTGTCGCCCAACAGCTCCTGCAAACTCACCATGTTGGTGGTCAGACCATCAATCTTTTTCTGCGCCTCGTCTATCGTTGCCAGCCGCGCCATCACGCTGATGAAGGTCTCGTTGGTTTTCTTGAAGCCCTCGTCCAGCCGTTCGGCGACCTTGCCGGAAATCTGTTCCAGCCGCGCATCGGTGCTCTTGGTCAGCCCCTCGATGGTCTGGGTCAGCAAGTCGGAGTTGCGCTTCATGGTGGACTGGATCAACTCCTGCTCGGCGCGCCCCTGCTCCGCCAGGGTCTGCAAGGTCTTGCCGACCACCTCGACGCGCATCGCCTCCTGCTTGGACTGCAACTCGGCGGACAAGACAGCGAGCTGCTTCAGCAGCTCCTCGCGCGTACCGGACAGGCCGTCGCGCTGCGCCAGTTGCAAGCCTTGCATCGCCTCGCGCGTCAGCTTGAGCTCCTGCGCCACGCTCTCGCGCAGCCGCTCGGAATTGTCCAGTGTGGTTTGCGCCATGCGGTCACCCAATTTGTTCAGACCGTCGTGCAGATCGCCCAGCATCAGGCGATGTTTTTCTTCCAAAGCGCGTGCCAATATTTCCGGCAGTTTGGCTTGGGTCCGCGCAAGCGAAATCACCCGAACCGCCAGCAATATCACGGCGATCAGGATGCACGACAGCAAAACGATAATGATGATTTCCGACATGACAAAAGGGCAAATAAAAACGCCGTGCAGTATAGCACTGCACGGCGTTCCACTATGCGCGGGGTATGTTAACTGCGGCTCGCGCGCTTGCGTTCGATTTCCGTTAAATAGCGTTTGCGGATACGGACGGACAATGGCGTGATTTCCACCAGCTCATCATCGTCGATAAACTCCACGGCAGATTCCAGCGTCAGGCGAATCGGCGGGGTCAGGCGCACCGCTTCATCGGTACCCGAAGCGCGCACGTTGGTCAGTTGTTTGCCCTTGATCGGGTTAACCACCAGATCGTTGTCGCGGCTATGGACGCCGATGATCATACCCTCGTACAGCTTGTCGCCGGGCGATACGAACATGCGGCCGCGGTCTTCCAGCTTCCACAAAGCGTAAGCCACCGCCTCGCCGTTGTCCTGCGAAATCAGCACGCCGTTGCGGCGGCCGGGCATATCGGCCTTGACCGGTGCGTAGTCGTCAAACACGTGTGCCATAATGCCGGTGCCGCGAGTCATGGTCATGAATTCGGACTGGAAACCGATCAATCCGCGCGCCGGAATGCGGTATTCCAGACGCACGCGACCATGCCCATCCGGCTGCATGTCCTGCAAGTCGCCACGACGACGCCCCAATTCTTCCATGACCGCGCCCTGGTTGGTATCTTCCACATCCACGGTCAGCACCTCGAAAGGCTCGCATTTCTCGCCGTTGATTTCGCGGTACACCACGCGCGGCTTGCCCACGCCCATTTCAAAACCTTCCCGGCGCATGTTTTCCAGCAAAATGGTCAGATGCAATTCGCCGCGCCCGGCCAACAGGAACACGTCGGTGTTGTCCGTTTCATCGACACGCAACGCCACGTTCACCAGCAACTCCTTGGTCAGGCGGTCGCGGATCTGGCGGCTGGTGATGAACTTGCCTTCCTGCCCGCACAATGGCGAGGTGTTCACCATCAAATTCATGGTCAGGGTTGGCTCATCCACCTTGGGCATCGGCAAGGCTTCCGGCTGGCTCACGTCAGCCAGCGTCACACCGATACCGATTTCATCAATGCCGTTAATCAGCACGATATCGCCCGCAAGGGCTTCATCCATCAGTACGCGTTCGATGCCGCGAAAACCCAGCACTTGGTTGACGCGCGCGCGCTTCGGCGCTTTATCGCCATTCAGCACCATCACATCCTGGCCCGGCTTGATGCGACCGCGACGCACACGCCCCACGCCGATGCGGCCGACGAAGCTGGAATAATCCAGCGCGGAAATCTGCAATTGCAGCGGCGCGTCCACATCGGTGTCCGGCGCGGGCACATGCTTGAGCACCGCATCCAGCAGCGGGCGCATATCCGTGCTGGGGTTGGCCAAATCGAGTGTGGCGTAGCCGTTCAATGCCGAGGCATACACCACCGGAAAATCCAGTTGTTCTTCAGTTGCGCCGAGCTTATCGAACAGATCGAAAGTCTTGTTGATCACCCAATCGGGGCGCGCGCCGTCGCGATCCACCTTGTTGAGCACCACAATCGGGCGCAATCCAAGCGCCAAAGCCTTCTTGGTGACGAAACGGGTTTGCGGCATCGGGCCTTCCACGGCATCCACCAGCAACAGCACGCCGTCCACCATGCCCAACACGCGCTCCACCTCGCCGCCGAAGTCGGCGTGGCCGGGCGTATCGACGATATTGATATGCACGCCTTCATAATCCACCGCGCAGTTCTTGGCCAGAATGGTGATGCCACGCTCTTTTTCCAGATCGTTGCTGTCCATGACGCGCTCGGCGACGTGCTGGTGTGAGGCAAACGTGCCGGACTGGCTGAGCAGCTTGTCTACCAGGGTGGTTTTGCCATGATCGACGTGGGCGATGATGGCGATATTGCGAAGTTCGCGGGACATGGAAACAGCCTTGCTATATGAAAAGGGCGCGCATTCTAGCACATGGGATGGAGCTATCCTGCACAACTTGTAGGGGCACGGTATGCCGTGCCCCTACGACTGCATCAACTGCCCAGTTCCAGCATCAGTTGATTGATACGTTTGACGAAGGCCGCCGGGTCGTCGAGCTGGCCGCCTTCGGCCAGCAATGCCTGATCGAACAGCACCGCCGCCCAGTCGTCAAAGCGCTTTTTCTCGGATTTCAAACGCAGCACCACCGGATGCTGCGGATTAATCTCCAGGGTGGGCTGCGAAGCCGGAGCCTTCTGACCGGCCGCCTTGAGCATCCGCGCCAGATTGCCGCTCAGGTCATGCTCATCGGCCACCAGGCAGGCCGGGGAGTCGGTCAGGCGGTGCGTGACGCGCACTTCCTTGACGCGCTCGGCGAGGCTGGCCTTGATCCTGTCAGTCAGTTCCTTGAATTCGTCCGCCTCCTTTTCCTGCGCCTGCTTCTCGGCCTCGTCCTCCAGCTTGCCCAGATCAAGGCCGCCCTTCGCCACGGAAGCCAGCGGCCTGCCGTCAAACTCGGTGAGGTAGCTCAATGCCCATTCGTCCACGCGGTCGGACATCAGCAGCACTTCGATGCCCTTCTTGCGGAACACCTCGAGATGCGGGCTGTTCTTCGCCGCGTTGAAGGTCTCGGCGGTGACGTAATAGATTTTCTCCTGGCCTTCCTTCATGCGCGAGATGTAGTCGGCCAGCGATACGGTCTCATCCGGCGTATCGGCATGGGTCGAGGCGAAGCGCAACAACCCGGCGACCTTGTCCTTGTTGGCGGAGTCCTCGCCGATGCCTTCCTTCAGCACCTTGCCGAACTCGCTCCAGAATGTCGCGTACTTCTCCTTGTCGTTTTCGGCAAGATCGGCCAGCAGGCCAAGCACCTTGCCGGTGCAGCCCTTGCGGATCGCCTCGATGTCCTTCGACTCCTGCAATATCTCGCGCGACACGTTGAGCGGCAGGTCGCTGGAATCGACCACCCCGCGCACGAAGCGCAGGTACTGCGGCATCAACTGCTCGGCGTCGTCCATGATGAACACGCGCCGCACGTACAGCTTGATGCCGTGGCGTGCATCGCGATCCCACATGTCGAACGGCGCATGCGCCGGAATGTAGAGTAGCTGCGTGTATTCCTGACGTCCCTCGACACGGGCATGCGTCCACGCCAGCGGGTCGTCGTAGTCGTGCCCGACATGCTTGTAGAATTCCCGGTACTGCTCGTCGCTGATCTCGTTCTTGCTGCGCGCCCACAATGCCGAAGCCTGATTGACGGTCTCTTCCTCGTCGGTGACCTGCTGCTGGCCGTCCTTCCACTCTTCCTTGTACATCAGGATGGGCTGGACGATATGGTTGGAATACTTGCGGACGATGTCGCGCAATTTGTATCCGTCCAGCAGGTCGTCCTGATCGTCGCGCAGGTGCAGCGTGATCTCGGTACCGCGCACGGCCTTGTCCAGCATCTCGATGGAAAATTCACCGCCGCCGTCAGATTCCCAGCGCACGCCCTGATCCGTGTTGTCACCGGCGCGGCGGGTCAGCACCGTCACCTTGTCCGCGACGATGAACGCGGAATAGAACCCCACACCGAACTGGCCGATCAGGTGCGCGTCCTTTTGCTGATCGCCGGATAGCCGCGAGAAGAATTCGCGCGTGCCCGATTTTGCGATGGTGCCGAGGTTGCTGATAACCTCGTCGCGGCTCATGCCGATGCCGTTGTCCGTAATGGTCAGCGTCCGCGCCGTCTTGTCGTAGCCGATGCGGATAGCCATGTCCGAATAATTTTCGAACAATGCCGCATTATGCAGCCCCTCGAAGCGCAGTTTGTCGCACGCATCGGAAGCATTGGAAATCAGTTCGCGCAGGAAAATCTCGCGGTTGGAATACAGCGAGTGGATCATCAACTGCAGCAGTTGTTTCACCTCAGTCTGGAAGCCCAGTGTCTCGCGGTTGGTGGTTGCGTTTTCAGTCATGTTCTCTCCGGATTCGTTGATAAAAGGCATCCCGCTATTTGGGGATCGCTTGGAAATTTTCAACCCGGCGGGCCAGGCAAGCCTATTCTACGCAGCAAGCAATAATAGCTTCATTTCACTCAACCAGACATGCTCCGACCTTTCCGGCTCGCAATCATATTTATCGGCTTCTTTTGGCCAATGCCGCCAAATTTCCAGCATCAACGACTTAAACCGCCAAAGCGCTTCGTTCAGCAACGGGGCATACTCTGACATACACTCCGGATCATCGGTAAAAAGCTGTATCAGCCCATCAGGATCGCGCAGATCGAATCCCGCATCGGACAGCTCCAGCCTTAATCCAGCCAGGCGTGTTTGGGCAAAATCAAAAACCTTGTCGCGGCAGCTGGTATCGGAATGCCGGCTGAAATCTTCAAACAGTTTTGCAATCAGCCTGACTTGTGCAATGAGGCGCTCCATATCGTTGCTGCCCGATGGCTCTTCAGCGGCAAGATCGTCCCGGAAGATATTCAGGTATCCGATCAACCCTTGTCCGTACCGCCTAGAATTCAGCTTGAGCATCACCTCCAGTTTTTTCCACGACACCCCCGGATGATCGGGATCAAACGCCTTGGCAGCAAGCTCCACGACCGCCAGAATTTGGCCGTACCGGCTGATCTTTTCCCCGTGCAAACCACGCGGATAACCGCTGCCGTCCATCCGTTCGTGATGTTCGAGTACGGCGTCGGCAATATGCCGGTGCAACTCGGGGAATTCGCATAGCAACAGGTAGGCGGTCAGGGGGTGGGCATAGAGGTGCCGCCTCTCGTTGGCGCTCATCACGTGCGAGGGCTCAAGCAGCCCAGGATCAATATGCAACAAGCCAATGTCATGAAATAACGCCGCCGTGGCCACCCATTCTTCTTCCTGTAAATTCATCCCGTCACAGCGGGCGAGGTAAACGCTTATGATTAGCAGCAACAGGCTGTGTTGGTAGATGCGGCGGTATTTCTCGCGCGCCACCGTCAACTTGAAAGCCAGCGGAGCGGGAAGTTGGATGGTAAGAATGACCCGGCGATAGCCGCCATCCTTGCCGATGGCATCCACCATTCCTTTCAACTTGTCGTTCGCCTGGATCAGGTCAAGCACATCTTGCAAGATGGCTTTCTGATCAAGCATATTTTCGATTGACAGGGCCATATCCAATGGCGGCAGCATTTTATGCTTGACCAACCGTTCATACAGATTGCTTGTAATCTGAATACCCGATGCAACCAGCTTGATCCCGCTCTGCGAGTAAATGTCGCGGCCGGTGACTATCTTGCGGATATCGCCAAGCTCGGTAACCGCCCGCAAGTAATGTTCGTCTTGTAATTCGTGCATTTTGTGATCCCCTGCCAGCTTTGATCCGCCGGTTTTTTTAGCGCTTCATCAAGATTCCGAATCGAAAAACCGGATCAAGTTGCGTCCGCCCTCTTTGGCTTGATACATCGCCATGTCGGCCCACTTGATAACATCTTCCGGTCTGGCTTTGTGATTGAGAAACAGCGCCACGCCGATGCTCGACGTGCAATGGTGCTCAACGGCAATCTCCGCATCACCCTCTTGCTTGCATGCCAGCAGATATGGTTCAGCCAGAATGGTGCGGATTTTTTCCGCAACAATGCCAGCCTGCGCGGTAGACTCGGCTTTATCCGCATCCAGTTCGCTGAGCATCACCACAAATTCATCACCACCGAAACGCGCGACGGTATCCACCTCGCGCACGCAACTGGCGATGCGGCGTGACGCTTCCATCAGCAGCAAATCACCCACATCATGTCCATAGGTGTCATTGAGCGGCTTGAAATTATCCAGATCGAGGAACATCAATGCGCCATACAGGCCGCTGCGTTTGCTGGCAGCCATTGCCTGCCCGAGCCGATCACCAAGCAGGCGGCGATTGGGTAGTTTGGTGAGCGCATCATAGAAGGCCAGGTTATAAATCTCTTCCTCTGCAGCCTTGCGCTCGGTGATGTCGCACAGCGTGGCGACATAGTGGGTAGCTTCCCCCCTGTCCCCCTTCACTGCGGTGATGGTGAGTTGTTCCGGGTAGATTTCGCCGCTCTTGCGCCGGTTCCAGATTTCACCATGCCAAGTTCCGGTATGCCGAATGCTTTCCCACATCGCGGCATAAAAGGCCGTGTCATGGCTGCCCGACTTAAGCAGGCGCGGCGTCTGGCCGACGGCCTCCTCTGCCGTATAGCCGGTGATTTCGGTAAAAGCGCGGTTGACGCGCAGGATCACACTATTTGCATCGGTGATAACCATGCCATCCTGTGATTCGAAGGCGATTGCGGCGATACGAAGCTCCATATCCATATGTTTGCGTTCGGAAATGTCGCGCACTACGGCCAGAATCCGTTGCTGGTTGCCAATATGCGCAAACCGGAGGCTCACCTCGACCCAGAAGAAACGCCCATCGCGGGCACGCGCCAGCCAGTCAAAGGTTTGCGGCCCCTCAGTGCGCGCCAGGCGGATTTTTTCGATGGCCTCGGCAGACGAATAGGGCGGTACCCCGGCGCTCAGGTCGTCTGGGCCGCAGGCAATCACTTCTTCACGGGTAACGCCATACATCTCGCACATGCGGCGATTGACATCGACGATGCGGCCCGTTTCCGTATCGTGAATAAAAATCGCATCGCTGACCGTGTTGAATATCTCGCGGAAGCGGCTCTCGCTCTCGGCCAGTATCTGCTCGGCCTGTTTGCGCTCGGTGATATCCCGCATGGTGACGAGCACACCGTTGATTACCGGATTGCCCAGCATGTTTACGCCGGTGCTCTCCACATCAATCCAGCGGCCATCCTTGTGGCTGACCCGGTACTGGACAGTATGGGGCTCGCCGGGGTGCTCCATCACATAACACTGGGCATTGGTTACGATATCCATGTCATCCGGGTGGATGACAAGGGCGCTTGGCCGGCCGATCAACTCTCCGGGCAAGACACCCAGCAAAGAGATGACGCTGGGCGATACATAGGCCATGCTCAGGTTCGTATCGATCAGCCAAATGGTGTCGGAGATGTTATCCAGATAGGCACGCAACTTTTCCTCACTTTTCAGGAGGCGCTCCTCACTATTCTTGCGTTCGGTGATGTCGGTGATGAAACCATGCCAGAGCGTGGAGCCGTCTGCTTCGCGCTGCGGTAGCGCATTACCGTAGAGCCAGCGTACCGTGCCATCGTCAAACTTCAGCCGGTATTCATTCTGCCACGGCGTCAAGTCCCGCGCCGATGCCTGGATGGAAGCCATGTGGTTCTCCAAATCATCCGGGTGAACATGGATAAATACCTTGGACGCATCCTCGCGGATTTCCTCCGGATTAAGCCGGTATATCTCGCGGATGGCTTTACTGGCGTAAGGAACGCAGGTACTGCCATCGAGGCGCAGCCGGAATTGGTAGACAATCCCTGGCGCCAGGCTGATGATTTTATGAAGGTCCATTATTATTGTTGTACCGATTCGTCTGTTTTGAAGTGATGCCAAATCACCCTAGCATTAACGAATGCGCTGCTTCCAAAAGCCAAGACTAACTGAATTATAACAGTGACCTCTTCGCAAATACGTTTGCCATCATACATACGCGCGCACCCCGGCTAAAAATACCGCTGGCCTTTATTTATTTCATCCGTATAATGCGCACCTTGCCGCACCTTGCGGCATTGGTTCATCGTTTTCTGACCTATCTCTCGCGCGCATGCAAATCGCGCCTGTCTAAAAAACTCATCAAGAAATTCTGGGTTTTCCGGTTAGCAACGATGTTTTATGCGCCGGTTAATCGTCTCCCCGTTCAACGGGTAGTTTTACTGCCTGCGCTCACCTTAGGGAACTGCTAAAAGTTCGTCGTGCCAGATTCGATTTGGCATTCGGTTATTTTTTAACTGGGTGTTGACTCGCGCCAGCATAATGAAGCGGATTCCCTTTGATTCTAAAAAAGGAAGCACCATGTCATTTGAAAATTTAAATTTAAACGCCGCCATTCTCAAGGCGATTGCCGAAACCGGCTACACCGAGCCCACCGCCATCCAGGCGCAGGCCATTCCCGAAATCATGGCCGGCCACGACCTGATGGCTTCTTCGCAAACCGGCAGCGGCAAGACTGCCGCGTTCATCCTGCCCGCGCTGAACCGCTTGGCCACACCTTCCGCATTACCCGGAAAAGGTCCGCGCGTGCTGGTATTGACCCCGACCCGCGAACTGGCGCAACAAGTTTGTGATGCCGCGACCAAGTACGGCAAGAACATGCGCTTCAAGATCATCAGCATCCTGGGCGGTATGCCCTATCCGGTACAGAACCGTTTGCTGTCCAGCCATGTGGATATTCTGGTCGCCACGCCGGGCCGTCTGATCGACCATCTGGAAAACGGCCGCATCGATTTCTCGCGTCTGGAAATACTGATTCTTGATGAAGCGGATCGTATGCTGGATATGGGTTTTGTTGATGATGTGGAACGCATCGCCAAAGCTACTCCCGCAACGCGCCAGACTCTGCTGTTCTCCGCCACATTGGATGGCGTAGTCGGCAATCTGGCCTCGCGTCTGCTCAAGACACCGAAGTGCATCACCGTTTCGGCAGCCAAGGATAAACACGAAAACATCGAGCAACGCATGATGTTCGCCGATGACGTGGCGCACAAAAACAAGATGCTCAGCCATTTACTGACAGATGTCGGAGTGAATCAGGCGCTGGTTTTCACCGCCACCAAGCGCGACGCCGACGGCCTTGCCGACCAATTGTCTGCGCAAGGCCATTCGGTTGCGGCATTGCACGGCGACATGAGCCAGCGCGAGCGCAACCGCACGCTGCTCAATATGCGCAACGGCAATGTGCGCATCCTGGTCGCTACCGACGTGGCTGCGCGCGGCCTTGACGTGCGCGGCATTTCGCATGTGATCAACTTCGACCTGCCCAAATTTGCCGAAGACTATGTGCACCGCATCGGGCGTACCGGCCGCGGCGGCGAATCCGGTATTGCCATCTCGTTTGCGTCGAATCGCGACGCGCAGTTGCTGAAGCGCATCGAACGCTACACCGAGCAAAGCATCAAGATGCATACCATCGAAGGGCTGGAGCCGAAATATAAACTGCGCACCAGCGGCCCTTCTTCGGATCGTCCACGCAGCAACAGCGGCCCGCGCCGCAGTGGCGCTGGAGGATTTGGTGGCGGTAATAGCGGCGGCTTCGGCGGCAATCGTAATAGTGGTGCTGCCGGCCACGGCAACAACGGTGGCGGTGGCTTTCACCACAGCGCACCGGATAGCCGTCATAGCCATACCGGGCGCAAGGAAGGTCATGGTCAGTGGCACGGCCAGGCAAATGGCAACAGCACCCAAGGGCATACCCCGGGTGTTGGTGGCGGCCAGGGTTTTGGCGGGCAAGCCCGTACTTCTGGATTTGGCGGTCAAGAACGCAGCCAGGATCGCAGCTTCGGCAATCGTGGCGGTAACAATGCCCCGCGCCGCGACGGTGATCGCCCAAGCTACGCTTTGGGGCGCGGCAACAACGGCAATAGCCGCTAATCGGTAATTCGCTGCAATAAAAAGGCACGCCTAGGCGTGCCTTTTTTCATTTCGTTGGATTGTCTTGGCGAGCGAATTTATCCTAAAAGGGCTCAGCCACGGATGAACACTGATTAACACAGACAAAACGATGTGTTGCTGAGAATCTGCCATTCACCAGAAAGGTGCGCTGGAAGAGAAGGGCAACTTATTAATAATCCGCGTGATCCGTGTTAATCCGTGGCTGAACTGCTTTTTATAGATTTATTCATACCTCTGCCTACTGCCCCGCCATCGTCATGAACGACAGCTTGCTGACTCCGGCATGCTGCGCGATGGCCATGATTTGCGCCACGCGCCCGTAGGGAACAGCTTCGTCGGCATGGACATGCAACTCAAAGTTATCCTTCCCTGCCGCGGAATCGGCGAGTTGCTGCGCCAGCTTCTCATCGCTCAACATAACGCTGTCGAGCGCGATCTTCCCTTCTGCATTGATGGTGACAACCTGCTGTTTGGTGTCCATACGCGTCTGCACCGCAGTCGTCTTGGGCAGCTTCACTTCCAGCGATTGCGACAGCAGCGGCGCGGTAACGATGAACACCACCAGCAACACCAGCATCACGTCCACCAGCGGCGTGACGTTGATCTCGCTCATCATTTCTTGATCGGATTGTGTATGGAAAGCCATGTCACACCTTATAGTCGTATTTGCGCGCTAATCGAGCAAAATCATCCGAAAAATTCTCAAAATCCGTGAGGTTCAGCCGCAGGCGGCGCAGAAAATAGTTGTATGCCAGCACTGCGGGCAACGCAGCCGCAATACCGAAAGCAGTGGCGATCAACGCTTCACCAATAGGTCCCGCTACCACATCCAGGCTGGCCGAACCGGTTTTGCCGATTTCCTGCAACGCATGCATGATGCCCCACACCGTGCCGAACAGCCCGATAAAAGGCGAGGTGGAGCCGATCCCGGCCAACTCGGCCAAGCCGCTTTCTCCCTTGCGCTGCAGGTTGCGTATCTGCTGGCGCAGGGCATTTTCCATCAGTTCCTGCGGTTCGCCCGCATGTTTTAGATCGGTCTTGCCGCTGGTCATTTCTCGCAAAGCGGTAAAAGCGGTACGTGCCAGACTGGCAAGCTGCCCTTCATGTTGCTCACTCATTCGCTCGGCACTCTTCCAGTCGGGCGAATCCCAGAATTGTTGCGCAAAAGCCTTGTTCAGCTTGCCGTTACGGCTTCGTTGCAGCAACTTGTAAAGCACAATCGACCAAGTGACCACTGAACATAACAGCAACACAAAAAGTGTAATGCTGACAACAACCGAATCCCCACTGAATAACTGCATCATCAATCCTCTTTCAAAATAAACGGAATCGGAACTAAAAACCACTTGGAGATCATCTGTCCACCCTGGCGCGCCGCGACAAACCGCCAGCCGCGCACCGCCTGCATCGCCGCGTTGTCGAGCACATCATGCCCGCTGCTTTGATGCAGCTTGACCTGGCCGGGCAAGCCGCTCGCCAGCACCTCGACATTCAACACCACCCTGCCCTGCCAACCCATGCGCCGCGCCACCATCGGGTAAGCAGGAACAGGATTGTTAAGGTAGGCCGCCTGATAATCCGGCTCGCGGTCCGGCAGACCGGGCGACGCATTGACGGGTTGCGGGGGTGCGCTGCTTGTTTGCGCCGTCGACGCGGGTGTTTCAACAGACGCAACAGGCGTTGCGATTTCCGGCGTGGGTTGCACACGCCGAGGTTCGACCGGCTTGGGTTTCACCACCGGCTCAGGTTTTGGTTCCGGTTCCGCAGGTGCAACTTGCGGCGAACTAGGCATTGTCACAATACTGACCGACATTTCATGAGGTGCTGACTTGGAAAGGCTGGGCATTGTCGCCAAAAACCACAGCAACAAAGCATGCACAAGCACCACCGATGCCACAATCAGCGAGCGGTCGCGCAATGGCAAATCTGCCGGGTTCACAATAGTCAATGCTGATGGGGAGGCCAACGAACTCATGGCATCACTGGATAGCATATTGCTGTTTGACCCACTGCTCCACTTCTTTATATTCAAGCTTGCCGCTGATGGCCTGTACGGGCATGGCGCGCCGTGCCCCTACGTTTGCACTATAAAAATAGGTGCGCGGCAATTCGCCCTGCCATTTCTTGTCAACCTCGAAGCGCAGGCGTTCGGTAAAACTGTCGGCAAATACCCAAGCCTCAGCCTTGCCCAGGGAGAATTTCGCCAGGTTGGCGGAAATATCTTTTTCTTCTTCCTGCGTATCGGTAGATACCAGCACCAAATCAAGCTTGGGGTATTTTTTAATCAGCTTCTTGAGCATGGCCAGTTCAACGACGCAGTAGTTGCAAGTCAACGACCAGAAATTGACGATAAAAGGTTTCCCCTGCCGCGCGGAAATGATCTGTTGGTAACTGCCGCGGACAAAGGGCTTAATATCCTGCGCGGCTATTGCTGGTGCCAGAGCGAAAGACCATACAGCGAGACACAGCACCGACAAAATACCAAACCGCTTCATTTAATTTCTGCGTCTATCTCGATAAGACGATAGCCTTCAATCTTGGTGTTCCAGGACAGGTAAGCCCGGTTGTTTTCGCCGATCAGCAGCGGCCAATCGGATACGTCAGAGGTGCTCGCCAATTTTGCCGGTGCTGACCAGGACTTTCCACCATCGCCGGAGCGCATCCCGAAAATACCGGTGCTTTCCCCGTCGAATTCCTTCCAGACAAGATAGACGCGGCTACCCAGGCTGAGCACATAGGGGTGCGCCGGCTGGGCCTCGAAATTGCCAAAATTCAACGAACTGGAAAAAGTCTTGCCTTGGTCGGTCGAACGCGCATAGAACAGGCCATGCCGCTCAGGCGCGTTGCTGAACCAGGCAGCGTGGTATATGCCGTCCGAGGCAATGGAAAGGGATGGCCCGTGATGCGGACAGGCGGCGATATTCCAGTTTTCGTGGCTGAGCCGCACCGGCGCCATTTTGCCGTCCAACTTGACCAATGCATGGTCGCGGATATTGGTGTCGTAGATGTGGCGCCATGTGACGACGGGATAATCATCGGTGTCCACGGCCATGGCCGTGCGGCAGCATTCACAAACATGGTCGGCAATTTTGATATTGCGCCGAAAACTTATCCCGCCGTCATCCGACATCGCATAATAAACAGCCGAGCCGTTATATTTCTCCCCTTTTTTTTCCGCAGCGCTCTGTTCGCGTTTGTCGAGCCAAGCGATATATACATACCCCTTGCCGTTCACCGCCATAGAGTCAAAACGATGGCTGATGATTTCGCGGTTGTCGTTGACGGTAATCGGCGCGGAAAAACTTTTCCCGCCATCGGTCGAGCGGCTGAAGCGGATATCGCCAGACATCGGCTTCGCCAGCCCCTGCGTATAGGACAAGTAAATCATCCCTTTGCGCACGATGATCTTGGGGCGGTTTTCGCCGTCGCCAAGAAAATTCTCGGGTTCCGCGTTGACCTTGACCGGCGCGCTCTGGGTAACGCCGCGATCGTCTGAATAGCTGACGTAAATATGCTGCCCGCGCATGGCAGCCAGCCACAAACGCCCTTTCTCATCGAAATCTGCGCTAACGGCCAGCGACGGCTTGGCGAGTATCTCCTTCCAGACTTTTTCCCTGTCCACCGGCGCTGTGGCCGAGGCCACCGCACCGGTTTGGCCATGGCTGGCGTGATCGGCTGCCATGACTGGGGAAACGGCCAAAGTGGCGGCAAGAAATAGTGCAATAGTTAAATAGTTCATAGCCACTTTTGTATGCTTAAAAACTCATCGCCCTTGGCAACAGCATTTAGAACTTGAATTCTGCCTCGCCAAAATAAGCCCTGCCTTGTGCCAGGGTGGACTGATAATACCGGCGGTCACCCAAGTTGCTAACGGATAAAGATAGCGCTATCGAGTTTTTCACCTTATAGGATAGCTTGGCATCCGTAATGAAATACGCATCATATGAGCCAAACACCCCGCTCACTGTATCCAGATTGACATCGTTCGTGTAAACCTTGCCGACGTATTTCCCCATCAACGACCCGCTCCATGGCCCCATGGCCCCTTGTATCCCAAGGTTGGCCATTTTATCGGGTGTATTCGTCATGCGTTTGCCTTCAGTCAACACCTTTGCCGGATTCTTGGTGAATTTAGAATCATTGTAAGTCACATTCACGAAAGCGGTTAGCTCACTGGTCAATTTCTGGCGCGCCTCCAGTTCAATCCCCTTCACCTTGGCGGCACCGGCATTGGCAACGCTCTGCTTCAGCAAGATATCATCCTGCGTCCGGTAAATCAGGTCTTTCAGGCTATTCTCGTAATAGGTGGCGCGAAGCAAGGTGCTGCTTCCTACCTGCTGCTCAACACCGATTTCCCAGGAGGTAACAGTTTCAGGTTTGAGGAGTGGATTTGGCGTATAGGTGTAGCCGGTCATCGGGGTCCACCAGCCAAAAGTATCGCGCAACTGCGGAGCATGAAATGCATTACCCACCGATGCTCGCAGTGTTGTTTGCTCCTGTGGCCGATAAACCATGGATACCTTGGGGCTTAAATGGGTTTGGGTCGTAGCCGCATAGGTCGTTCGTGTCGCAACACCCCCGGCACCCTCAATGTATCCCTGCGCTGTCACACTATCGTAACGACCACCCAGATAGGCGGTCAATTTATCAAGCAGTTTGATTTCATCCTGAACATACAGGGCGTAAGACGTATCTGTGCCACCTGTTTGATTCGCAATCGGACCGACAGCGTCCTTATTTCGCCAATCGGTAATGTTATAAGTCACGGTGTAAATATCTCTTTTTCCGGCTGAGACACCGGCAACCAGGAAATTATTCTCCGCAACCGGCAGGCTCAACTGGAGCGAACCGGAAGTCTCCTTGCTCGGGCGCAGCATGCGGGTTGCGGCTCCCCCGCCTGCCAAGGTGTCAGCCGCTCCCAACACGATGTAATTGTTGTACAGGGGTATATCGGTATGACCGAGCGTTGCCTTTAGAGTGGCTTGCGCCAATTGTTTTTCGAACTCCAGGGTATATCGATTCTGTGTCTTGATATCGCTATCGGGTCCCGTGAGCAGGTTTTTTTCCGTAGCCGCAATCTTTGTGCCATTCACCGCATAGTTACCGGGAACAACGGGATTGCCCGCCAGATTACGCAAATAAAAATTGTAGTGGTTGCGGCCAAAGCTGCTGTATTTGAATTGTGAAGCGCCAACGGAAAGCTTCGAATTCGCGGGCAAATCGAGATAAAACTTGACTCCGATATTTTCCGAATTCCAGCCGATGGGGCCTTTATCGCCTATCAGATAGCGCAGGTTGCCGGAGGCATCAGTCGTTTGCCGCGCGCCGGTAGCCGCCGGCAATGCTCCCCCTGCGCCACTGGACGCTATCAGGACTTCATCCTTCACAAACCCATCGCTCTGCTTATACCCATAATCAAAGGACACCCCCATCCATTCCAAAGGGTGATCCTGATAGACGAAAGAGCCGCTTTTGAAGTTCTCTGTCCCATACCCTCCCTTCAAGGAAAATTCACGCTTGGTCGGTACCTTGGTAATGATGTTGATCACGCCGGCCATGGCGCTGCCGCCGTAAAGCGAAGAAAACGGCCCTGGAACGACCTCGATGCGCTTGATTGTTTCCGCCGGTACAGATTCCCAGGTAACCGCCCCGATGTAGGGGTCATTAAGGGTTTGCCCGTCAACCAGCACCAGTGTCCTCGAATAATCGGGGATACCTCTCAACACCACATTGGTTCCCATGACGCTGGGCTCGTTCCCCGCTGTTCTGGTGGTGTATGCGCCCGGCGAAAACTTGAGTGCCTGATCCGGCGAATGAATATTCATGCTGTCAATGTTCTTGGCCGACACGACACTTACTGACGCGGGAGCATCGGAAGAGGATTGTTCGGTCTTGGTGGCGCTCACCACCACATCACCTAACGTTTCAACATCCTTGTTTTCCGCTGCAACTGCCGCGTGCATGACGCTCACATAAATACAGCTCAGCGCAAATAATTTTCCGCTGTCAAGTAACTGCTTTTTCATTACTGCCTCTCCCCACGTTTTTTAATAGTTAATTATTTATGAATTCTGAAAAACTGGCGGATACTACAGATAGAAAAACAATTTGGGAATGCGACAATTTGTCGCACCCTAAAAATAAATCGCCCCGCATGGCGGACATGAGGGGCGATTAGCGGCAATGGCGGGGCGACTGCCCCTGCCAGGCTTAACATCAAGCCGTTATTTTCTTGCACTCATTGAAGCAGGCGACGCAGGAATCCGCCGCTTGTTTGCAAATTTCGTGCTCTTTCTCGAATTTGCGGCACTCCGTTTCGCAGTCCTTGCAAACATCCATCACCACCTTTGCCATTTTGGGGACATGCGGCGAATTGTAATTGGCAAGCTGCTCAATCGCGGCGCACGCGGCAATCATGTCATTGACACGCATGGCACATATGGCCATCCCCTTGTTTTCGCCCTGGCTCAAAATCTCAAGATTATGCTGAAGACATGCCTGGCCTGTTTTCACGCTGTCGGCGGCAGCATCAATCAGGCTCTGGTTTTTTTTGACATGCATATGCTGATGATCGGCGGGTTGTTTGGTTTTTTCTGCGGCAAATGCCGCATTCCCGGCGGCAGCAAGCATCAGGCCTCCGGTTGCCACTTTAAGCATTTCTCTTCTGTCCATGGTTGCTCTCCTAAAAAGTTAGTGAACGTACTGGAAAACAGTTATGAGCACACTACCGTAATAACTAAAAGTGAGCGTTACCTTTTTCGAGTGTAGCCGAAAATCTATTTGTGCCTCACAACACCAGCAACAACCTCCTCAATCCCAGCAAAATCAGCACCGCTGCCGCACCCCAGCGTATCCAGCGCGTGATCCACTCGCGGTTGTCGCGCAGATTTTTGCCGAGCAGGCTGATCAGCGGCAACAGGATCAGCAGCGGGGTCAATGCCGCACCCAGTCCGAAAACCATACCGTTCGCCATGCCCAGCTTAATGCTGCCTGCCGTGGCGCACACCGCCAGCAGCGAAGCCAGCGGCGCACACGGGGTCAGGCTCAGTGAAAAGCCCATCAACAGCGGCGGTGTGCTGCCCGCGCCGCGCACCACGCCACAAGGCGAGTGCGGCTTGTCGGCGCGCAGCAGCCATACCCCTGCCGCGATGGATGCCAAGCCGATCACCGCATTGCCGGTTCCGCCGCGCATGGCCTCCGACAGCCACCCCCCTGCCCCGCCGGCAATTGCGCCGAGCAAGGTGTAGGCGATAATGCGGCCGGATACGAACAAGGCGGTATCGCGCAACGCCTGTACTTGGGAACCGCCGCGCCCCAGCACCCAGGTACCCATGAACGGCAGGCAGGTGACGGTGCAAGCGGTCAAACCCAGCGACAAGCCGAGCAGCCAGACAGCGAACAGCGTGGTTTCCTGCGGGATCAGCGCCGGATTAAAAAACTCATCCATGCTGATTTTCCTTCGCCTGGGTCAGCCAGATCACCTTGTTTTTCGGCAAACCTTCCGGAGTTTCCAGCTTCACGCGCTGCTTGTAATACTCGCGGGAAGAGCCGAACAGCTTGACGCCGAAAAACTTGATCTGAATCACATCATCGTCCGGGCAATACTCCACACAGCGGCCACACATGGTGCAATCCTCGTGGAATGCCTTCCTGCCGTGTTCACGTCCGATTTCGTGAATATCCATCGGGCAGGCTTTTTCGCAGACACTGCACTTATCGCACTTGTCATGCTGCTTTTTCACCAGTTGCATCGGCGAAAGCCGCTGGAACAACGCGTTCCACGACAGCAGCGGGCAGATGCGGCAGAACGGCTGGCGTACCGCCAAAGCGGCGATGATGATAAAGCCGAATAATGCGTTGCCTGCCGCGCCGAGAAAGAAGTTAACGCCTGTTGAAGTCCGCAACGCAATCTGCTCGACATCGGCGGTCAGCAGAGTGGTCACCAGACGCGATGGGCACACTTGGCAATAGGGGTCGCCCAATTCATTGGAGGCAAGACCCATGCCGGCCATTAACGGCAAGCCGAGCACCAGCACCAGCAACATCAGCCACTTGACCGGACGCACCCTGCCGACATTGCCCGAATCAAAGCGATTCAGCGGCCTGCCCAATCTTCTACCGATGCGATAAACAATCTCCTGCACCGTGCCCATCGGGCATACCCATCCGCAGAACGCCTTATTGAGGAAAAAGAAAAGCGCAAAAAAAGTGCCCACCGAGATGAGCGTCGGAATGAATACTTTTAAGGTGATCTCCTGCGCCTTAATCAGCGCTTCGCCGATGCGGTGATGCAACTGGTGCTGGTTGACGATCAGGATGCATTGATCGCCGGTTTTCTTGTCGTAGGCGCACGCCAGCGAAGGCAACGCCTGTGAAATGCGATCCACCATGTAAGTGCCCAGCAACGCGCCACCGTACACGGTGACGAACAACATGAGGAGCTGGATGGCAAAGCGAAAACGTGTCAATGTCGGAAAAATGGTTTTCAACATGTTAAGCATCCTTGTGATTGGCGGTTTCAGTCGCTGCCGATTGCCTGGCATCAGCCGCCTGCTTTGCCGGTTTGCGCTGCCGCAACAACGGCACGGCGCTTATCATGCCCAATAGCGTGAACCCTAGCCCCATTGCAAGACTACGCTGGTCAAAAGCATCCGGGCCATAGCTGCCGTTGAATGCGGTCAGATAGCTTTTTCCGCCCTCTTTATATTCGGTTGCCAATACGAAATCCGAGCTGCGTCGTCTATTATCTGTGCTGCCCGCAGTTTTTTGCTCGACTTCCGCCTTGAAATCATCCGGCATGCGAGCCGTGATCACCCCCTGCGCATCGCTAACCAGTTCGGTTTTGGTGCCGTTCTGGGTTTCCAGATTGATCTTTTGGTTAGCCAGCGGTTTGCTGTTGAAACGCACCAGAAATTTCCAGTCCTCATTGGCACGGTAGCGGGAATGCTCGCGCGGAAACGGCTGCGGAATGATTTCCAGTTCATGCTTCTGCTGCATGAATAGGGCGGTCGGATTTTTACCGGGATTGCTGAAAAAATACACGGTAGAAGCTACCCGCACCTTATCGTCCTGTTCTTCACGCGCCGCCAGCCAATGAAAACCACCGGCCTCCGGTTTGTCCAGCTTGGCTCCCGCCATGTCGAGCGGAAGCTGGCGATGTCCCTTGGCGTCCTTGATGTTGTTGGAGTAGGCATCGATACTGTTCGCCACAATGCCTTGCGGGACAACCGTGACCACCCTGCCCTCGCGGCCTTCGCCGCCCATCCTGGTTTTCAAGGTGGGAAATGCCGTCCATGCCACAGGCTTGCCCGCACCTCCCCCCATACGGCCCCTATCCGCCGCTGCGCCTGCACCGGCAAGCTCGCCATGACTGGCGTGGTTCCCCTCCGCCATGTCTTGCCGGGTTTGCACCGCCGCTGGCGCGCTTGCTGCGGCAAGCGCCAATGGCGAAAATATCAATGATGCCGCGAGGAGTGTCGCGCTCGGTAAAGTAAAGGTAGGTCGGGCTTCAGCCCGACAAGTCGGGCTGAAGCCCGACCTACAAGCTGCGGCCAATATACGAGTCCAACTATTCGCTCTCATATTTCCCCCTTAAAAAGCCACCGTCAAACCGGCCGTCCACACGCGGCCGGCATTGACCGTGATGGATGGATCGTTTGCGTTATAAACACCGTTGCCGTCGCTATCCGACCCGCCGCGAATGGTGGTGTAGTAGAAGCGATCAAACAGGTTATCCACGCGACCGAACAGTGACCACTTAACCCCGCCTGCCGATTTAAGTTCATAGTTGGTGGAAAGATTGGCTACGGAACGCCCGCCGATCCAGACCACATTTACTTCGTCGGCATAAAGACCGGTCTGCGCATTCACCTCGGCCGTGAACGACCATACCTCGGAATAGTTGTAACGCCCGCTCAGGTTGATCTTCTGCTTGGGAGAGCGCGGCACGACATGGCCGGTATTGTTGTAAAGCACGGAAGGCAGGGGCGCGCCGCGCGGGCCCATGGTCATCCAGTAGGTGTCGTTGCGGGTGAACTTGGCATCCAGATAGGTATAAGCCACATTCCCTGACCAGGTATTTTTGGAATCCGTCTTCACGGCCAATTCGACACCGCGATTGCGCACACCGCCGATGTTCTGGTACTGCTCGGTGATGCCGGCCGGGGAAGTCTGGTACTGCCCGCCGGTGTTCAGGATAAAGTCCTTGCGATCAATCTGGTAGACCGCCACATCCGTGTCCAGTGCAATACCGAACAATTCGCTCTTGGCGCGCAAGCCGATTTCCTGATTCAGCGCTTGTTCAGGCTTCAAGTTAGGATTGGCCAACACTGCTCCGGTCGGCGTAATCGTGCTGCCATAGAGCTGGGTGGCCGTAGGCACGCGGAAGCCGGTGGAAAGATTGGCGTAAATTTCACGATCCGGCGTCAGCGCATAGTTCGCGCCCAGCCGTTCCGACCAGACGCGGAACGTCGTTTGACCGGAAGTAATCTTTCCCGCGCCGGCGGGAAGATTGCTGACGTAGCCCGCACCTATATCATCGTAGCGTGCATTCAGCGTGAGCGTAAGCGGATCGGTTGCTTCCCATTTCAGTTCGCCATAGATCGCGTTGGTCTTGGTGGTTACGAGGTTGTTGGCAGATATCGCACCAGCCAGGTTCAGCGGATTGCCTGGGGTAATGGCGGTGCTGCGCGTGGTGTAGCTCACCAGGTTGGTGGCTAATGTCCGGTCTTGGTCCTTGCGAATATCCAGTCCCGCCATCAGGCCGACTTTCTCACCGCCCTTGCGCCACTCGGACTTGATCCCTTGCTGCGTTTGGTTGCCGTCATTCAGGCTGACATAAGTATCTTTGAAATTTGCCATGTTGCTGGCTGCAGATGTTCCGTTCAGAAACGCTCCCCCGGCCGTCCGCAGGAATCCGCTGGGGTTGGATTTATAGGTGGTGTGATCCAGGTACTGATAAGCCGCTACCATCAAATTACCCGCCGCGCCAAGGTCTTTGGCGTAATTGACATTCATCTTGTCCAGATTAACGTCGTATAAACGCGCATAGTCCTTGCCGCCGGAAGTCGCGCTGCGCGGGTCCAGCCATGCATTAGTCACGCCCGTTACCGTGCCATGGCTATCCTTGGCGCGTACCGATTGCTCAAATCCAAAAGAAACATCGCTGCTTTCGTCGATCAGGTATTGCAGCTTGCCGTCCCAGTACTGCCTGGAATAGGCGCCCTGATCGTAGTAGTCGGCGGCGTATGCCTTGGTGGTCTGGACATGACCGACCCAATCCCCCTTGGAAAACCCGGCCCGCGCCAGGTATTTGTTATAGCCGAAGCTGCCCTTTTCGGCGCTTGCGGTTACCCCGGCCATTTTCGCGCCGCGCTTGGTGGTAATGATCACCGCCCCGGATAACGCGTCCTCGCCGAACAGGTAAGATGCACCGCCCTTGATGACTTTGATGGAATCGATGTTGTCCAGATCGATGTTGACGCGCCCGGTGCGTTCATTGACTGGCACACCGTCGATCACGATCGCCACGCCGGGTTTTTCACCCATGTAACGCTGCGCTTCCACGCCGCGCAACTCAATCTTCACCGAGTCGCCGCTCTGCAGTTCAGCCGTTACACCCGGTATGGATTCAAGTATCTCCGTGATGTTCCTGCCATGCCGGTCGTCTACTTTCTTGCCGCTGATGTTGTTGATGTTGCTCGGTTCACCGCGCTTTGAATCGAAGCGGTCATCGATCGTCGTGGAGGTGACGTTCACCTCCGGCAACATACTCACCTCGGCATATACTGCCTGACTGACCGCCAGTGTGATCATGCTTAATGCGAATACCTGCTTCCCTTTCATCTTCCATCTCCCTTAACAATTATTTTTATCAAAAATTAAAGCGGGCGGATTGTATGGATGAAAAATCAACTTGGGAATGTGACATATTGTCGCGCGACAATTTGTCACAGGGCGAAATGCCGCAGTCACAATTTATCGCACCCCTGTATTGCGCCACTGATGGCGCAATACAATTTCTTACAAAAAACTCGATAATGAGTAATGCCGAGCCGCTATACTTGGAAAAAATAAAACTCTATTTCCTGTTCATGCGCCCTCATCCAATACGTTACGTTTGCGCCCTGCTCTGCCTCTGGAGCAGCTTGGCGCTGGCCGAAGAGACTTCCGATCCATTCGGCACGGAAGCAGCGCTGCCGCTCAAACCTGCGTTGCGGCTGGGCGGCGCGGTCGGCGACCCATGCGTGGAAACCAAGCCGGCTGGCACGCTCAATCGGGTGCCCGGCCAAAAGCCCTTCGGCTTGCTGGAAGTGGTCAACCTCGCGTTATGCAACAACCCGCAAACCCGCGAGGTGTGGGCGAGTGCGCGGGTGCAGGCAGCGCAGATTGGCGTGAGCAAGGCGAGTTACCTGCCCAGCGCCAGCCTGAGCGCTTCCGGCAATCGCGATTCGCCCGGAGTAAGCCAGCGTAGAGTTGATCTGACCCTTTCCTACCTGCTGTATGACTTCGGTTCGCGTGCCGCCAGCCTGGAAAGTGCGCGCCAGTTGCTCGCCGCTGCGAACGCCACGCAGGACAGCACGGTACAGACCGTTTTCCTCCAGGCAGTGCAATTCTTTTATCAGACGCAGGCAACGCAAGCCGCGCTGAATGCCGCTCTTGAATCGGAACGCTCGGCGAAAGAAAGCTTTGCCGCCGCCGAGGCGCGCTACCGGAGCGGCAGCGCCACGCCCGCCGACAAATTGCAGGCACAGACCGCTTACTCGCAAGCCACACTGAACAGCATTACCGCCAATGGCAACATGAACAATACAAAAGGCGCGCTGGCAAATATGCTCGGGCTGGATGCCAACAAAAACATAGCATTGGCGGCGGCAAACACTGCGGCCATTCCCGCAAATTTCGACCGAGACATCAGCGCGCTGATCGAGGAAGCCAGGCTGCGCCGCCCCGATTTGCAAGCCGCCGCCGCACAGGTAAAAGCCGCACAAGCCAGCGTCGACGCGGCGCGCGCGGCTGGCAAACCATCCGTTTCCCTGACCGCCTCAACCAATCAAACCAGCAGCGCAGGTATTACCTCCCATGGCTCGTCAGCCGGGCTAAGCGTTAGCGTGCCGCTTTTTTCCGGCTATGCGCCGACTTACCGGATACGCGCTGCCGAAGCGCAAATGGAAACCAAAAATGCGCAACTGGAACGCTTGCGTTTGCAGGTGGCACTGGATGTGTGGACGGCTTACCAGAATCTCATTACGGCGACGCAATCAATGCGCACCACCGCCGATTTGCTCAGCAGCGCCGAGCAGTCTGAGCGCGTCGCGCTCGGCCGCTACAAGGCCGGAGTGGGCAGCATCCTGGATGTGCTGAATGCGCAAAGTGCATTGGCCAGCGCGCGCCAGCAGCGTATCCAGTCCACATTTAACTGGAACATCAACCGTGCCACTCTCGCCCAGACGATGGGCAATCTGGATACAAGCTTGTTGCAGGATTTGTCAGACGGCAGCCAACAGCCCGGTGCTAATTTCCAACGGGGAAAAAATCAGCCATGAAAAAACTATTGCGCTCCCCGATTGCCCTGTTCTTTCTTGCTCTTGCCGCAGTTACCGCAGGCATCGCCACCTACCGGCAGCTCTACATGGTCGCGCCAGAGCAGCAGTATCGTTTGCAGGCCGTGGAAAAAGGCGAGATCAGCCAGGCGGTTTCGGCCAACGGCACGATCAATCCGGTGACGCTGGTCAACGTTGGCACGCAGGTTTCCGGTACGGTGAAAAAACTGTATGTGGATTTCAACAGCAAGGTGGAAAAAGGACAGGTGTTGCTGGAACTGGATGATGCGCTGCTCGCCGCACAGCAAAAGCAAAGCCTGGCCAACGTGCAAAGCGCCAATGCTTCGCTGGAATTAACCACCGCTAACGAAGCACGCATGCGCAGCCTGTTCGCGCAGGAATATATTTCGCGGCAGGAACTGGATACCGCAATACAAGCCAAAAAAGCCGCCGAAGCACAATTGCAATTGGCGCATGCAACCGTGGAAAAAGACCGCGCCAACCTCGCTTATTCGGTCATTCGTTCGCCGGTATCCGGTGTGGTGGTAGACCGCTCGGTGGATGTCGGCCAGACCGTTGCGGCCAGCTTGCAGACCCCGACACTGTTCAAGATCGCGCAGGATTTATCCAAGATGCAGATCGATGCGAACTTTGCCGAAGCGGATATCGGCAGCATCCGTGTCGGACAGACGGTGCGCTTCACCGTGGATGCCTTTGCGGGGCGCAACTTTCAAGGCGTAGTCAAGCTGATACGCCTAAATCCGACCACCGTACAAAATGTAGTGACCTACGATGTGGTGATCAATGTGGATAATCCCGAGCAAATCTTGCTGCCCGGTATGACCGCTTATGTGAGCATCACGGTAGCCGAGCGCAAGGATGTGTTGCTGGTTCCCAATGCCGCGCTGCGTTTCAAACCGGCCAATGCCGGCAATCAGAAGCCTGCTGCCAATCAGCCCGGCACTGCCATGAAGGGCGGCAATGGCAAACCCAAGCGCGATGCTTTTTCCGGCAAGGTGTACGTGCTGGAGCAAGGCGAACTGGTGCCGGTCAGCGTGTCGCTCGGCATCACCGACAATCGCAATACCGAAATCGTCGCAGGAGAACTTAAAGCAGATGACCAAGTAGTCGTTGGCGATGCACAAGCGGCGGACAAATCGAAAAGTTCCAGCGGCGCCGGCAGCAGACCGCCGATGAGAATGTTCTAATGGCCGACCCCGTCATCCGCATCGAAGGACTGCACAAGTCCTACGAGACTTCTGCCGGATTGTTTCCGGCATTAAAAGATGTCAACCTCAGCATCACTGCCGGTGAATTCGTCGCGATCATGGGGCCGTCCGGTTCTGGCAAATCCACTTTTATGAATCTCCTCGGTTGTCTCGATAAACCCAGTGCAGGGCGTTATGTACTGGATGGCCGGGACGTTGCGGAACTGGGCAAGGACGAACTGGCCTTGTTGCGCAATCGCACCATCGGCTTCGTGTTCCAGGGCTTCAATCTGCTGCCGCGCATGTCGCTGCTGGAAAACGTGGCATTGCCGCTGATTTATTGCGGGGTGGAACGCGAGGAGCGCCGGCAGCGTGCGCAGAACCTACTCGGCAAGGTCGGGCTGGAAGGCTACGCAGCCTCCATGCCCAACAAGATTTCCGGCGGCCAGCAACAGCGGGTTGCGATTGCGCGCGCCTTGGTCAACCGCCCGCGCCTGATACTTGCAGATGAACCCACCGGCAACCTCGACAGCCAGACCAGCGAAGAAATCATGGTGTTGTTTGAGGAGCTGAACCGCGAAGGCATCACCATCGTGCTGGTCACCCATGAAGCGGATATCGCCCAACACGCCAAACGCCAAGTGAAATTCCATGACGGGCGCATCGTCAGTGATCAGGCTACGCACCAACAGGAGGTGGCGGCATGAACACGGTTTTTTGTAGGTCGGGATTCATCCCGACGCAGTCATCACGTCGGGATGAATCCCGACCTACATTTAATGAGGCTACCGCATGATATTCGCCATGCTCGGCGAAGCCTGGCGCGCGATGGGCGCAAACCGGCTGCGCACCATGCTGACCATGCTCGGCATGGTGATCGGCGTCGGCGCAGTGGTATTGATGATGTCCATCGGACAGGGCGCACAATATGCGATCAAGCAAACCATTGCTGCGATGGGCAGCAACCTGTTTGTGCTGCTTTCCGGCAGCACTACATCGGGCGGAGTGCGCTCGGGTGGCGGAGGCAATCTCACTTTGACGGTCGGCGATGCCGATGCGATCGCCGAACTGCCCGGCGTGCAGGCCGTCGCGCCGATACATCCCGGCAATGCACAAGTTGTGTATGGGCCGAACAACTGGAACACTTCGATCATCGGCACCACCCCGGGCTATCTGGAGGCGCGTTCCTGGCCGGTTGCTTCGGGTGCGGCTTTTACTGACTCGGATGTGCGCTCCGCCACGCGTGTCGCACTGATCGGCAAGACTGCCGCAGAAAATTTGTTCGGCAGTGAAGAGCCGGTCGGCAAGACCTTCCGCATCCGGCAAAGCCCGTTTGTCGTCCTCGGCACATTGGCCGTCAAGGGTCAAGGCATGGATGGGCGCGATCAGGACGACACCCTCATCATTCCGCTTACCACCGCACAGCGCCAGGTATTCGGCTCCCAGTTTCAGGGTTCGGTGCGCATGATCATGGTGCAGACCTCCACCCAGGAAATCATGCCCGTCGTGGAAAAATCCATGACCGATCTGCTGCGTCAGCGGCACCGCATCCGCGAAGGCATGGACAACGATTTCTTCCTGCGCAATCTCACTGCCGCCGCGGATTCCGCCGAGGAAAGCACACGCACCATGTCGCTGTTGCTCGGCGCAATTGCCTCGGTTTCGCTGCTGGTGGGCGGCATCGGCATCATGAACATCATGCTGGTTTCCGTCACCGAACGCACCCGTGAGATCGGTATCCGCATGGCGATTGGCGCGCGCGAACGCGACATCCTGCTGCAATTCCTGCTGGAAGCCATCATCATCTCGGTGGCCGGCTGCTTCATTGGCCTGTTGTTGGGCATCGGCGGCGCGCTACTGGTCAATGCGCTGACCGGTACTATGGTCATCATTTCAGGAAGTTCGGCGGTCGTGGCATTTGGCGTAGCTGCAACGGTGGGTATCTTCTTCGGCTTTTATCCGGCGCGCAAAGCGGCTCAGCTTGACCCGATAGAGGCGTTGCGCTACCAGTGATGCGGGGCGATTCAGCCGTATGGCCACTCACAATTCAAAAACAGATTCAGACAAGGCTTTATAGATGAATATTGTGTCTTATGAAAAATATTCGGCGCGCGTCAAGCGACGCATATGGATTGCGCTGGCCGTCATTCTGCTTGTTGCGCTGACCATCTGGTTCTGGCGCACCGGTAGCTCTGCGGCCAAGCCCAAGGGAACTGGCGTAGTCCAGGTAGTGAGCGCCGTAGTGGCGCAAACCGATGTACCGGTCAAGCTCACGGCCAACGGCACGGTGTCGGCGCTGCAAACGGTTGATGTACGCCCGCAGATCAGTGCCACAATCAAAGCAGTGCATATTAAAGAAGGACAGTTCGTGCGCAAGGGCGACAGACTGTTCTCGCTTGATGCCCGCACCGAAGACGCCAACCTCAGCAAGAATACCGCGCAGGTAGCCAAAGATCGCGTTGACCTGATAAACGCCGAGCGTAATTTTGAACGCCAGCGGGAGCTATTCAGGCAGGAGTACATTTCGCGTGCCGAGTTTGAAGCCGCACAAAATCAGATGGACGGATTGCGGGGCCAGCTTGAAGTCGATAGCGCTTCTGTGGAGGCAAGCCGCGTGGCGCGCAGTTTCGGCGAGATTACCGCACCGATTGCAGGGCGCACGGGCGCCATTGCAATCTATCCGGGAAGCCTGGTACAACCGAGCGCCGCCGCGCTGGGCACCGCACTGGTGAGTATCACGCAGATCGACCCGATCAATGTCAGCTTCACATTGCCGGAACGCGAGCTTGTGGATTTACAACAGGCATTTGCCAAAGGCGAAGTGCCTGTCGGCGCAAAGCTGGATTTGCCCGGCCAGCCAGCCTTGAAGGGGCATCTGGTCTTTATCGACAATGCGGTGGATACCGCAAGCGGCACCATTCGCCTCAAGGCAGAATTTCCCAATCCTGACCATCTTCTCTGGCCGGGAATGTTTGTCACGGTGACGCTTACGCCGCGCACACTGACCGGCGCGGTCACGGTTCCGGTGCAGGCGGTGCAGACCGGGCCGGAAAAGAAATTTATTTACGTGATCGGGGAAGACCGCAAGGTGGCTTCGCTGCCCGTCAATGTGCGCTTGATCCAGGACGGTATCGCCGTAATTGAGGGTATCGCGCCGGGCGTGCGCGTCGTCGTGGAAGGCGCGCAGAACCTCAGACCGGGCAGCGTGGTGGACGAGCCAGAAAATAGCCACGGCAAAAATACCGGCAAGGCCGCCGCCCAACCCGGCAGCGCAGGCAAGCAATGAATCTCTCCGAGCTGTGCATCCGCCGTCCGGTCATGACGGTGCTGCTGTCGGTCTCCGCCGTGCTGGCCGGTATCCTTGCCTACGGCAGCATACCCATTGCCGCGTTGCCGAGTTACGATACCCCCACCATCTCGGTCAGTGCAACACTTCCCGGCGCCAGCCCCGAGACCATGGCCTCTTCGGTAGCCACTCCACTCGAGCGCCAGTTCTCCACCATCTCCGGCCTGGCCGTGATCAGCTCGACCAGCACGCTGGGCAACACTTCGATCACGCTGGAATTCGATCAGGACCGCAATATCGACAGCGCCTCCATCGATGTGCAGGCGGCGTTGCTGCGCGCGCAACGCGCGCTGCCGGCGGAAATGACCACGCCGCCGTCCTACCAAAAGGTCAACCCCGCCGACGCACCGATCATTTTCCTCACCCTGACCTCGCCCTCGATGTCGCTCTCGGATTTGAACAGTTTCGCCAGCGACCTCATTTCGCCGACGCTCTCCACGCTTCCCGGCGTGGCGCAGGTAAACATCAACGGGCAGAAGAAATATGCCGTGCGCGTGCGCGTGAATCCGGAAGCGCTTGCGACGCGCAACCTGACCGTCGATGACATCGCCGCCGCGTTGCGCAGCGCCAACGCCAATTCGCCGGTCGGCACGCTCGACGGGCCGCGCCAGACGCTCATCATCCAAGCCAACCGCCAGCTCGACAATGCCGCCGCATTTGCCAATCTGATTGTGGCCACCTCACCGGGCGGCAGCCCGGTGAGGCTCTCCGAAGTAGCCGTGGTCGAAGACAGCGTAGAATCGGTCAAGACGGCAAGCTGGGCCAATGGCGAACGCGCCATCACGCTTTCGGTGCAGCGCCAACCGGGCGCCAACACCGTCGCAACAGTGGATGCCATCAAGGCAGCGATGCCCGGACTCATCGCCCAGATGCCATCATCCGTTCAGCTAAAACTGCGCAATGACCGCTCGGTGTCTATCCGCAATGCGATCCACGACGTGCAGGTCACGCTGGCGGTCACTATCGCCCTGGTCGTGCTGGTGATCTTCCTGTTCCTGCGCAAGGCTACCGCCACCTTTATTCCGGCGCTGTCGCTGCCGATTTCGCTGTTGGCTACGGTGGCACTGATGAGCGCCTTCGGCTACAGCCTGGACAACATTTCGCTGCTCGCCATCACGCTTGCGGTCGGGCTGGTGGTGGATGACGCCATCGTGATGCTCGAGAACATCGTGCGCCATGTCGAAAAGGGTATGCCGCCGCTGCAGGCCGCACTGCAAGGGTCGAAGGAGATGAGCTTTACCATCATTTCGATCTCACTCTCGCTGGTCGCGGTGTTCATCCCGATTTTTTTCATGCCCGGTGTGATCGGGCTACTATTCCATGAATTCGCCGCCGTGGTAGGGATCGCCGTGCTGGCGTCGGCGGTGGTGTCGCTCACACTGATCCCGATGCTGGCCAGCCGCTACCTGGTCCAGCAAAAAACCGAAACAGCCCAGCACGAAACAGACCTACATAATACAAAAGATCAAGTCCTGAAATGGACCGCATGGTTCGAGCGCGGCTTCACCCGGGTACTGTCATCCTACGAACACGCGCTTGACTGGGCATTGCGCCACAGCCGCATCGTGCTCGGCATCGCGGTCGGCACTTTGGCCGTCACCATCGTACTGTTCATGGTCTTGCCCAAAGGTTTCTTTCCCAATGAGGATGTCGGCCTGGCATTGATCACGGTGGAGGCGGTCGAGGATATTTCCTTTCCCGCCATGACCGATCTGCTGCAGCGCACGGGCGACGTGATCCGCGCCAACCCCGCCGTCGATACGCTCATTGTCAACGCCAGCGCCGGCAACAGTGGACGCCTGTTCATGAACCTCAAACCGCGCAGCGAGCGTCCGCCTATCGACAAGGTGATCGAAGACCTGCGTCGCGAGGTACGAGCCGTTCCCGGTGTCAATGTCTTCATCAACCCCATTCAGAACCTCAGGCTGGGCGGCCGCGTCAGCAAGAGCCGCTATCAGTACATCATGCGCAGCGTGCGCGCCGAAGAACTGCGCGAGGCGGCCAATGGCCTGATGACACGCATGGGAGAGGATGCCATATTCCGAGATGTCACCAGCGACTCGCAACTGAAGGGACTGCAAGCGCGGCTCAATATCAACCGCGACAAGGCCAATCTGCTGGGTGTGCAGATCGCGGATATCCGGTCCGCGCTCTACAGTGCTTTCGGTGAGCGCCAGGTCTCGACGATCTACACTTCGAGCGACAGCTATCAGGTCATCATGCAGGTCTCTGCCGAAGACCGCGCCGACGAAAGCGCATTTGGCAAGATTTATGTACGAAGCAAGAACGGCACGCTGGTTTCGCTGGCCAGCGTTGCGACCGTCGAGCGCGAAGTGGGGCCCATCTCGATCAATCACGCCGGGCAACTCGATGCGCTGACGATTTCTTTCAATCTCGCGCCCGGCGCGGCGCTGGGCGATGCATCCAAGCACATCGAGCAATTCAAGCGCGAGCTCAATATGCCGGTGAGCATTCTCACCAGCTACGGCGGTGATGCGGCGGCGTTCCAGTCTTCACAAGCGAGCCAGGTGGTGCTGATCATCGCCGCGCTGCTGGTGATCTATGCGCTGCTTGGCGTGCTGTACGAAAGTTACATCCACCCGATCACAATCCTTTCCGGGCTGCCCTCGGCTGCGGTCGGCGCACTGGCCATGTTGTGGCTGTTCAACATGGAGCTTTCGATCATCGCCATGATCGGCATCCTGATGCTGATCGGCATCGTCAAGAAAAACGCCATCATGATGATCGACTTCGCGCTCGATGCGCAGCGCAACGGCGGCATGACACCGGTTGAAGCAATACGTACCGCTTGCCTGCTGCGTTTCCGCCCGATCATGATGACCACCTCGGCAGCACTGATGGGCGCACTACCTATCGCCTTTGGCATCGGTGCGGGCGCAGAACTGCGCCAACCGCTGGGTCTCGCTGTAGTCGGGGGATTGTTGTTCTCGCAGGTAATCACACTTTTTATCACACCGGTGATCTACCTCTATCTCGATCGTTTTTCCGGCAGCGGACCACTCAAACTGGCGGACGACGACTAAGGCTGCCGTTTCGAACAAATAGAAATCAACTCCTCCATGGCAACAAAAAGGCACGTTGCCGTGCCTCTTGTTAACTACGAATCAGGGTTCATTAATCTTTGTGATTATCCCCGTGCTTTTCCTTGTGTTTTTTCTTCTGTTGCCCCAGATGAAGCCCATTGTCGTGACGCTGGCGGTCATCGTCATTTTTCATATTGCGGGAAGACACAGTCTGTACCGGAACGGGTTGGGCAACGGGTGCACTGTCGCGACTACCAACCGCTGCACCAGTTGCGCCGCCGATTGCCGCACCGAGAATCGCACCATCCTTGCCGCCCATGTTATGGCCGATTGCTGCACCGGCCGCACCACCGACCGCACCGCCGACTACCGCACCGCCATCAACAGCATAGGCATTCACACTGGCAGAAAGAAATAAGGCGATTGCTAATGATTTTTTCATATTGTCTCCATTGTGAGGTTATTCAAATTTGTCGCATTGCCAAAAATTGGTTGCGTCGGTTAGTCCAATGCAACGCAAGTTTAGTTCCTGATCACGATTGTCGGCAATCCGAGCCGCGTGATATTCTCGGCCATCCTGAAAGCTGCATCCTATCAAAAACACAAATTATATGTCCGTATCCATCAAGACCCCGCAAGAAATCGAGAAAATGCGCGTTGCCGGCCGTCTGGCCAGCGAGGTGCTCGACTACATCACCCCGTTCGTCAAGGCAGGCGTGACGACCAACGAACTGGACAAGCTGTGTCACGATTTCATCGTCAATGTGCAACGCGGCATCCCCGCACCGCTCAATTACGCGCCGCACGGGCACGTGCCCTACCCCAAATCGATTTGCACCTCGATCAACCATCAGATATGCCATGGCGTACCGGGTGACAAGGCGCTCAAGAGCGGCGACATCGTCAATCTGGACATCACCGTCATCAAGGACGATTACCACGGCGACAGCAGCCGGATGTTCTATGTCGGCGAACCATCGATCCAGGCCAGACGCTTATGCGAGGCCACCTATCAGGCGCTGTGGCGCGGCATCCGCATGGTCAAGCCGGGCGCGTATCTGGGCGATATCGGCCATGCCATCCAGAGCTTTGTCGAGCCGCTCGGCTACAGCGTGGTGCGCGAATTCTGCGGGCATGGCATCGGCAAACGTTTCCATGAAGAACCGCAGGTGCTGCATTACGGCCGTCCGAAAACCGGAATAAAACTGGAAGCCGGCATGACCTTCACCATCGAGCCGATGATCAATGCCGGCAAGGCGGCCATCAAACATCTCGGCGACGGCTGGACGGTGGTCACCAAGGATCACAGCCTGTCGGCGCAATACGAACACACCATCCTCGTCACCGACACCGGCTTTGAAGTGCTGACCGTTTCCGATGGCTGCCCTCCTCCCCCACCCGCTCTCTCATGATGTAACCGCGCTGCGCGAGTCGTTGCGCAGCGACCGCGCGGCACTTGAGCAGAGCTTCCTGAAACACAACAACGCAGCGCGTTTGCTCGCTGCGCACACCCGGCTGATCGACCGCTACCTGCGCCGCGTCTGGCGGCAACTCGCCATGCCTGACCGTATCGCACTGGCGGCAGTGGGCGGCTACGGACGCTGCAAGCTATACCCCAGATCGGATATCGACCTGCTGATCCTGCTCGATGCCGAATCCGAAAAACTCCTGGCCGGGCGCCCGCCGGATGAAGCCTTGCAGCAACAATTGCATCGGCTGATCGGGGTGTTATGGGATATCGGGCTGGAAGTCGGCCACAGCGTCCGCACCGTGGCGCAGTGCATGAACGAGTCCGCCGATATCACCGTGCAAACCAACCTCCTTGAAGCGCGCCTGCTGTGCGGCAACAAGGAACTGTTCAACGAATTGTGCGATAGCGTGCAACAGCACCTCAACCTGCGCGCCTTTTATCTTGCCAAGCTGCAAGAGCAACAGCGGCGCCACGCGCGCTATGCGGAAGCCGATTACAACCTTGAGCCGAACCTGAAGGAAAGTCCGGGCGGCCTGCGCGATTTGCAGACCGTCACCTGGATCGCGCGTGCGGCCGGTTTGGGAACGCACTGGAGCGAACTTGCGCAAATCGGCCTGCTCACGGCTGCCGAGGCGCGCCAGATTGCGCGCCACAGCGCGCTGCTGGCAACACTGCGCGCTCGTTTGCATTACCTCGCCAAGCGGCACGAAGACCGTCTGCTGTTTGATTTTCAAACACTGCTCGCCGGGCAGATGGGCATCAGCGCCTCGGCCAACCGCCGCGCGAGCGAGCATCTGATGCAGCGTTATTACCGTACCAGACTGGCAGTGCGCCAGTTCAACACCCTCATGCTGCAGAACCTGCACGACTATTTATTCGGCGAAACGCCGGTACGGCGCACGCTGAACGGTCGATTCAGGGTGATCGGCACGCTGCTGGATATCCGCGATGAGCAGTTATTCGAACACACACCCGAGGCAATCTTCGAGCTGTTCCTGCTGATGGAACAGCATGGCGAACTGACCGATCTCAGCGCAAAAACACTGCGCGCGCTGTGGCGCGCACAGCGCCTGGTCGATGCGGCGTTCCGCCGCAACCCGTCGAACCGGGCGTATTTCATGGAGATACTGCGCCAGCCGCATGGTGTACTTCACGCACTGCGGCGCATGAACCAGTATGGCATTCTCGGCCGCTATCTCCCATCCTTCGGGCGCATCGTCGGACAGATGCAGCATGACCTGTTCCACGTCTATACGGTGGATGAGCATATCCTGATGGTGGTACGCAACCTGCGCCGCTTCGCCGCACCGGAACACGCGCAGGAAATCCCGCTGTGCAGCAAACTGATGGGCGAATTCGCCCGGCCGGAAGTACTGTATGTCGCCGGTCTATTCCATGACATCGCCAAGGGGCGCGGCGGCGACCATTCGCAACTGGGCAAGAAAGATGCGCGAGCATTTTGCGTCCAGCATCAACTCGGCAGCGCCGACACCGACTTGATCGTGTGGCTGGTCGAGCAGCATCTCACCCTTTCCGCCACCGCGCAAAAACAGGATCTGTCCGACCCCGAGGTGATCGCGGGCTTCGCCGGCAAGATCAAAAACGACCGCTACCTGGTCGCACTGTATCTGCTGACCGTCGCGGACGTGCGCGGCACCAACCCGGAAATATGGAACGCCTGGAAAGCCAAGCTGATGGAAGACCTGTTCCGCCTGACGCGCCGCTATCTGAGCGACGGCAAGGTTGCCGACCAGCTCGGGGAAATCCGCCGCGCGGCAGCCGATGCGCTCAACCTTTATGCGCTGACGCCCGATGCTTACCAGCTGTTATGGGCGCAGCTCGACGACAGCTATTTTCTGGATCATGATCCGCAGGAGATCGCCTGGCACACCCGCCTGCTGGCCTTCAAGGTGAATCCCGCCGCACCCATCGTGAAAGCGCGCATCAGCCGCGCCGGCGAAGGTTTGCAGGTGATGGTGTATTGCCCGGATCAGCGCGCCCTGTTTGCGCGCATATGTAATTTTTTCGCGCGCATGAATTACACCATTGTCGAGGCCAAGATCCACACCACGCGGCACGGTTACGCATTGGACAGTTTTCAGATCATGGAGGCCGCGCGCGGTGGCACGGCATACCGCGATATCATGACTTATATTGAATTCGAGTTGGCGCAGCAAATTGCGCAAGCCAAGCCGATTGTGCTCGCCGCATCGGGGCGCGTCAGCCGCCAGCTCAAGCATTTCCCGATCAGCGCCGAGGCTGAGATCAAGCCGGACAACAAGGGTATGTATGTGCTGTCGCTGGTTGCCGGAGACCGCCCCGGCCTGCTGGCGCGCATCGCGCTGATTCTGGACAGGCACAACATCAGCCTGCACCGCGCCAAGATCAACACGTTGGGCAGCCGCGCCGAGGATATATTCTGGATCAGCGGCGCAGCGCTCGCGCAGCCTGAGCAAACGGAGGCATTGCGCAGCGCCTTGCTGAAAGACTGACTGCACGCCATCCTTCGCCTGCTGCTGCATCAGCGGCTTTTGCTCTTCTTCATGCTGGCGCCAGGCAAGCTGTTCGGCATGTTCTGCAATGGTCACCCGTTCACATACGTCCTGGTGCGCGGCAAGCGGATGGTCATCCTATCAATGAAGGTATCAATGTAGCGAATTCATAGCAACGTCGCAACGATGCGCTGGCTGTCCTGGCCATCGCCATACGGATTGCGGCAATGCACAAACGACTGGTAGTACACATCGTCCGCCAACAGCCGCTCGCACTCCGTGACGATGCGTTCGGTATCGGTGCCGACTAGTTTGACGGTTCCCGCCTCGACCGCTTCTGGGCGTTCAGTGACATTCCGCAGCACCGGTTTGCCCAGCGAAGGCGCTTCCTCCTGGACGCCACCGGAGTCGGTAAGGATCACATGCGCCGCCTGCATCAGATAAACGAAATGCAGGTAATCGACCGGCTCGATCAGAATAATGTTGCACTGGTCGCCGCATACTTCATCGACCACCTTGCGCACATCGGGGTTGGGATGCACCGGGTACAACACCTGCACGTCAGGACGATCCGCCAGACGCTTCAGCGCGCGACACATCGATTCCATGCGTCCGCCATGATTCTCGCGCCGGTGCCCGGTCACCAATATCAGGCGCTTGTTGCGATCAAGGAAAGGGAATGCTTCCTCCAATCGCCGTGCCAGCGCCGCGTCGTCCCGGATGCGTCCGGTCGCCATCAGCAGTGCATCGATCACCGTGTTGCCAGTGACGTGGATGCGCTCGGCGGGAACACTCTCGCGGGACAGGCTGCCGATCAGCCATAGCATGTCCTGCCCTGAATAATGCATTGCTTCCCCTTGCCAAATTCGCTCAAGAACCTTTAATCCCCCTGAAGGTTCCCTTGTTTTATGGTGGATGTCCGCTGAACCGCCAGCACTTACTGGCGATTCAGCGGCATCCGTGTTTATTCATCCTGCTCACATCACGTTGCTTTTGCTACAACGTCACCGCCCCACCCTGCAAACTTTGCAACGGACGCAAGGTCTGCGCCTGCGCACCGAATTGTGGAACGTTCAGCACGTCCTGCGCTGCGGCCAGGTTCATGCCGGTGAAACTGCCGTTCATGCCGTACTGGTGTGCAAGATCGCCACCAATGGCAGCCGTATCGCTGCCAGAGAGGTGCGCAGTCAGCAGGCTGTTGGTCGCACTCCAATGCATGAAGGTGGCACTGGTTCCGCACACTTGATCGAAGCTGGCGGCAATGGCGGTGAAGTCAAAATTCTGCACGGCTTGGTTCAACAGCGGGTCGGTAGAAGTGGCGTCAAAAGCTGCCATCGCATCGGCCATGATTTGCAGATCGAACACGCTCTTGTAATTGGCACTGGTGTCATACCAGCCGGCGAAGGTGATCTGATCGCCATTGCCGACTTCGAGGATCAGGTCATTGCCGGTCTTGGACAGTGCCAAGTCGGAATACTGGATACCGCCGCCCAATGTGATCGTGTTGTCGGTGCCGATACCTCCATTCACCACATCCATGCCATCACCTTGGTTGAATGCGATGATGTCTGCGCCGTCTCCTGTGCTGATAGTGTCGTTACCCAACCTGCCTGCGAATAGCTCATTGCCCGAGCTACCAGTAACGGCCTCCACACCATTGCCCCCCAAAACAAGGTGGTTACCACTGTCATCCACACCCTGGCTACCATCAGAAAGCGACCAGTAACGCATCAGCGATCCATCTGGCTTGTAAGAATACATATCCTGACCTGCCGAACCGTTGACCTTCACCCAATAATCATTTAACAAACGTCCGCTCGTGTCATAACTACCAGATGTCGCTGTTCCCACAGCATCAATGGTGTAACTGCTGTGACTCCCATCCAGGTTGTAATTGTCACTGCCCTGACTACCATCAGCCTTCACCCAGTAATCATTTAACAAGCATCCGCTCGTGTCATAACTGCCAGATGTCGCTGTTCCCACAGCATCAATGGTGTAACTGCTGTGACTCCCATCCAGGTTGTAATTGTCACTGCCCTGACTACCATCAGCCTTCACCCAGTAATCATTTAACAAGCATCCGCTCGTGTCATAACTGCCAGATGTCGCTGTTCCCACAGCATCAATGGTGTAACTGCTGTGGCTACCATCCAGGTTGTAATTGTCACTGCCCTGACTACCATCAGCCTTCACCCAGCAATCGTAGAACAAACGTCCGCTCGTGTCATAACTGCCAGATGTCGCTGTTCCCACAGCATCAATGGTGTAATTGCTGTGGCTACCATCCAGGTTATAAGCATCGCTGCCTCGGCTTCCATCTGGCATCGTCCAATAGTCAAACAATCGATTCCCGTTCGCATCATAATTTGTCATGATGAATTTGCCTTGTCCATCGTTGGCAAAACTGCTGTAGCTGGCATTGGTAAACAGAACTTTTTGTATGGAGAGGTTCCCTACTGAGTTGATACGGATGCTGTCGCCATTACCTAAATCCAAAGTGGCCATACCGTTGGCATCCACCACAGGCGTGACCATGTCAGGGGTAATACTAGCCCCCAAAACCAATGTGTTAATTTCAACACCCCCACCCCCCGGATTGACGTCATCTTGAATAATATCCATCCCGTCGCCCGTGTTAAAAATATAAATATCATTACCGGCTCCGCCATTCAACGTGTCATTACCCAAGCCACCTGTCAGCATATTGGCTGCACCGTTGCCGACAATAACATTGTCCAATCCGTTGCCTGTACCGTTGATGGATGCCGCGCCGGTCAGAGTGAGGTTTTCAAGGTTGTCGCCCAGCGTGCGGGAAACCGATGCCTGCACCGTGTCCGTGCCTTCACCAACCAACTCGCCTACTGTATCGGACTGGTTATCCACGACATAAGTATCGTTACCCGCACCACCCAACAGCATATCTGCCCCTGTACCTCCATCCAGCGTATCGTTGCCTGCGCCACCGTTTAGGGTGTCGTTTCCTGCGCCGCCATCCAGCATGTTGTCGCCACGGTTGCCCACGATGGCGTTATTCAGATCATTGCCTATACCGTTGATGTCTTCATCCCATAGTTTGAGCGGCTCGATGGTATAGATGGCGTAGGCGCTGGCAACATTTGCGACCGTGCGAAATTTTTCGACGCTCACGTAGCGCGTCATGTCGCTTACCTTGCTGCGCCCCGAATCGGCAATGTAAAAACCGGCCAGAGTGCCATCGTTCTCGCGATAGGCCGCCCCGGTGATGGTCACCACATGGTTGACCGCGCCATCGCCCATATAAGCGGCATCGTCCCACAAAAGCCCGGCGTTCAAGCCAATAATGACGCCCCGCCCGCTGCGTACCAGGTTCGCCACGCCTTGTTCGTTGTAACCTGCCAAGAGGCTGTTGCGCACGCCATAGCTGTCCAGAATGGCCTGTTGACCGACATAATTCGAGCCGCCACGTTGATACGGGGGCAGGCTCGGATTCGTCACTGCCCAATTGTTGTCAATCGCCACCTGCACCACATTAGCCTCCGTGGTGGGGCGATCCGATTGGGTGAGCAAGTTGGCGATGGCGGTCAACGCGCAAGTGCCCTGATAGTCGGGCACAGCATTCCCCTGCATGTAGTCCAACTCGTTTCTCTTGGGGTAGCCATAAACAAGAATCGCCGCCCCATCTACCAGGCCTTTTTCCGGTTTGGAGAAATCCAGCAGGATCAGGTTTTCCAGGTTGTCGCCCAAGGTGTGGCTGATGCTGCTTTGCACCGTGTCGGTGCCTTCACCGGCAAGCTCCACGGTCTGATCGCCGAGGTTGTCCACGTAGTAGGTGTCGTCGCCCGCGCCGCCGATCATGACGTCGGCCCCGGTCACGCCGTCGAGGATATTGTTGCGGCTGTTGCCGATGATTTTGTTATCAAGCGCGTTGCCCGTACCGTGAATATCCAGCCCTTCCACCAAGCGCAATTCTTCGATGCCGGTATTGAGGATGTAGTTGGTGCTGCTGATCACCGTGTCGTAACCTTCGTTGGCGCGCTCCAGAATGGAGTCGTTCACGCTGTTGACGATGTAGGTGTCGTCGCCCTGGCCGCCTTCCATGAAGTCCGCCCCCGCGCCGCCGTCCAGGTAGTCGTTGCCCAGCCCGCTGAACATGATGTCGTTACCTGCACCGCCGTAGAGTTTGTCGTCGTCGGTTTCGCCCGCGTTCAGGGTCTGTTTGGCTTCGTTGCTGGCGGTAAAGCCCAGGATGATGTCGTTACCGTCGCCGCCGTAAAGTACGTCGTTACCGGCTTGGCCGAACAAGCGGTCATCGCCCTCGCCGCCGTAGATGAAGTCATTGCCGTCGCCGCCTTGCAGTTCGTCCGTACCGGTTTCGCCGTAGAGCACGTCGTCACCCAGCCCGCCCAAGATGAAGTCGTTGCCCGCCCCGCCGTAGAGTGTGTCGTTGTCGGTTTCACCGGCGTTCAGTGTTTGCTTGGTGTCGTTGCTGCCGGTAAAACCGATGAGGATGTCGTCGCCCGCACCACCCCAAAGGGTGTCGTCGCCTACTTGTCCAAAGAGTTTGTCGTTACCGGTTTCACCGAGTAGTTGGTCGTTGCCGTCGCCGCCTTGCAATTCGTCGTTGCCGTCGCCGCCAAATAGTTTGTCGTTGCCTTCGTTGCCGGAGAGCAGGTCGTTTTCTGTGCCGCCATCGAGTGTGTCATTGCCCAATCCACCGTAAAGGTTGTCGCTGCCCGCTCCGCCGTAGAGCACGTCGTTATCGGTTTCTCCGGCATTGAGGGTTTGTTTGAGTTCGTTGGTGCCGGTGAAGCCGACCAGCACGTCGTCGCCTTCGCCGCCCCGCAGGGTGTCGTCGCCGGCCTGGCCGAAGAGTTTGTCGTTGCCCAGGCCGCCCAGCAATTGGTCGTTGCCGTCGCCGCCTTGCAGTTCGTCTGTGCCGTCGCCGCCAAATAGGGTGTCGTTGCCGTTCTCGCCGAAGAGCACGTCATCGCCCGCACCGCCGTCCAACTGGTCGCTGCCATCACCGCCTTGCAGTTTGTCGTTGCCGAGTCCTCCCAGCAGCGTGTCATCCCCGATGCCACCGTCCAGTATGTCGTTGTCGGCGCCGCCATCCAGATAATCATTACCCAGTCCGCCAATGAGCGTGTCTGCCCCCGCTTCGCCGTAGAGCTTGTCGTTGTCTGTTTCTCCAGCGTTCAAGGTCTGCTTGGCTTCGTTGGTGCCGGTAAATCCCATCAGCAAGTCGTTGCCCGCCCCACCCCACAGCACGTCATCGCCCGTCTGCCCAAACAGGTTGTCGTTGCCGTCTTCGCCCAGCAACTGGTCATTGCCGTCGCCGCCTTGCAGTTCGTCCGTGCCGATGCCGCCCAACAGGGTGTCGTTGCCCGCCTCGCCCAGCAAGGTGTCGTTGTCGGCGCCGCCATCCAGAGTGTCATTGCCGGTGCCGCCGTACAGGGTGTCCAGCCCGGCGCCGCCATAGAGTGCGTCGTCGCCTTCGTTGCCGCTCACGAGGTCATTGCCGTCACCGCCGTTGCCCACGTCGTTGCCCAGGCCGCCATATAGCTGGTCGTCTCCAATGCCTCCATCCAGGTAGTCGTTGCCGTCTTGTCCGATTAATGTGTCGTTGCCTTCTTCGCCGTAGAGTTTGTCATCTCCGGCATAGCCGTAGGCGGTGTCGTTGCCGGTGCCGCCCCACAGGGTGTCCGCGCTGGCGCTTCCGCCGAACACGTCGTCCCCGCCGCCCGCGAGGAAGTTGGTGAGCAGGCTGGTGTTGATGGGGCTGCCTGCGTAGTTGTAGTAGTTGGCATCGAAGTTGTCTGCGCCATCGGTGCCGATGAGGTAGCTTTGGTTGTTGTAGTTGACTTTGACTTGGGTGGGTGTCCAGTTGATGGTGCCGTAGTAGCCGCCCGATGCCCAAATGTAGGTGTTGTCGGTGTCGCGCAAGGTGCGGTAGTTGCTGGCGGGCACGCTTTGGGTGAGGTCCACGCGCACGGGCTGGGTTGGCATGGTTTGCGCGACGATGGCGGCGGGGGTGCCGCTCGACTCAACCGGGCGCACCGGTTCGGCGGCGATGCCCGCTCCCATCACGACGTTGCCTTGGGTGTAGAAGCCGTAGTCGGCGGATTTGATCTGGGTGATGCCTGCGGTGGTAAGACTGCGCAATTCTCCTGTTTCGAGAGTGCCGTTTTCGTTGGCGTCTACCCAGACGTTGAAGCCGGTCAGTTCCGCGCCGCTCAGCAGGCCGTCGTGGTTGGTGTCTTTGCCTGCGAGCGCGGCGATGCTCAGCCCCTGGTTGTTTGCGCCGAGCAGGACGGGAGTTTTGTCGGCAATCGAGGGGGCAAGGTCGAGGGCGGGAGTGACGGTTTCGTAAAACGCGCCGATGGGGTCGAGGCCGGGGCCGCCAAGGGCGTTGTTGATCGCCTGCTGGGTGAGGCTGGGAGCGAGCAGTCAGTTGGAGAAGTAGGTGTTGAAGCTGTCATAGGAAGCGCTGCCGAACAAGTTATTGCCGTAGCTTTGGTTCAGTGTTTTGTCGATGTTGATGTAGTCGTTGTAGGTGAGTGTGGTTGTATCGCTGGCGGGATTGATGAGTTGGCCCGTGCCGGTGTAGAACGACGGGCCGCCAATCATGACGTTGCTGGCATCCAGTTGTTCGACAATGATCTGGCCGTTGGCGAACTGGGTGATTTGCTCGGTGATGCCGGTCGTGGCATTCGGCACGCTCCAGAATTGCATCCCGGTTTTTGAATCGACCGAGTACATCACGCCGTTGTCGTAGATGCGGATGGTTTCGGTGCCGGAGGTGATTTGTTTGAAGGGGGTGCCGGGGTCGGTGACTTGGCCGGGAATGTTGGTGGGGGCGGTGCCGGTGATGGCTGCCACACCACTAGAACTATTGAAAGTGTATGGGTTTAGTGGCAACCCGCCCATCCTATCTAACTCTAATTTTAAATGTAGATGCGGCCCCGTAAAATCTGTGCCCAACGTACCCCCGTTGCTCACCAATGTTGCAGTATTTTCCACCGTTCCAATAATTTGTCCTGCTTGGACCGTGTCCCCAGTTTTTAGTCCAGAGACACCTTGAACATGTCCATATGTTGCGACGATAACCGTTCCATCTGGCATAGTCGTTTCTACTCGGACAGACATACCAAATCCACGACTATTGGATACTACAGTAGCGACTCCTGCCATATATGCAGAAACGCCAACGCCAGTCATACCTTGTGTACCGTAATCTGCACCATTATGCCCAGCAGAAAGTCCTCGATTTGTATAAAACGCATTGCCTGGATCATATGCACCAGGTTGAATTGGATTTATGACGCTGCCATTTTGTGCCATTTTAGTTCTCCTTAAGAAATTAAAGTTTCGTATCAAATACTACTTACGCCGATTCAATCGCGATCATCGTCAAATCCACATTCCACACCATGCGTTGTTATCTCTATAAAACGCATAGCGCGATAATCAATACGCCATGCTTTTTTAAATGAATGCGCATAGCCTCCGAGTAAAGGTTTGTTACGCCATGTCCATTGCCCGATGGCAACAATGTCTGCTTTCGGATACTCAGTAGCCTTGCATTCTGTATCCACACTATCAAAATAACCCCATTCCTTTGGTAGCCTGATATGAATCATGTCAGAGGGTGTAGCTCGAATTGCATGGCCTAATGTGTCGCGCCCTTTTATTTCGGTGAGAATAAAGACACAATCTAACTGGCTGCCCTCTTTAGGCGGCCTGCAAACTGACAAAGCTAACGCTTGCGGAATCCTTTGAAAATTACTGCCAATTCCGCTCTCAGTTGTATAGCCGTTTTTTTCCAATTCATCGTATTTGCCTAAATACTTTTCAGCTACAAACGAATTAATCGCTAAGCTCTCCGTCCAACTGTTTCTAGACAGCACTAATACTGCCAACAGCACCACCCCAAATATGGGCAGTACCAGTTTGCTTACTCTGTAATTCATCACTTTCATCATCCCACCCTCCTCATATCAAACACTGCATCATTCGCCGCTCGCCTTTTCCAGAACGCACCGCCATCCAGATAATCATTACCCAGTCCGCCAATGAGCGTGTCTGCCCCCGCTTCGCCGTAGAGCTTGTCGTTGTCTGTTTCTCCAGCGTTCAAGGTCTGCTTGGCTTCGTTGGTGCCGGTAAATCCCATCAGCAAGTCGTTGCCCGCCCCACCCCACAGCACGTCATCGCCCGTCTGCCCAAACAGGTTGTCGTTGCCGTCTTCGCCCAGCAACTGGTCATTGCCGTCGCCGCCTTGCAGTTCGTCCGTGCCGATGCCGCCCAACAGGGTGTCGTTGCCCGCCTCGCCCAGCAAGGTGTCGTTGTCGGCGCCGCCATCCAGAGTGTCATTGCCGGTGCCGCCGTACAGGGTGTCCAGCCCGGCGCCGCCATAGAGTGCGTCGTCGCCTTCGTTGCCGCTCACGAGGTCATTGCCGTCACCGCCGTTGCCCACGTCGTTGCCCAGGCCGCCATATAGCTGGTCGTCTCCAATGCCTCCATCCAGGTAGTCGTTGCCGTCTTGTCCGATTAATGTGTCGTTGCCTTCTTCGCCGTAGAGTTTGTCATCTCCGGCATAGCCGTAGGCGGTGTCGTTGCCCAATGCTCCTTTCCGCACTTGGATATCCAGCAATAGCAAATCCAACTGCCTGCTGTCCGGGCGTAGTTGTAGCGCTTTGGTCACTTCCGCATTGGCGGCATCATCAATGCGGCCTGCAGTAAGTTCGTGGTAAGCCTGTTCGGCTAAGCGGTAGGCCTCGCCATCCAACGGCACATCGTCCGCCGCCAGTGCGGAAAAGGAAGCAGCAGCCAACAGCAACATGGCAGCCCACAAACGAAAATGTAAACTGTTAACCAAAATAATCATGCGATACTCCAAGGCATCAAGTGCAGACCGGAACTGCCTGCGGTATTTTCATTCTGCCGATACAACGCTTCTTCAAGCTGGCTGCTGCTGATCAACTGGCGCACCACGAGGTATTCCCCGATACAGCCATCGCGTCTGGGGTCGAAATTTGCCATAGCAGATTCGAGCTGGCAGAGCGAAAATAAATCCATGCCAAGCAGCACGTCACCCAACAACGGACGCTCACTCTTCTACGCTACGCGGCATCGCGCCTGGATTGCACCAATCCAGCGCGCCGGCGATCTCGGCCTCACACACGATGAAATATGCTACCGTTTCCGCAACCTCGGCCTGGATTTCAGCCAGCGCCGTTTCAGACAACGGCTCGACTACTGCCAAGTTCAGTGAACCGCACTCCCCGTCTGCGAACGGGATCGCACGGTACCGTTCCACCAGATAGCGCGGCAGACGCCCTGCGAACTTGCCGACTGCCTCCGGCAACAATTTGGTGCGCGGTAGCCAACTCTGTTCCGCGATTACATCCGCCAGCATTTCTTCGCTGACCAGCCCAGCCTCGCGCAACAGTACACCCAGCTTCTTCCCGGTCTGTTTTTGTATATCCAGTGCCTGATCGAGATGCTTGTGATCAATTACCCGCCATTCCAGCAGCATGTCGCCCATCAACTTGCGATGGCGTTGCAATTCGCACATCGTCGGATAGCTGTGCTGGGTCTTGTCCCAAGTGACTCGCTTGCCGGTGATGATGTGGATCAGAAATATTTTCCACGCCCGGCATACCGAAAAAAAGTTGATGACATTGCCGACCAGCATGCGCGGGATTGCTAAGAAACCCTGCTCGATACCGTTCAGTTTGGCTACAAAATAGACCCGTTGCGCAATGCGGTTCAAGAACAGCAAAAAATTGATCTCGATCACCATATAAACCCAGCTCTCTGGCTGCACGAATTCTGGATAGCGCACATAGTCGTGCCCTGCACTGCGCAGCATCCCCAGCGCTGCAAAATTGGCTACCAGAAAATAGGCCAGCAAACCCGCAAAGGAAGTAAAGATGCTTTTGCGATCGCGAAAATACAGATAGTTGGAAACCACTCCACCCTGCCAACCCATTTGCTGCCATCCTTGGAATGACACACCGAGTATCCAGCGTGCCCGCTGGCGATAGGCCGCGCGAAATTGACTGGGGAAATATTCGCGTGTGGCGATCAGGCTCTTTACCTCAACCGTCTTTTCGCGCCGGCTGAACAAGCCCTTGCGCTTAGCGTGGTACAACACCGGAAACATGACAAACACCTGATCCGTGCCGATTTTCTTCAGACGGTGGCTCATCTCGTAATCCTCGGTCAACGTATCGGTATTGAACGGCTGGCTGTCGTTCAGTCTGGACAGCTCCATGATCACGCGGCGGCTGTAACAGGTTGCCACGCCTGAGCCAGGCACCAGCCCGGTGAGGCTTTCGCGCACGGCCATTTCCTTGCAATGCCATTCGCTGAAATCGTCCAGGTAGGTACCGGCGATGAACTCGTTCCAGTCGCGCTCCAGCGACAGCACAGGCAACTGGATCAGGTCCTTGCGATCAATCAGGTAGTTGTACAGGTGAAATTCCAACGGATGAATCACATCTTCAGAATCGTGCATAACCATGCCGGAGAAGCGCATCTGGCTTTGCTCTTCATACCTGAAGATCGACTGCACGATCCAGTTCAGACAGTCCGCCTTGCAGGTCGGCCCGTCATGTGCCACCGTGGCGCGGCGCACCTTGTGCGGGAAGCGCCGCGCCATGCGGTCGGCTTCCGCCGTGGTCTCGGCGTCGTTCTGGTAGGTACCAAGGAAGATCACATAATTGCGGTACTCCATCGTCGCCAGCGTGTTCTCGACCATCTTGGCGATGACGTCGTATTCCTTCCACGCCGGCACCATGATCGCCAGCCAGGATTCCTCCTTCACTCGCAACTGCTCGATGCTCAAGGGCTGGTAGCGGCTTTTCACCGCTGACCAGCGCCACGCCGCACGCACCCAGTAGTAAACGTCGATGAAAAAATCATCGAGCGAGCTGACCAGAATCAGTATCGCGGTGATCACCGCCAGCACATCCAGCACGTAGAGATAATCGGCGAGAAACAACTCGTCTAGCATAGCCAGCCTCGCTAGCCTTTAAGCTGGCGGTTGCGAAAATACCATCGCAGACCTAACACGACGACTACCGGCAACAGCATCAAGCCAAGGACGATGAGCCACGTGCGGTAGCGCTGCATGAAAGTCAGCACGCCACGATTCTGTTCATCCAGTTGCCAATCATTCTCCGGATCGTCGAGGTTGATCGCCAGCCGCACCCCTTCTGCATCGGCAATCGCCAAGTTGCCCGCAGACAGTTCCAACGGCTTGCGCAATGCGGGCAGCGTACCGTCAACCGTTATCACGCTGATCCCATGCTGATGCCCAGACTGGATCAGTTGCAGCACCGCCATGCTGCCCAGCCCGGCACTATCGAACACCGCATGGTCGCGCTTATTGCGTACCACCAGTCGGCCGCTGCCGGCCGCCACCCGTTGTGTATCAGAATCGGGTGCGCTCTCGAATGCCACAAAGGCATGTAATGGTTTGAATCCCGGTTTCGCATTGATCGCCAGTTTGAAATCCGTTTCACCGAACGACAAGCCGCGCAATACCGAACTCACCACCGGCAAGGTATTCGCCGCATCCTGCAAATAGCGCGCCGGGACGATGATTTCGCTGCCGCGCCCGAACCCGGTACCCAGCATGAAGAATTGCGTTACCGCCTGCGCATCGCGCAGGTTCAGATAGCTCGATGGCAGCAACTGCACGGGAAAGCTTTGTGCCATGCCGCTGCAATGCCCGCCCGAGATGCGGCGGCGTATCTCCACGCGCAATAGATTGTTTGCGCGTAGCGCATACATTGGGATGTGCGCCCGCAGCCGGGTGATTTCGCCATCGGTACGCAACGACGTGGCAGTCAACAGGTTGTCATTCATGAACACCGACACCACTGGCGCAAGACCGTCTCCGCTAGGTGCGGCCATCAGGTTGAGTTCGAACGAATCCGGCCACTTCCCCTGTGGCAGGCTGCTTAACTGGATTGGCACAACCCACTCCGCCTGCTCCGACACGTTCTGAACCGGCAGATTGGGCGCGAAGTGGATATGTGGCAGCGAGCTGTCCCTGTTAGGCATTTGCAGCGCGGTGCCCAGCACCAGTTCTCGGCTGCCCGCGATTTGCCTCCAGGTTGAGGCAAGCAGGTCTGCTCCTCTTCCTATATCCCCACCTTCCAGTGCTAGAACCGGTTGCCCCGCCAGCATGGCGACGCGCACGTTGGCATTGCCCAGTGCCGCCTTGGGGAGCCATCTGTCGGCTTCGTCCAGCCGCAATTCGCGCCATAGCTGCTTGCCTAGAGCACTGTCGGCATCCATTCCCTGTAATGCGGTCAGCAATGCTTGCCGGGTCTGCGCCGGGTCGATCACGGCCTGCGCCAGTCCATCCGGCGACATCATGCGCAAGGCTAGCCAGATGGCAGCTTCGGCAGGCTGGACAATCTTGTAAGGCTGGCGTTGCGCTATCGCACTGGCCATCGCGCCCGGAATCCGCACGCTGGCGATCTTCGCAGCATCCTCCAGCAAGACTGTATCCACAACATCACCCACCTGCGGCACCGCCGCGAATTCCGGCTGCAGCCCCATGCCGGACAGTGCCTGCGACAGGCGTAAAGCAGCGCCATACTGCACCGCGTTCAGCTCCCGGTGCGGCAACAAAATTACAGGACGGCGCGGCAGCGTAGTCAGCAAGCTGTGTATGTCCTGCACCGAACTGCCCTCGAACGAATAGACCAGCCGCGTCGCCTTGGGGTCGATGGACAATTCATTGCCGCGCCCGCGCTCGTCGATGCAGCGCGTGGCATCGACTTGGCTGCTCAGCACCACACCCAAGTCGAGGAAACCGCCTTGCGCACGCAATTTGTGCAGCGGCAGCGAAATGTCGATGGCGCCCCCCTGTTCATCCAAATGCCTGCGGGAGAAGGTTGCGCCGTTCAAGTCAACCAGTTTGAGGGAGAACCCGTCATCACCGCCCGGCAACCGGTGCGTAAATACCGGCGTGCCATTGACCAGCAGCGTCACCGCCGCCGTTCCGGTAAACGGATGCAGGTAAGCACCGTGAATTTCGACATGTGCATCCTTCAGCACTACACCCTGCGGCACAGGAAAATAGAAATGCTGCTCAAAGTTGCGGTTGCTGAACGAGACCTGCTCCGACAACCCCATATCGGCCAAGGTCAATACCCGCGTCACCAGCCCACCTGCAGGCGTAGCTGCCCAAGCAGTTCCCGGCGCAAGCAATGTACACAAGAAAATCGCCGCACACCAACAGCCTGCGACCCGCCGTATACCATTCATGATATTTTTTCGGGGGTACAGCCGTTACGCTTCACAACCCCATAGCCCCTGCAAAAAGATTCTGATTGCGCCCACCCTCTTTGGCTTGATACATCGCCATATCGGCCTGCTTGAGAATACCTTCCGAATTGGCCTCGTGACCGATAAACAACGTTATGCCGATACTCGACGTGCAATGATGTTCAACGGTAATTGTTACATCTCCCTCTTGCTTGCATGGCAGCAGGTATGGCTTGGACAGGATGGCACGAATTTTTTCGGCCACGATACCGGCATGTACGGCAGAGTCGGCCTTATCGGTATCCAGTTCGCTGAGTATCACCACAAACTCATCGCCGCCGAAGCGCGCGACGGTATCCACCTCACGCACACAACTGGCAATGCGGTGTGCTGCCTGAATCAGCAGCAAATCTCCCGCCTCGTGTCCATGCATATCATTGAGCGGCTTGAAGTTGTCCAGATCGAGGAACATCAGCGCGGCATAACGGCCGCTACGCTTACTGGCGGCCATTGCCTGCCCGAGCCGGTCGTTTAACATGCGGCGATTGGGCAATTGCGTCAATGTGTCGTAAAAAGCCAGGTTGCTGATTTGCTCTTCCGCTTTCTTGCGCTCGGTAATGTCATGCAGTATGGCGACATAGTGGTTGATCTCTCCGTCGATTCCCTTCACTGCGGTTATGGTGAATTGTGCCGGATACACCTCACCATTCTTGCGCCTGTTCTGGATTTCGCCACGCCACGACCCGGTATGCTGAAGGTCTTCCCACATCGCAGCGTAATAAATTGCGTCATGGCAACCGGAATCGAGCAGACGCGGAGTCTGACCAACCGCCTCTTCTGCCGTATATCCGGTGATTTCTGAAAAGGCGTCGTTAACCCGCATAATCGTATTGTTGACATCGGTGATCATAATGCCATCGTGAGACTCAAAGGCGACAGCAGCGATACGAAGCTCTGCTTTGGCCAGCTTGCGTTCGGTCAAGTGGGAAGCCAGCGCCATGCCAAATACGGAAATGACCAACATGTAACACCAATAATTGGCCAACTGAGTTTTTTCGATGTCGTCGGCGAAGAAACCGGTACCCTGAATTGCACCAAACAATGCCTGGATTGCCACCACAGACAAAGCAACCACTGTCCCGCGTACTCCAAAACGCACTGCCACCCAAGAGATGGCTATGAACATCCAATAGCTTTTGGCCACTTGGCCAATGCTATCGTGCAGCCAATCGAGAAAGACAATCTGGCCAAGCAAAACCGTCAGTCCAGACAGCAAGATTGCCTCAGCCATCCTGCCTGCTTTGCGCCAATCAATTCTTGCCCGATACCATGCCATGATCAACGGGGCGATCAAGATGACTCCGAGCGTATCGCTCATCCACCATCGGATCAGGCTGTAGAAATAATCCTTGGAAGCAAGCAATCCGGAAAACAGCAATGCCGTGTTTACAGCCACGGCGCCGATGGTGATGCTGACGCATCCGCCCAAAAGGATCAGCCGCAGGTAGTCGCGCAACGATTGGAGCAACAAATCAAACTTGCCTTCGCGGGTAAGCAGCCAGGCGCCGCAAAGCGCCTGCAGTGCATCACCCAAAGCGATGGTAGCCGCCGCCCAGAGGTAATTACCGGATATTGTGTTATTCAGGAGAGCGCCAATGAACACACCCCATGCATATCGCTTCCCGCCAATCAGCAGCGCGGCCAACGCCAATCCGCTCGCCGGTTCAAAATAGCCGACAATAGCGTCGCTCTCAAAATAAAACTCGCCTATATAAAGTAACGATGCATAAAGCACAGCCACACCAAGCTGTTTCAGTGCGCCTGCAAATGGCTGGTTTCCTAATATCGCCAATTTAACCTCTATTGAAATAATGCCGCGCCGATCCGCCTTGCCGTAGCGTTTCCTGCGCTGCTTCTGGCAGCGCAAGATTCTTCCATAACAAGCCACCGACCTTTTATCCGCATAGATACCTGATATAGCCTCCTTTAATGGTGCATTATCAAGCGAGGGATAACTACCGATTATTCGACCGTAACATTTCTTGTGCTGTTGACATTAATGTGGACTATTTTTACTTCACCAAGTGCGGCTTCTTGTCCAATGCCGATGTAATACGATATCCAATCTTTACCAGTAAGACTGTTCAAGTTTTCAAGAGCATTCGATGCTGTAGCTGGAGATTGACTTTCATCATTATCAATGAAGGTCTTACCCCCATTGTTTGAAATAGCGTTATAAGCATTTGGAATCCTCCAAACATCATCGATTGGTCCTTTTAGATTCTTTGTGGAGTGCTTGTTGCCATCTGAAATTATTTTGCTTGGCATCTCCAATTTATTTGAAATCTGATTTTCGGTACGCAACCCATTGCCCAATGCTCCTGCTGCTACAAGTAAATTATCCACGAGGCTTTGCCAAGATCGTGTTTCTAATCCTCCAGGGAAAAATGTCGGGTCTATACCGCTCTTTGCTGTGCCGCAATAGTGATATGCAAACATTAGCGTAACCGAACCATCAGGGTTGAAAATCATGTTCCTCAGCCAATTCATCGCGGTATTAGCTATTGGAATGAGCGCCGCACCGATTGCCGTACCAGCCAAAAGTAAATCTACCTGAGCAATTAAAGCATCTGCAGCCATTGCGCCATTGCCGGTATATTGGCTACCAATATTTATTACTGCGAATCTTTCTGTATAGGTGGCAGGGCCATCAAAGTACTGCACCGTATAAGTTTGAGGAGCCGAAACTCGCCCTGAAATTCCTGAGATTGCGCCGTTTTTGGAAATAACCTTACTCATTACTTTTCTCCATTAAATTTGTGCCTGTTTTTAAAAATGCATAATCTGGTAAGGCACTAAAACCACGTTGCAATTGATGCAATTCCGAGGCTAGTAATTTCACTTCGTTTCTGAATTCGCCACCGGCCCCACTTGCTTCATCTCAATCGCTCCCGATTTGAACCGCCCACCACGATAGATCGGCTCGGGACATGCTCAATGTATTTAAATACAAATCACATACTGATAACCTGTTGACTGGCATAACCATTAAGTGCGAAGCGCAAACGATCACATCACACCTTTCCTTGTGCCTGATCATGTGGACGCAACTCCCACAGGTTGCAAGCGATGACAATCCGCCATTGTGTTGCGATTGCTTATTCTTGGTCATATTCCCTTACACCTTGAATACTTCCACCGCGCCCATTACCTGCGCAGCCTTGCCTTCCAGGGTATTCGCAAGCTCCAGCAGGCTTTGCGCCGCACCGGCGTTTTCTTCGAGCATGACCACAACGCGCTCGGTGCTCTTCGCCAAATCATTGGCGGCAACATTTTGTTCGGCCAGCAAAACGGAAATATCGGCTATCATTTTCGCCACTTTGCCAAAACTTTACTGGATACCGCTAATCGAACTTTGTGCGGTCTCGGCATCCACTACGCCTTCGCGGGTGATGTTCACTACTTTGCCCATGCCGCCCAACGCGTGATTGGCATAAACTTCCAAACCGTGAAAGATTATCGGAACCCTGAAGCTATAGGCTGACAAATACTGACAATCTGCCGCGCACTCATTTCCGATGGATATGTTGCAGGATGGGCGAAACAAATAATTGGATGGACTGCGACTACCGTGCCGGGCCGCTTCGCCAAGTTCAGGACAGGTATAGCCCAGCCTACTTTTGATTATGGCGCGCCCGGTTCAGGCTAATGGCGCATGAAATGCACCATCGGTCATTGCTGTTTTAAAATAAAACTAAAGCTACAATAAGTGCTACCGCACCACAGCAAGCGGGCGAATAAATTTGTAACCTATGCCGCGCACTGTCTGCAAGGGGTTGCTGCTGTTATCCAAACCCGGCAGTTTGCGCCGCAACCGGCTTATGCTGACTTCAAGGGCGCGTGGATCATAGTGCAGCGGACTCTTGCCCAGTGCCAGAATTAAAGTATTGCGATCCGCTTGCTGGTTGTCTGCGTCGGCCATTGCCCGCAACAGCGACAACTCCCAGTTGGTCAGCGGAATAGCAGGTAGTTTTCCAGGAGGTTTCAACTCCGATCGCGCCAGCAGCAGTTGCCACGATTGCTGCATGAGCGGCGATGAATTAAGGCGCAAGGACATGTTGTCAATAAGTGCCAGCAATTCGCTAAAGTTGACCGGTTTGACGAGATAGTCATCCGCCCCTGCACAGCGGCACTCGATGCGGTCAGCCCCCCTGTTGAGAGCCGTAACCATGACGATGCCAATTGATATCCCAAACCTCTTGCGCAACTGCTCTGCCAGCATAGCTCCATTCTCCCCGGGAAGACAGTAATCAAGTAACACGATTTCAGGGCTGAACTGCGACAGGCAGTTTTCAAGCCCTTTATCGTCCGCTACGCCACGCACCTCATGTTTGGAATATTCGAGAAAAGAAACCAGTTCTTCAAGTTGCCCAATATCGTCTTCTACTACAATAATGCGTGTCATAAGGCTATCCCCAGTACGGAGGTTTTGAGTTCCATGTTCAATTTACACAATCGCTTGCGTAACATGCAACTATTTTTGGCCGGACTAAGCCTGCAAACCCGTTTCTTGCTGATTTTTGGGGCATCGTCACTATTTCTGGCTCTGGTGATCTGGGTTGTATTCAACAGCGCTGCCGAACGAATAGTAGAACGCATTGGCACGAGGCTTGCCGAAAAACAGGTGCTCTACAACAAAGCGCATACCCTGCAGCCTCTCATCAGCAAGGTGGCACTGGCACGCCAGATGGCAAATAACGCCGTTATCAAACGATGGGCTGCAAATGAGCAGGATCCGCAACTGTATCGGCAAGCGCTGGCGGAGATAGAAATGCTTCGCCGACACTTCAATGATGACAGTCATTTTCTGGCTCTCACCCAATCGGGGCATTATTATTCCAACGGACAACGCCCGGACAACACGCGCCAAGGCAAGCAACTGCGCTACACCCTTGATCCTGCAAAACCGGCAGATGCATGGTTTTATGCCGCAATCAAAAGCGGCGGCGACTATCACATCGACGTAGATAGCAACACCAATCCCGGCGTAACCAGAATTTTAATCAATGTACCGTTACGCGATGGCGGCAAAGTGCTGGGCGTAATTGGAACGGCACTAGAAATGGGTGGCCTTCTTACCGGCCATACCACTGATGTTCCCCAATCCGGCGTGTCGAATATTTTTATTGACCATAACGCTGACATTCAACTTTATCGCAACATCAATCGCATCGATTATTCCAGCATTGCCAAACCTCCAAGCCAGAAACATTCTATCGATTATCTGCTGGACAATCTGGAAGACAGGGTTTGGGTACGGCAGTCCATCGGCCAATTTGAAAATGGCGATCCGATTATGGAAAAAACTCTGCATATCAAGGGCAAACGCTATCTTGCCAACTCATCTGTGGCGACAAAATTTGTGCACATTAATGGCAAACGCTATCTTGCCGGCATGATGGCATTACCGGAAGTGGGCTGGTACGACATCACCCTGCTGGATATGTCTGTCCTCTTGCCACAGCATGATTTTCTGGAAATGTGGCTGGCAATTGGAGGAGTTGCACTGGTTCTTATGGCTATATTACTGCTTTCTCTGCACAGGCTGGTGCTGCGTCCCGTTGCCGTGCTGACTGCCGCCTCCGATCATATCCGCCGTGGTGATTACACAGATATTTTGCCAAAAAAAGGCAGCGGCGAGATCGGGCAACTGACTGCGCAATTTCAGGCTATGCGCCATGCCGTCCATAAAACACACAACTGGATGGAGGATGAAATCAGGAAACGTACCCGCCAGCTCAGGGATGCCAAGGAAATGCTGGAAGTTTCACTTCAGCAGGAGAAGAATAGCCGGGAGAACTTGGCGAACTTGCTGTCCCTGATGGCACACGAAATTCGCAGTCCAATTGCGGTAATCGGCAATACAGCGCAAATGTTGAATGTACTGGCACAATCCGAAAGGCCCGATTGGCAGCCGCGTATTGAAAAAATTATGGGGGCGGTGCTACAACTTGCAGTGCTGATGAATAAATTTCTCGATGAAGACCGCATTGGCATGAAAGACAATGAACTGGGCATGCAAATGGGCGACCTCAATATCTTCTGCGCAGAGCTTGCGGGCACGCTTGCCGCAAATCATGATCGCTCCATTCGCTATTCGCCATGGAACGGCGATGCCATGCTTCTGGCGGATTGGCATCTGGTCGGTATTGCCATCGGCAACCTCATCGATAATGCCATTAAGTATTCTCCGCCGGATAGCGATATCGACCTGCGTATTGTGCAAAACAAGGCAGATACACTATGCGTCGAGGTAACCGACCAAGGACAGGGTATCTCTCCCGAGCTCCAGCAACGCATTTTCACCGAGAAATTCATCCGGGGAAAACATGGGAGCAAAATCCGGGGGACAGGCCTTGGACTTTACTTGAGTAATTGGATTGCCATGTCACACGGAGGATATGCCGAAGTTTCCTCTAAACCAAATAGTGGCAGCACTTTCCGCATCTGTTTACCTTTGCGTAAAATTACCTAAAATTGAAAACTACAAGACAATATTTTGCGGTTAAAGCCGCTCTATATGCGCTAATCCTTCTGCCCAAGCCGGTCGGTCATCTTCAAATCGCCCAGAACCAGATATGTTCCCGGTTTAACTTGCCCGGTTGCCGATTCGGCCTGAGCGGCGGCCGCATTTCCATCCGCCTGCGCCATGACAGGCCGAATGGGTTGGCTGACTTCGGCTGACGGCACGGTGGCTGTCTGCACGGGGACTGTTTCCTGCGTGTGAAGCGCCGACAGCGAAAAACCAATGAATGCCGCCATGGCCGAAACCAGTCCGGCGCCTTTCACCAGCCTGCCGATTTTTCGGTTTCTGCGCAAGCGCGCCGTCACTTGAAGCGTGGCCGTTTTGGCGCGCGACTGTTCAATTTGCGCGCGAAGCTGCACACTTTCCTGCTCTTCCAACTCGACGCGCTGCCGCGCAGTTATCATTGCCTCCTGAGCCAGCATCGCCTTGGTCTGCGCCGCTTCGCGGGCGTGCTGCTCGGCGCTTTCGCGTTCTTCCAAAGCCGCGCTGGCTTGCGCTTCGACCTTTACGCGCATTTCGATTTCGGCCAGCACCCGCTGTTCATTCTCCAATTTCGCCTGCTGCTGCACCAGCAGCTTTTGTTCTTCTTCATGCTGGCGCATGGCAAGCTGTCCGGCTTGCTCCGCAATAGCCGCCCGTTCAGATGCTGCCCGCTGCGCGGCCTGCTCGGCTTGTAGCCGCGCCTGCTCTGTCTCGGCCACCCGGCGCTCTTCGGTGGCACGCTGTTCGGCGGCCTCTGCAACCATCAGCACGGTTTCTTCACACTGCCGCCTGACCGTTTCGATGACCTCCCTGGCGCGATTCATGGCGACCTGTTCCGCCGCAATCTTATCCTGCTCGGCCTGCACTGCCAGGCGCTCCGCATCGATACGCGTCTGCCTGGTCCGCTCCGCTTCCGCCGCCGCAGCCTGGCGTTGCTCGGCTTGCACCAGCAATTCGTGCTCCTGATCGAAATGACGCTGTTGCTGCGCCAGCAATTCGGTTTCGATCTGCTCACGCTGCATGGCTTCCAGCCGCGCGCGCTCGGCGGCTTCGCTGCGCTTGCGCGCGGCAACGACGGCCTGCGCTTCGCAACACAGGCGTTCCCGCTCCGCTTCGGCGGCTTTGCACACTTCCTCGGCATGCAGCTTCGCCATATTCTCCGCGCGCGTCATCGCGGTATCGCGCGCCAGCTCCGCATCGGCAATCTGTTTGCGGAAGGCCACTGCGGCAAGAGCCTCGGCACGAATTTTTTCTTCCGCCGCCTTGAGCGCACGGCTCTCTGCATCCGCACGGGCCTTGGCGATGTTCATCACGCGCACCGCTGCCTGTTCTTTCTCACGCGCAGCTTGCAATGCCTGTTCATTCAAGTTTCCCGTTGCCTCGGCAGCCTCTCTGGCACTAACCTCAAGTTCAATGCATTTATTGTCCGCCTCAATGGCGCGCAACTCGGCAGCCATGCGCGCTTCGATCGCAGCGAGGGTGTGCTTCTCGGTTTCGATATTTTGCTCGGCTATCTGAAGCGCCTGCCGCGCTACGGCGGCGCGTTCATTTGCCGCAACAATCTCCTGCGTTTCAGCCTGCAGTTTGAGATCCATCTCGTGCGCGGCAAGCAATTCCGTTTCGGCGCGCTGCTGCGCAAGCACCGCAAGATCCTGCTCCGCCTGGAGCTTGTGCGCGGCGGCCTGGCTGGCCATGGTTTCAGCAGCCAGGCGACCTTTCGCCTCTTGCCCGGCTTGGCGCAATATGGCATTAGCTTCCTCACGCTGCTGCAATGCCTTCCTGTTGGCCTCGGCCTGCGCCTGCAACAACGCAGCCGCCTCCTGCTCGGCCTTGAGTTTGCGCTCCGCCTCGACCCGTGCGATCGCTTCCGCTTCGGCACGTTGCCTGGCCGCCTCATAAGCCAGGCGCTCATCGCGCTCACGCGCTTCGGCATCGGCTCTGGCCTGTTCCTCGGCAAGCTTGCGCTGAACGGCAAGTTCTGCGGCGGTTTGATCCGCCGCCGCACGCGCATGCGCGGCCTGCTCGGCATCCCGGTAAGCGGCAAGCCGTGCTTCGATCTCGCCCAGTGCCAGCGCCTCGGCGCGCGCACGTGCTTCCGCAGCGTCGGCTGCGGCCTGCTCGGCCTTGAGTTTTGAACCCGCCAGCGCGACAACCTGCTGCTCCTTGCCAATCTTCCCTTCTATGGCGCGCGCGATTGCCTGATCCGTCGATTCTTTTTCCTGCGCAAGCTTGGCAAACTCCTGCTCCAGTCTGGCGCGATTCTCCGCCGCTTGGGCGGCACGCTGCTCGGCTTCGGCACGCTTGCCGATTTTTTCCAGTTCGGCTTGCTCGGCATCGACCCGGGTCTTTGCCAGGCGCACCTCTTCGGCTTCGGCTTCGGCCCGCTGCGCGGCCACATCGCGCAGCCGGGATTCCAGTCTAAATTTTTCTTCGGCCTGGTTTTTTTGCGCCTGTTCCGCCGCATGGCGCTCTGCGCTGGTCCGTTCGGCACGCGCCGTTATTTCGGCGATGGCCATCTGAACGGAATGAATTTCGGCTTCGGCACGCAGCCGGGCGTCATGCTCCGCCTTGCGTTGCTGCTCGATCAACCCCGCCAGCTCGCGTTCCGCCTTGGTCTTGCCCTCGGCGGCAGCGCGGGCGAATTGTTCCTGTTGCAGACGCTGATTCAATTCGTCTTGCGCCTGTTGTTCGGCGCGCAGCCTTGCCTGATTTTCTTCCTGAAGCTGCAGTTCGCAAGCCAGCTTTTCCTGTAACTCGCTGGCCAGTTTTTTCTCTGCATCGAGTTTGGCCTGAACCATTTCTGCGAGTCTCGCCTCATCCTTGCAATTGGCCTCGATCAACATAGTCAACTCCGCCTCGGCGCGCGCGCGCGCCTGCGCCACCGCCCGCGCATGCGCCTCGGCACGGGCACGCGCCTGCGCGGAAATATCCGCCTGCATTTCGGCCTCCAAGCGCGCTCGCGCCTCCTGGATGGCTTGCGATTCTGCGATATATTCTTCGTTGTCGTTGCTGACTAACCGGATTGTGGCTGGTTTTGACATGGCACTGCCCCCTTGTGCTGGTTGATGCGCGATCGCACCAATCCCGGACTCATTTCTACACCGTCAAGATAGCAGTTTGAATAGCAGGCAAAACGCGGAACAGAGCGGAAAAATCGGGTTATTTCAAACGGAGGCTGGAAAGGAAATTATAGGCCGCTGAGCGCCTTGATGTGCGCCAGCGCGCTACGCCCCAGCGCATGCAGTTCATAGCCGCCCTCCAGAACCGATACGATGCGGCGTTGCGCAGATTTTTCTGCGATACGTTTTAACGTCTCAGTCACCCATATATAGTCTGCTTCGGTGAATCGCAGCATCGCCATGTCGTCGTCGCGGTGCGCGTCGAATCCCGCCGAGATCAGCAGCAACTCCGGCTGGAAGCGTTCCAGCGCAGGCAGCCAGTATCGCGTGACTGCGTCGCGGAATTCCTCGCCGCCCGACCCGGCGGCAAGCGGCACGTTGATGATATGGTCGTTGCCGCTGTCGGCGCCGCAATACGGATAGAACGGATGCTGGAAGGTGGAGCACAGCATCACGCGCGGCTCGTCGTGAAAGATGTTCTCCGTGCCGTTGCCGTGATGCACGTCAAAATCCGCGATCGCCACGCGCCGCAAGCCGTGCTGCGCCAACGCATGCGCCGCGCCGACCGCGACGTTGTTGAAAATGCAAAAACCCATCGCGCGCGCGCGCTCGGCGTGGTGGCCGGGCGGGCGGATATTGCAAAAGACATTCTCAGCCTTGCCTGCCATCACCAGATCCACACCCAACACTACGGCTCCTGCCGCGCACAATGCGGCCGGGTAGCTGAACGGGTTCATCGCCGTGTCGCCATCGAGCTGCACCATGCCATGCTGCGGTGCTGCGGATTCAATCGAATCGACATAGTCCGCATCATGCACGCGCAGCAACTGTTCGCGCGTCGCCTCCGGCGCGTCGTGGCGCTGTAGATAATCCAGCAGCCCGGCGGCGATCAACTGATCCTCAATGGCATGGATACGTGCCGGAGATTCCGGGTGGTATGCCCCCATGTCGTGCTTGAGGCAGAGCGGATGGCTGATGTAGGCGGTTTGCATGGTTGCTCCGTGATGGTATTGCGTTGCTACGGTGCTATCATACCGAACAAATATTCAAACAGAACCGAAAAAATCATGGGCAAGCATTACCTTAGCGCTCTATTCTCACCTAAGTCGGTTGCGGTATTTGGCGCGAGCGACCGGCCCGATTCGGTCGGCCAGATCGTGTTCAAGAACATGCTGGAAAGCGGCTTCCAGGGCGCACTGTATCCGGTCAACGTAAAAAACCCCGAGGTGCAAGGCAAGCGTGCCTACGTCTGCATCGCCGACATCGACGAACCGGTGGAACTAGCGGTGATCGCCACGCCGCCGCAGACCGTGCCGGGCATCATCGAGGAGTGCGGCATTCACGGCGTGAAGGCGGCGGTCATCATCACCGCCGGATTCGGCGAAGCCGGTGCGGCAGGTGCAGCGCTGGAAAAGGAATTGCTGGAGGCCGCACGCCGCTACAACATCCGCCTGATCGGCCCGAACTGCCTCGGCATCATGCGCCCGTCCATCGGCCTCAACGCCACCTTCAACAAGGGCGGCGCGAACACCGGCAACATCGCCTTCGTCTCGCAATCCGGCGCGCTGTGCACCGCGATCCTGGATTGGGCGCAAAGCAACGATGTCGGCTTCTCCAGCGTAATGTCGATGGGCTCCTCGACCGACGTGGATTTCGGCGAAATCCTCGACTATCTCGTATCCGACCCTAACACCCACAGCATCCTGATGTACATCGAAGGCATCCGCAACGCGCGCAGTTTCATGAGCGCGATGCGCGCCGCCGCGCGCATCAAGCCGGTGATCCTGATCAAGGTCGGCCGCCATGCGGCGGGCTCGAAAGCGGCGCTGTCGCACACCGCGTCTCTGGTCGGCGCAGACGATGTGTTCGATGCGGCGGTGAGCCGCGCCGGTGTGGTGCGCGTGCAGACCGTCACGCAATTGTTCACCGCCGCCAAGGCGCTGTCGTGCGGCTTCCGCCCGGTCGGCAACCGCCTGGCCATCGTCACCAACGGCGGCGGCCCCGGCGTGATGGCGGCCGACCGCGCCGCCGATCTGGGACTCGCGATGGCCACGCTATCGGACGCCACCATCGAATACCTCAACCAGTACCTGCCGCCGAACTGGCCGCACGGCAATCCGGTGGACGTGATCGGCGACGCGCAGGCGGACCGTTACCACCATGCCGTCAAGGCCTGCCTGGAGGACGACAACGTCGACGGCGTGCTGGCGATCCTCACGCCGCAGGCGATGACCAAGCCGCTGGAATCTGCGCAGACGCTGATCGAACTGACCAACACCCACAGCAAACCGCTGCTGACCTGCTGGATGGGCGAGACGCAGGTCGCCGCCGCGCGCGATGCGTTTACCAAGGCGCGCAAGCCGCATTTCCGCACGCCTGAACCGGCGGTGGAAGTGTTCTCGCACCTGTCCGCCTACTACCGCAACCAGAAGCTGCTGATGCAGATGCCCGGCCCGTTCTCGCACCATGTCGAGCCGGATGTGGAAAGCGCGCGTCTGATCATCGAGGGCGCGATGCAGGAGCACCGCAAGGTGCTGACCGAGATGGAATCCAAGGCGCTGCTGTCGGCCTTCAATATTCCCGTGGCGCGCACCATGGTCGCGCATTCGCCCAACGAGGCATTGCTGATCGCGCAGCAACTCGGCTTTCCGGTGGCGATGAAAATCAACTCGCCCGACATCACGCACAAGACCGATGCCGGCGGCGTGGTGCTCAACCTGAACAATGCCCATGAGGTGCGCGCCGCTTACCAGCACATCATCGACAACGTGCAGCATAACCGCCCCAACGCGCACATGGACGGCATCTCGATCGAGCCGATGGTCGTCAAACCGAATGGCCGCGAGCTGATGATCGGCGTGACCAGCGACCCGGTGTTCGGCCCGGTGATCACCTTCGGCGCGGGCGGCACGACGGTCGAGATCATGGGTGACCGTGCCGTTGCGCTACCGCCGTTAAATAACTTCCTGGTAAGGGAATTAATCCAGGATACCCGCATCGCCAAAATGCTCGGCGCATTCCGCAACATGGCGCCCGCCAGCATGGAGGCGCTGGAAGACGTGCTGCTGCGTGTCTCCGAAATGGTATGCGAACTGCCCCTGCTCAAGGAGATGGACATCAATCCGCTGATCCTCGACGAGCACGGCGCATTGGCCGCCGATGCGCGCGTGGTGGTCGAATACCGCCAGCCCAGCGCCGACCGCTACGCACACATGGCGATCTACCCCTACCCCACGCAATTGGTCAGCCAGTGGCAGCTCGCCGACGGCACCGACATCACCATCCGCCCGATCCGCCCGGAAGATGCCGAACTGGTAAAACGTTTCGTGCATGACCTGTCGGAAGAATCCAAGTATTTCCGCTTCATGAACAGCATTCAGGAACTCACCGAAACCATGCTGGTGCGTTTCACCCAGATCGACTACAGCCGCGAAATGGCGCTGATCGCCGTGACTGTCGAACAGGAGCAGGAAATCGAACTCGGCGTGGCGCGCTACGCCATCAACCCGGACGGCGACACCTGCGAATTCGCGCTGGTGGTCGCGGACAGCATGCAGGGCAAGGGGCTGGGGCAGAAGCTCATGGTCGCGCTGATGGAAGCTGCGCGCGCCAACGGGCTGTCGGTGATCGAAGGCGAAGTGCTGTGCAACAACCACAAGATGCTCAAGCTGATGGCCCGCCTCGGCTTCGACAGCAAAATCAGCGAAGAGGATCAGGGCATCATGAAGGTGAGCAAGCCGCTGTAAAAATTCGCGAGATCAGCCTTAAAGTTGGGTACCATATGCTCGCTGGCGCACAGACTGCGGGTTTGGCGAGGAAGACTATGCTGGATGTGTGGATGACTTGGAATGATGGTAGCCAGCAACCCTATCGGTGCCCACAGGTGATTTGTCAATTTTTTACTTGGAGATAACCATGAAACGCATTCCCTTGCAAACGAATTACATGTTGGCTTTTGTGTTTGCCGGAATACTGGCGTCCGGTCCGGCAATCGCGGACAAACCATCGTGGGCTGGCGGCGATGGCGACAAGCAGGGGCAAAAGAACAAGCACGAAAACCGGAAGGATGAGCAACGTGGTGGTGACGAGAAATCGCGCGACCGTGCCGAATCCAACGTCAGGAGAGGCGAATATTTTGACGACCATCGCCGGATGGCCGCCCATGACTACTACCGCGAACAGTTCCACTCCGGCCGCTGCCCTCCGGGATTGGCCAAGAAACACAACGGCTGCATGCCGCCCGGCCAGGCCAGGAAGTGGACTGTCGGTCGGCCGCTGCCGCGGGACGTGATCTTTTACGATGTGCCGCCGACGCTCGTCGTGCAAATCGGCCAGCCACCAGCCGGGCATCGCTATGTGCGAGTGGCAACTGACATCCTGTTGATCGCGGTCGGGACGGGGATGGTCATGGATGCGATTGAGGATATCGGGAGGTAATAAATAACAAGGGGCAGGTCTCATGCATCCCCTTTTCCGCTATCCTGTATCCGGCAGTCGAGCAAACTTAAATCCGCTCGACTGCCGTTTTCTGGATTCATGCAACATCATGCTCGCGCACTTGCAATGCGACGATGCCGCGCCAGATATAGCGGCGTCCAGGCGTGGGGAATCTTGTAGACGAAGTTGTAGCGCGCCACGTGGTAGCTGGGATCGAAACCGTAAAAATTGAGTTTCATCTGTTGCAGTTCTTCGGCACGGTAGGTATCCAGCTGCTTCTCCAACTCGTCGCGTTCGCGCCGGGCAACCTTCTCTTGCAATAGCGCGGGGTAATCCGGGCTGGCGGCCAATCCTTCGGCGATCTGTTCGATCCTTGCCAGAAAATCCGCCCGATCAATTCCGAAGCAGCCGTCGATCAGGCCTATCTCACGCGCTTCCGCCGCGCCCACCGGCAGGCGGTTCTGCGTCAGCGCCGCCGCCTTTTCTTCGCCCACGCGCCTCGGCAGCAGGTAGGTCCAGTATTCAGAGCCGTACAGGTTGCCCATGCCCTTGTAGTGCGGGTTGAACACCACGCCTTCGCGCGCATAGACATGATCCGCCGCCAGCGACAGGAACACGCCACCCGCGCCGGCGTTGCCCTGCAGCGCGGCAATGGTTAGCTGGCTGCCGGTGGCGGCGATGGCGCGCGTCAGGTCGTTCATCGCGTTGATGTTGCGCCAGGATTCATCCGCCGGACTGGCAGCGGCTTCGATGCAATTGAGGTGGATGCCATTCGACCAGAAGTCCGCGCCTCCCATCAATACGATCACCCGCACGTCGCGTTGGGTGGCGGCTAGGTAAGCCTCGCGCAGCCGCTCGCATTGTTCACTGCTCATCGCACCGTTGTAAAAATCAAAGTGCAGGTAGCCGACGTTGTTCTTCTGCTCGAACCAGATGTCGCGGAAGGTTTCGCCGCCATATGCCGATTTCAATTCAGTTTGTTCAATAACCGATGCAGTGCTAACAGAATCAATAATTTGTAGGTCGGGTTTCAACCCGACATGTCGGGTTGAAACCCGACCTACGCCTAATGGATAATCTAAATTCAACATGCTATTAGGCGAGACTTCCGGCACGTCGGCGAGATGCTCACCCAGCGCCAGCGCGGCAGGCAACTTGAGCGCAAGTTCACCATCGATCTTGTGCTTCAGATGGCCGATCCATACCGCGCCGTCGAGTGTGGCGCGGCAGATCGCGCCGTTGCGTTGGGCGATGATTCCGCCCGGCTGGTTGCCGCGCAGCGTGCCCTCGGCGCAGGCATCGAACAGGTAATATTCGCCTCCGCACAACGTGTCGAGCACGCCCGGAAACCCGTCGGCGGCGTGGATTTTTCTCAGCACCGTGCGCGTGTCGTCGCGGCGCCAGTCGATGCTGCGGTCGCCCTGCCTGATCGGCGCGTGCAAACGGCCAAGCACATCGGGGCGGGAATAATCCAGCGGCTGCGGTTTGAAATCTTTAGATTGAAAACGCTCCACCGCCGCCAGCACCGCACGCACCGCCGCCTCGATTACTTCATTGCGGTACAGGCTGCTTTTTTTTGCCAGCCGCATCGGGAAGGTTTCCGCCGCCCAGATGTCGCCGCCATCCATTTCGCCGCTGGCCTGCAACACCGTGACACCCCATTCCGCGCAATCGCGCATGATCGCCCAGTCCAGCGCCGACGGTCCGCGGTCACCGACGATGCCGGGATGCACCACGAAACAAACATGGTTGCGCCACACTGCCTCGGGTATCGCGCGCTTGAGGAACGGCGCGACGATGAGCTCGGGTCGGTAGAGCTCGACCGCCTGCACCGTGACCGCATCGTTGATGTCGAACTCGATGGATACCTCATGCCCGCGCCGCGCCAGCTCGATATACAGGCGCTGCGCAAGGCTGTTGAAGCTGTGGGTGAGGAACAGGATTTTCATGCAGTAGATTTATCCTTGCTAAAAAGGCAGTCTCGCGCCAAGGCGCGAAGAACGCGAAGTAAAACCAACACATTGTTCAGAAATATACGATCACCCACTAGGCGATGAACAAATCAACTATACCTCTTCGTTTTTCTTTGCGGCTTGGCGTCTTTGCGCGATCAAGTGCATTTTTTAGGCTTTTAGCAAATCCTCGGCAGCTGCTCACCCGTCAGCCAATCGACCACGCGCCGCCCGCCGAATGCAGTCTCCATCTGCACGAAATGGTGCGGGTCTTCGATCACCTCGCCCACGATGGCAGCATCGCTTCCCAAAGGGTGCGCGCGCATCGCCTGCAGTAACCGCTCGGCGTCCTCTGGCGCGCAGATCGCCGCGAGCTTGCCTTCGTTGGCGACGTAGAGCGGGTCGAGGCCGAGGAATTCGCACGCCGCCTTGACCTGCTCGCGGATCGGCAATTTGACTTCATGCAGCATCATGCCCACCGCCGACTGGCGCGCGATTTCGTTGAGCGTGGTGGCGAGTCCGCCGCGCGTTGGATCGCGCAGCACGTGAATGTCCGGCACCGCCGCGACCATCGCCGCCACCAGCCCATGCAGTGCAGCCGTGTCGGATTCGATGCTGGTGTGAAAGGTCAGGTTTTCGCGCAGCGACATGACCGCCACGCCGTGGTCGCCCAGCATCCCGGATACCAGTATCTTGTCGCCCGGGCGGGCGCGTTCGCCGGAGATGTTGACGCCTTCCGGCACTACACCGATGCCGGTGGTGGTGATGAATACGCCGTCGCCCTTGCCCTGCTCCACGACCTTGGTGTCGCCGGTGACGATCGGCACACCGGCGTCCCGCGCCGCCCGCGCCATCGACTCGACGATGCGTTTGAGGTCGGCAAGCGGAAAACCCTCTTCCAGGATGAAACCGGCGGAAAGATACAGCGGTCGCGCGCCCGACATCGCCACGTCGTTGATCGTGCCGTGCACCGAAAGGCAGCCGATGTCGCCGCCCGGGAAGAACAGCGGCGACACCACATGGCTGTCGGTGGACATCACCATGCGCCCGCTGACGACAGGAAAGCGCGCCTGGTCATTCATCTGGCGCAGGAATTCGTTGTCGAACGCCACCACGAACAGCTCGTCGATCAACTGCGCCATCGCGCGCCCGCCGCTGCCGTGCGTCATGTCCACGCGGCCATGCTTGAAATCAAGCGGGCGCGTGTAGTTTTGTTTGATTGTGCTCATGACTTTAACTCCCTTCCCCCGCAGGCGGGGGAAGGGTTGGGGATGAGGGGCTGTAAGTTCATTATAATTTCCATTGTTTAACCCTCACCCCAACCCCTCTCCCGCCTGCGGGAGAGGGGTTTCTTCAATAACAGCCTGATAGATTGCTTCCATTACCGCCTCCGTCTCTGCCAACATTTGATTATTCCAGAAACGCAACACACGAATTCCCTGCGAGCGCAGCCAGCTATCCCGATGCTGATCGTAATCAGCCGCCTCGCCATGCTGCCCGCCATCAAGCTCAATAGCCAGCTTCTTCTCGACGCAATAATAATCAAGGATATAGCGCCCCACGGGATGTTGCCGCCTGAATTTTGCGCCCGCGATATGTCGGTTGCGCAAAAGCATCCACAGCAAAGCTTCTGAATCTGTCATGCGTCCGCGCAATTCCCTGACCCAAGTTCGGATATCTTCGGGAAGTTTGGCAGGATGATGTGGTATGTAATTTTCCATGCGTGTTAGGCTCCCTTCCCCCGTAGGCGGGGGAAGGGCTGGGGATGAGGGTCTGTGGGTATCTGAAAATGTAATGCCTGCTCAACAGCCCTCACCCTCAATCCCTCTCCCGCCTGCGGGAGAGGGAAGATGCATGTGCCTTCAGGCATCAAGCAGCCTCCCGGAATCTTCCATAACTGTAATGTGCCGCACATGCGCCTTCGCTCGACACCATGCACGAACCGATCGGATTATCCGGCGTACAGACCGTGCCGAACAGCTTGCAGTCTCGCGGATGCTTCACGCCGCGCAAGATCGCGCCGCACTCGCATGCCTTGTTATCGGCAATCGACAGCGGCGGTATCTGGAAACGCAACTCGGCATCGTAACTGGCGTATTGCAACTTGATGCGTAGCGCGCTGTAGGGTACCGGCCCGAGGCCGCGCCATTCGAACACGCGGCGCAACTCGAACACCTCCGCGACCAGCATCTGCGCCTTGACGTTGCCGTCGCGCGTCACCGCGCGGGAGAATTCGTTTTCCACTTCGGCGCGGCCTTCGTTCAACTGGCGCACCAGCATCAGGATGGCCTGCATGACGTCGAGCGGCTCGAACCCGGCGATCACCACCGGTTTCTGGAACTCCTCGGCAAAATACTCGCAAGGCCGGCTGCCGATCACCGTCGAGACGTGCGCCGGGCCGATGAAGCCGTCCAGCGCCAGCACGCCGAGTTGGCGTATTTCCGGCGATTGCAGGATATGCGAAATCGCCGACGGAGTCAGTACATGGTTGCAGAACACGCTGAAATTTTTGAGGTCGAGCGCCTGCGCCTGCCGGATCGCCACCGCTGTCGGCGGCGTGGTGGTCTCGAAACCGATGGCGAAAAACACCACCTGCCGCTCTGGGTTTTCCTGCGCGATCTTCACCGCATCGGCGCTGGAATACACCATGCGCACATCCGCACCGCGCGCCTTGGCTTTCAGCAGGCTCATGCCATCGGCGGCGGGCACGCGCAGCAGGTCGCCATAACAGCACAGGATCAGCCCCGGCGTTTGCGCCAACTGGATGGCATTCTCCACCCGCCCCGCCGGCAGCACGCACACCGGGCAGCCGGGGCCGTGGATCATGCGCACATTGGCGGGCAGCAGGTCGGCGATGCCGTAGCGCGAAATAGCGTGGGTATGGCCGCCGCAGAATTCCATCAGGTGATAACTGCGGTGCGGATCAACCTCGCGTGCGATGTTGGCGGCAATGTTTTTCGCCAGCGCGCCGTCGCGGAATTCATCCACGTACTTCATGCAGGCGTAGCTCTGCCCAACTCCGCGAACAGCGCCAGCGTCTGCGCCGCCTCTTCCGGGTCAAGCTTCTGCAACGCAAACCCGACATGCACGATCACATAATCGCCTACCGCGATGTCCTCGACCAGCGCCAAGGATATCTCCTTGCGCACCCCGCCAAGATTGACGATGGCGCTGTCTTCGGCGATGAGTTGTTCGACGCATGCGGGAATCGCTAGGCACATTTCTTAAACTCCTTTATTGATGCTGTGAGCGCGACCCACGCCTGCCCTAACGAAATCGCGCTGTCATTGGGCTGCATCCGCTGCGCCGTCAGCACCCGCAGCCCTTGCGCGGCAAGCCTTTCAGACAGGGTGCGCAACAGAATATCATTGTGGAAGCAGCCGCCGCCCAATGCGACATGGACGATGTTGTGCTGGCGGGCGGCACGCCCCGCCCATTCGGCCAGGCCTGCGGCGAGCGTGGCATGAAACAGCGCCGCGCCATAACCTGCATCGCCACAATCGGCCAGCACCGCGAGCAACGGCGAAAAATCCAGCACGCCGCTCTCAGTAATCCGCCAGCCCTCCTCCAGCGGCGCGACCTGCCCGTGGCGTTGCGCCAGTTCCTGCAACTGGATCGCGGCCTGCGCCTCGAAAGCCTGTATCTCGTTCACACCCAGCAACCCCGCTGCGGCGTCGAACAACCTGCCCATGCTGGAGGTGATCGGGCAATTCAGGTTGCGTTCCAGCATCGTTACCACCGTCTGCGCTCCCGGCTGATTGGGGAAGCGCTGCGCGATCTCGTCGCCACGGCCAAACTGGAACAACACCGCCACCGCCATGCGCCACGGCTCGCGCGCGGCACGGTCGCCACCGGGCAGGCGAAGCGGCGCGAGGTATCCGAGACGCTCAAATCCCGCACCCTCCACACGCAACAGTTCGCCACCCCACGGTGTGTTATCGGTGCCCAGCCCCACGCCATCCAGCGCCAGCCCAAGCACGGCCTCATTGATGTGGTGCTCGGCACAGATTGCGGCAATATGCGCGTGGTGATGCTGCACGGCGACCACCGGCAGGCCGTGCTGTGCGGCATAGGCGTGAGCGAACTGGGTGCTGTAGAAATCGGGATGCAGGTCATGCGCCACGATCCCGGGCTGCACATCGAGTGAATTGCACAGGCGCGCCACAGTGTCGTCCAACATCGTCCGCGCTTCGGCGCTATCCAGATCGCCGATCAGTTGCGAAACATGCGCCTCGTTGCCGCGCGTAACGCAGACCGTGTTTTTCAGCCAGGCTCCGCAGGCCAGGATCGATGGTCCGGAAAGCGGCAACACAATGACCGTATCAGGATTATGTTTCGGTAGTTCAGCTTTCATTCAAGGACACCAATTGCCATAGCAAAACTCTTCGCTCCCCTCTCCCGCCTGCGGGAGAAGGGAGTATTTATGCAACGTGCTGTTTCGCGGCAACTGCATTGCGGCAGCCGTCCTTGATCCACTCCAGCCATTCCGGCATGCCTGCGCCGCTGGTTGCCGAGATGCGGATCACTTGCAGCTTGTGATTGATGCGGCGCGCATATTCGATAGCGAGATCGGCGTCGAACTCCAGATGCGGCAGCAGGTCGCATTTGTTGAGCAGCATCACCTCTGCCGCGCGGAACATGTCGGGATACTTGAGCGGCTTGTCTTCGCCCTCGGTCACCGACAGGATCACCACCTTGTGCGCCTCGCCGAGATCGAAACTCGCCGGGCAAACCAGATTGCCGACGTTCTCGATCAGCAGCAGGCTGTCGTCCTGCAACCCCAGTTGCCGCATGGCCTGGCCGACCATCTGAGCATCCAAATGGCAGCCCTTGCCGGTGTTGATCTGGATGGCTGGCGCACCGGCGGCGCGGATGCGCGCCGCATCGTTGTCGGTCTGCTGGTCGCCCTCGATGACCGCGAGCGGCAGACTACCGTTCAGCGCGGCGATGGTCTTCACCAGCAGCGTGGTCTTGCCCGAACCGGGGCTGGACACCAGATTGAGCGCAAAGATACCGTGTGCAGACAGGTAGCTGCGATTCGCTTCGGCGTAGCCGTTGTTCTTGGCGAGGAGGTCTTGCTCGAGTTTCACGATGCGGGAAGCGCTCACGCCCTGAACATCCGCATCTACTTCGCGCGCACGGAAGTGCATCGGCCCGCTATGCCGGTGTGCCTTATGCAACGGCTTTCCGTTAATGAGCGTCTGGCCAGTTCCACATCCGCATGTTGTACACATCATTCCACCTCAAGTTCCTTGACTCTCATCCCGTCGCCGCTGGTCACCTTGACATCATAGCTTCCGCATTCCGGGCACGCCTCGTAAAGCGCGGCGAGCGGGAAATTTTGTTCGCATTTTTCGCACCTGCCCTGCCCCGCCGTCTCGATGATCTCCAGCCGCGCCTGTTCCGCGATGCTGCCGCGCGTCACCACATCGAAGCCGAAACGCAAGGATTCCTGCTCTACGCAGGCCAGTTGGCCGATTTCCAGCCACACCGTCTTGACCCGCGTAAACCCTTGCTTGCGCGCCGCGTCTTCGATGATTTGCAGCATATTTTCGGCTAGCGACATTTCATGCATGATGGTTTTTCCGCCGAAACACATAGACGGCAGATTCCAGTTCTGGGGGCAACAGTAGCGCGCCCAGCTTCTTGTCCTCTTCAAACTCGAAAGCGGATTGTTGCCGGTAGTCTTTCCAGTTGCCGAAGGCAAACTGGTGGCGGCTGCCGATGACGATATAGAGCTGCACGCTGGGCGTCGTGAACACGTAACGCTCGAAATCGTTCTGCGCCGGCGGCCACGAACAGATGACTACTTCCGGAACATAGGCAGCCAGTGCCTCGCGGGCGTCGAGTTTGATGACCCATTCGGGATACTCCACGGCATTTTTCCAGCCGTGGTTATCTGTTGCAGTTAGCTGAACACCATGATTTTTCAGAAACCGCGTCAGGGTCCCGCCTCCCGCGCCGATTTCCAGGCAACTTCTGGAAGCGATCATTCCGGCCAGTGCCTCGACCAGTTCGCGCGAATAGAAGCAGTAGATTCCCTTCGGTTGCACCAGCGGCATAAGCCGTTTTTTCTGCCAGACCAGCGGCCAGAGCAGGCGGAACCAGAACAGCGAAACTGGCTTGCGCTCCAGCCCCCTGGAAAACAGCAGCTTCTGGGCTATGAAGCCATTGAGCCAATTGAAGCGCAGCTTGCCTTTCGTTACGCCCGTATCGGCGGCCAGCGTGGACAGGCAAAGCTTCTTGACGGACTCATGCGCCATGCGGCTGCGGATAAATTGTGACAGGGCGGCTTCCCTGTTTTTCTGCCGGTTCACGGAAGGAGATTGGCCCGGCGCTGCCTGCGCGGACAGGCGCTCCAGGTAGGCCTTCAATTCTTCCGCGACGCCGCGCTCGACAATGGCGGAAATCTCCTGTTGCACCGCTGCCCATTCTGAGGGGTATCTGGCGCAAAGCTCATCCAGGGAGGGATTCGTCTTCAGCCACTCCAAGGTTTTTGCGTAGCCTTCTTTCATGAAAATTTTTTCGACATTGCGGAATTGAGATTCAGGCGAAGCTTACTATACATGGCGTCAGACATTTACCAAGCACTGCCGCCAGCATTGCAGATCGCCCTCCGCGCACAATGCGCGCATCAGCTTGGTTGCCTCCTCCAGATTGGCCGCCGCCTTATCGCTCAACGGGTTGCCCAGTTCGAAATTGTAGCCGCGAATACGCAGCAGGAAAGCGGGAGGCGCATCTGTTCCATACACCTGACGGTAGGTATGCAGCAGCGCAAACGGGGTCATCACATGGCTGGTGTAGCTGCTATCCTTTTCGGCGGCAATCTCGGAAAAATGAAACGGCTCGGCGCAGGACATATCGGCATCGACGAACAGCACCGCGCTGCGGTTTTGCAGATCGGTGACATGCTCGACCTGCAACTGGTAATCCTCGATCAGTTCAACCTGTCCATCCAGTCCCACCGCCTCAGCCCAGCCTTCCAGGCCGCGCAGCAACAGCGGCGCAAGCGCATCGTCGCCGCGCGATTCGTTGCCGACAGCAAAGACCAGAATGGGCGCAGTCATCAGCCCGGAGAGCAGAACGTCCCATCCGAGGCGCGTGCCAGCACATCGACTCTGCCGCCCTCCGCATCCAGCAATTCCACTTCCAGCGGCATCTTGCCCAGTGCATGGGTGGCGCAGGACAGGCAGGGGTCGAAGGCGCGGATGGCGACCTCGATGTGGTTGAGCAGGCCTTCGGTGAGCTTGCGCCCGTCGATATATTGTCGCGCCACCTGGCGGATGGCTTCGTTCATCGCCTGGTTGTTGTGGGTGGTGGAGACGATCAGGTTGCAGCGCGTGATCTGGTCGTGCTCGTCCACCTTGTAATGGTGGATCAGCGTGCCGCGCGGCGCCTCGATCACGCCGACGCCGCGCGCCTGGCGTTTGCCGATATTGACCAGATCGTTACCTTGCAGGTCGGGGTCGTGCAGCAGTTCCTGGATGACCTCGGCGGCATGCAGCATCTCGATCATGCGCGCCCAGTGGAAACCCAGCGTCGCGCCCGTCGCCGACCCACCGTTAAATGCCATGAACACCTTGCGTTGTTCTTCCGCCAGCGGCGAAGGGATGAAATCGCATTGCGTTACGCGGCTCAGCGGCCCGACGCGATACCAGCCGGTTTCCGGCCCGAGGCTGCGCAGGAACGGGAACTTCATGTACGACCACGGCTTTACATCCTCGAAGATCACATCCCAGTAATGGCTATAGTCGTAATGGTCGAACAGCGTGTTGCCGTTCAGGTCGCGTGCGCGCAGACCGCCGTGGTACAGATCCAGCGCGCCGTCGGCACGCACCAGGTTCAGCGTATGCGCCTTGAAGCGGCCGAAGCTGTTGTAGAGGTCGAGATTCTGCTCGAACAACTGCCGCGCAATGCCGACCGACGCGCGGCTCCATTCGATCATCTGGCCGATGTCCTTCAGCAGATAATCGCGCTCTTCCACACTGACGTTTTTGTTCACGCCGCCGGGTATCGAGCCGGTGCCGTGGATGCGCTTGCCCGCCGTGACGCGGATCACCTCCTGCCCGTATTTGCGCAGCAGCACGCCCTGTTTGGCGATCTCGGGATAGGCGGCGGCGATACCGACGATGTTGCGTTTGGCGACATCCGAATCAAAACCGAACAGCAGATCGGGCGAGCACAGGTGGAAGAAATGCAGCGCATGCGATTGCAGAATCTGCCCGTAGTGCATCAGCCGCCGCACCTTCTCCGCCGTCGGCGTGAGCTGGCTGCCGACGATCATGTCCATCGCCTTGGAAGCGGCGATGTGATGACTCACCGGGCAGATGCCGCACAGCCGCTGCACCATCACCGGCGCTTCCCAGAAAGGCCGCCCCTGGATGAATTTCTCGAAGCCGCGAAACTCGACGATGTGCAGCCGCACCTGGTGCACGCGGTCATTCTCGTCCAGCAGCAGCGTCACCTTGCCGTGGCCCTCGACGCGCGACACCGGATCGATAGCGACGCGGCGCAGCTTCTCGGGGTGCGCGGCGGTCTCCAGATTGTCCTTTTTATCAGTCATATTTGATCAACCCATGTCCAAGTTCTGGTGTCCTGCCCGCGATCAGGTCGGTGAGGAATTTCCAGATGGCGTCGCCCGACGGCGGGCAGCCGGGGATGAAGTAATCGATCTTCACCACTTCGTGCAGCGGATGCACCTTGTCCAGCGGCAGCGGCAGTTCCGGGTCGTTCGGGATATGGCCGTGCGCCAGCCCCGGTTCGGTGAGATACACCTCGGTCAGGCAGCTTCCCAGATCAAGGTGGTTGCGCTGCGCGGGCAGTCCGCCGGTGATGGCGCACGAGCCGATGGCGATCAATATCTTGCAGTTCTTCCGGAACTCGTGCAGCACATGCACATTTTCCGCATTGCAGATACCGCCCTCGATCAGTCCGATGTCGCACGGCCCGCAGTGCTTGATGTCGGTGAGCGGCGAGCGGTCGAATTCGATGAGGTCGAGCAGCGGAAACAGCCGCTCGTCGATGTCGAGCAAAGACATGTGGCAGCCGAAGCAACCGGCGAGCGAGGTGGTGGCGATGCGCAGTTTCTTGCTCATGGTGTTCCCTCGCAGGCGGCGCAACTGCCGCTGGCATCGGCTTGGCGCGGCGCATCGTCCAGCGCCTGTGCGCTGATCGGACGCTGGTCGTAGCGGCGCTTGCCGATCGGCACGCTGAAGCCAACGCGCTTGGGCAGGATCACGCCCACCGGGCAGACCTGCATCGCCTTGTCGGTGAGCGCGATGTCGGTGTCCTTGAGCAAACCGGATTCCGCGTTGACGATGAGATGCTTGGTGATGCCGCGCCCCGACAATGCGAACACGTTCTTGCCGTCCACTTCGCTGGAGGCGCGCACGCACAGTTCGCACAGGATGCAGCGGTTGAAGTCGAGCAGGATGTCCGGGTGCGAGGCATCCACCGGGCGGTCCGGATACAGGTGGCGGAAGCCCGCGGTGTGCACTTCGAGGTCGTAACCCAGTGCCTGCAACATGCAGTTGCCGCTCTTCTCGCACGACGGGCAGAAATGGTTGCCCTCGGCGAACAGCATCTGCACCAATGTGCGGCGCAGGCCGTTCATTTCCTCGATGTTGCTCTCCACATTGAGCCCGACCTCGGCGGGCATGGTGCAGGAAGCGGCGGTGCGGCCACCGACCTTGACCGTACACAGTTTGCAACTGCCGTGCGGCTTGAATTCAGGGTGATAGCACAGGTGCGGGATGTAATGCCCGGCAGCCAGCGCGGCCTGCATCACGGTTTGCCCCGGCTCGAACGGGACGCTTGCGCCGTCAAGTTGGAAAGTGTCGCTCATGCGTCCTCCGGTTTGAGGTGTGCCCCGGCATCGTCGCGGCCAGTCATCTGGCGCGCTCTCGCCAAAGCGCCGTCGAGATCGAAGGCGGGTTCGAAATCCAGCGATTTCAGGCGGTTTTCATAGGCGGGGCGAAAACGTTTGAGCGTGTGCAGCACCGGGTTACAGGCGGTGCGCCCCAGCCCGCAGTGGGAACTGGTCTGCAATACCTGATCCAGATGCTCGATCTCGCTCAGGTCATATTGCGTGCCATGCCCGGCGGCGATCTTGTCCATGGTCTGCTTCAGCATCGAGGTGCCGACGCGGCACGGCGTGCAGAAGCCGCAGCTCTCGTGCGCGAAGAAATGCACGAAGTTGCGCGCCACCTCGAACAGGTCGCGGCTGTCGTCGAACACCATGAACGCGCCGGCGGTTGGCAAGTCTTCGAATCCCAGTTTACGGTCGAATTCACTTTCCGCGATACACATGCCGGAAGGGCCGCTGACCTGCACTGCACGCGTATTCACCGCGCCGCAATCTTGCAGCACCTCGTGCACCGATACGCCGAACGGATATTCGTAGATGCCGGGGCGCGGGCAGTCGCCGGACACCGAAATCAATTTGCTGCCGGACGATTTAGCCGTGCCGATGGCGCGGTAGTTTTCCGCGCCCATCTGTATCGCCAGCGCGGCGCTGCAGAAGGTCTCAACGTTATCCACGGCGGTCGGCTGCTGCAGGTAACCGTGGGTCACCGGGAACGGCGGGCGGCTGCGCGGCACACCGCGCTTGCCTTCAAGCGATTCGATCAGCGCCGATTCCTCGCCGCAGATATAGGCGCCCGCGCCCATGTGGATGGCGATATCGAAGTCGAAACCGGGTTGGCCGAGGATGTTTTTGCCAAGCAGGGTATTGTCGCGGCGGCGTTGCAGGATAGCCTGCAACGGTTCGAGCAAGTAGCGGTATTCTCCGCGCAGGTAAAGGTAACCATGCTGCGCGCCGACGGCCAGCGCGCACAGCGTCATGCCTTCGAATACCAGATCGGCCTGGCGGGTGAGCAGCACGCGATCCTTGAAGGTGCCGGGCTCGCCCTCGTCGGCGTTGCAAACCACATGGTGCGCCTCGCCCGGCGCGTTGCGGCATGCCTCCCATTTCAGCCCGGTGGGAAAACCCGCACCGCCGCGCCCGCGCAAGCCGGAATTCTTGACCGCTTCGACGATATCCTTGCCGCCAAGCGCCAAGGCGGCGTGCAGCACGTCGCCGGGAGCGATGGTGTTGTCGAGCAGCGGGCCGCTGCGGCGGATGTTATCTTCCACGCGGAAGAAGTCGGCAGGCCAGTCCGCAAGCGGCGTGCGGTTGCGGATCAGGTGGCCGATTTCCTGCACGCGCTGATGGGTGAGTCGCGTAATAGCGCGGCCGTTGACCAGCATCGCCAGCCCCTGATCGCACATGCCGGTGCAGGATGTGGTGTTGATACTGACCAGACCATCTTCCGAGACCCTGCCCGGTTGCAGCCACAACTGCTGGCACATCATCTCCATCAGTGCCTGGCTGCCCTGCATACGGTCGGTGATGTTGTCCGAGAACAGCACGCGGTATTCGCCGTGCGGCTGCAAATGCAGAAAGGAATAGAAACCGGCAACGCCTTCGATCCGCGCGCGCGGAATACCGAGCTTCACGCTGATGTAACTGATGGCGGACGGATGAATGTAACCATGCAACTCCTGCACCTCGCGCAATACCTGCAGCAAAGCGTTCGGGTCGCGGGCATAGCGATCCAGTATCGGATCCAGATCTGCCGTGTGTATTTCGTTATCTGCCATCATGAAGTGCTCCCGTCTGTACGACACGCTGCCACGTTATAGGGCCGGAATACCCCGCAATGTCCTCGGGCCGGAGGCACCGTGCAAAACACGACCAGTTCTTCTCTCCCGGCTGATTCTATGCCAAGCCTGCGAAACTCTGCAATGCGCGCAATCGCGACATTTCTACTGCCACACTTACACAACATGCCGTTGAACTCTGTGGCGCAACAGCCGGGCTATCCGCTCAGACAGACTGCGGCCAATCACATGCCATTTCATTCGCGGCGAGCGACCTCTCCCGCACCGTAACCAGCGACTAGGTGAGCGTTGTTTGCTCACCTAGTCGAATGGCTAGTAATTCCATCAGACGGCTGCGCCGCACCGTGTCGGGATCGCTACTCCCACTCGATCGTGGCGGGCGGCTTGCCGGAGATATCGTACACCACGCGGTTGATGCCACGCACTTCGTTGATGATGCGGTTAGAAACCTTGCCCAGCAACGAGTAAGGCAGTTCCGCCCAGTGCGCGGTCATGAAGTCCTGCGTCTGTACCGCGCGCAATGCCACCACCCATTCGTAGGTGCGGCCATCGCCCATCACGCCGACGCTCTTGACCGGCAGGAATACGGTGAAGGCTTGCGAGGTTTTTTCGTACCAGGACTTGCCGTCTTCATCCCTGGTCGCGTGCAGCTCTTCGATGAAGATCGCATCGGCGCGGCGCAACAGGTCGGCGTACTCGCGTTTCACTTCGCCGAGGATGCGCACCCCGAGGCCGGGGCCGGGAAACGGGTGGCGGTATACCATGCCGTGCGCCAAGCCCAGCGCGACACCGAGTTCGCGCACTTCGTCCTTGAACAATTCGCGCAACGGCTCCAGCAGCTTGAGATGCAAACTTTCCGGCAGGCCGCCGACGTTATGGTGCGATTTGATGGCGTGCGCCTTCTTGGTCTTCGCGCCGGCGGATTCGATCACGTCCGGGTAGATGGTGCCCTGCGCCAGCCACTTGGCCTGCGGCAGTTTTTTGGCTTCGCGCTGGAATACTTCGACAAACTCGCGCCCGATGATTTTGCGTTTTTTCTCCGGATCGGTCACGCCGGTCAGATGCTGCAAAAACTCCGCGCTGGCATCCACATGGATCACCTTCATATGCAAATGCATGGCAAAGGTTTCCATCACCTGCGCCGCTTCGTTCAGGCGCAGCAGACCGTTGTCCACGAACACGCAGGTCAGTTGGTCACCGATGGCGCGATGGATCAGCGCCGCCGCCACCGAGGAATCCACCCCGCCGGACAACCCCAGAATCACTTCGTCGCTGCCGACCTGGGCGCGAATCTTTTCCACCGCTTCGCCGATATAGTCCGGCATGTTCCAGTCCTGCGCGCAGCCGCAGATGTCGTGCACGAAGCGGCCGAGCATCGCCTTGCCTTGCCGGGTATGGGTTACTTCGGGATGGAATTGCAGCGCGTAAAAACGCCGCGTTTCGTCCGCCATGCCGGCGATGGGCGTGGCGGGGTTGCTGGCGATCACCGAGAAACCCGGCGGCAGCGCCGTCACCTTGTCGCCGTGGCTCATCCACACGTCGATCAGGCCGTGGCCTTCGCTATTGGCGCGATCCTGGATGTCGCGCAGCAACGCGGAATGCCCCTGCGCGCGGATTTCCGCGTAGCCGAATTCGCGCACCAGCCCGTTTTCCACCGCGCCGCCCAGTTGCGCCGCCATGGTCTGCATGCCGTAGCAAATGCCCAGCACCGGCACACCCAGATCGAACACGACCTGCGGTGCCTTGGGCGTTTCATCTTCATACACCGAGTTGGGTCCGCCGGACAGGATAATGCCGCTCGGCGCGAAGGCGCGGATATCGGCTTCCGCCATATCCCACGGATGCAGTTCGCAATAGACGTTTGATTCACGGACGCGGCGCGCGATGAGTTGGGTGTATTGCGAACCGAAATCGAGAATGAGAATTTTTTTATGGGCAGTCATTAGTCGCTAGACGTTAGTCGTTAGTTGGTGATGAGGGATTTTTGCAGTCCTTTGAACATCTTGCCGATCCCATCTGGGTTTTGCAGGGCAATTAAGTCGTTTCACTGGATAACAAGAATGGGTATTCATGCTCACATAGTAACTCCAAGAAATCATAAATTTCCTGATCTTCTTGTTTCGATTTCGAATGTCTGGAAATGCAAAGATAATAATTTAGGTTATTGTGCTTCGCAAAAATAATCCATTCTCCAGTACGTTTATTCTTCCTTGCTCTTTCTTCGTACCCGCCCACTGTCATTTCGTAAGCAAGTCGTCCTTGCCAGCCAAACTTTGAAGGACTTTTTTCCTCTTTCTCAATCACACGGAATAAAAAAGAATCAAACTTTGGACTATTTTCAAACTCCAGCCCCCAATGGTTTATCAAGTTTCTGGCCATAAATTTCGCATCAAAAAAGTGGGCTTTGAAAAGCCCCTTAAGCGGCAGATGCTTAAATTGTTCGAACCGTTGTTTAAAACCACGCCCAACCTCTTCCAACTCTTGGATAACATCCGTAATGGAAAAAGAATTGAGGGTTCTATGCTTGCTAATTGAAGTCAGTTGAATCAATAAAAATTGACTTATGCGTCCCATGTCAAGTCGGCAAAATCCCGGGTGACTGTTTTTAAATTGCTCTACTTCGTCCTTGGACACATCAAACCCTTCAAATACATCAGAGGAAAATATGTCCATACGATCCAACTAACGACTAACGTCTAGCAACTAGTCAATGTGGTAATTCGGCGCTTCCTTGGTTATCTGCACATCATGCACATGCGATTCACGGATACCGGAAGAGGTGATTTCGACAAATTCGGCCTTGGTGTGCATGGTGGCAATGTCGGCGCAACCGAGATAACCCATGCTGGCGCGCAGACCGCCCATCAATTGATGGATCACTGCCAGCACGCTGCCCTTGTAAGGTACGCGACCCTCGACGCCTTCCGGCACCAGTTTATCCTGATTGCTTTCGCCTTCCTGAAAATAGCGGTCGCTGGAGCCCTGCTGCATCGCCCCCAAGCTACCCATACCGCGATAGGATTTGTAGGAACGCCCCTGAAACAGCTCAATTTCGCCCGGCGCTTCTTCGGTTCCGGCGAACAATCCGCCAAGCATCGCGGCATGTGCGCCCGCTGCGATGGCTTTGGCGATGTCGCCGGAATAACGGATGCCGCCGTCTGCAATCAGCGGCACGCCGGTGCCTTGCAAGACCTTTGCCACATTCTGAATTGCCGCAATCTGCGGCACACCGACTCCCGCGACGATGCGCGTGGTGCAAATCGAACCGGGACCGATGCCGACTTTCACGCCGTCCGCACCGTGATCCAGCAACGCCTGTGCCGCCCCGCCGGTAGCGATGTTGCCGCCAATCACTTCAACCTGCGGGAAATTGCTCTTGACCCATTTGACGCGATCCAGCACGCCTTGCGAATGGCCGTGCGCGGTGTCCACCACGATCACGTCCACCCCGGCCTCGGCCAGCAACGCGACGCGCTCTTCCGTGCCCTCGCCCACCCCGACTGCCGCGCCGGCACGCAGGCGGCCTAGGCCGTCCTTGCAAGCCAGCGGATGCTCGCTGGATTTAAGAATGTCCTTTACCGTCATCAACCCGCACAGTTCAAATGCATCATTGACCACCAATACGCGCTCGATGCGATGCTTGTGCATCAGGCTGCGCGCCTCATCCAGGCTGGTGTTTTCCTTGACGGTAATCAGCCGTTCGCGCGGCGTCATGATGTTCCGGATCGGCTGATCCAGGCTGCTCTCGAAACGCAGATCGCGGTTGGTCACGATGCCGACCAACTGCTTACCCTGCACCACCGGCAAGCCGGAAATCCTGTGCTGGCGCGTCAAAACCAGCACATTGCGCACCGTCATATCCGGCGTGATGGTGATAGGATCCTTGACCACACCGCTTTCAAAACGCTTGACCTTGGCGACTTGGGCGGCCTGCGCATGGGCCGACATGTTCTTGTGTATGATACCGATACCGCCCTCCTGCGCCAGAGCAATCGCGAGGCGCGACTCCGTAACGGAGTCCATCGCAGCAGAGAGCAACGGGATGTTCAGGCTGATGTTGCGGGTAAGCTGGGTGCGCAGACTGACATCGCGCGGCAATACATTGGAATAAGCAGGAACGAGCAGAACGTCGTCAAAGGTTAGTGCTTTTTGAATGATGCGCATGGAACATGCTCCCGGCAAAGCGCGCATTATACGCATGCCGGGCGAGCCGGTAAATTACTTCACATGTTCTGTCTGAACTTACAGCGCAGTCTCGTTGGTTTCCCCGGTACGAATGCGAATGACCTGCTCAACGGTCGAGATGAAGATTTTGCCATCGCCGATCTTGCCGGTATGCGCGGCTTTGATAATCGCTTCAACCGCCGTATCGAGCAACTCGGCTGAAATCACCACTTCTACTTTGATCTTGGGCAAGAAATCGACCACATATTCCGCACCGCGGTACAACTCGGTATGGCCCTTCTGGCGGCCAAAACCTTTCACTTCGGTCACCGTCAAGCCGCTTACTCCCAACTCGGAAAGTGCTTCACGTACTTCATCCAGCTTGAATGGCTTGATAATCGCTTCGATCTTTTTCATGGTGAACCCCTTAGTGCGTTAGTGTGTCGTTATCCTTGCTTAAATGGCGTGATTGTACCAAGAGCAGCGAATAATTGAATCAGCCCAGTTCACGATATCTCACTGACAAGATTTCCAGTTCCTGGACACCAACCGGTGTACGCAATGTCGCCACTTCGCCTTCGCGCAATTTGAGCAGCGTTCGAGCCAGTGGCGAGACCCAGCTGATCAAACCGGAGCCCACATCCGCCTCATCCACCCCGACGATGCTGTATATGTTCTCGCATCCGTTGTCGTCGCAAACCGTCACAGTTGCACCGAAAAATACTTGATCGCACTCGCCGCGCTGCGCCGGATCAACGACTTCGGCCAGTTCCATACGCTTGCGCAGGAAGCGCACGCGCCGGTCAATCTCGCGCAGGCGTTTCTTGCCATAAATATAATCACCGTTTTCCGAGCGATCACCGTTGGATGCCGCCCAGGTAATGGTTTTAACCAATGCCGGACGCTCCACCTTCCACAGATGATCCAACTCTTCTTTCAGCTTGCGATACCCGTTGGGGGTGATGTAATTTTTGGCACCTGACGGCAACTGAAACAAGGCTCCCGGCTCATCATCAGCGTCATCGTTTTGCGGGTGGCCGCTGCGCGGTTTGCCTGCCAGATCCATTTCATGTGTGAATGCTTTGCCCATGCTGGAGATTTTACCTGAATGTTCTATATATCCGGATGGCGATCGCACAGGATTTTGGTTCCGGTATAACAAAAAATACACCGGTACTGCGGCTTCGTTATATTCGACTAAGCCATGTTTCAATAAAGTTTGTTGTACTTACTCCACTCCGGCGGTACGATGACCGCACTGGAAGCACTACGCTTGGCCGCGCAAAAAAAGTGAGCACTATGGATCGCCCCGATGCTCCGTTTTGGAATCTACCATCCAAAGCCCTTCTATCACATCTTGAGACACTCCCGGCTGGGCTGAGCCAGCAGGAAGCGCGTGCGCGTACCGCACGGTTCGGCCCCAACACGCTACGTAACTACGGCGAACGGCCACTGATCATCCAGTACCTGAGCCATTTCAAGAACCCTCTGGTGATGGTTCTGCTGGCTGCCAGCGCTGTGTCCGCGCTGACCGGCGAGGTCACCGGATTCGTGATCATCTGGGCCATCGTGCTGATGAGTGTAACCTTGGATTTCGTTCAGGAATACCGGGCTGGCCGCGCCGCGGAACAATTGAAGAAAGCTGTAGCGGTACGGGCCACGGTGCTGCGCGATGGGCATTCCCAGGAACTCCCGATAGCGGAGCTGGTGCCGGGCGATGTGGTGCTGCTGTCCGCAGGTGATCTCATTCCGGCCGATTGCCGACTTATCGACGCCAAAGATTTTTTCGTCAACCAGTCGCTGCTGACGGGGGAGTCCTATCCGGTGGAAAAACATGCGCACGATCTGACGGCACCGGCGGAAGACCTCAATGGGGCCGGGAATGCCGTGTTCATGGGCACTTCCGTCATCAGCGGGATGGCCAAGGCGATAGTCTGCCGCACCGGAGCCGACACGGCGATGGGCAATATCGCGGATGCTCTGGTGATCAAGGCACCTCCCACCGCCTTCGAACTGGGTACCCAGAGCTTTGGCATGCTGATCATGCGCCTGACCATCCTGCTGGTGCTGTTCGTGTTCCTGATCAACGCGTTTTTTCATCGGCCATTCCTCGAGTCGTTTCTGTTCGCCATCGCGCTGGCCGTCGGCCTCACACCGGAACTGTTGCCGATGGTAATCACGGTGACACTGTCGCGCGGCGCACTGCGCATGGCGAAGAAGCTGGTAATCGTGAAGCAGCTTGCTGCGATCCACAATCTGGGCAGCATGGACGTGCTGTGCACCGACAAAACCGGCACGCTCACCGAAGGGCGCATCCAGCTGGAACGCCATCTCGACGCGCAAGGAAACGATAGTGTGCAGGTGCTGCAACTGGCTTACCTCAACAGCTATTTCGAGACCGGGCTGAAGAGCCCGTTGGATGACGCGATCCTCGAGCACAAGGAAATCGACGTAGGCGATTGGCGCAAGATCGACGAGGTACCCTTCGACTTCGAGCGGCGGCGCGTGTCTGTTTTATTGGATCAAAGCGAGAAACGGGTGCTGGTCGATCAGGGCGGGAAACGGTTGCTCGTGGTCAAGGGCTCGCCCGAGGATATCCTCCGGCTGTCCACACGCTATGCCGTGGGCGAAGCGCAAGACGTGCAGCCACTGGACGAGAAGGCGCTGGCATCCATCCAGGCCTTGCACGATAGCCTTGGCCGGGAAGGCTTCAAGGTACTCGGTATCGCCTGGCGGCCGGTGGCCCTGGATCATCCGCATGCAGTCGTCGATGACGAAACCGAGCTCATCTTCGCCGGCTTCGCTGCATTTCTCGATCCGCCGAAAGCAAGCGCGGCGCACGCACTCAAGGCACTGTCAGCAAGCGGGATCAACATCAAGATCGTCACCGGCGACAGCGAACTGGTCACCCGGTATGTGTGCGCCCAACTGGGCATGCCGGTCACGGGCGTGCTGAACGGCAGCGAGATCCAGCATATGGATGACCCCACCCTAGCGGTGCGGGTGAGGGAGGCCAACCTGTTCTGCCGTGTCACGCCAGCGCAAAAAAACCGCGTCATCCTGTCGCTGAAAGCGCAGGGTCACACCGTCGGTTATCTCGGGGACGGCATCAACGATGCGCCTTCGCTCCATTCGGCGGATGTCGGCATCTCGGTGGACAGCGCCGTGGACGTAGCCAAGGCGGCGGCCGACATGATCATGTTGCGGCATGACCTGAATGTGCTGCACGCAGGTGTAATGGAAGGCCGCCGCACCTTCGCCAACATCATGAAGTACATCATGATGGGGACAAGTTCCAATTTCGGCAATATGTTCAGCATGGCCGGTGCGACGCTGTTCCTTGCCTTCTTGCCGATGCTGCCGGCGCAGATTCTCCTCAACAACCTGCTCTACGACATCTCGGAACTTACGATTCCCATGGATAGCGTAGACAACGAATCCCTGGCCCATCCCAGGCACTGGGACACCACCTTCATCCGCAACTTCATGTGGGTGGTCGGACCGGTCAGTTCAGTATTCGATTTCCTGATGTTCTTCATCTTGCTGAAGGTTTTCGACGCCGGTGAAGTGTTGTTCCATACCGGCTGGTTTATCGAATCCATCGCCACCCAGGTGCTGGTTATCTTCGTCATCCGCACCCGGGGCAACCCTTTAAAGAGCCGGGCAAGCGTCGCACTGACCATCACCTCGCTGCTGGTCGTTCTGATAGCCGCAGCATTGCCTTTCACACCGCTTGCAACGCATCTCGGCTTCGTTGCTCCACCGCCGCTCTTCTTTGTGATCCTGCCAGCAATGGTGCTTTGCTATCTCGCGACAGTGGAGTTTGTGAAGAGGTTGTTCTACCGGCATTTTTCGGTACGCTAAGACCCCATCAACTATTGGCGTTCAGCTCCCAAGCCTAATCCAGTCCATCTTTACAGCTTGCGGTATCGGCCAATTGGAAGTTTTTGCGCATCCATAACTGACCATGACGAAATCGATTTAGAATAAGCGTAAATCAAGGCTTCCGGGATATTATCGCCTAGGCAGTTTTCATTGAATACAATCGTTCAATTCTTGATGCGCCTTAACACGCGCGTATTTTAGATTGGTTAACAGCAAAGAGGTAACGACGTGATCCGCTCTCCCGAAATTTTTAAAGTATTGCAAACGGCTCCCCTGTTCCAGGGAGTGCCTAGCAAGTTGCTCATCCTGACGTTAAGTGAGTCCGGGCTGCGTACCTTAAATTCAGGTGAAGCATTACTGGTCCCCGGCCAGGTTAACAATGTGATTTATATAATCCTTTCCGGGCGCCTGAGCATCCAGACAAAAGATTCCGGCGTCGAGCCTGTCGCCATGCTTGGCGAAGGGGAATGCGTGGGAGAAGAGTCCCTTATAGGGGACGTGCATATTCCGGCATACGTCATTGCCGCTACCGACTGCAAGCTGCTTGTCATCGGTCATGCCGCACTGTGGGAACTGATCGATAGTTCACATCAAGCCGCGCATAACATGCTAAGCGTATTAAGCATGCGTATTCGCCCTGCCAACCCAATCATGGCAGAAAACCATGAATTTCATCACGAGTTCTCAGGCACCTCAATTGTTGATGAAATGACAGGCCTTTATAACCAGCAATGGATAGAAGAAAAAATAGACCGCTGTTTACACCGCTATGTTTTCGACAAACGGCCAAGCTGCCTCATGATGGCGGTGATAGACCGATTCAAGGAATTGGGCGAAAAATATGGCCAACTTGGCAGCGAACAAGTACTGCGGGATACCGCACGCACCATGTTGTCCTGTTTGCGTCCTGATGACCAGGCTGGGCACTTTCTCGGCGAACAATTTGCTGTTTTCATGCCGAACACCACATTGGCCGACGGCTGCATAGCGGCAGAAAGGCTGAGAACGGCGGTCAGCGTATCCGTGGTTGTGTTGCCCAGTGGCGATGCATTGCCGCCTATCAGCGTGTCTCTGGGCGTCAGCCTGGCGAATTTGGACGACACACCAGCCAGCCTGTTTGCCCGCGCTAATGAAGCTTTGCAGCAGGCCACAGAAAGTGGTGGTAACTGCGTAAAGTGGTGGGATAAAGATATGGAGCGTGAAACGGCACAACTATCGGCAGATATAGATACCGCTTTGCCCGTCAAACCTTTTATGTCCCTTTGGCCTGTGGCACAACCTGAAAAACAAAAATCACCCCGCACCGCCGATAAGCGTTGACCCAAGCAACTGCTGGGTGGGCGACGAAGTATATTTGGAGCATATTCGGAATGCTGATGCGTTCCGGGTTTGACTGATTTATCGAGACCGCTAAAAATCCGCAATCCGATCTTCATGAACATCGCGCGATTACAAACCACGCAATCATTTGATTGGCGTCCCCAACGAGATTCGAACTCGTGTTACCGCCGTGAAAGGGCGATGTCCTAGGCCTCTAGACGATAGGGACTTTGATTTTTAAAGCTCTTTTGGTGGAGGTAAGCGGGATCGAACCGCTGACCTCTTGCATGCCATGCAAGCGCTCTCCCAGCTGAGCTATACCCCCGTACCTCGAAAGAGCGCGCATTATATTGATGCGACCTATGCTTGTAAAGCTGACTTTCCAACAAATTACAGGTATTTCTTCATACGCGCCAGCACGGTCTCGCGCGGAAACAACGCCAGCACTGCATCTACCGACGGCGTGTGCGTCTGCCCGACCAGCATCACACGCAGCGGCATCGCCAGTTTGGGCATTTTTAAATTGTGTTTGGCCAGCAATTCTTTTATCAGCGCAGCCAGTACGGGGGGTTCCCATACGGCATCAGCAAAACGCGCGGCGAGTTCGCACAACGCGGGCAGCACTTCCGGCACAAGATGCGCATCCAGCAGCTCCTGCGTTGGGTGGATTTCGATATAAAAGACTTCCGCTTCATCCGCCAATTCGAGCAACGTCGCGGTACGCTCCTTGTACAGGGCGATCACCGCTTCCAGTGGCGGCGCATCGCTTGCCTGCACGCCGCGCTCTGCCAGATGTTTGCGCACCAATTCCGCCAAACGCGCATTGTCGGCCTGTTTGATGTAATGCTGATTCAGCCAGCGCAGCTTTTCCGGATTGAACTGCGCCGCTGATTTGCTGATGTGGCGTAAATCGAACCACTCGACGAATTGCTGCACGGAGAAAATTTCCTCGTCGCCGTGCGACCAGCCCAGGCGCGCCAGGTAATTGGTCAGCGCTTCCGGCAAGTAGCCATCCTCGGCATATTGCATCACACTCACCGCGCCATGCCGCTTGGACAGCCGCTCGCCGTCGCTACCCAGGATCATCGGCACATGCGCATACTGCGGTAGCGTTGCACCCAATGCCTTGAGGATATTGATCTGGCGCGGCGTGTTGTTGACGTGATCGTCGCCGCGGATGACTTGCGTGATGCCCATATCCAGGTCATCCACCACCACGCAGAAATTGTAAGTCGGCGTACCGTCGGCACGAGCGATGATCAGATCATCCAGTTCACTGTTCTCGAACACGATCTTGCCTTTAACCATGTCGTCCCACGCGGCCACGCCGTGGAGGGGGTTCTTGAAACGCACTACCGGCTTAACTCCCTCTGGCGGAGCCGGCAAAATCTTGCCCGGCTCTGGCCGCCAATGCCCGTCATAACGCGGCTTCTCGCCGCGCACACGTTGCGCTTCACGCATGCTTTCCAATTCTTCCGGCGCGGTATAGCAGTAATAGGCCGTGCCCTCGCCAAGCATCTGCTGCAGCGCCGCCTTATAGCGGTCCATGCGCTGCATCTGGTAGAACGGCCCCTCGTCGTAATCCAGGTTCAACCAGGACATCCCATCCAGGATCGCCTGTACCGACTCCTGCGTGGAACGCTCCAGATCGGTATCTTCGATACGCAAAATGAAGGTGCCGCCCAACTTGCGTGCGTACACCCAGGAGAACAAGGCAGTGCGTGCACCGCCGATATGCAGATAACCGGTGGGGCTGGGAGCAAAACGAGTGCGTATAGTCATGACTTGAACAGGAGAGCCAAAATTGAAGTGCGCATTTTACGGGCTTTGCTCATCCCGCGCACAAAGTTGTGGCTTGAGTCATTGACTGGGGTAACCGCGTTATGCTCTAATTCGCGCCCTCTTCGGGGCGGTTAGCTCAGCGGTAGAGCACTGCCTTCACACGGCAGGGGTCAGGTGTTCGAAACACCTACCGCCCACCAGAAAAGAGTTGCGGCACCGTCGGTGCCTCCCACTGCATATCAAAAAGCCGCAAGCCAAAATCAGGTATGTTGCAATTGATTTTGAGCACTCCTTCTCTAAAAATGGTTGTTCCGCTATTATTGTCCACACAGTGAACAGCTTCATCAAGCGGCAATCCGATAGCGTCCACTGGCCATAAAGCGCCTCCACCCAGCATGTTCTGCGAGGTTTTCATGAATTATCCAAGCTTCATCAAACTTGAAGGTTGAACCAGATCATGTTTTCTTTGCACAATATATTTGACGGGAAACCAGACCATCCCATGTTTGACGTGAAGGAAGCCAGAAAACTTCTTGCTGGCCTGCCAAAAAACGACGCCTTCAAGGCGCTGGATGAAGTCACCTCCTGGTTGACCTCGGTTAAAGATACCACCGGTTTCCGCCCTGAAGTCCGCACGGAGATTGTGATGCTGCTGGACGAAACCGGGCAACCGTTGTATGCCGAAGTATTACGCCAATACCTCGGTGCGCCGCATTTGCAGGATTTTCAGGGCCTGCGCCAGTGGCAGGGGATACATGGCTTTATGCAGGCTTTGGGTGAAGCCTACACCATATGCATTTCCGAATACCAGCAGGCGGAAAAGAAGCCTTGGGACATCAGGGAAAATCTACCGGTTATCTGCGTCCGGCTATTGCGCGCCGTTGCCGGGCGGATGAAGCTGGAAATGATGCGCTATATGGAAATTGAAGCGTCAGCGTGGAACCAGTTGTGCGGCTGTTACAGCTTCGCCGAGGCTAACCAGATTGCCGAGAGCATGGTTTACGCCTACCCCAAGCAGACTATCCACACCAGCCCCCAGCGAGAGTTGCTGCGGGCGGTGATGCTCCATGCGTCGTGTCCCGATACGCTGGCGCCAGATCAGATTGAGGTCAGTTATCGCATTGCCGGCCGCATGGTAAGTTTCTTCGACTTCAAGGCGGTGCCGGATCCCGACTGTGCGCACTTCATCGACCTGTCCAAACCGGGTGCCCCCGGAAATGCCGACAGTAAACTCCAGGCAACACCGGCCATGCGCTTCTTCGGGGCCGTCAGGGCAGTCCCTAAAATAAAAGATATTATTGATCAGAACGAGCACAGCCTGATCCAGCATGAACAACGCTTTGGCAACGAGTTTACCCCGGCAGGCAAGCTTACTGTACTCAAGCACCTGCAAATCTACTGGGGGAAGGATCAGCCGCACCGGCATCAGGAACGCAAAGGCATCAGTACCGCCATCGATGTGGTGCACAGTTTCAGAACCATCAGCCAACTGGTTACGCGCATCGATCTGGATCGCGCGGCCAACCTCTCCGAAAAAGATGCGGCCGCATTGAAAGAGCGCTCGAAAATCAACCTTGCGGCTGCCGATGACATCAAATACACCACGGAAACCTGGACCGTTTCGGACGTGAGCGTCGACGGGGTCGGCGGCATAATCCCGAAGACCGCAGGCGGATGGGTGAAGATTGGCGCACTCTGCGGGTTCAAGTCCCAAAACAGCCAGTTATGGTGGGTCGGCATGATCCGGCGCTTGCATACCGACCCCAAGGGCGCGGTACATGTGGGGATTGAAATCCTCGCCAAAAAACCCCTGTCAGTATGGCTGCGCGCCCTCGGCAAGGGTGCCGAAAAAACATCCAACTGGGAAACCAGCTCCGGCTCGTTCGAATACGATTACCTGCCCGTCATCTTGTTGCCCGACGTTTACAACTCCTATGTAAATGCCACCATGCTCATGGAATCCGGTAGCTGCACGCCGGACAATATCTACGAAATGATGATGGGCGAAAAAAGCCGCGACATTAAACTCACCAGCTTGCTGGCCGAAGGTGAGGATTACGAACAGGTAAGTTTTCAGTGGCTGAATCCTGCGCATATTTAGATTTCAATGCGCGTTCAATAGACGATAAAAATGGGCTGGCTTTCGCCAGCCCATTTTTCGGTATATTTACATTCAGGCCGGACGGCGCCCGATATCCGAGCCGATCAACTTTGCGATAGCGGATAGGGCAGCGGTAAAAATTGCAATGCTTCGCCCTGCAGCGATTTCCAATGCACCGCTTGCGATTCGCGGCTGGAGGTCTGCATCACCGCCAGCATATCGTAGCCGCCGCCCGGCGCGGGTGCGGCGTTGGCAATCATGCCGCTGGCCTGGCCTTCCATGTCCGCGCTGAACAATTCATCGCCCGGCTGTGGCGCTTCGTTGCTGTCGAGATGAGCCCCATCAATATGCGCCAAATACATGCGCCGCTTCAGCTTGCCGAGGTATTGCATGCGCGCCACGATTTCCTGGCCGGGATAGCAGCCCTTCTTGAAATTCACGCCGCCAATGAGTTCTAAATTCGCCATCTGCGGCACGAATTGTTCCTGTGTCTGCGGCAGGATGACGGGAATACCGGCATGGATATTGAGCCAATCCCAGCACACGCTACCAACCGGTTGCGCGTGCTGGCTGAGCGCTTGCCAGAGCGTTGGTGCACATTGCGCGGTAGTGCTGACCTGAAAGCGCGTGTCGCTGAATTTCAGCACGCCCGCCTGTTCAGTATCGGTAAAACCGAACGGCAGTTGCGGCAGCTCTCCGAATTGCTTGCTCAGGATTTCCTGCGCGTTTTCACCCGACAGCCCCAGCGAAACAATTTCGTCGCTTGCATCGGAGATTTTCACCTTGGCGCGCAGCACGTACATGCTGAGTTTTTTGCGCATAGGCTCGCACAGAACACGCGGCAGTTGCAGCAGATAATCGCCGCCATTGCGCCAGATCAGCATGGTCGCCTGCATGCGCCCTTTCGGGCTGTTCAGGCTGCTGAGTTGCGCGTGGGTGGCGCTGACTTCGCGAGTGTCGTTGCTCAGCATGTTTTGCAGGAAAGATTGCGCTTCCTCGCCGGAAACGCGCAGCGTGCCGAATTGACCCAGGTCGCACAGCACCGTGCTTTGCGCCGTTGCGCGCAGCTCGGCGGCAGCGTCGCCGAAGTAACGTACCAAGCCTGCGTCAAAGGTTGCGCCTTGTTGCGTAAGGAATTGTTGCCAGTCTGGATTCATAGCGTAGCGATTTACTTGACGCGCCGTCGCGGTAAATTACCGGGACGGCGCAATTAACAAAATTATATTGAGTTTCAGGCGAAGGTGTTGACGCGTCCGCCTTTATTTTCACCTTCCATGAACTGGATGCCGGGAGGCTCAGCAGCTTCCTGCGGCTTGGTTTCGGCACGTTCGGTGTTGTTGTTCTGATTTTCGGCGCGGCTCATCTGCTGCGCCTGCGCAGACAGCTTTACTACTGTGGAATCCTGTTGCTTCTCCGGCTGTTTGTCATTTTTCGGCGCGGGCGGTTGCGGCTGCGGGCTGTTGACAATCGCGCTGACGGAAGTGGCAGTAGCATTACTGACGTCCATGATTTGCTCCTCGATAAATTTATGGCGCTAACCCTACCCGTTTTTGTTATGGGCAGCAAGAAAAATATGCCTGTCAAAGCTTATTGCTGCCTGCTTGAAAGCGCAAGCCACCCAGAACTACCTGGCCAGTCTTATCGGCAACACCAGCCTAGCCACCAGACCGCCTTCGGCACGGTCTTCCAGATGAAACTCGCCGCCATGCAGGCGTGCGGCGCGTTCGACAATCGCCAAACCCAAACCTGATCCGGTCGCGTCGCTGCGCGCGCTTTCCAGCCGCACGAATGGCCGTTTTACGGCTTCGCGTTGCGCGGCAGGAATGCCAGCACCGCGATCCGCCACCGCCAAAACGACTTGATTTCCATCTTGCCTGAGCTGCACGGTGATCTCGCCGCCGCCATATTTGACGGCATTATCCAGCAGGTTGGAAAGTGCGCGTTTCAACAGCAATGGGCGTACGGCAAGCGGCGGTACCGGCTGCAAATCGAATGTGAGCGACTTGGCCTGTGCCGCGAATTGCTGTGCCGTTTCCTGCATCAGGGCTCGCACATCTGTCGAAACGGCCGTCTCATTTTCATCGAGGCGCGCATAGTCGAGGAATTGCCGGATCACCGCATCCATCTGCTCCACGTCGGCAACCAGTCCGTCGCGCAGCGATTCGTCCACGCTCAATTCGGCAGCGAGCCGCACGCGTGCCAGCGGGGTGCGCAAGTCATGCGAGATGCCGGCCAATACCAGCGCCCGTTCGCGTTCATCGGCGGCAAGGTCAGCGGACATCTGGTTGAAAGCGCGCGATACCGCGACGATTTCCTGCGCGCCGCGTTCCGGCAATGGCTGCGGTGTTACGCCTTGGCCGACCTGTTGCGCCACCTGCGCGAGCCGCTTCAATGGGCGCGCCACCTGGCGTGCGATGAAATAGGCGCCGAGCAGCGCCAGTGCCAACACCACGCCGCCCCAGATCAGCAACACCTGCGATACCGGATGTTCGATGCGTTCTCTGGGCAATGCCACCCAAAATTCCTCATCACCGATGAAGAAGCTCACCCACAATGCTTCCACGCCGTTGCGCTGCGCCGCGAAGCGGGTATTACCGCCCAGGCTGTCGCGCACCTTCTCCGCCATCATGCGCAATTCTGGCGGATGATCGGGCAAGGCTTTGAGTACATCATTAGGCTCCGCCATTTGCACGCGCAGCCCTTCGGATTCCGCCAATTCGGACAGCAGCGCGCTGCGCCATTCCGGCGCGGCGGACAACACCGCGGCACGCGTGAGATTGACCACCGACACCACCAGTTGCGCCGTCTGCCGGGTGCGCGGCTCCTGTTCGACATGGCGGAAAATCGCCATGGAGGCGGCGAACGACAGCACGATCAGGATGACCATCAGCAGGAAAGAACGCGCCAGCAGAGTTCTCGGCAGGTTAATCAAGGGAGCCTCTAAAAATCCAGAGTTTGCCCAAATGCAAGGCGCGGGAAAAATTTCGCCGCGCCGCATATGTTTGATATGTAAGCAAGGAATTTTTTCCGCAACGCAGCAGTTGGGATGAAATCTGAGTTTTTAGAGGCTCCCTCAAGATTTAGCTCCGTCCGGCACAAACACATAGCCGTGCCCCCACACCGTCTGGATGAAGCGCGGCTTTGCAGAATCGGCTTCGATCAGCTTGCGCAACCGCGATACCTGCACGTCGATGGCGCGGTCAAACGGTTCATGGTCGCGGCCGCGCGCCAGCTCCATCAGCTTGTCACGCGACAGCGGATGGCGCTGATGGGTCACTAGGACCTTGAGCAGCGCGAATTCCCCGGTGGTCAGGGAAACCGGCGCGCCGGATTTGGTCAGCACGCGCGTGGCGAGATTCAGTTCGCAATCGCCGAAGGCCATGCTCTTTTCTTCGGTGTCGGGCGCGCCAACCGGTTGCGATCCCTTGCGCCGCAGCACTGCGTTGATGCGCGCCACCAGTTCGCGCGGATTGAACGGTTTGGGCAGGTAATCGTCCGCGCCCATTTCCAGCCCGACGATGCGGTCGACCTCGTCACCCTTGGCGGTAAGCAGGATCACCGGCACGTTCTCACCCGCACCGCGCAACCGCCGCAAGATCGCCAGTCCGTCTTCACCGGGCAGCATCAGATCCAGCACCAGCAAGTGATAGCGGTTTAATGACAAGGCCTTGTCCAGCGCGCTGCCGTCCGCCACCGCCTTGGCCGCAAACCCCTGTTCGGATAAGTAGCGCAGCAGCAATTCACGCAGGCGCGCGTCGTCGTCGATAATGAGAATGCGTTGCGGGTTAGTCATGGCGGCATGATACACAGAAGACATAACCAGCGACTTGGCTGATGTTTTTTGTCAGGCTAGTCGAATGGCTAGTAGTTATATCAGAAAACGGAAGATATTAAGACGGCAATTGAAACAAATTTTTACATCTTCACCTCTGGCGGAAACACTTCACTTACGGTTCAATCGCATCATGCATCCACGCCCACCGTGGAACCCATAAGGAGAGAACCATGAATACCATTCTAAAAACCCTGATCGCCGCCGGCATCGTCGCGTCGCTCAGCTTCAATGCCCAAGCTGCGGATATCGCGCCCGCCGGCACAGCCGCCGCCCCTTCCGTGCCGGATCACCTGCAGCGCATGGAACGCATGAAGGCCATGACACCCGAACAGCGCGCCAAGGAACGCGAGGCGATGCACGAAGAGGTGCGCAACCTGACGCCGGAACAGCGCGCCGAGCACCGCAAGGCCATGCGCGAATACTTGGAGAAGATGCCTCCCGAAGAACGCGCCAAACTTCGCGCCGAAAGACGCAAGGAATGGGAGAGCATGACTCCCGAACAGCGGGCGGAGCGCCGCAAGGAGATGCACGAACGCTTTGAAAAAATGTCGCCGGAAGAGCGTAAGAAAATGCGCGAGAAAATGAAGGGAGATTGGCACAACATGTCACCGGAAGAACGCACGGCGCGACGGAAGGAGATGCACGAGCGCTTTGAAAAAATGTCGCCGGAAGAGCGTGAGCAATTCAAACGCGACATGGGCAAACGCAGCGACACGCCTCCGTGTGTGGATTGCCCCACTGAAAAACCGGGATATTTGGAATGACAGTCGTACCCGTCAAATCAAAAAACTACCCGATCGGGTCACGACTACTGCAAATTATTGCCCCAGTAGTTGGATGCTCCAAAACGCCAAAAATCCACTAAACAGCACCAAGGTTGAGATCGGTTTTTCCTGGACTTCGTGTGCCTCCATCAGCAACTCTTCCGTGACCAAATAGAGCAGTGCCGCCGCGCTGAAGGCCAGCGCCCCGCCGATTACGGCATGCGATGCGCCCGACAACAGCGCATTGCCGATCAGCGAGAAGGTCAGCACGGTGCCGCCCAGTGCGCCGGAAATGGCGATGATGCGCCAGCCGGCAGTCGCTTCGGAAGCCAATGCCAAGCCGAGGAATAATAGTTCCACCGATAAACCCAGTGCCAGGATTGTGCCCGTCTCGCCCCCGGCGGCGAACCCGGCGCCGATGATGAACCCATCGGTGGCCACGTCAATGAAGGTGGCCAACAGCAACCCGGTATTCAGCCCTGCAGCCGTTCCTGTGATTGAAGCTTGATGCTCAAGCCGCATCGTCCACAGTTTCAATCCGTACATGAATAGACTACCCAGCGCGAATGAGCCCGCCAAAACCAATCCGGGCGCATGTTCACGCCCGATCTCGGGCAGCAATTCGACAGCCAGCGCCGCCAACACCACTCCGGCTGCGAAGTGCTGGATTAAGCTGCGCATTTGATGACTGGGGCTCCAGACGGAAGCGAGTATTCCACCGCCAAGGGCAACCAGAGCGGGAATCGCCATTATCAAAAAATCATGTGTATTCATTGTGATGTGAAGTCGATCAAATTGGGTGAAGTGTGCGCATGATAAAATATGCAACCGAGCTTCATGGCAGTTGGCTGCATTGGCAGGCGCGATTTATTCGCACCTGCCATCTCGCCAAATGCTTTTCCCGGGTTTATGGAATCTCCGCCCACAGATCGTGGGTATCGGAATCGGTAATTTTCACCTCGACGAAGTCGCCCACATTTAATTGCTGGCCGTTTTCGATATACACCAGGCCGTCGATTTCCGGCGCATCGGCGGAACTACGCGCGATTGCCCCCTCTTCGTCCACCTCATCCACCAGCACGGTGAGGGTCTTGCCGACCTTGCGCCGGAGGCGCTCTTCGCTGATCTCCTCCTGCAGCAGCATCAGCCGCGCGAGGCGTTCCTGCTGCACTTCGGGCGGCACGTGATCCGGCAACTCGTTGGCTGCCGCGCCCTCCACCGGTGAATAGGCGAACGCGCCGACACGGTCCAGTTGCGCCTCTTCGATGAAATCCAGCAGTTCCTCGAACTCTTCCTCGGTCTCGCCGGGAAAGCCGACGATGAAGGTGCTGCGCAGCGTGAGGTCGGGACAAATCTCGCGCCATTGTTTGATGCGCGCCAGCACGTTGTCGCTGCTGCCGGGGCGTTTCATCAGCTTGAGAATGCGCTGGTTGGCGTGTTGAAACGGCACATCCAGATACGGCAAAATTTTGCCCTGCGCCATCAGCGGAATCAATTCGTCCACATGCGGATACGGGTACACGTAATGCAGCCGCACCCATACGCCAAGTTCACCCAGCGCCGCCGCCAGCTCGGTCACGCGCATCCTGAGCGGCCTGCCGCCCCAGAAGCCGGTGCGATATTTCACGTCCACCCCATACGCGGAGGTGTCCTGCGAAATCACCAGCAACTCCTTCACCCCCGCGTTGACCAGACTCTGCGCTTCCTGCATCACATCGCCGACCGGGCGGCTGACCAGATCGCCGCGCAGGCTGGGAATGATGCAGAAGGTGCAGCGATGATTGCAGCCCTCGGAAATTTTCACATAGGCGTAATGTTTCGGCGTCAGGCGGATGCCCTGCGCGGGAACCAGATCGGAGAGCGGGTCATGGGGTTTGGGCAAGTGTTGATGCACGACTGCCATCACCTCATCGGTGGCGTGCGGCCCGGTCACCGCCAGCACCTTGGGGTGTGCCTGCCGCACCACATCGCCCTTCGCGCCGAGACAGCCGGTGACAATCACCTTGCCGTTCTCGGTTAGCGCTTCTCCGATCGCGTCCAGCGATTCTTCCACCGCGCTGTCGATGAAGCCGCAGGTATTCACGATCACCAGATCGGAGTCCTGATAGCTGCCTGAAATCAGGTAGCCTTCGGCGCGCAGGCGGGTGAGGATGTGCTCGGAATCCACGGTCGCCTTCGGGCAACCGAGCGAGACGAAACCAACGCGCGGTAGAGTGTGTTGCTTGCTCATACTTTTATTTCCAATCTTTTACTTCCGTTATCATCATTCCGCCATCAGCATCATCATCAGCCCGACCGTTGCCACGCCCAGAACAATCATCCCAACCTGCTGCACGGTATCACGCAATTGTGCGCGCTTGTGCAGCCCGGGTATCAGGTCGGCCACCGCGATGTAAATCATGCTCGCTGCCGCCAGCGCCAGCAACGACGGTATCCACGACTGCATGGTCTGCAAGATAAAATAGCCCAGCACGCCGCCCGCCATTGAGGCAAAACTGGAAATTAGGTTCAGCTGTAAAGCCTTGGCCTTGCTGTAACCGGAATGCAGCAGGATAGCGAAATCGCCGACTTCCTGCGGGATCTCGTGCGCGATGATGGCCAGCGCGGTGACGATGCCGAGATGTACATCAGTGAGAAAGGCCGCCGCGATGATGATGCCATCCACGAAGTTGTGGAAAGTATCACCCACCGTAATCATCATGCCGCTGCGCCCATGATCGTGGTCATGCTCCCTCGCCAGCAGTTCATGCGCCTCGCAATGTTCATGATGGCAATGCCGCCACAGCACCAGCTTTTCCAGAACAAAGAACAACAGGATACCGAACAGCACTGTGCCACTCAGAGCGGCCACATTGGAGGTGAGCTTGATCGCCTCGGGCAGGATGTCGAGGAACACCGTGCCGAGCAACGCGCCGATGGCATAGCTCACCATTGCGCCCAGGTAGCGCTGCAAATGGGAGTTGAGCGCAAACGCTGCGGCACACAACACGCTCAACGCACCGCCGGCAAAACTGGCCGCAACGATCCACAGCAAAATGCTCATGGGATGTATTCAAAAAACTTGAGGTCGCGGGAATAACGGCTCACGCTGGAACCCTTGCCGCAATAAATGCCTTCAACTGATTCACTTCCGGCGGCAGGGTATCGAAGCGCTGCGGCAGATTTTCAATTTTTTCATAACCGGCCGGACGCTGCGGGTCTTGCCCTAATGCCTCGCGGATGGTTTCCTCGAACTTGGCGGGCAGCGCAGTTTCCAGGCACACCAGCGGGATGCCGGCTTCGCGATGCTCCAACCCTGCCTTCATGCCGTCGGCAGTGTGCGGATCGATCACCACGCCGTATTGCTGATGCACACGGCGGATGGTGGCGATGCGGTTGGCGTGGTTGCTGGTGCCAGAGGTCACGCCGAATTCCTGTACGCGGGCGAAATACGGGGTCTGGCTGAGATCGAAATAGCCGTCCTTTTCCAGTTGCTGCCACAAGCCCTTGAGGACTTTTGGATCGCGTCCGACCAGATCATAGGCGAAACGCTCGAAGTTGGAAGCCTTGGTGATGTCCATCGATGGACTGCTGGTATGCATGGTCTCGGGGCGCGGGCGATATACGCCGGTCCTGAAGAACTCGTCCAGCACGTCGTTCTCGTTGGTCGCGACGATCAGCTTCGCGATCGGCAGCCCCATCTGGCGCGCGATATGCCCGGCGCAGACATTGCCGAAATTGCCGGACGGTACGGCGAAGGAAACCTGCTCATCGTTACTTTTGGTCAGCGCAAAATAGGTCTGAAAATAGTAAACCGCTTGCGCGACGACCCGCGCCCAGTTGATCGAGTTGACCGTACCGATCCGATATTTTTCCTTGAAAGCCAGGTCGTTTGACACAGCTTTCACCATGTCCTGACAGGCATCAAACGGTGCGGTCACGGCGATGTTGAAGATATTTGGGTCTTGCAGCGAATACATCTGCGCGGTCTGGAACGGGCTCATCTTGCCGAGCGGCGACAGCATGAACACACGGATGCCGCGCTTGCCGCGCATCGCGTATTCCGCCGCCGAGCCGGTATCGCCGGAAGTACCGCCGAGGATATTCAGCTCCGCGTGATCCCTGGCTAATGCGTATTCGAACAGGTTGCCGAGCAACTGCATCGCGACGTCCTTGAACGCCAGCGTCGGACCGTTGGACAAACCGAGGATATGCAGGCCGGGCTCCAGCGCCCTGACCGGCGTGATTTCCTCGCTGCCGAAAGCCTGCGCGGTATAGGTCTTGCCGATGATGGCCTTCAGGTCGTCTGCCGGAATGTCGGTGGCAAAGCGGCTGATCACCTCGAACGCCAGCTCGCGGTAATTCATGCCGCGCATCGCCGCAAGTTCGGCCTGGCTCAGCTTCGGGTAATGATCAGGAACCGCCAAACCACCGTCGTCGGCGAGGCCGCCGAGCAGGATTTCGGTAAAGGGTTTTGCGGCCATGCCGCCACGTGTTGAAGTGTATTTCATGTTGGTGTTTTCTTAACCGAGTTGTTCCAGCCGCAGCCTTGTCACCTTGCCCGCCACCACCGGCAGCGCTTCCGTCTTCGCAATCGCCGCGTTGATGCGCTTCTCGCGCGTCTGGTGGGTGAGCAGGATCAGGTCGGTCTGCTCTTCGCCTTCGGCGGGCTCCTTCTGGATCACCGCATCGATGGAAATCTGCTCGTCGGCGAGGATGCGCGTGATGTCGGCCAGCACGCCCGGCTTGTCCTGCACGCGCAGGCGCAGGTAGTAGCTGGTGGTGACGTCATCCATCGGGAGAATCGGCAAATCGGACAACTGGTCCGGCTGGAACGCCAGATGCGGCACGCGGTGTTCCGGGTCGGCGGTATGCATGCGCGTCACGTCGACCAGATCGGCGATCACCGCGCTGGCGGTTGGTTCTGCGCCCGCACCCTTGCCGTAATACAGCGTCGCACCGACCGCATCGCCCTGCACCAGCACCGCATTCATCGCGCCTTCGACATTGGCGATCAGGCGTTTGCTTGGGATCAGCGTGGGGTGCACGCGCAGTTCCACGCCTTCCGCCGTGCGCCGGGTGATGCCGAGCAGCTTGATGCGATAGCCGAGTTGTTCGGCGTAGCGGATGTCGGTGGCATCCAGCTTGCTGATGCCTTCGATGTACGCCTTGTCGAACTGCATCGGGATACCGAACGCCAGCGCAGACAGGATGGTAATCTTGTGCGCCGCGTCCACGCCTTCGATGTCGAAGGTCGGGTCGGCTTCAGCGTAACCCAGGCGCTGCGCCTCTTTCAGCACGGTGTCGAAGCTCAAGCCCTTGTCGCGCATCTCGGACAGGATGAAATTGGTCGTGCCGTTGATGATCCCGGCGATCCACTGGATGCGGTTCGCGGTCAAGCCTTCGCGCAGCGCCTTGATGATAGGGATGCCGCCCGCCACCGCCGCCTCGAATGCGACCATCACGCCCTTGTCCTGCGCCGCCTTGAAAATCTCGTTGCCGTGCGTCGCCAGCAAGGCCTTGTTGGCGGTGACCACGTGCTTGCCGTTCGCAATCGCCTTCAGCACCAGCTCTTTCGCCACGCCGTAGCCGCCGATCAGTTCAACGACGATATCCACTTCCGGGTCACTCACCACGGAAAACGCATCATCGGTGATGCGGCATGCGCCGCCGGTGACCTGCTTCGCCAGCTCCAGGTTCTTGTCCGCCACCACGGTGATGCGGATCGGCCGCCCGGCACGGCGCGCGATCTCTTCCGCGTTGCGTTGCAATACGGTGAAAGTGCCGCCGCCGACTGTACCGATGCCGAGGAGCCCTACGTTGATTGGTTTAATGCTCATTTTCTCTTCCATTAATTCGTGCCGTGTTTCTTGCGGTAGCTTTCCAAAAAACGCGCAATACGCCCGATCGCTTCGACCAGATCATCCACATTGGGCAGGAACACCACGCGAATATGGTCGGGGTGTATCCAGTTGAAGCCGCTGCCCTGTACCACCAAGACCTTCTCTGTTTCGAGCAATTCCAGAATGAATTTCTGGTCGTCCTCGATCGGGTAGATTTTCGGATCGAAGCGCGGAAACAGGTACAGCGCAGCCTTGGGCTTGACGCAGGTCACGCCGGGAATCGCGGTAAGCAGCTTGTAGGCCAGATCACGCTGCTTGCACAAGCGTCCGTTTGGCGCAACCAGGTCGTTGATGCTCTGGTAGCCGCCCAGCGCAGTCTGGATGGCAAACTGGCCGGGCACGTTGGAGCACAGCCGCATCGAAGCCAGGATGGTCAGCCCGTTGATGTAATCCTGCGCATGCTTTTTCTCGCCCGACACCACCATCCAGCCGGCGCGGTAGCCGCAGGCGCGGTAGTTCTTCGACAGGCCGTTCATCGTGATGAACAGGATATCGTCGGCCAGTGAGGCGATCGAGGTGTGCGTCGCGCCGTCGTACAGCATCTTGTCGTAAATCTCGTCGGCGAAGACGATGAGCTCGTGCTCGCGCGCAATCTGGACGATCTCCTTCAGGATTTCGTCGGAATACAGCGCGCCGGTCGGGTTGTTCGGGTTGATGACAACGATGGCGCGCGTATTCGGCGTGATCTTGCTGCGGATGTCGGCAAGGTCCGGCATCCACTCGTTCTGTTCGTCGCAGATGTAGTGGCGCGGCGTGCCGCCGGCCAGCGTGACCGCCGCCGTCCACAGCGGGTAATCCGGCGCAGGCACCAGCACCTCGTCGCCGGTATTGAGCAGCCCCTGCATCGTCATCACGATCAGTTCCGACGCGCCGTTGCCGATGTAGATGTCCTCCAGCCCGACGCCCCTGATGTTCTTCGACTGGCTGTAGTGCATGATCGCCTTGCGCGCCGCGAACATGCCCTTGGAATCGGAATAGCCGGACGAATTCGGCATATTGAGGATCACATCCCGCTGGATCTCCTCCGGCGCCTCGAAACCGAACGGCGCAAGGTTGCCGATGTTCAGCTTGATGATGCGCTGACCCTCTTCCTCCATCTGCTTGGCGCGTTCCATCACCGGCCCGCGGATGTCGTAGCACACGTTGGAAAGCTTGGTCGATTTCAATATTGGTTTCACGGTTCACCTGTTATCCGGAATGCTGGCCGGTACGTTCCGCCATTTCCAAATGGTAGAATCCGGCATAAAGCAGCAAGGGGCGCGATTTTACCCGCGCCGCCCCTGCACAGCAAATGCCATACGACAAAATGAGGACGAATCTTTGAAACTGCAACTGGCCAATCTCGGCGACACCAAACTGTTCACCGCATACGGTGCGGATCACGTCATGGTCAACGGCGAGCGCCATGAGCGCAGCGTCGTGGTGCTGGCGGAAGAGGTACGCAGCGATTGGAATGCCGCCGGTTTCGATGCGCTGGATGAAACCCATTTCGCCTGGTTCCTCGCAATCAAGCCGGACGTATTGCTGCTCGGCACCGGCATGCAGCAACGCTTCCCGCACCCGCGCCTGTACCGCGCATTGACCGATGCCGGCATCGGCGTAGAGTGCATGGCCACCCCGGCGGCGTGCCGCACCTACAACATCCTGGTGGCGGAAGGCCGCAAAGTGGTTGCGGCGATTTTGCTTTGATCTACCCACGAGCCGTTCGCCCCTTCGACAAGCTCAGGGCGAACGGACATGAACTCTACGGAGCGCCATGAGCCAATCCTTGAAAAACGTCATCCGCCAGGCCGAGCAGATCATCCTCGGCAAGCCGCAGCAGATCCGCCTCGCGCTCGCCTGCCTGCTGGCGCGCGGCCACCTGCTCATCGAGGACCTGCCCGGCGTCGGCAAGACCACGCTGGCGCAGATGCTGGCGCGCACGCTGGACTTGCAGTTCCGGCGCATCCAGTTCACCAGCGACCTGCTGCCCGCCGACATCCTCGGCGTGTCGGTGTACCAGCGCGGCGGCTCCGATTCGACCGGCGGCAAGTTCGAGTTTCACCCCGGCCCGATTTTCGCGCAGATGATCCTGGCGGATGAAGTAAACCGCGCCACACCCAAGGCGCAGAGCGCCCTGCTGGAAGCAATGGAAGAGCAGCAGGTGACCATCGAAGGCATAACGCGCCCGCTGCCCGCGCCGTTTTTCGTCATCGCCACGCAAAACCCGCTGCACCAGGTCGGCACCTTCCCGCTGCCGGAATCGCAGCTCGACCGCTTCCTGATGCGCATCCAGATGGGCTACCCCGATGCGCAGGCGGAGCGCGGCCTGCTGTCCGGCGTGGACCGGCGCGAGATCATCGCCGGCCTCAGCCCGCAGATGGAAAGCGCCGAGCTGCTGGCGCTGCAACAGCGCGTCCGGCAGGTATTCGTCTCCCCCGCGCTGCTCGACTATCTCCAGGCCATCCTGCGCCATACGCGCGAATCGGCGCGCTACACGCACGGCCTCAGTCCGCGCGCCGGGCTGGCGCTGCTCTCCGCCGCACGCGCCTGGGCATTGCTCGACGAACGCGACGCGGTCATCCCGGAAGACATACAGGCAATCCTCTCTGGCGTCGTCAGCCACCGCCTGCAGGCGGTCGGCGAATACCAGAAGCAAAACAGCGATACGCTGGTGCGCGAATTGATCGAGGCGGTCGCCATCCCGTAAGCCGCATGACCACGGCTGGCCTGGCAGCCAGCATCAGCGGACGTTCAAACATCTCATGCCTGAATTTCAGGCGCCGGATTTACTGCGCTGCAACGCAAACCCGGTTGCGCCCGGTGCGTTTCGCATCGTAGAGAGCCTTATCCGCGAGATTAAGAAGGGTGTCCAGATTGTCATCCTTGGCGTTACGGGAGGCGCACCCGATGGATACCGAAAAATGAAACGGGGAATGCATCTCTAAATCGACCACCGTGCTCTCAATGGCGACCCTCAAACGCTCTGCCACGTGGGACGCTATTGTAGACGGCGTTTCCGGCAATAATATCGCAAATTCATCGCCACCCCATCGACCAACAATATCAACTGCACGCAAGACAATTTTGCATGTTTCGCATAAAGCCCGAAGGATAATATCCCCAGCTTGATGGCCATAAACGTCATTAATTTCCTTGAACTGGTCTATATCCATCATCAGTATCGAAAGCGGCTTGCCATAACGCGATGAACGAGCTATTTCCGCCTCCACCATTTCGACAAAATAATGGCGGTTCGCGACACCGGTAAGATGGTCGAAACGCGCCAAATATTCCAGTTCCCGATAATGACCGCTTATTGCCGCAAACAAATCGCGCATTTCCCCATCGGGCACGACGAAGTCTGCGCCCATGTAATGTTGCAGTTGGCGACTTAACAATGGATGCATGATATTGAACCTGAATTGTATTTTTTGATTGTACTTTCGGTTACTCACAAAAACAACCGGCAGTTACCCTCAAAATGTTAGTTTTCATTCATGAGCCTAATGCATGAGAAGGAAGTCTTTAGCAAGCGCCTGACGCGCCTGCTCAACGATGCCGGGATCGGTATTGCCAGCCCCACGTTGGTCGCGCGTGAATTCAACCGGCGCTATCCGGGCAAACCGGTTACCGCGCAAGCTGTGCGCAAGTGGATCAACGGTGAAGCCATTCCCGCAGAAGATAAAATTCGTATCCTGGCGAAATGGCTGAAAGCTTCCCCCCATTGGTTGCACTACGGGGAAAGCGAAAAAAATGCGGGGGTGCTGAAGGTCGAGGAGGAGAGGGGCGTCTACGGTGATGAAACTATCGCCACCCTGCTGGAGGATTTCCAGCGCCTGACCCCCGAACAAAAGATCATGGTGTGCGAAATCGTGCACGCCTTGGCCTTGTTGCGCATACCCGACCAATAAATTGGCGGGCAACTCGTTGCCCGCCCCGCAAAAATGTGGAAGCCATGTCAAACGCCGGGCAATGCTAGAATGGATTCCACACCCTATCGAAAGGCTGACCATGAACGAAATTCTGTTTATTGTCGAAGAAGCCCCTGAAGGCGGATTGATTGCCCGTGCCTTGGGTGAACCCATCTTCACCGAGCGGATGACGTGAAGAGCTTGCATCAGCAAGTGCGTGACGCCGTGCATTGCCATTTTAAGGAAGGCAGGGTTCCGCAAAAAATCACCCTGTGCTGACCGCACTTAAACAACGCTTCCGCATCTGGCTATTCCGCCCAAAAATAGAGAGCGGAACCGTCACCCTCACGCAACGCCGTATCTTCATCCTGCCCACCCGGCAAGGCTTGGCGCTGGCCTTCGTGCTGGTGCTGATGCTGCTCGGCGACATCAACTACAACCTCAGCCTCGGCTACGTGCTGACTTTTTTGCTGGCGATGATGGCGGTGATGTCCATGCTGCACGCCTTTCGTAATCTCGCACACCTTGAGATCCGCGCCGGCCATGCCGATGCCGTGTTCAGCGGCGGGGCTGCACAATTTGTGCTGCACTTCCACAATCACGGCAAGTTGCCGCGCTACCAACTGTGCCTGCGCAACGGCGATGGCAACACGGTCAGCTTCGATGTACCCGCCCGGCAAGACAGCGAAGTCGCGTTCCCTGTGCCTGCCACGCGGCGCGGCTGGCTGGCCCTGGGCAAACTGACGCTGCATACCGAATTCCCGCTCGGCCTGTTCCATGCCTGGTCATACCTGCATTTCGACACGCGCTGCCTGGTTTATCCCAAGCCCATGCCCGGCGCACCGCTGCCAGCCGGCACCGCACCGGACGGCGCGGGCAAGCGCAACATCACCGGCGACGACGACTTCAGCGGGCTGCGCAACTATGTGGCGGGCGACGCCCTGCCGCGCATCGCCTGGAAAGCATTTGCGCGTGGGCAGGGCTTGCAGGTCAAGCAGTTCTCCGCACCGGTAGGCGAAGAATTGTGGCTGGATATTGCCGATGCGCCCGACCGCAACGGCGAAGACAAATTGGCACGCATGACGCGCTGGGTGCTGGATGCCGAGGCACAAGGATTGCGCTACGGGCTGCGCCTGCCGGATGGCGAATTGCCCGCAAGCAACGGTATGGCACAGCGCGATGAATGCCTGCGCCGAATTGCGTTGTTCGGAGTGATTGAAACAAAATGATCTGCTACGCAATGTTAATTTCCGTCATTCCCGCGCAGGCGGGAATCCAGCAAAAACGAATATCCTGCGAAGCAGACAAAGCAGCAAGATCGTCCCGCTTCGCGGGGGATTTTTCAATCATCTGGATTCCCGCCTGCGCGGGAATGACGAAGTAATGAGCAAACAACTCATCTACGGCCTGCTGCTCAGCATCCTCATGGTCACCGCGCCGCATGCCGACCACCTGCCATTATGGGTCAGCGCCTTGTGCGCCACCTTGCTGGCGTGGCGCGCTTACCTTACTTACACCAGCGGACATTTACCACCACGCTGGCTGCTGCTGGCGATTACCTTCGCCAGCGTGGGCGGCATCCTGATCGACTTTCACACGCTATTCGGGCGCGAGGTCGGCGTCACGCTGCTGATCCTGCTCACCACGCTGAAATTCATGGAACTGCGCAGCCCGCGCGATGCGGCGGTGCTGGTCTACCTCGCCTGCTTCATCATCATCACCAACTTTTTCTACTCGCAAAGCATTCCCACCGCGCTGTATATGCTCGCCACCCTGCTGGTCATCGTCACGACCTGGGTGCATTTGTATGCGCAAAATATCGTATTCAAACCGCGCCTGCGTGTCGCCGCAACCCTGCTGCTGCAAGCCATCCCGCTGACACTGGTGCTGTTCCTCCTGTTCCCGCGCGTGCAGGGCCCGCTGTGGGGACTGCCGCAGGATGCCTTCGCCACTAGCGGGCTGGACGACAAGATGGCGCCAGGCAGCATAAGCCGCCTGATCCTGTCGGAGGAAGTCGCGTTCCGTGTCAGCTACGCAGACAAGCCGCCGCGCCGCGAGCAAATGTACTGGCGCGGGCCGGTGCTGTGGAATTTTGACGGGCGCATGTGGACACCCGGTATATCTGCGTTCGGCATCACCCCGCAATTCACCGAAACCGAACAGGCGATCGATTACAGCGTGACGCTGGAACCGCACAACAAGACCTGGCTGTTCGCGCTCGACGTACCCGCCAGAATTTCCGTGCCCGCCAACATCACTTACGATTTTCAGGTGGTGCAGAAGGGGCCGGTGAAGGCACGGCTGCGCTACGAGGCGCGCTCCTATCTCGGCTATCATGCCAATCTGCGCGAAAACGAACGGCAAATCCAGCGCGCCCTGCAACTGCCACCGTCACTCAATCCGCGCGCCCGGCAGCTTGCCGCAACATGGCGCGCCGGCAACGCGGACGATGCCGCGGTAGCGCGCGCCGCCCTCGCCTATTTCAACCAGCAAAATTTCCAGCACACGCTGGAACCGCCGCCACTTGGCCTTCATGGCATAGACGATTTCCTGTTTACCACCCGGCAGGGATTCTGCGAACACTATGCCTCAGCCTTCGTATTCCTGATGCGCGCCGCACACATTCCGGCGCGCGTCGTGACCGGCTATCAGGGCGGCGAATTCAATGAGCTGGGCAACTACTACATCGTGCGCCAGTCCGATGCGCACGCCTGGGCGGAAATATGGCTGGCCGGCCAGGGCTGGGTGCGCATCGATCCGACTGCGGCGATTGCCCCGGCGCGCGTCGAACGCGGCCTGTCCGCTGCCGTAATCAACAATGCTGCCCTGCCATTCATGGCGCGCAACCCGCCGCAGTGGCTGCGCAACCTGCGCCTGAACTGGGACACGCTGGCCAACCAGTGGAACCAGTGGGTGCTGGGCTACAACAGCGAACGCCAGTTCGCCTTCCTGACCCGCC
>JAQTLM010000007.1 GCA_028714895.1 Gallionella sp. | reverse complement strand
GCATGGTGACCTTGCCCTTGAGCTTGTTGACGGTGCCGGCGAAGTGTTCGGCAGTCTGCATATCGAGGTTGCTGACGGCCTCGTCGAAGATCAGTACGCGCGGGCGTTTGAGCAGGGCGCGGGCGATGGCGATGCGCTGGCGTTGCCCGCCGGACAAGCCGATGCCATTCTCGCCCACGGGCGTCTGGTAGCCCTGCGGGAGTTGTTCGATGACGGCGTGTATCTCGGCCATCTTGCAGGCATGGACGATCTCTTCGAAGGCGGCGTGGGGGTTGGCCAGTTGCAGGTTTTCGTAGAGGGTGCCGGAGAACAGGCGCGTCTCCTGCGGCACGACGCCGAAGTTGGCGCGCAGTTCATTGGCGGCGAGGTGGCGGATGTCGTAGCCGTCCAGCAGGATGCTGCCGTCGCTGGGCCAGTAGAAGCCTTGCAGCATCTTGGCCAGCGTGCTCTTGCCGCAGCCGGACGGCCCCATCAGCACGGTGAGTTTGCCGGCCGGCAGGATGAGGTTGAGGTTGCGGTACAGGTAGGGATGTTTGTCGCTGTAGCGGAAGCTGACTTCCTTGAGTTCGACCTTGCCCCCTGCCCCGCTGCGCGCGCGCGCGGGAACCAGCGCATGGGGTTCGGCGGGGGCGTCCATCAGGTCGCCCAGACGCTTGACGGCGATGTCGGCCTGCTGGAATTCCTGCCACAGCCCGGCCAGGCGCAGCATCGGCTGGCTCATGCGCCCGGCGAACATCTGGAACGCGACCAGCATGCCGATGGTGAAGCCTTCGTTCTGCATCACCAGCAGCGCGCCGACCACGAGGATGGACAGCGTCATGATCTGTTCCAAAGCATTAGCCGCGACGTTGTAGCTGTTGGATAGCTGGCGCGTGGAAAACCCGGCGGCGAGGTATTGCGAAAGCAGGTCGCCGTATTTCTGTTCCAGCACCGGCTCCATTTGCAGGGATTTGACGGTCTCCATGCCGGCGACATATTCGGTGACAAAGGCCTGGTTCCTGGCACCCAGCAGGAACTGGTGGTTAAGCTTGTCGCGCAGGGCAGGAGTGACGGCGAAGCTGATCGCGCAGATCAGCGACAGCAGCAGCAGCGAGATCAGCGTGAGCTGCCAGCTATACCAGAACATCACGGCGAGGAAGATCAGCAGGAACGGCAAGTCGAGCAGCAGGGTGACGGCGGCGCCGGAGATGAATTCGCGCACGGTCTCGACGCCATGTAAACGGGCGACCAGCGTGCCGGTGGGGCGGTGTTCGAAGTACGGCAGCGGCAGGTGCAGCAAGTGGCGGAACACCTGGCTGCCCAGCACGGCATCAATGCGGTTGCCGGTGTGCAGCACGAAGTATTGGCGCAGCCAGGTCATCGCGCTGTTGAACAGCATGAACATGACCAGCCCGGCGGCAATGGCGATCAATGTGCTCCGGGTTTGATGGACGATAACCTTGTCGATGATGACCTGGGTGAACAGCGGGGTGATGAGGCCGACCAGTTGGATGGCGAGCGAGGCTATCAGGATGTCGCGCCAGATGCGCTTGTGTTTCATCAGCTCCGGGACGAACCAGCGGAAGCCGAACGGGATGTGGCCGGGCGTAGGCGGCTGCGGGGCGGAGGCGGACTGTTCTTCTTCGAGGTCGGCAGTCGTCTGCGCGGTGTCGCGCGCGACCAGCAGGATGTCGCTGCGGAAGTGCCGGGTGAATTCTGCAAGCGGCACGGTTTCCGGCTGCTCGGCCCCTGAGCGAAAGAACAGTACGCGCTCTTCATCGGCCTTGATCAGCAGCACGGGGCTGGCGTGCTTGGGCGGTGGGGGCGTGTCAGGCTCGCCGGCACGTGCAGCGGAATCAGACTCAGCTTTCTCTTCCGCCGATACTCCTGTTGCGGGCGCATCGCCAGAATCGCCGCCACCACTCTGCTCCACCGGTTCGTCCTCGCGCACAAAGGCGACGACGGGAAACGGGATGCGCTCCAGCGTGGCGATGCTTTCCTCATCCAGCTCCATTTCGCCGACCTTGAAGTCCAGCGCTTGCAGCGCGTTGAGCAGCGAAGTGCGCGAATACGGCGGCGGGAATTGCTGACGGATGAGTTGCGGATCGAACGGGAGGCGGAATACGCGGGACAGGCTGCCGATCAGCCATAACATGTCCTGCCCGGTGTAGTGCATCTTTTACCCTCTCAAGAAATTTATTTGGTCGAGCGTTAGCCAGACATCATGCGAATGAACGCAGCCCGGCTGTTTCTGCAACCGGAACCTATGGCGCGATTCTGCAACAAGCGGCGGCGCCTGGCTATAGGCCGAAATATCTATGTATTTCGGCCTATAGCCTTATTCAAGGTAAATAAAATAAATTCCTGCTATCCCATTGCCGGACTCCACAGACCATAACCAGAAAACGTAAAGACGAGGGAATATTCGCGATGTTGCCATGGTGGGCGAATGCGGCATGAATCAAACGATTTGCCCGGCTACTTAATCGGACTCTGTTCACCTATTTCCCCGCTCGCATTCATTTGACAGCCTACACGGGGCGTCATAGCATTCGGCAGACGGCACGCCAGACAATATAACGAACCCATCTGGTTGCCCCGCATCGCAATCCCGCGCTCAACCCGGTGTCGACCGACAGGACAGATGAACGTACCGACCACGCCACGCCACGCCATAACGCAGGCAGCCGCTGATATCCATCCCGGCGCGACGCCGCGCGAACTGCGTTGTGAAGGCGCGTGGCTGTTGCGCTCGGCGGCACAGACCAATATCCGGATCGAGGCATGTCTGGGAGCCCTGGCGCTACCGGCCGAAGGCGAGTTGCTGATCGACGCGCAAGCCGTCACCGCGCTGGACACCTCGGGCGCATGGCTGCTGCATCGCATCCGGCGCGACTTGGAGCTTGGCGGGTGCACCGTGCGCTTCACCGGCCTGCGGCCGGAATTCGAGGCGCTGCTTCGCCTGATCGCCGCGCGCACTGCACAACCTGCCATCGCATCGCTGCCCACGCCCGGCGTGCTGGCCCGCTTCGGTCGCAACGCATGGGAAGGCCTGCTTGGCGCGCTCGGGCTATTGTCCTTCCTCGGTGCCAGCGCAACCGCACTGATGCGCGCCTTGATGCAGCCGCGGCGCATCCGCTGGCGATCCATCCTGTACAACCTGCAGACCGCCGGCGTCGCGGCACTGCCGATCACCGGGTTGCTCTCCTTCCTGCTCGGCATCGTCATCGCCTACCAGGGTGCGGAACAGTTGCGGCGCGTCGGCGCCAATATCTACATCGTCGACCTGGTTGGCCTGTCGATGGTGCGCGAGCTCTCGCCGCTGATCACAGCCATCATCGTCGCCGGCCGCTCCGGTTCGGCCTACGCGGCGCAGATCGGCACCATGAAGGTGACCGAGGAGGTCGACGCGCTGCGCACTATCGGCATCGGGCCGCTCGATCTGCTGGTGCTGCCCAAGGTGCTCGCGCTGGTGATTGCGCTGCCGCTGCTCACCCTCTACACCGATATCATGGGCGTGATCGGTGGCATGGTCATGGCGCGCGCGCAACTCGATGTCAGTTTTGCCACCTTCGTCGACAGACTCGACGACGCGATCAGCCTGACATCGTTTCTCATCGGCATCGGCAAAGCCCCGGTGTTCGCGGTGATCATCGCCCTGGTCGGTTGCTATCAGGGATTCCAGGTAAACGGCAGCGCCGAGAGCGTCGGACACCAGACCACGAAAAGCGTGGTGCAGTCGATCTTCCTGGTGATTCTGGTCGATGCACTGTTTTCCATCGCCTTCAGTTGGCTGAAACTGTGAACACCGCTGAAAGCTCCGCTGTAACAACCACCCCGGATGACGTCATCGAAATCCGCGACCTGAACACTCGTTTCGGTGCCGCGGTGGTGCATCGCGACGTGAACCTTTCGGTGCGCCGCGGCGAGATCTTCGCGCTGGTCGGCGGCAGCGGCTGCGGCAAATCGACCATGCTGCGTGAGATCATCCTGCTGCAACAGCCGGTATCGGGCTCGATCCGGGTATTCGGTCAGGAAGTGATCGGGCTCTCCGATGAGCAGGCGCTGCCGCTCAGGCGCCGCTGGGGCATGATGTTCGAACGCGGCGCGTTATTCAGCTCGCTCACCGTGACAGAGAACGTTACCATGGTGCTCAGGGAACACACCCGCCTCGGCGCGGCACTGGCCGGCGAGATCGCCGCCCTCAAGATCGCTCTCACCGGCCTGCCTGCCGACGCCGGCTCGAAGTACCCGAGCGAACTCTCCGGCGGCATGCGCAAGCGCGCGGCGCTGGCGCGCGCGCTGGCGCTGGATCCGGAACTGCTCTTTCTGGACGAGCCGACCGCCGGTCTTGATCCCTTGAGCGCCGCCGGCATCGACGAACTGGTGCACCAGTTGCGCGATGCGCTCGGAATCACCATTATGATGGTCACCCACGACCTCGACCTGCTGTGGCGCGCTGCGGATCGCATCGCGGTGCTGGGCGAGGAGCGTATCCTGGGCAACGGCACGATGCAGGAGTTGGCGCGCTCGGAGCATCCGGTGATACGGGAATATTTTTACGGCCCGCGCGGGCGCGGGGCACGGGAGCAGGCATGGAATCGAAAGTAAATTTCGCGGTGGTCGGGGCGTTCGTGCTGATACTCGGTGCGCTGCTGATCGGTGGCGTACTGTGGCTTTCCAGCGGCAAGTCTTACAGTAAGGCCTATGACACTTACCTGATCTACATGAGCGAATCGGTGTCCGGCCTGAGCCTGGATGCCCCGGTACGCTATCGCGGTGTGCAGGTCGGCAGCGTGCGCCGCATCGCGCTCGCACCGGGCAACGCCAAGCTGGTGCAGCTTACGCTGGACATCGAACGCGGCACGCCGGTGAAGCAGGATACTGTGGCCGTGCTGCAAGTGCAGGGACTGACCGGTATCGCCCATATTGATCTCTCCGGCGGCGGCAGCGTCTCTCCGTCGCTGGAGGCCAGCTCCGGCGAAAAGTATCCGGTGATCAGCACCGGACCATCGCTGATGCTGCGCCTGGATACCGGAGTCACCGCGCTGATCAGCAATCTCAACCGCAGCAGCGAAAGCGTCAACGCGCTGCTGGACGAGGAAAACCGCGCTGTACTGCGCCGAACGCTGGCCAATCTGGAGCGCCTGTCAGGTACGCTCGCGGCGCATGCCGGTGAAATCGATGCCGGGCTGTCCCGCGCCTCGCGCACTATGAAAAACACTGAGCAGCTGACCGCACTCGCAAATGCCGAGCTACCGCAACTGCTCCAGCGCATCCAGCGCAGCGCCGATGCCTTCGACCGGATGGCCAACGAAACCGCGCGTGCCAGTTCGAATGCCGCGAATACTGTCGAGAGTGTGCGTACCGAAGCCCTGCCCGAAGCACGCCAGGCGATCACCGAACTGCGCGAACTCACCGCCTCGCTGCGCCGCTTCAGCGAGGCATTTGAGCGCAACCCCGGCATGCTGCTGCAGGGCCGGCCCGCCGTGCCACCCGGACCGGGTGAATGATTTCCTCATGAAGGAGCTGCCAATGACATCGAACAACCTCGTTTGGCACGCGCGGCGTGTCGCCTTCGCCCTCTCGATGACCCTGCTCGGCGGCTGCTCGGCACTGCTGCCACCCCCGCCCCCACCGGACAACATCTACCTGCTTGATGCCAATCTGCCCTCGATACCGGTTCGTTCCGCACCAGCGACGCAACACCAAATCGTGCTCGCAGTCAGCATGCCGCGTGCGCGCGCCGGTTTCGATACCGCACAGATGGTCTGGGTGCGCCAAGCGCACGGGCTTGAGGTGTACTCGCGCAACCGCTGGGCGGACACACCGGCACACATGCTTGCGCCGCTGCTTGTCCAGACACTGGAGCGCTCCGGGGCATTCCACGCGGTGGTGCCGACACCTTCCGCGGTGTCGGCCATACTGCGCCTCGATACAGAAATCATCCGGCTGCAGCAGGATTTCAGCGTGCGGCCAAGCCGAGTACAGTTCACGCTCAACGCACAACTGATCGACATCGGCACGCGGCGGGTAATCGCCAGCGTGGAGTTCGACGAGACCGAGAATGCCGCAACAGAGGATGCCTATGGCGGCGTGCTCGCCGCTAACCTGGCACTGGAGCGCCTGCTCGTCAGGCTCGCTGCCTTCTGCGCCGAGCACGCGCCCCCGCCCTGACTGCGCGCCTCAATGGAGTAGCTTGTTGGCACGGAACAACAACTTCACCAGCCCGATTCTCGTTCCGGCGTCGCAGAAATCCTGTGGATACTCAAGTCGGCGCCGTTGAATTCCTCTTCCGCATCGAGGCGGATGCCGACCAGCTTTTTCAGCGCGCCATACACCGCATAGCCGCCCGCAAAGGCGATCCCCACGCCGAGCAATGTGCCGCACAATTGCGCCATGAAGCTGACGCCGCCGATGCCGCCGAATGCCTTGAGGCCGAAGATGCCGGCGGCGACCCCGCCCCATGCGCCGCACAAACCGTGAAGCGGCCACACGCCGAGCACGTCGTCGATCTTCCAGCGGTTTTGCGTCAGCGTGAACATCACCACGAACAAGGCGCCCGCCACACCGCCGACCAGCAACGCGCCGATCGGGTGCATCAGGTCTGAACCGGCGCATATCGCCACCAGCCCGGCCAGCGGGCCGTTATGCACAAAGCCGGGATCGTTCTTGCCTGCCCATAGCGCAGCCAGCGTGCCGCCCACCATCGCCATCAGCGAATTGACCGCAACCAAGCCGCTGATTTTGCCGATTTCCTGTGCCGACATGACGTTGAAGCCGAACCAGCCCACTGTGAGTATCCATGCGCCCAAGGCGAGGAACGGGATGCTGGAAGGCGGATGCGCGGCGATGCGCCCTTCCTTGCTGTAGCGCCCGCGCCGCGCGCCGAGCAGCAGCACCGCCGCCAGCGCGATCCAGCCGCCCACCGCATGCACCACCACCGAACCGGCGAAATCGTGGAACGGCGCGCCGAATGCAGCAGTCAGCCATTCCTGCACGCCGAAGCGGCCATTCCAGGCGATGCCCTCGAAGATCGGATAGATAAATCCGACCAACATGAAGGTGGCGGCCAGTTGCGGGTTGAAGCGCGCGCGCTCGGCGATGCCGCCGGAGACGATCGCGGGAATGGCGGCGGCGAAAGTCAGCAAAAAGAAAAATTTCACCAGGTCATAGCCGCTCTTTTGCGCAAGCTGTTCCGCGCCAGTGAAAAAATGCACGCCGTAAGCAAGGCCGTAGCCGATGAAGAAATACGCCAAAGTAGAAACCGCAAAGTCGGTCAATATCTTGACCAGTGCGTTCACCTGGTTCTTCTTGCGCACCGTACCGAGTTCCAGAAAAGCGAAACCCGCGTGCATCGCCAATACCATGATTGCGCCGAGCAACACAAACAGGACGTCATTGCCGTATTTCAGGTTTTCCATGCATATCTCCTTGAGTGTGTACCCCAGAGGATACGCAAGATACGTTCCACAATACTAACGGACTGATAGTTATAAACAAATTAAGAATACGTTAACTTGAAGCCGCTTTGTGCAAGAGAAATTGGTGCACTTTATTGTCTTTGCACCGAAGCTTTGCACCAGCGCGGTGCGCAAACTCACCCCAACTTCCTCTAACAACTGGAGGTTGGGATAACCAGCGACTTGGCTATCGTTAACCAGCGGCTTATTTCACCGTATTTTGGTAACTTAGCCGAATGGCTATGCAAAGCCTTTTGATAGCCTAATCGAATGGCTAGTCGTCCCATCAGAGGTTAACGCCAGCCGTTGAGGTGTTTCTCCAGCCAGAACAGGCCGACGATGGTTTTGCTGTCGTTGATTTTGCCTTGCCTGATCCACTCTATCGCTTCGGCAAGCGATAGCTCGAACACTTCGAGGAATTCACCATCTTCGAGTTGACGGCCTTGATGAATGAGACCGCGCGCCAGGAAATACTCGATGTGTTCGTCGGCATAGCCGATGCACGGCCAAGTGGTGGCAAGGTGCACCCACTCAGCAGCGACATAACCGGTTTCTTCCAGCAGCTCGCGCTGCGCGGTGCGCAGGATGTCTTCACTGGGATCAATCTTGCCTGCCGGGATTTCAATGAACTCGCGCTGCGGCGCATAGCGGAATTGGCGCTCCATCACCAGCTTGCCGTTGTCCAGCATCGCCAGTACGGCGACCGCGCCGGGATGGACGATATATTCGCGGGTATGCACTTGGCCGTCCGGCAGGCGCGCATGATCCTTATGCACCTTGATGAAACTGCCGTCGTACATCACGGCTGTATCCAAGCGGGTTTCTTTCAAATCCACGGCAATTCCCTGCGCAATAAAAAAAGTAGTTCAGCCGTTTTTAGCAAAAAATCGCAAAATTATTGCTTGAATTTCCAGCCGACCGATCCCGAATCTTCCGAAAAAATCCGCGCCTTATAGCTATCCACTTTCTGCAAAATGACCCGGATGTCGGCGCCCGGCATGCCGCTAAAAACATCCGCGCCGTTAGCGGATTTCATTGTTTGGCCGGTGGTTTGGCCAATAATTTTATCGATGACGCAGGAGATGTCACCCCCCATTGCGTCCCGCTCGCGCGTGGCAGATGCAAGCTCCTCTTCGGATTTCTTAACCGAAAGGTCAAGCGCGCTGATTTCAGCATTGAGCTTCGCGATCTGATTGACCACCTTGGCGTTTTTTTCCACCAGTTTTCGCCAGTTGCCGGCCTGTTCTGTCGTCAGCTTGATTGCGCCGCTTTTGATCCTTTCATGCAACGCCAGATATTTCGCGAACTCCTGGTCAGATTTCAGCAACTCGATTTCCTGCACCTTGGCTTTGTTGCTTTCCTGCGCCTCGACAATTCTCTTTTGCAATGTTGCGATGCGCTGATCAAATTCAGACAAGTCAGGTATCAGCACCGTCACCAAAGTCTCCCGGCCCCTGCGTTCATCGGCGGAGGCAATCTTGATTTTTTCGGCCGCAATCATGCACCCCTCAACGACATCGGCGAACACTTCATCGGCGATAATTTCACAACTCACGGCATGTTCGACACGGACAACTCTACCGATAATCGTGCTGTGTTCGCAGTAATGGACCGTCACTTCCCCGTCGCGGGCGCGAACCGTGGCGCGCGAGGCACTCTTGCACAGAGTAATATTTCCGCCCTGCGATTCCGCACGGCTGCCGGAAAAATTCCCCTCAATGCGGATATTGCCGCCTCGCGAAATCACGTTGCCGAAGACGTCGGCAATAAAGGTCATGTGCTTGCCCTTCACCGTACACCCTTCCTGCACCTCACCATGCTCGATGAATTCGTCTACGCTCAACTCCAGATCACCAGTCGTCTTGGCGCTGACGCCCCCTTTTGTTTCAATTTTCTCGGTGACTGAAATACTGCTTGATTGCTCATCCAATATGATAAAACCATCCAGCGCAGCCACGATATACTCGCCATCGGCCGCTTGTTCCACGGACGTTCCCGCCGCTGCAAGCGCGTACAAGTCCACATCTTTCGGCATTTTTGGCTCAATGACATCACCTGCCACCTTGTAACCCGGTTTACCGAGCACTCTCGGGACTTTCTTGATCAAGCGTTTCCCTTTGGCGATTTGCGGAAAACGATTCTTAAATGCCTTCAAATCAGCCTTGCCATCCCGCAAAATTTTGGGGGAATTATCGCGGCGCAAATCGGGGCACACCTCCAGAATTTCAGCATCGCGCCCCTCCGTAGGCTCAAGATACCGGGCAATCGTTACGCGGGCAGACGCGCCGCTTGCGATGGCCTGGCGCACGGCATCCGCATCAATGCCGAATTTAACCTCTTTCAGCCACATATCGGCGATAAATTCATCGAAATCCAGTTTTGTCGGCACTTGTCTGGTTTTACTCACATATCCGGTAATCGACGGAACACCGTCTTCTCCCGGCTCGCCATAAACCGGTTCTTCATAAGCCTCCTTGATGCTGACCGGCTCAAAAACATATTCAGCGCGATTCCCGCCCTCAAGCAACTTCACTGCCCGGTAGAGCACTTGGCGCTGCGGCAAAAACCGGCTGATTTTTGTGGCAATTTTTACCTCAGCGCTTTTGCCTTGCATCGCCGCCAGCCAGTCGGCGTCATAAAGCAGCTTGAGAAAAGCTGCATAGTCCAAGCCGGAAAACCGCATCCCTCCGGTAAACAACCGATCAATAAAAAGCCCAAACCCGCCAGCCGCATGCAAGCACGGCAGGTCAATAATGATCCCTTCCGGCCGTCTGAAGACAAAACCGGGGAGCATCAACTCCTCTTGCGGAATATCCCCTTCTTGCGGAATATCGAAAGGATCACCTGACAAATCGGTCAATGTCATTTCATAACCTTTATCTTATAAATAAGCATCATAAAACATCAGCTTTTCTTTACCACCTGCATCGCGGTGGCGACCAGTCCGGCGATGTCGGCGGCGTTACCGGGCAGGATCATGGTGTTGCCCTGCTTCGCGATGTTGCCGAAGGCATCGACGAATCTTTCGGCTACTTTGAGGTTGACGGCGACCAGGCCGCCTTCACTTTGAATCGCGTTGGCGACCACTTTGATCGATTCGGCGGTGGCATTGGCGACCAGCAGCAATGCTTCAGCCTCGCCTTGGGCATTGTTGATGGCAGCTTGCCGGGTACCTTCTGATTCGCGAATCGAAGCAGTCATCTTGCCTTCGGCGAGATTGATCTCTTCCTGTTTTTTGCCTTCCGATTGGGCAATCAGCGCGCGCTTTTCGCGCTCGGCGGTGATTTGTTTTTGCATAGAGGCGAGCACTTGTGCAGGCGGGGTGATGTCCTTGATTTCATAGCGCAGCACCTTCACCCCCCAGTTCGGGCTGGCTTCATCGAGCGCGAACACCACGGTGCGATTGATCGCATCGCGGTCTTCCAGCAGCTTGTCCAGATCGCGTTTGCCGCATTCCGAGCGTAGCGCAGTCTGCGCGAGCATGGTGATGGCGGCGAGGTAATTCGACGTGCCATAGCTGGCACGCGCGGCATCGGTGACCTGGTAATACAGTACGCCATCCACTTGCACCTGGGTGTTGTCGCGCGTGATGCAGACCTGCGGGGCAATATCGATAGGGAACTCGGTCAGGCGGTGACGGTAGGCGACACGGTCCATGAATGGAATGACGATACTCAGGCCGGGCTCCAGCGTCCTGTTGTATTTACCGAACCGCTCGATCACCCACGCGTTTTGTTGCGGCACGATCTTGATCGACTGAAAGGCCAGAATGACCGCAAAGATTCCCAATCCGATGACGAACATATCCATGTTTTTTCTCCTCCGCTCAGTGACTAAGCTACTCGACAATCAAACGAGTTCCGACGATTTCCTTGATGCGCCATGCCTGCCTGGCTGCGTCCGCTGCGGCTTTACCCGCCAGTTCGGCATCCCATTCTGCGCCGCGATAGCTGACACGGGCATGGCGTTCATCCGACCAACTTACGACGCGCACAGTCTGGCCGATGTCGTTGGCAAAGTTAACGTTTTCATGCGGGCGGGCGTGCTGTTTATTCCAGCGATAAATACCTGCCACGCTCGCCGAACACAGCACTGCCGCAACGGCGGCCTGCCCGCTCCACGCCACACCCATATACGCAGCGATGCCTGCAACCGCCAGTCCGAATGCGACAGCAATCAGGTAGAACGTGCCGCTGGACATTTCGGCGATCACCAGCGCCAGCGCCACCAACCACCATATCCAATATGCTTCCATCTCGACACCTCGCTGTTTTCAGACGGGTACATTTTGCCACGTAATGCGGGAGCACAAACAAAAACTCCCGCACGCGGCGGGAGTTTGGGTGTGGCAATAATTACAGGCTGATTTAATGCAGCAACAACGATTGCTGCACCGACACGGCACAAACCGACATCAGCGTGCCGGGCAACAGGCCGAGCAACAACACGCCCAGTCCATTCACGCTCAGCAGAAACGCAGAATCCGAGCCAACATCAATCGGCGCGTGGCTTTCCGGCGCGTCAAAATACATCAGCTTGACGATGCGCAGGTAGTAGAACGCACCGATCAGCGAGAGCAACACCGCAACGACAGCCAGCCAGACATGTCCCGCCTGCACCACGGAGTTCAGCACAGAGAATTTTGCATAGAAGCCGACTGTGGGCGGTACGCCAGCCATGGAAAACATCAGCAGCAGCATCAGGAAGGCAAGCCACGGGCTGCGCTGGTTGAGTCCCTTGAAGTCATTGAGGGTATCGGCCTCGAAGCCTTCACGCGACAGCAGCATGATCATGCCGAATGCGCCGAGCGACATCAGCACATACACCACGGCGTAGAACATGGAAGTTCCGTAGCCTTCGATGCCGCCGCTCAGCAGGCCAAGCAACAGGAAACCCATATGCGCGATGGTGGAGTAGGCGAGCATACGCTTGAGGTTGGTTTGCGCAATCGCGGTAATATTGCCAAGTGCCATTGAGGCGATGGCAAGGATGATCAACATGCCGGACCAGTGTTGCACCAGCGGCTGCAGCCCTTCGACCAGAATGCGCGAAACAAAGGCAAAGGCGGCGAGTTTGGGCGCCGAGCCGATCAGCATGGTCATCGCGGTGGGTGCGCCGTGATACACGTCCGGCACCCACATGTGGAACGGCACCACGCCGAGCTTGAAGGCCAGGCCGGAGACCACGAACACCAGACCGAACACCAGCAGATCCTTGTCCGCTGCACCCGACTTGATTGCGCTTGACACTGCGCCCAGTTCCAGCGAGCCGGTCGCGCCATACAGCATGGACATGCCATACAGCAGCAGGCCGGAAGCCAGCGCACCGAGGATGAAATATTTCATTGCGGCTTCGGTGGCGACAGCGGAATCGCGCTGCAAGGCGACCATCGCATAGAGGCTCAGCGAGAGCACTTCCAGACCGAGATACAGGGTGAGGAAATGGTTGGCGGAGATCATCACCATCATGCCGAGCGTGGCGAACATGGCCAGCACCATGAATTCGCCGCTGAACAGGCCGCGCACGGTGAGATACTGGCGCGAATATACCAGCATCATCGACACCGCCAGATAGGTCAGCAACTTCAGCACGTCGGACATCAGGTCGTCCACGAACATGTTGTGGAAGGCATACACAATGCCGTTCTCGTGCGTACCGACGGTAATCAGCGAACAGCCCAGCAGGGTGAGTTGCACCAGCAGGTAGGTGACCAGCCTGCCGCTTTGCTTGATCAGCAAATCCGCAATCAGAATCACACACGCCATGGCCAGCATAAAAATTTCCGCGCCGGCCGGCATCAAATTAGTCATCAAATCCATATACACCTCAAAATCTGCTGCAAAAATACGGGGCTGGCTTGGGCAATTCGTGAATTGCCCCTACAACGGCAGCTTGGAACGCGCCACATGCACCAGCAGGTCATTCACCGACACGTGCATGATTTCGCTGAACGGCAAGGGATACAGCCCCATGCCCAGCACGGTAGCCGCCAGGATTGCGAAGATCACCTTCTCGCGCAGCGTCAGGTCGGTGAGTTCGGCGACATGCAAATTCGCCACCGCGCCGAAGATCACGCGCTTGTACATCCACAGCGTGTAGGCCGCGCCGAAGATCAGCGTGGTCGCGGCGGCGAAGGCGTACCAGAAATTCACCTTCACCGCGCCGATGATCACCATGAATTCACCGACGAAGCCGCTGGTGCCGGGTAGCCCAACGTTGGCCATCGCGAACAACATGAAGAATGCGGCGAATACCGGCATGGTGTCGGCCACGCCGCCGTAATCGGCGATATTGCGCGAGTGCATGCGGTCATACAGCACACCGATGCACAGGAACAGCGCGCCCGCGACAAAGCCATGCGAAACCATTTGCAGCAGCGCGCCCTCCATGCCGTAAGCATTGAAGATGAAAAATCCCAGCGTGACAAAGCCCATATGCGAAATCGAAGAATACGCTACCAGCTTCTTCATGTCCGTCTGCATCAACGCCACCAGACCGATGTACACCACCGCGATCAGCGACAGCGCGATCATCACACCGGCCAGTTGATGGCTGGCATCCGGCGTGATCGGCATGGAGAAGCGCAGGAAGCCGTAGGCGCCGACCTTCAGCATGATCGCCGCCAGCACCACCGAACCGCCCGTCGGTGCTTCGACGTGCGCATCCGGCAACCAGGTATGCACCGGGAACATCGGCACTTTCACCGCGAAGGCGAAAAAGAATGCGATGAAAATTAGTATCTGCGCCGTCATCGGGAGCTCGACCTTATGGAAGTCGAGAATCGCAAAGCTGCCGCCGGACTGGTTGTACAGGTAAATCAGCGCCACCAGCATCAGCAGCGAACCGAGCAGGGTGTAGAGGAAAAACTTGACTGCCGCATACACGCGGTTCGGCCCGCCCCATACGCCGATGATCAGAAACATCGGAATCAGCATGGTTTCCCAAAACACGTAGAACAGGATGGAGTCTAGCGCGGTGAACACGCCGATCATGACACCGGACATAATCAAGAAGGACGCCATGTATTGCGCGACACGCTTCTCGATCACCTGCCAGCCGGCCAGCACCACGAGGGGCGTAAAAAAAGCGGTGAGCAGAACGAACAGCACCGAGATGCCGTCAACGCCGAGGTGATAGTGGATGTTGAAGCGCGCGATCCAGTCATGCAATTCGACGAACTGCATCTCGGAAGTGTCGCGCACAAAGCCGGTATAGAGCGGAATCGTCACCAGGAAACCGAGCGTTGAGCCGACCAAGGCCAAGATGCGCGCCAGCGGAGCGTTCTTGTCATCACCGGTGGCCAACACCAAGATGCCGAAGATGATCGGCAGCCAGATCGCAACACTAATTACGGGTAATCCAAAAATCATGCTGTTATTCCTTTATTGTAGGTCGGGCTTCAACCCGACGCTGCCCCACCATGTCGGGCTGAAGCCCGACCTACAACTATTCAAACCAGGTTCGCACGGTCAGCAGCACGAATACGCCGATGATCATGGAAAAAGCATAGTGGTAGATATAGCCGGACTGCAGACGCCGCATCACACCGGAGAACATCCCGACCAGTTTCGCCGTGCCGTTCACCATCAACCCGTCAATCAGCTTCACGTCGCCGAACTTCCACAGCAAGCCGCTCGCACCGCGCGCGCCGCCGGCAAAGAACCAGTCGTTGAAGCGGTCGAAGTAATACTTGTTATCGAGCAAGGTGTAGATGAACTGGAAGCGCTTTTGAATCGCAGCGGGGATATCAGGGCGCTTCATGTAGAAGAACCATGACGACACCACTCCTGCCAGAGCCAGAATAAAAGGTTCAGAAGTGAACGAATGCAATGCCATCTCCGCAGCGCCGTGAAATTCATCACTCATGTCGGCGAGCGCATGATGGGCTTGGCTGATGTAAATAGCGTCGCCGAAATAGCCGCCATACAGCATAGGTTCGATAGCAATATAGCCGATTAGCACGGAGGGAATGGCCAGCAGGATCAGCGGCAGCGTCACCACCCACGGCGTCTCGTGCGGCTTGCCGCCGTGATGGCCATGATCGTCATGCGCATCGCTTGCAGAGGCGTGGTCATCATGCTCATGTGCGTCGTGCGCATGCACGTCAACGGCGTGATGTTCGTCATGCGGTGCTTCGTCATACCGTTCCTTGCCGTGGAATACCAGGAAGTACATGCGGAACGAATAGAAGGCGGTGACGAACACTCCGGCCATCACCGCAAAGTAGGCAAAACCGGAGCCGGGCAGATGGGAATATTCCACCGCTTCGATAATGCTGTCCTTGGAGTAGAAACCGGAGAAGAACGGCGTACCGATCAGCGCCAGCGAGCCGATCAGCGAAGTGATCCAGGTAATCGGCATATATTTCCGCAGGCCGCCCATGTAGCGGATGTCCTGGTTGTGGTGCATGGCGATGATCACGCTGCCGGCGGCGAGGAACAACAGCGCCTTGAAAAACGCGTGGGTCATCAGGTGGAAGATCGCCACCGAATAGGCCGACGCGCCGAGCGCCACTGTCATGTAGCCGAGCTGCGATAACGTGGAATACGCGATCACGCGCTTGATATCGTTCTGGATGATACCGAGAAAACCCATAAACAGCGCGGTAATCGCGCCGATGACCATCACGAACGACAGCGCCGTTTCCGACAACTCATACAGCGGCGACATACGCGCCACCATAAAAATACCGGCGGTCACCATGGTTGCGGCATGGATCAGCGCTGAGATCGGGGTCGGGCCTTCCATCGAATCGGGCAGCCAGACATGTAGCGGGAACTGTGCCGATTTGCCCATCGCGCCGATGAACAGAAGGATGCAGATCGCCGACATCATGTTCCATGATACGCCGGGAATCGGAGCCATATCTTTGGCGTGGCTGGCGGCATTGGCGAATACCGCAGCATAGTCCAGCGTACCGAACACCATCAGCACCAAGCCGATGCCGAGCAGGAAGCCGAAATCGCCGACGCGGTTCACTAGGAAGGCCTTGAGGTTGGCGTAGATTGCCGTGTCCTTCTTGTACCAGAAGCCGATCAGCAGGTAGGAAACCAGCCCCACCGCTTCCCAGCCGAAGAACAGCTGCATGAAGTTGTTCGCCATCACCAGCATCAGCATCGAGAAGGTGAACAGCGAGATGTAGCTGAAGAAGCGCTGGTAACCGTCATCCTCTTCCATGTAGCCGATGGTATAGATGTGCACCATCAGCGAGACGAAAGTCACCACCAGCATCATCATCACGGTCAGGCGGTCGATCAGGAAACCCACCTGAAAGCTGGTATCACCGGAAATCAGCCAGGTATAGACCGGGCCGTTGAACACATGGCCCGCCAGCACATCGTTGAAAATCGCCAGCGACGCAAAAAACGAAACCGCCACCAGCGCGATGGTGATGCGGTGCGACCAGGCGCGTCCCAGGCACTTTCCGAACAGTCCGGCGGCAATCGCCCCGACCAGCGGAGCCAAAGGAACCAACAGATACAAATTCTGCATAGTCATGCCCATTACCCTTTCAGGCTGTCGAGATCGTCAACATTGATGGTGTTCAGGTTGCGGAACAGCACCACCAGTATCGCCAGGCCGATGGCGGCCTCGGCAGCGGCCACGGTCAGGATGAAAAACACGAACACCTGGCCGGCGGTATCGTTCAGGTAATGCGAGAACGCCACAAAATTGGTGTTTACCGCCAGCAGCATCATCTCGATCGCCATCAGCAGCACGATCAGGTTCTTGCGGTTCAGGAAAATGCCGACCACGCCGATGGCAAACAGCACGGCGCTCAGTACCAGATAATGCGACAGTGTTAACACGCTTCCCACTCCCTTGATTGGTTCATTCTTTGCGTTCGGCCTGCATCTTCACAATGCGCAAACGATCCGCCTTCTTCACCGCGACCTGCTCGGCTACCACCTGCGACTTGGCATCCTTGCGGCGGCGCAGGGTCAGCGCAATCGCCGCCACCATCGCCACCAGCAACAACACTGCGGCAATCTCGAACGGATACACATACTCGGTATAGATCAACCTGCCCAGCTCCTTGGTATTGCTGTAATCGGCCGCATGCTTGATGGCCGACTTGCCAGCCGGCGTCCCTGAGGAACCCAGCACCCAAATCATCTCGAACGCCATCAAGCCGGCCAATGCTGCGCCGAACGGCAGCCAGCGCCAGATGCCTTCACGCATCCGCACCAGATTGATGTCGAGCATCATCACCACGAACAGGAACAGCACCATCACCGCGCCGACATACACCAGCACCAGCGTGATGGCGAGGAATTCCGCTTCCAGCAATATCCAGATGCCTGCTGAGCTGATGAACGCCAGCACCAGGAACAGCACCGCATGCACCGGGTTGTGTGCGGTGATCACGCGCAATGCCGAAAACACGATCAGCGCCGCAAACACATAAAACATGATGGTCTCGAAATTCATCTTGCTGTCCTCTTATCGGTACTTGGCATCCGCCGCACGATCCTTGGCGATTTGCTCTTCATGTTTGTCGCCCATCGCCAGCAACATCGGCTTGGTGTAATACAGGTCGCCGGGCTTTTCGCCGTGGTACTCGAACATGCGCGTTTCGACGATCGCATCCACCGGGCAGGACTCCTCGCAGAAGCCGCAAAAGATGCATTTGTACAGATCGATGTCATATTGCGTGGTGCGGCGCGTACCGTCCTCGCGCTCCGCCACTTCGATCTTGATCGCCAAAGCCGGGCACACCGCCTCGCAAAGCTTGCAGCCGATACAGCGCTCTTCGCCGTTGGCGTAGCGGCGCTGCGCGTGCAGCCCGCGGAAACGGAAGCTCTGCGGGGTCTTCTCTTCGGGGTATTGCACGGTGATTTTGCGCGCGAAGAAATACCGCCCGGTCAGCGCCATGCCCTTGACCAACTCATAGAGCAGGAAGGTTTTGAAGAAGTTTGTTATTTTTTCCATGTCTTATATCTTTGTATGGGTATCCTTGCAGGGGCGCGGTTAATCACGCCCCTACCACAGCCAATACGGGGTTTGCATCCACACGGCAACCACTACCACCCAGATGATGGTGAGCGGGATGAATACTTTCCAGCCCAGCCGCATCAGTTGGTCATAGCGATAGCGCGGGAAGGTCGCGCGCAACCACAGGAACAGAAACAGGAAGAAGGAAGCCTTGGCCAGCAGCCAGATGAAGCTGTCCGGCAGGAAAGGCACAGGTGACAACCAGCCACCCAGAAACATGATCGCGGTGAGGAAGGAGATCAGGATCATGTTGGCGTATTCGGCCAGGAAGAACATCGCGAACGCCATGCCGGAATATTCCACATGGAAACCCGCGACGATTTCCGACTCGCCTTCCGCCATGTCGAACGGCGCGCGGTTGGTTTCCGCCACGCCGGAAATCAGATACACCAGGAACATCGGGAACAGCGGGATGAAATACCAGTTCAGCATACCGAGGCTGCCTTGCTGGCCGCGCACGATGTCGCCCACATTCATGCTTTGTGAAGCCATCAGCACGCACACCAGCGCAAAACCCATCGCGATTTCATATGACACGATCTGTGCGACGGAACGAACTGCGCCGATGAAGGCATACTTGGAGTTGGATGCCCAGCCGGCGATGATGATGCCGTACACCGATAGCGAAGTCATCGCCAGGATGTACAACAGCCCGGCATTGACATTAGTCAGCACCATCCCTTCGCTGAACGGCATCACCGCCCATGCCGCCAAAGCCGGCGCCAATCCCAAAATAGGTGCCGCGATGAACAGGAATTTGTTCGAGCCGCTCGGAATGATGATTTCCTTGAACAGCAACTTCGCACCGTCGGCGAGCGGTTGCAGCAAGCCGTAGGGGCCGACGCGATTCGGGCCGATACGAATCTGCATGTAGCCGATGACCTTGCGTTCCGCCAGCGTCAGGTAGGCGACCGTAAGCATGATCGGCACCGTGATGACCATGATCTTTACTATCGTCCAGATCGGCAACCAAGCCGGGCCGAGCAGTTCAAGCCCGGCCTGTTGCAAAGTTTGCAGCAATTCCATCATGCGCGCTCCACAGTGATTGTTCCAAACATCGCGCCCAGTTCCGCCGTAGCCGGATGGCCCGCCGCCACACGCGCGGTACCGGCAGGCATAATGTCATCCGCCTGCACCGCAAGGCGCACCGCTGCCCTGCCCTGGGTCACCTTCACGGTGTCGCCGGATTGCACGCCCAGTTTCTGCAACTCGCTGCCATGCATCGTCACGCACGGAATTACGGCATCGTGGGTCTTCTGTAGCGAGGCAGCACGGCGCACCAGCCCATCAGTCGAGTAGATCGGCACATCGGCCACACGCTGCAATCCCTGCGCCTTGGTAGCGGCGGTATTCTGCAATGCAACGTCCAGATGGTTATTCAGTTTGCCGCCAACTTCCTGCATGCCGAGCGCTTCATCGCGCACTGCTTCGCTGGAATCGTAATCGAAACCGCTCGCGTCGAGTAGATTGCCCAAGACACGCAGCACCTTCCAGGCCGGACGCGCTTCGCCGAGCGGCTTGACCGCGCCCTTGAAACTTTGCACACGCCCCTCGGTGTTGACAAACGTGCCTGAAGTTTCGGTAAACGGCGCGATCGGCAACAGCACATCAGCGTAATCGGTCGCATGGTGCTTGTAGGCGGACAAGGCCACCACCATATCGGCGGCGTACATCGCAGCCATCGCCTGTTGTGGGTCGTGCATATCCAGCTCCGGCTCGACATTCAGCAGGAGGTACGCCTTGCGCGGCGATGCAACCATCTGTGCGGCATTCATGCCTTGCACAGCACCGCCGAACGGCACCGCCCCAGCGAGATAGCCGCCGACGCTATTGGCCGCCTCGCCGAGGAAGCCGAATTTTGCGCCGCACAATGCGGCGATCCGTTCCGCCAATACGGCGAGTTGCGCCGCCTGTGGATGTTGCTGTGCGAAATTGCCCAGCAACACTGCGGCGCGTTCGCCGCTTGCCAGGCTCTTGGCGATGGCGGCGGCCTCGCTGCCGACTGTGACATTCTCGACACCCTGCGCGCTGCCCTGCTTCTCGGCAGCCAGCGCCTTGAGGATTTGTGCCAGCACGTTCACCAGTTCGCCCGGCGCGACGATGGCCTTGTTGGCAACAGGCATCAGCAGGTCGTCATCAGTGGCATGCACGATATTGGCTTGCGCGCCGTGCTTGACGGCTTGGCGCACACGCTGCGCCAGCAAAGGGTGATCCTTGCGCAGGAAGCTGCCGACGATCAGCAGGCGGTCGCGGGTATTGATGTCGGCAACCGGCATACCCAGCCACGGCGCACCGGCTTGCTTGCCGTCCATGCTGAAATCGGACTGGCGCAGGCGGAAATCGACATTGCCGCTGCCCAGGCCGCGCATGAGTTTCTGCAACAGGTAGAGTTCTTCCAGTGTGCTGTGCGGCGTCGCCAGTGCAGCGACCTGATCCGCTCCGGCGCCACAGGCGATCTGGTGCAAACCTTTCGCCACGTATTCCAGCGCAACTTGCCATTCGACCTCAACCCACTTGCCGTCCTGCTTGAGCATCGGCTTGGTCAAACGCTCCGCAGAATTCAGCCCTTCATAGCTGAAACGGTCCTTGTCGGAAATCCAGCATTCGTTGACGGCTTCGTTTTCGATCGGCAGGACGCGCATCACCTTGTGGTTCTTCACCTGCACCGCCAGGTTGGAGCCCAGGCCATCATGCGGGCTGACCGACTTGCGCCGCGACAGCTCCCAGCTGCGCGCGGTGTAGCGGAATGGCTTGCTGGTCAATGCGCCGACCGGGCACAGGTCGATCATATTACCGGACAGTTCGGAATCCACCGAACTGTCCACAAAACTCATGATTTCGGCATGTTCGCCGCGGAACGCCATGCCCAGTTCCATCATGCCAGCGATTTCCTGTCCAAAGCGCACGCAGCGCGTGCACTGGATGCAGCGGCTCATTTCCCTGGTGGAAATCAGTGCGCCGATATCCTTGTGCATCACGATGCGTTTTTCTTCGCTGTAGCGCGATGCTGGCGCGCCATAGCCCATTGCCACATCCTGCAACTGACACTCGCCGCCTTGGTCGCAAACCGGGCAATCCAGCGGGTGGTTGATCAGCAAAAACTCCATCACGCCCTGTTGCGCCTTGACTGCCAACTCGGAATGGGTATGGACTTTCATGCCATCGGCAGCCGGTGTCGCACAGGCAGGCAGCGGCTTGGGGGCCTTTTCCACCTCGACCAGACACATGCGGCAACTGGCGGCGATGGACAGTTTCTTGTGGTAGCAAAAATGCGGAATATGAATGCCCGCCTTGTGCGCTGCGTCCATCACAGTGGAACCGCGCCCGATTTCTACCAGCTTGCCGTCAATTTCAATGTTGATCATTACGCACCTGACCTGTCAGCTTTACACCAAGCAACGCTTGTGTTCGATGTGATATTCAAATTCGTCGCGGAAATGCCTGAGCATCCCCTGCACCGGCCAAACCGCCGCCTCGCCCAACGCGCAAATAGTGCGCCCGGCAAGGTTTTCGCCCACACTCAACAGCAAATCCAGATCTTCCTTGCGGCCTTCGCCATGCTCGATGCGATGCACGATGCGATATAGCCAGCCGGTACCTTCGCGGCACGGCGTGCATTGCCCGCAGGATTCCTCATAATAAAAATAGGACAGGCGCTCCAGCGCGCGCACCATACAGGTCGTTTCGTCCATCACGATCACCGCACCGCTGCCCAGGCCGGAACCCGCCTTGGAGATGGAATCGTAGTCCATGGTCAGATCCATCATGACCGCGCCGGGCAGTACCGGCATCGACGAGCCGCCGGGAATTACCGCCTTGAGCGTATGGCCGTTGCGCACCCCGCCCGCCATTTTCAACAGTTCGCTGAACGGCGTACCCATCGGCACTTCGAAGTTGCCCGGATTGTTCACGTGGCCGGATACGGAAAACAGCTTGGTGCCGCCGTTGTTCGGTTTGCCCAATTCCAGAAACTTCTGCCCGCCGTTGTTGATGATGTACGGGATACTGGCGAAAGTCTCAGTGTTGTTGATGGTGGTCGGTTTGCCGTACAGGCCGAAGGTCGCGGGAAAAGGCGGCTTGAAGCGCGGCTGGCCTTTCTTGCCTTCAATGGATTCCAGCAGTGCAGTTTCTTCGCCACAGACATAGGCACCATAACCCAGATGATTGTGCAGGTCGAAACAGAAATCCGTGCCCATGATATTGTCGCCCAGATAGCCGGCGGCGCGCGCCAGTTCGCAGGCTTCCTCCATGCGTTCGTAGGCTTCGAAGATTTCGCCATGCACGTAGTTGTAGCCGGTCTTGACTCCCATCGTATAGGCGGCGATCGCCATGCCTTCGATGAGCAAGTGCGGGTTGTAGCGCAGGATGTCCCAATCCTTGCAAGTGCCCGGCTCGCCCTCGTCGGTATTACAGACGATATATTTGTCGCCATCGTAGTTTTTGGGCATGAAGCTCCACTTCAGCCCGGTCGGGAAGCCCGCGCCGCCGCGTCCGCGCAACGCCGACAGCTTGACTTCGGAAATAATCGCATCGGGCGACATTTTCTCGGTCAGCACCTTGCGCAATGCCTGGTAACCGCCGACCTTGAGATAGTTTTCCAGCGTCCAGGGCTGGTCGAAATCCATCGTGGTGAGAATGACCGGGCCTCTCATGCCAGTGTTTTTCATGATTGGTCCAGTTCCGCCAAAATTTGATCGATATTCTCTTTGCTCAAACGACCGCAAAGTTTTTTGTTGTTCACGGTGAACAGCGGCGCATCCTTGCATGCCCCCATGCATTCGCCTTCGCGCAGTCCAAACCTGCCGTCTGCGGAAACTTCGCCAAAACCGATACCCAGCTTGGCTTGCAGATATGCCACAGTATCCCCTGCCCCGCCCAGCGTACAGGACAGATTGGTGCAGACGGTGATGGTGTGCTTGCCCATCGGCTTGAGGTTGTACATGTGATAGAAGGTCGCCACCTCGTATACCGCCATTTTCGGCATGCCGAGGTAGGCCGCAACATCCGCCATGTCCTCGGCGGCAATCCAGCCCTTTTCGTCCTGCACAAAACGCAATGCGGCCATCACCGCAGACTGTTTCTGGTCCGCCGGATATTTCTTCAACTCGCGGTTGATTTTTGCTTGTATTTGTTCCGGCAACATTTATAACACCCCTAGAAATTTGTTTTTCGGGATGAAGCGCAAGAAGCCGCGCAGCGAATGACGAGGCATATCACATTGATAGACGAGGAATGAGCGAGCACGCGACACCGCGATTCGCCCGACAAACGGATTTATAGGGGTGTTCATCAGCGGTCTACCTCACCAAAAACTATGTCCTGTGTGCCGAGAATGGTCACCACGTCGGCAATCATGTGACCGCGCACCATTTCATCCAGCCCGGCCATGTGTGCAAAACCGGGCGCACGTATCTTCATGCGATAAGGTTTGTTCGCACCGTCGGAAATCAGGTAAATGCCGAACTCGCCCTTGGGATGTTCCACCGCCGCATAGGCCTCGCCGACCGGCACATGCATCCCTTCGCTGAACAGCTTGAAGTGATGGATCAATTCCTCCATGTTCTGCTTCATCGCTTCGCGCTTGGGCGGCGCAAACTTGAAATTATCGGTCATCACCGGACCGGGGTTGCTACGCAGCCAGGCGATGCATTGCTTGATGATGCGGTTGGCCTGGCGCATCTCCTCGACGCGTACCAGATAACGGTCATAGGAGTCGCCGGTCTTGCCGACCGGAATATCGAACTCGATGCGGTCATAGACTTCATAAGGTTGCTTCTTGCGTAAATCCCATTCCACCCCTGAGCCACGCAGCATCGGGCCGGTAAAGCCCAGCGCCAATGCGCGCTCCGGCGTGACTACGCCGATGCCGACAGTGCGCTGCTTCCAGATGCGGTTGTCGGTCAGCAGCGTTTCATATTCATCCACATAGGCAGGGAAGCGATTGGTGAAATCTTCCAGAAAATCGAGCAGCGAGCCTTGGCGGTTTTCGTTGAGCTTTTTTACCGCTGCGGCATTGTGGATTTTCGATGGCTGGTATTGCGGCATGGAGTCCGGCAGATCGCGATACACGCCGCCCGGACGGTAATAGGCCGCGTGCATGCGCGCACCGGATACTGCTTCATAAGCGTCGAACAAATCCTCGCGTTCGCGGAAGCAATACAGGAACACGGTCATCGCGCCAATATCCAGCCCGTGCGCACCCAGCCATAGCAGGTGATTGAGGATACGGGTAATTTCGTCATACATCACACGGATGTACTGCGCGCGCAACGGCACCTCGATGCCCGCCAGCTTCTCGACCGCCATCACATAGGCATGCTCGTTGCTCAGCATCGAAACATAATCGAGCCGATCCATGTAGGGCAGGGATTGCAGATAGGTCTTGTGCTCGACCAGCTTCTCGGTGCCGCGGTGCAACAACCCGATATGCGGATCGGCACGCTCGATGACCTCGCCGTCCAGCTCCAGCACCAAGCGCAACACCCCGTGCGCGGAAGGATGCTGCGGCCCAAAATTCATGGTGTAGTTTTTTATCTCTGCCATAACTCCGCCTATCTCGACACCAGGTTCAACGTGCGTTCACCATGCATTTCAGTGAAGGCTAACTTGTGCAAACAAGTTAAGCCCGCAGGGCGGCCGTAACTAAAATTCATTGTGTAGTTTTTTATCTCAGCCATGACCGCGTCCTCAATTACGACCGTAGTTTTCTTCACGTATGATGCGCGGCGTCACTTCGCGCGGCTCGATCGACACCGACTGATACACCACGCGCTGCTGTTCCGGGTCGTAGCGCATTTCCACATGGCCGGACAACGGGAAATCCTTGCGGAACGGATTACCGACAAAGCCATAGTCAGTCAGGATGCGGCGCAAGTCGGGATGCCCGGTGAACACGATGCCATACAGGTCGAAGGCCTCGCGCTCATACCAGTTGGCGCAAGGCCAGATGTCCGTCACGGATTCCAGCAACGGAAAATCATCTTCCTCGGCAAAGATACGCACCCGCAGGCGCGTGTTATGCGCCACCGACAACAGGTGATAGACGATCGCGAAGCGCCGGCCTTCCCACGCACCATCGCCGTAAGCGGAGTAATCCACGCCGCACAGGTCGATCATCTGCTCGAAGCCTGCCGCATCGCGCAGGCGCGTCAGCGCGCCCAGCATCCCGGCAGCCTTGACCACCACGGTCAACTCGCCCAGTCTTTCCTCCATACCGGTCAGCTTGTCGCCAAGCAAACCCGTCAGACTGGTACGCAACGTACTCAAATCAGCAGCCATAGTTCAACCCTAACGCGCAATGGTATTGGTTCGTTTGATCTTGTTTTGCAACTGGATGACGCCATACAGCAGGGCCTCGGCTGTCGGCGGGCAACCCGGCACATACACGTCCACCGGCACGATACGGTCGCAGCCGCGCACCACCGAATAGGAGTAGTGGTAATAACCGCCGCCGTTCGCGCATGAACCCATGGAAATCACCCAGCGCGGCTCGGCCATCTGGTCATACACCTTGCGCAACGCAGGCGCCATTTTGTTGCATAGTGTTCCTGCCACCACCATCACGTCAGACTGGCGCGGGCTGGGGCGGAACACCACACCGAAACGATCCAGGTCGTAACGCGCTGCACCGGCATGCATCATTTCCACGGCGCAACAGGCCAGCCCGAAGGTCATCGGCCACAGCGATCCGGTACGAGTGTAATTGATGATGGTATCAAGCGTCGTGGTGACGACACTCTTTTCCAGAATGCCTTCTATTCCCATTCCAGTGCTCCTTTCATCCATTCGTAGATAAAGCCAACCACGAGGATGGCCAAAAAGATCATCATGGAAACAAAACCGAAGGTGCCGATTTCCTTGAGCACAATCGCCCATGGGAAGAGAAAGGCGATTTCAAGATCGAACAGGATGAACAGGATGGCGACGAGGTAATAGCGCACGTCGAATTTCATGCGCGCGTCTTCAAAAGCCTCAAAGCCGCATTCATAGGGAGAATTTTTTCTGCTATCGGGGCGATGGGGCGATACCAGCTTGCCCAGCACTACAGGAGCCACGCCCATCACGATGCCAATAAAGATGAACAGCAGCACCGGAAAATAATTTTCCAACATTGAGCTTCCTCCCTCGGTCTGTTGTGATTCGCTGGTTCGCCCAGAATCACTTTTTAATTATTTAATTGCGCCGGCAAGCTGTTGTGCCGGCTTATATTTATATTCTGGTGCGGATGGGGAGACTCGAACTCCCACGCTCTTGCGAGCACAAGCACCTCAAGCTTGCGTGTCTACCAATTCCACCACAACCGCAATGTGCTAAAAAAACTTTCGGGCAGAAATTATTTTGGAATCTCCCTGGACTTCGAGTCATCGGCAGGGTTAGCCGCAGGCATGACCGGAGTTGCCTGAGTGGCGACCGGCTTCACTTTATCCATCACCCCTTGCTGCTGCGTGGGGTGGGAATAAATATAAGTCAACGCCAAGCTGGTGATAAAAAATAGCGTCGCAGCGACTGCCGTGCTGCGGCTGAGAAAATTCGCGGAGCCGCTGGAACCGAACAAGCTGCCTGCCGAACCGGTGCCGAACGCCGCCCCCATGTCGGCACCCTTGCCATGCTGCATCAGCACCAAACCGATCAGCACCACAGCCGTCAAAACATGCACTACCCAAACCAATGTTTCCACACGCCACTCCTAAACGCACTATATTTGAAATACTATACCAAAATACTATACCAAAAACAAAATCAAGTCTGCCCGGCGCGACAGATCGCCAGAAATTCATCAGCCACCAAGGAAGCCCCGCCGATTAACCCACCATCAATATCCGGCATTGCAAACAGCTCTACCGCGTTATTCGCCTTCACGCTACCGCCGTAGAGTATACACAACTCCGCTGCAACCTGACTATCATGAGATGCTACACGCTGGCGGATAAACGCATGCATCGCCTGCGCCTGCGCTGCAGTGGCGGTTTTTCCGGTGCCGATTGCCCATACCGGCTCATAAGCCACCACCGCATTATGCAACGCTTGGGCCCCGCCCAACTGTATCAGCGCATCCAACTGCCCGGCAACCACGCTCTCGGTAATACCGCTTTCGCGCTGCTCCAGCGTCTCGCCTACGCACAGAATAGGCGTAATCCCCGCTTGCTGCGCCACCAGGAATTTCTCAGCCACCAAACGGTGGCTCTCATTATAGTAAGCGCGCCGCTCCGAGTGTCCGACGATTACATAGCTACAACCGAAATCGCGCAACATCGCGGCGGATACCTCGCCGGTATAGGCGCCTTTTTCCAGTTGATGCACATCCTGCGCGCCCCATTTCACCGCGCTACCGGACAGTTTTTGCTGCGCTTGGGACAAATAAGGGAATGGCACGCAAACCGCGCAATCGACATTCCGGATTTGTTCCATCCCGCTATGTACGGCATCCAGCAACTCGGCGTTTTGAACCAACGAGCCGTACATCTTCCAGTTTCCGGCAACCAATTTGCGACGCACCGTAATTAACCCGATAAGCATTAAAGTGCGCAATCCTACCTGTGAACGAAAGAACGGTCAATGAAACGAACCGTGCATAATTTGAGTGCAATTGAAGTTGGATTGGCGTGCATGACTGCACGACAGAATGCCGGGTATTAAAATACCCGGCGGCGCGATTATGCGTTTGCGGCATGCGACAATTTGCCGCATACCGCAAATATTTTTTAAGTGCATAATTAAACATATGTAACAAAAAGAAAATGAAATTTTACCTCCCTCGCGATGAGAGGCTTCACGCGCTTGGCGGGTCGCACCTGCAGCAGATTTCTGGCTTAACCTTGAACCGGCAGGAATCAACAACAGCTTCAGGAAGTTACTCATGAAAAAACAAAATCTACGATCAAAGCAGCCACACGCTGTACTTCCCCCTACCCGAAACAACCCAACGCGCAACATATTCGCCGTAACGGGAATGTTGATTGTAGTCATTGTGCTATTTAATTTTAATCTTCTCAGTAACTCATATATAGAAATAAAAACCGTTCAAAACGAAATAGCTGGGCTGGAATATTCCCATCAAATCACCCGAGCAATAGAGCATTTGCAACTGCATCGCGGTCTGACTGCCGGTTATTTGAGCGGAAATTCATTCCTCAAGGAAACGATCATTGCCGAAGAGGTGCAGATCGATGCACAAATCAAAACTGTCGACGCATTACCCGCCAAAGCCGGCTTTATACTGAATTCCACCGACAACGGTAATTGGACTCTCATAAAAACCGAATGGCAAACATTGCAGGCGCGGTCCGCCAGCCTCTCCGCGAAAGAGAGTTTCGATTTGCATAGCGTCCGGATCAACAAGGCCATCCATCTGTTAGGCGATATTTCGGACCATTCCGGGTTGACTACCGACCGGGATATCGGCATCAATCATCTGGGCAACCTGACCACTTTTGCCATTCCCAATCTAATCGAGCACTTGGGCCGGCTACGAGCCGGCGTGATGGCTGTCATGCCTCACGAAAGAATTGCCAATGAGGACAAAGCAAACCTGAATAATTTGAAGGCACATATAATGGAAGCCTTGGAACATATTCAGCACGATTTGGCTGCTGTTACAACTACGAGTCCGGAACTCGGCGCCAAGATTGGCAAGTTTTCACCTGAGCTGGAACAAAACATCAACGATGTATTTAGGCTGACCGATGAGATCGCCTCTCCACCCCACCCGGAAGTCAAAGCAGACCAGCTTTTTTCAAAATTTTCAGTGCCTGTAAAAAATGGCTATGCGCTTCTTAATGTCACCAACAATCTTGTAAAAACAAGTCTGGATTCCAGACTGGAGCGGCAATACAAATGGTTTTACTTGAACCTGGCCTTTTCCATCGCGGGTATCGTTCTTCTGGCTTACTTGGCACGATGGGCAAGCAAGTCCATCGCCAGTGGGATCCGGCGCCTGGAGCTGGGCTCAAAAAAATTAAGGTTTGTAAACAACAAGCTGAGCATGACTATCGACGATCTTAAAAAGGCCGGGGAACAATTGCAATTGTCCGCCCAAGTATTTGAAAGCAGCAGGGATGCCATTACCATCACCGATGCCCGGGGCGCGATTATCACCGTCAACGAGGCTTTCACTACCATAACCGGCTACCCGGCGGCAGAGGTTGTCGGCAAAAACCCCAAAATCCTGCAATCGGGGCGGCATGACGCGGAATATTACCGGGTTATGTGGGCTTCCATCCAGGAAAACGGGCACTGGCAAGGCGAGATATGGAACAAGCGCAAAAACGGGGAAATTTATCCCGAATGGCTGAAAATAACCGCAGTAAAGAACCTGTCACAGGACACAACCAATTACATAGCCGTCTTCAGCGATATCACCGGCGATATCAGCGCGGCAGAACGGATCCAGCGCCTTGCATACTATGACACGCTGACCGACCTTCCCAATCGCGCCTTGCTATCAGACCGGCTTGATCTGGCGATAGCGCATGCAAAACGCTCCGGCTACAAGTGCGCGGTTCTGTTTCTGGATATGGATCGCTTCAAGAACATCAACGATGCGCTTGGCCATTCGATCGGCGATCAACTGCTGAAATCTGTGGCGACGCGCCTTAAGGAATGCGTACGCGAGGTGGACACCGTGGCACGAATGGGTGGCGACGAATTTGTTGTGGTTCTGGATGGCATGGCGGAAACCGGCAACATCTTGACGGTGGCGCGGAAAATGCTGCATTCCCTGAGCCAGCCCTATGAAGTCGAGGGGCACAATATCCGCGCCACTCCAAGCATAGGAATCAGTGTTTACCCGGAAGACGGCACTGACCGGGAATCGCTGATCATGAATGCAGACTCCGCGATGTACCACACCAAGGAAAATGGCCGGAACGATTTCAAATTCTTTGTCGCGGACATGAAGACGAAGGTAGCGGAAAAACTGTTTATTGAGTCGGATCTGCGCAAGGCCTTAGAACACGGTCAATTTGTGCTGCATTACCAACCGCAGGTGGACATAAAGACGGGCCACATCATTGGAGCCGAAGCACTCATCAGGTGGAATCATCCGACTGCAGGACTGATTTCCCCGGCAAAATTTATCCCCGTCGCGGAAGAAAGCGGGTTGATTGTCCCTTTGGGAGAATGGATCCTGAATGAGGCATGCCGGCAAAACATGGCATGGCAGAAGGCCGAACTTCCGCCTATTTCAATTGCGGTCAACCTGTCTGCTGTCCAGTTCCGTCAACAAAACCTGTGCCAGTTAATCAGCAAGGTACTCAGCGATACCGGGCTTGATCCGCATTACCTTGAACTGGAGTTGACCGAGGGATTGGTCATGAGTAATACCAATTCCGCAATTGCCACGCTCAATCGCTTCAAGGAGATGGGCGTGCACATATCCATTGACGATTTTGGCACCGGATATTCCAGCTTGAGTTACTTAAAGCATTTCCCGATTGATTACCTGAAAATCGACCAGTCATTTGTAAGGGACATCACTACCAATCCGGACGATGCGGCCATCACCACCGCCATCATCAATATGGCGCAAGGACTTAATCTCAGAACCATTGCCGAAGGCGTGGAAACAGCTGACCAGTTGGCGTTCCTCCGTCTGCACTCATGCGATGTGGTGCAGGGGTATTATTTCAGCAGGCCGGTTCCGGCAACGGAGTTTGCCGATATTCTGCGGATGAGTTATTTATCCAAAAGCGTTGCCTGGCGCGGCAAACTTGGCGTTCTTGATTTGACCCATTAATCCAGACAGCAGCAATTGCTGGTTGGTTGGTTGGTCGGTGCGAATTTATTCGCACGGGCAAATGAGTTATTCCAATAACCCAGTAGGGGCGCGATGAATCGCGCCCCTACAATATTTCACTATTGATTGCGAATTGGATCAGACCTTGAAGCGGGCTACCGAGTCCTTGAGCACACCGGACAGCCTGTCAAGCTGGATCGCCGTATCGCTGCTCGATGCAGCCGTAGCGCTGTTCTCCTCAGCCATCTGGGCGATTTTCTCGACGTTTGCCGCAACCTGCTGGATGGCGACATCCTGTTCGCGCACCGCATCGGCAATGCTCTGGACATTGCTCGCCACCTCGCGCGAATCGTCGCCGATGCGATGTAACGCAGTCTCTGTTCTGCCGACGAGTTCAAGGCTTTCCGCAACCTGAATATTGGCCTGTTGCATCCCTGTGACGGTCTCGCCGATATGGTTCTGGATATCGCCGATAAGCGAAGCGATCTCCGTAGTTGCCTTTGACGTGCGCTCGGCAAGCTTACGCACTTCGTCCGCCACGACCGCGAAACCTCTTCCCTGCTCGCCAGCGCGCGCTGCTTCAATCGCGGCATTCAATGCCAGCAGGTTGGTCTGGTCGGCAACTTCTTTGATCACCTGAACGATACCGCCGATCCTCTTGGAACTCTCGTCGAGTCGCCCCACGTTGCTACCCGACTCGCGGATCAGTGCGGCGATACCATTCACGTTTTGCACCGTCTCGGTCATGACAGCGAGCGCCCTTTCGGTTCCGGCGCGGGATTTCTCGACAATCTCGCCCGCAGTGCGGGCATTTGCGGCGGTTTCACTGACGCTCACAGATACTTCCTCAACAGCGGCGGCGACCGATGAGGCGGCATCTGCCTGTGCGGACGAACTTTTGTTAACCTGGCCGCTTGAAATAGCCAGTTCGCCGGATGCGTCGGCGATGCCTTCGCTGGAGCGGGTAGTATGCGAAATGATGTTGCGGAATTTTTCCATCAGATGATTGATCGCCTGCCCGACGCGCACCGTTTCCTGCGTGCCTTCCTCGGGAATGCCGCGGGTGAAATCGTCATGCGCAACCGCATACTCGGCCGCATCGACAACCGCCGTTAGCGGACGGTTTACGCTGCGCGCCACCCATACCGATACTACGACGGCAATTGCAATCGCCAGTGCCGCCAGGATCAGTTGCGTCACCAGGAGCGTGCGGCTGGCAGACAACAGATGATTGACATCGTTATTGATATTTTTTGTGATCAATTGCTCGACTTCATAAAACCCGTTGATCTTGTCGGTGATGCGCTTGAGCCACACGGCCGAATCTACATCGAACCCGCCCTGCGCAGAGCGCTCGGCCATGACAGTACGCATGCGCTGCACATCCTGCGCCGCCTCCCCGTCGAGCACTTTCTTTAACGCTGCCTCTTCCTCGTCGCTCGCGGAGTCTATGAACGAATCCAGATAGGCCTCCTGCTTGTGTATCTTTGACAGAATGACGCGATATTGCGTGGGGTCAACCTTGTTGGCGAAAAATGCCGGTGTTGTCTGCGCCCGCTCCTGCCCGGCGTTTTCCTTGGCGTTTGAAAAAATATGATACGTCAGCAGCTTCTTCGCGATGGCCGCGTCGCTGTTGTACTCGGCAGCGGTGCTCATCACCTCCAAGAGATAGCCAATGGTATTGGTAAAATAAGCGGATGCTTCCCCGGCAGGGATGGTATAGCGATTAGCCTGGTCGCGCGTACTGGCCAACCCCTCCAACCCGCGCTGCGCCTCTTCGACGGCCTTTTTCAATTTCGGCATTGCAGCAGTATCGATCCCCTCGACAAACCGCTTGTAAGCCGCCAGTTTCTCATCGGTTTTGGCGCGAAGCCCTGGCAGCATATCCGCAAATTTTTCCCCTTTTGACTGGACAAAACCGGCCGTAAAACCGCGCTCGACCTGCATGGGATGGATCAGATCGCCCGCCGCCACCGCCACCTCCATAATGCTGCGCGCCTGGACCGCGCTTTGGTAACGGCCGAAGCTGTCCCAAATCAGCATTCCCGAAGACAAGATCAGCGCTATCACAGGCACCGCCGTCAGCAGGGTAAGGCGTTGCACGATTGTCGAATGTGTCATTATTTTCCTCCAGTTTTATAGTTATATTTGAATCTAAGCATCCGATACCTGAACATAATTTTGCCGCCATAGGCGGCAAACTTTCGTAAAGTTTCAACAAGATGTATCGTAACCAACCCCAATCAAAATCGAATTGACGATTAGGTGCAAAAAGGCAGGCTATTTCCCTCGGCACTGCGTATTGCCTTACATGCAACAAGGGCAGGCACAGAGGGCGATACGCCAAGGCAGTAGGGGCGCAGCGCGCTGTACCCCTACAACCCGCCCAGCAACGCTTCAAATTCCGCCACCGGTACGGGCTTGCTGAACAAATAACCCTGATACGCCATACAGCCATGCCGCTTGAGGAAATCCAGTTGCGCCTCGGTTTCTACGCCTTCGGCAATGATGTTCAAGCGGAAATTGTGTGCCATATCGATGATAGTTCGCACCATCACGGCATCGTTTGGGTCAGTTACAATATCACGCACAAAACTCCGGTCTATTTTTAGTTGATCGAGCGGCAACTGTTTCAGATAGGACAACGATGAATAGCCCGTACCGAAATCGTCCATCGACAACCCGACTCCAAGCGCTTTCAACGCATGCATTTTTGTCACAATATCGGCCACATTCTCCAGCACCACGCTCTCGGTCAGTTCCAGCTTCAGGCGCGACGGGTTAATACGATGGTTCTCTATGACTTCCGCCACCTTGTCCACAAAATTGACCAATTTAAATTGCCGGGCGCTAACGTTCACGGCAAGCGTCAGGTTGCATTTCTGCTCGTTATTGCCCCATAAGGCGAGCTGTCGGCAAGCCGTTTCAAGCACCCAATGGCCAATGTCAAGAATCAGCGAATTCTCTTCAGCGATGGGAATGAACTGGGCGGGAGAAACTATGCCGCGCTGCGGATGAATCCAGCGCACCAGCGCCTCGGCGCCGAGAATGTGGCCGGCATCGTCAATCTGCGCCTGATAATAAAGGCTGAATTGCCGCTCGGCCAGCGCGCGGTGCAAATCCGATTCCAGGGTAGTGCGCGTTTCCAGGACGGCTTGCATGTCCGGATCGAAGAAACGCACGGCATTCCGGCCTGACCCCTTCGCCTGATACATGGCGATGTCTGCATATTTAAGCAATGTTTCCGCCGTGGTCTCACGGTCGACAAACAGGTTGACCCCGATGCTGGCTGTGCTATGAAATTCGCATTCCTTGACTAGGCAGGGTTGATTGATGGCCGCGCGGATTTTTTCGCCCACTTCATCGGCCTGCGCCGCAGCCTGTTCCGCATGGCTCCCCAGGTCTTCCAGCATCACCACGAATTCATCGCCGCCAAGCCGGGCCACCGTATCGCCTTCGCGCACACAGGACTGCAGGCGCCGCGCTATTTCGACCAATAACAAATCGCCGTAATCATGCCCTCTAGTGTCATTGATTACCTTGAAGTTATCGAGATCGATGAACATGATCGCGCCATGCCTGCCGCTGCGCGCGCTGCTTGCCAATGCATGTTGCAGACGGTCAAGCAACAGGCGGCGATTGGGCAGGCTGGTCAGCGGATCGAAGAAAGCGAGGCGGTTGATTTCTTCTTCCGCTTTCTTGCGCGCAGTGATGTCAATAAAGGTGACTATTGAACCTGTTACCACGCCGTCAGTTGCGATAGGACGTGACCAGTATTCAACCGGGATCGCGGTGCCGTCCTTACGCCAAAACACCTCATCAGAAACATTGGCTGTTTGATTGGTTCGATGAGCGTGATATATTTTGCATTCACTTACCGAATACGGGCTGCCATCGGAATAAGAATGATGAATGAGTTCGTGTATGTTTTTGCCAAGCAATTCATTATCGTTCTGGTAACCCAGCATTCGCAGGCATGACTGGTTGACGAAGGTACTGTTGCCATCGGTATCTACCCCATAGACACCTTCAACTAACGAATTGAGCACGCGATGCAGGCTCTCGCGAGAATCACGCAATGCCTCCTCTGCTTTCTTGCGCTCCGTAATATCGAAAAACGAACCGACGTAATTAGTGAGCGTGCCATCCGGCGCGGTAACGGCCGTAATTGTCAGCCACTTCGGATAAATCTCGCCGTTCTTGCGCTTATCCAGCATTTCCCCGCTCCATCTCCCTTCACGGAAGATGGTCGCCCACATTTCCTCATAAAAAGCTTTGGGTTTCCTCTCTGCGCTGAGTATGTTGGGGTTATGGCCGATGACTTCCTCTGCCGTATAGCCGGTAATGTCCTGGAACGCCTGGTTGACCCGCAATATTTTCGGATGGCAATCGGTAATTATAATCGCCTCGTGTGTTTCGAAGGCAATCGAGGAAATGCGCAAATCTGCCGCCACACTGGCCAATTGATCGTGCGCCAGCCGTTCGATTTTTTGTTTTTTCCACCATATCCACAGAACGGCTCCGGCGCCCAGCATAAAAAATGTGGCAATGATCCAGACGATTATTTGCAGGCGCCGGACATGCTCCAGCACCTCGTCCGTATCCATCTTGACCACCATCCCCCATGAGGTATCCGGCACGGCAATGTTATAGGCCAACACCGGCTTATCGCGGTAGTCGAAGGCCTCTAATGCGCCGTAATAACCCTTCTCCAGCATTTCTACTGTTGGAATAATATGCCCACTATCACTGATTGTTATCGGCAGGCGAAGATTAAGCGCAGTACTCTTTTTGTAACGTAATTCATTCAGGAACAGCACATCGCTGCCGTCCCTGGTGACCAGCAAGGTTTCGCCGGTCTTGCTTTCAATCGGCCAAGACTGGATCAGGGAAAACAGGAAACGTAAATCGTCGCGCAGCACCAGCACGCCCATAACAGACGAGGTATCCGGGTTTATCAGGGGAGCAAAAACATCCAGCAACGGCTTGTCCGGGGCGGACGGGTCGCCGAAGTAGATCGGTGAAAGGTTGAGAGAGTTTTTATGAATTACCTGCAATGCCAGGGATTTCCCCGTTTCGGACAATTTCGCATATTGCCCGTTGCTATAACGGATATTCGCTTTATCGTCCAGCAGTTGCAACCCGCCCAATTGATAGATTGCGCCGATAATGTCCAGTGACTGCCGCACTGCATCGGGCATATCGCCGGACGGATTCTTCAGCCAACGTTGAACTGCGGAATTACTCAATAATCCCGAGACGATAACCGCATCACCCTTGCGTGTCTGAAGATATTGCTGAATCTGGCCGGCCTTGAGCTTGCCGATACTATGCAAATTTTCGAACGCGCGGGTTTTCTCAATCACCTCGAACTTATCGATCAGGACATAGCTCGCCGCACCAATAAGAATAACGAAATTAAGGAATAAGGCGATTGCTACCGCAGCGGGGTACCGGCTAGCTATCTTCTGAATATCCATCATCCCGTCAGAGGCTAACCCCAGTGAGCGCGGCTTTCGGTGTCAGGCTGCCTGGACGGCAATCCGGTCGCGCTGCGCGATGATGCGGTTGTGCTCGTCCACATAGACGAGTTGCGGATGGAATTTTTGTAGTTCCAGTTCGGAGTACATGGCATAGGTGGCGATGATCAAGATATCACCCGGATTGGCTTTATGCGCGGCCGCGCCATTCACGGAAATCACGCCAGAACCGCGCTGCGCGCGGATTGCATAGGTGGTGAAACGCTCGCCATTGGTGACGTTGTAAATATCAATCTGCTGATATTCCTTGATATCGGCGGCGTCCAGCAAATCGTCGTCGATTGCGCAGGAACCTTCATAGTGCAACTCGGAGTGCGTGACACGCACCCGGTGCAGCTTGGCTTTAAGCATGATTCTTTGCATGTAGTACTTCCCTTTCCGGCAGGGTGCGGATTATATAGCAATCAATCGGCCAAGTAATCAATCAACAAGGCAAACCTCGACATTGTCCAGCAGGCGGGTATTGCCCAGTCTGGCCGCCGCCAATATCACCAGTTCGCGCTGCGCCAGATCACTTTTTACGGGGCCGGCCGGCTGCAAGTCGGACTGGTTACGCACCGCCACGTAATCCACCAGCCAGCCCCTTGCAGCAAGGACTTCGACCGCCCGTTTCTGCAATTGTTCAAAATCGTGCTCGCCCTGCAAAATGGCCTGCCTGATCCCTTGCAGCGTCCGGTACAGGAAAACCGCTTCGCTACGCTCGCTCTCGTTCAGGTACTGGTTGCGCGAACTCAGCGCTAGGCCGTCCGCCGCGCGCACCGTCTCCCCGCCGACGATACGCACCGGCAAATCCAGTTGCGCGGCCAGTTGCCGGATGATGTGCAGTTGCTGGTAATCCTTCTGGCCGAACAGCGCGATCTGCGGCTGCACGATGTTGAGCAGCTTCAGCACCACGGTCGCCATGCCGCGGAAATGCCCCGGACGGGATGCGCCACACAGCTCGTTGGCAATCGGCGGCGGCTCGATGAACACGGTTTGCTGGGTCGGATACATCTCGTTGATCGACGGCGCGAATACCGCATCCGCCAGCCCTTGCAACTTGGCGCAGTCCGCCTCCAGAGTGCGCGGGTACTTGTCGAAATCCTCGGACGGGCCAAATTGCAGCGGATTGACAAAAATACTCGCCACCACACAACTGCCATGCTCGCGCGCCTGCCTCACCAGGTTGAGATGACCTTCGTGCAGGTTGCCCATGGTCGGCACAAATGCGACGGAACGCTCGGTACCCAGCCGTGCGCGCAGTGCGGCGATGGTATGGATGACTTGCATTAAAAACTATGTTCCTGCGCCGGGAAGCTGCCTGCCTTTACCTCGGCAACGTAATTTTTCACCGCCGCCGCGATGCTGCCCACGCCCTGCAGGTAGTTTTTCGCAAAGCGCGCCTTCTTGCCCGGATAGATGTCCAGCATGTCGTACAGCACCAGCACTTGGCCGGAACAGGCTGCGCCCGCACCGATGCCAATGGTGTGGATGGAAAGCGCGGCGGTGATCTCCGCCGCCAACAACGCGGGTATGGTTTCCAGCACCAGCATCCCCGCACCTGCCTGCTCCAGCGCCACCGCATCCTCCAGCAATTGCTGCGCAGCGACAGGCTCCCTGCCCTGCACGCGGTAGCCGCCCATCTGGTGCACCGATTGCGGGGTCAGCCCGATATGCCCGCATACCGGAATACCGCGCCCGGTGAGAAAATCCACCGTTTCGGCCATCTCGATACCGCCTTCCAGCTTGACCATCTGCGCGCCCGCCGCCATCAACTTTGCGGCATGCGCAAAGGTTTCCTGCGGGCTGATCTGGAACGTACCGAACGGCATGTCGCCGATGATGAACACCTGCTTGGCGCCGCGCGCCACGCAAGCGGTGTGGTAAACCATGTCGTCCAGCGAAACCGGCAGCGTGGTTTCGTGCCCCTGCAGCACCATGCCGAGCGAATCGCCAACCAGCAGCACGTCTACGCCCTGTGCTTCGAGCAGCGCGGCGAAGCTCGCGTCATAGCAGGTCAGCACGGCGATTTTCTCGTCCTTGCCGCGCATCGCTTGCAATGTAGTCAAAGTGGTTCGCATCATATTCCCCGGCTAAAGTGTATTCCTGTGGTTTTGCAGGTTGGGTTAGGTGATGAAACCGCCAACCCGCTCCAATCATCCCCGACTAAAAAACTCGCGCGGCCCGCGCATTTCCTCGATGCGCCGCAACAGCAAAGTGAAATCTTCGTCTTCATCCTCAAAGTTCAGGTGTTCGGTGTTCACCATCAGCACCGGAGCCGCCTCGTAATGATAAAAGAAATCGCTGTAGCCTTGTGCCACGCGCAGCAAATAATCATCAGAAATGGTTTGTTCATAAGGCTGGGCGCGGCGGCGCACGCGTTCCGCCAGCGTTTCCGGCGCGGCCTGCAAATAGATCACCAGATCCGGCACGGGGACCTGCAATTGCAGAGTGCGGTAAATCTGCTGGTATAGCGCGAACTCTGCGTCGTTCAGGTTAAGCCGCGCAAATAGTGGATCCTTGTCGAACAGGTAATCCGCCACGGTGCTCGCGCGGAATAGATCCATCTGCGCCAGGTCGCGCACTTCATTGCCGCGCTGGAACAGGAAAAACAATTGCGTCGCCAGCGCATGGCGCGGCGGATCCTGGTAGAACCTGGCAAGAAAGGGATTTTCATCCGGTTTTTCCAGCAGCGCCACGGCGCCGGTATGTTGCGCGAGGCGGCGCGCCAGGCTGGTCTTACCTGCGCCGATCGGCCCTTCCACTACCACATAGCGGTACTTATCAGGCAGCATCGAGCATCTCCAACACTTGATCCTGGCATCTTTTTAAAGCCATCCCGGCCTGGCCTACCCCGGGTATGCCGGCATCCGGCGCAATCTCCAGCAGCGGTTGCAGCACGAAGGCGCGCAAGTGCATCTGCGGGTGCGGAATGGTCAAACCGTGCTCATGCAGTTGCGTATCGTCATACAGCAGCACATCCAGATCCAGGGTGCGCGGCGCATTGCGAAAGGTGCGCTCGCGGCCATGCCGATGTTCGATTTGCAGCAAGGCTTGCAGTAAGGCTTGCGGGGTCAGGGCCGTTGCGATTTCCGCTACTGCATTCACGAACTCCGGCTGATCCGGATAGCCCAGCGGCGCGCTGCGGTACAACGACGAACGGGCGATGAGGCGCGTCTCCGGCAACCCATCAAGCTCTGCGAAGGCGCGTTGCAATTGGCTGCGCGGGTCTTCCAGATTGCTGCCCAGCCCGATGAAGGCGATGTGCGGCATTATCCAAGAAAAAGCAATTTAGCCACGGATGAACACAGATATACACGGATTATCAATGGGCTACCTTCCTTGCGCCGAACGTCATCCGGGTGAGTGATAGATTTCTCATAATGTCTTATTTTATCCGTAATAATCAGTGTGCATCCGTGGCCAATTCAGTTCCTGAGGATTATGCTGCCGTCACTTCCGCTGCGGCGGCTTGCGGTTTTTTGCGCGGCTTGCGGCGGCGTTTTTTATCTCCGGCCTGTTCCGGCTGCAGCATTTCCGCCTGCCGTTCGGCACTGGCATCCTGAAATTCATCCCACCACAACCCGAGCTCTTGATCCACTTCGCCGCTGGCGCAGCGCAGCAACAAAAAGTCGAACCCGGCGCGGAAGCGCGGCTGCTCGAGCAAACGGAACGTGCGTTGTCCGGCGCGTTGCTCGAAGCGTTGCTGCAGCAGCCAGATTTCTTTCATCACCGCATCATGGCGATGCGGAATGGCAAGCTGCTCCTTCTGCCTAGCCAGCACCTCATCCATCGCCTCGTGCATTGCGCCCACCGGGCGTTCGCCCTGCTGCACCCGCAAATTCCATGCCGCCAGCACCTCATGCCAGAGCAATGCGGCAAACAGGAATGCGGGCGAAACCGTCTTGTCCTGACTGAGACGTTCATCGGTATTGCGCAGCGCCAGCATGACGAATTTCTCGCCCATCGGTTGTTCTAAAATCACATCCAGCAACGGCAGCAGGCCATGATGCAAGTTCATCTTGCGCAATTGCTGGATGCATTCCACCGAATGCCCGGACAACAGCATCTTCAACACTTCATCGAGCAAACGCGACTGCGGCACGTTGTCGAGCAAATTTTTCATCCCGGCGATCGGCGCGGCAGTTGCGGCATCGATCTGCATGCCCAGCTTGGCAGACAAACGTACCGCACGCACCATCCGCACCGGATCTTCGCGGTAGCGTACCAGCGGGTCGCCGATCATGCGCAGCAGGTGTTTGCGGGTATCGGCATAGCCATTGTGATAGTCGAAAATCTCCTGGGTGGACGGATCATAGAACAGTGCGTTGGCGGTGAAATCGCGCCGCGCCGCATCCTGCTCCCGGTCGCCGAACTGGTTGTCGCGCAGCAGGCGGCCATGCTCGTCGGTCTGCGCATCTTCGGCTTCGATCATGCTCCGGAAGGTGGAAACTTCGACCACCTCTTCGCCGAACATCACATGCACCAGCCGGAAGCGCCGTCCGATGATGCGCGAACGGCGGAACACGCGGCGCACCTCCTCCGGTGTGGCATCGGTCGCCACATCGAAATCCTTGGGGATGCGCTTCAGCAGCAGATCGCGCACTGCACCGCCGACCACATAGGCCTGATAGCCGGCCGCCTGCAGGCCGTCGGTGACTTTCTGCGCGCCGTAACTGATCTGCTCGCGCGGCACGCCATGCAATTCGAACGGGATCACCTGCGCATTCCCTGATGATCTGACTTTTGCTGATTTACGGAATACGCGTTTGAAGAGTTTTTTAATCATGCAATCTTTAACGAATTGGAGCGCGATACGGCCACGCAAAGGAATGCAGATTATACACTGCGGCAATTTAGGAAACCTTGGCGGCAATGAAAAACGCGCCTTGCGGCGCGTTCCCCGGTTCAATGGATGGCTCTTAGCCCTTCAGGCAGGTACTCATGAATTTCTTGCGTTCATCGCCCTTCAATTCCTTGGTCTTGGCATCGGCATTGCACTTTTTCATCTTATCCTGTTGCGTGACAGGTGCGGCAGCGGGGGTTGCGGCACTCGCGGCTGGTTTGGCTCCCGCCGTGTCGGCTTTCAGCGTGTAATCCTTGGACAGGCATTTCTTCATGAACGCCTTGCGTTCATCCCCCTTCATGCCCGTCGCTTCCTTGCTGCAACCCTTCATCTTCTCGCCTGCCGCAAAAGCCGGAGCAGACACGGTAAATGCAAAACCCAGACAAGCCAGTACGATCATTTTTTTCATGTAAATCTCCTTATAGTTAGTGGTGGCGATGGATCAACGGGGATAAACACAACAACCCCGCAGCGCACCCTAACCCGCACCCATCGCATAGTCAATATGCCGAAATGCCTAGATAATCCGGCCTAGTCAGGCAATCCGGCGATCCAGTGTGTGTAGAGCCGCGTCGCGACTTCCCGCAGGTGCGGCAGTTCTTCCGCCATGTGCCGCTGCATTTCGCTGGCGGATTGCACCGCCGGGCTGTTCTTGCCGGCGGCAATTTCATCCGCACCGATTTCGCACCAGGAAACGATCATTGCAGCGGTCATCTCGACGTGGCATTGCAGCGCGAGGTGCTTGCCGATGGCCCAGGCCTGGTTGGTGCAATAGGCACTGGACAGCAGAAGCGTCGCGCCTTGCGGCAGGCTGAAGGTTTCACCATGCCAGTGGAATGCCTGAAAATTTCGTACCGCGCCAAACCAGTTACGTGCGCTGTCGTTGTCCGTTACCGTCACTTCGCCCCAGCCGATTTCCTTCACCGGGTTGCGCGATACCGTGCCGCCCAATGCCTTGGAGATCAATTGCCCGCCGAGGCAATGCCCCAGCACGGGAATATCCCTGGCTACCGCATCACAGATCAATGCCAGCGCCGGCGCTATCCACGGCAACGCGTCGTTGACGCTCATCGGCCCGCCCATGAACACCAGCCCGGAATAGGCCTCCGCAGAACGCGGCACGGCATCGCCCGCATCGATAGCGATCAACCGCCACGGAATTTGTTGCATATCGAGGAATTCGGCGAGATAGCCGGGGCCTTCGGCGGCGGCATGGCGGAAGATGGCGATGGGCTTCATTTGTTAAACAGGATCGAGGATCGAGGAGCGTGGATTGAGGGGCGAGTGAAAAACAGAGCAGCGGTTATTGCACAACCCTCGCTTCACAATCATCAATCTTTCGTTTTATCGCGCTCGATCAGCGCATAGGCCGAATGGTTGTGGATCGATTCAAAATTCTCCGATTCCACAATGAAAGCATCGATGCGCTCATCGGCATTCAGCACTGCCGCGACGTCGCGCACCATGTCCTCGACAAACTTGGGGTTGTCGTAGGCGCGCTCGGTGACGAATTTCTCATCCGGCCGCTTCAGCAGGCCGAACAGTTCGCAGGAGGCCTGTTCCTCGGCGATGCGCACCACTTCTTCGATCCAGACAAAACGGTTGGTGCGCAGCGTGAGCGTGACGTGCGAACGCTGGTTATGCGCGCCGCGTTCGGAAATCTTTTTGGAGCAGGGGCACAGGCTGGTGACGGGCACCACGACCTTCATCGTGACGCGCGCCTTACCGTCGACGACTTCACCGATCAGCGTCACGTCGTAATCGAGCAGGCTATGCACGCCGGATACCGGCGCCGTTTTGTTCACAAAATACGGGAAACTCATTTCAATGTAGCCGGACTGCGCTTCCAGGCGGATTACCATCTCATGCAAAATACTCTCGAAGGATTCCACGGAGATTTCGCGTTCATGCTCGTTGAGTATCTCGACGAAACGCGACATGTGCGTGCCCTTGAAGTTATGCGGCAGATGCACATACATGTTGAAGGTGGCGATGGTGTGCTGCACGCCGATGCTCTTGTCTTTCACCCTGACCGGATGGCGGATACCCTTGATGCCGACACGATTGATCGCCAGATGGCGCGTATCGGCGGAACTTTGCACATCAGCGATGGGAGTTTTTATGAGGGCATTCATGGCAGCCTCTCTCAATAGTTAGTGATCGGAATTATATAGAGGATCGAGGGTCGGGGATTGTGGAGCGAGTAATTGGTTTAACTCAATCACCGATCCTCGATCCCTTGATGGCAGCGGCCAGCCCGGCGGCATCCAGGCCGCAATCCGCCAGCATCTGCGCGTGCTCGCCCTGATCGATGAAGCGATCCGGCAAACCGAGTTGCAGCAGCGGCACGGCGACGCCATGCTGCTGCAGACACTCCGCCACCGCGCTGCCCGCACCGCCCTGCACGGCGTTCTCTTCCACCGTCACCAGCAGTTCATGTTCGCGCGCCAGGCGCAGCACCAGCTCGGTATCCAGCGGCTTGACGAATCGCATGTTGGCCACCGTCGCATCCAGTTGTTCGGCGGCAGCCAGCGCGGGGGCCAGCATCGAACCGAAGGCCAGGATCGCCACACGCTTGCCTTCACGGCGCAACTCGCCTTTGCCCACCGGCAAGGCGCGCATCTCCTGGTTGACCGCCACGCCGGGGCCGCAGCCGCGCGGATAGCGCACCGCGCTCGGTGTATTCAGCCGGAACGCGGTGTAGAGCATCTGGCGGCATTCGTCCTCGTCAGCAGGCGCCATCACCGTCATATTGGGAATGCAGCGCAAATAGGAAAGATCGAAGCTGCCCGCATGGGTCGCGCCGTCCGCACCGACCAGCCCGCCGCGATCGATCGCCAATACCACCGGCAGGTTCTGGATCGCGATGTCGTGGATGAGTTGATCGTAGGCGCGCTGCAAAAAGGTCGAATAGATCGCCACCACCGGCTTGTAACCATCGCAGGCCAAACCGGCGGCAAACGTCAGTGCGTGCTGTTCGGCAATACCCACGTCGAAATAGCGCGCCGGAAAACGTTCGGCGAACTCCCCCATTCCGGAGCCTTCGCACATCGCCGGCGTGATGCCGACCAGCCGCTCGTCCTGCGCCGCCATGTCGCACAGCCACTGTCCGAATACCTCGGCATAAGTGGGTTTGACGGCCTGCTCTCCGACATTGTCTTTGGCAGGAGTAATGCCATTGGCCGGGTCAAACTTGCTTACGCCGTGATACAAAACACAGTCCTGCTCGGCATGTGCGTAGCCCCTGCCCTTTTGTGTGACCACATGCAGGAACTGCGGGCCACTGAGCTGGCGGATATTGCCCAGCGTGTCCAGCAGCACATCCAGATCATGCCCGTCGACCGGCCCGATGTAGTTGAAGCCGAATTCCTCGAACAGCGTACCGGGGGTCACCATGCCCTTGACGTGTTCTTCAGCGCGTTTGGCGAACTCCAGCACCGGCGGCATCCCCTTGAGCATTTTCTCGCTGCCACGCCGCATCGCCGCATAAAAGCGCCCCGACATCAGCCTGGCCAGATAATTATTCAGCGCGCCGACCGGCCGCGAAATGGACATATCGTTGTCATTGAGGACGACCAGCAAATTGGCATCGAGCGCGCCGGCATTGTTGAGCGCCTCGAAGGCCATCCCGCCGGTCAGCGCGCCATCGCCGATAATCGCCACCGCGCGCCGCTCGGAATTTTCCAGTTGCGCCGCGACCGCCATGCCCAGCGCCGCCGAAATCGACGTGCTGGAATGCCCGGTGCCAAAGGCGTCGTAAGGGCTTTCGTCGCGCTTCGGGAAACCGGCGATGCCGCCCGCCATGCGCAACTTGCCCATCGCTTCGCGCCGGCCGGTGAGTATCTTGTGCGCGTAGGTCTGGTGCCCCACGTCCCATACCAGCCGGTCGTCCGGCGTATGGTAGATGTAATGCAATGCGATGGTCAGCTCGACCGTGCCGAGGTTGGAAGACAAATGCCCGCCGGTCTTGCTCACCGACTCGATCAGAAAGCAGCGCAGCTCGGCGGCGAGTTGCGGCAACTGCGCGCGCTCCAGCTTGCGCAAATCATCCGGGAGATTGATGGAAGTCAGCAAGGGGCGCATCAGAACTTTCTCAATACGATGAAATCGGCGAGCTCGCGCAGGCGTTGCGCTTCATCGCCGAATCCGGCCAGGGTTTCCAGCGCCTCGCGATGCAGCCGCTGCGCCATGTCGCGCGCGCCCTGGATGCCGAGCAGGCTGACATAGGTCGGCTTGTCGTTGTCCGCGTCCTTGCCCGCCGTCTTGCCCAGCGTCGCGGTATCCGCCTCGCAGTCGAGCACGTCGTCCACCACCTGGAACGCGAGGCCGATCAGCTTGCCGAAATGATCCAGCCGATCCAGTTGTTCCGCAGAGACCGACCCGCATTGGGCACCGAGCAACACGGCGGCACGGATCAGCGCGCCGGTCTTGTGGATATGCATGAATTCCAGTTCGGGGAGCGTGAGCGATTTGCCCACGCTGGCCAGGTCGATCGCCTGCCCGCCCGCCATGCCGCGCGAGCCGGAAGCCAGCGCGAGCAGCTTGACCATTTCCAGCTGGCGCGCCGCTTCGTCGTTCAGGCGATGCTCGGCGAGCAGCTGGAACGCCAGCGTTTGCAGGCTGTCGCCGACCAGCAGCGCGGTCGCTTCGTCGTATTGCACATGGCAGGTCGGCTTGCCGCGGCGCAGCACGTCGTCGTCCATGCACGGCATATCGTCATGCACCAGCGAATAGGCGTGAATCAGCTCGACGGCGGCGGCGGCAATATCCACTCGCGCTGTATCCGCGCCGGCCAGTTCGCCCGCAGCAAACGCCAGCAGCGGGCGCACGCGCTTGCCGCCGTCCAGCACCGCGTAGCGCATCGCCTCATGCAAGCGCTGCGGCGCGATCTCCGCACGCGGCAGCAACCCGCGCAGCACCTCCTCGAAGCGCGCCTGATGCGCGGCGACCCAGCTCTGAAAATCAGCGCGCATCAGCCCTGCCCTGAGCCTGTCGAAGCGGCCTGACCTGCTTCGCCGGTGGCGGAAAAATCCTTCAGCACGCCGTTCTCCAGCACGCTCACCTGCTGCTGCGCATCTTCCAGTTTGGAGCGGCAGAACGACAACAATTCCGCGCCGCGTTTATAGGCTGCCAGCGAATCTTCCAGCGGCAACTTGCCCGCCTCCATGTCGGCGACAATCTGCTCGAGCTCGGTCATGGCCGACTCGAAGCCGACTGTTTTTTGCGCCCCTGACTTTTTCAATTGGCCAGCCATAACCATCTCTATCTCTGCGTTGCGAAAGACTGGCATTTTACCCAACCCACCCTGACTGAGCCAATTTATATTGCCCCGTGCAAAAAATTCGCGGAGAATCCGCGCCCCTCATGCTCATAAAATCAGCAAATTATTGAGCCTACCGTTAAACCGGTTGAAAGGGCGCTATACCGTAGGCTGGCGGAGAGGCACGAACCCCAGCGTTTGGTGACCTCGAACATGCCTGTCCTGAGCCTGTCGAAGCGGCTGGGGTTCGTGCCTCACCGCCAGCCTACAAAACTATTTAATGGCCGGCTCTATAAATAAGGCAATGCCCAAGAAACCACCTAATGAGTAACCCCGCATGAAATCATCCTGGATGCTGGTCGCCGGATTGCTGTTCGGCTGCATGGGGGTGTTCGTCAAGCTCGGCGCGGCGCACTTTTCGTATGTTGAGCTGGTGTTCTACCGCTCGTTTTTCGGCCTGCTGCTGGTGTACGGCATCATGCGCCAGCAACACATCGGCGTTGCCACGCAACACTGGCGCAACCACTTGTGGCGCGGCATTTCCGGCTCGGTAGCCCTCGCGCTGTTCTTCTACTGCATCACCGTGCTGCCGCTCGCCACCGCCGTCACGCTCAACTACACCGCGCCGCTGTTCCTCACCCTCCTCACCATGCTGGTGTTCAAGGATCGTTTCCACCTGCCGCTGACCATCGCGATCGGCATGGGGTTCTGCGGCGTGGTGTTGCTGCTGCAACCGACGCTCCAGCAGGACCAACTGCTGCCCGGCCTGCTCGGACTGATCTCCGGCTTCCTCGCCGGGGTCGCGTACCTCAACGTCAAACAGCTCGCCATGATCGGCGAACCGGACACGCGCACCGTGCTCTATTTCAGCCTGATCGCCACCCTCGGCAGCGGCGTCTGGATGCTGTTTGGCACCGTGCATGCGATCACGCTTGAAGGCTTCGCCATCCTGCTCGGGCTGGGCAGTTCCGCCACCCTCGCGCAACTCGCCATGACGCGCGCTTACCGCACCGGCAGGACGCTGGTGGTCGGCAGCCTGGCCTACAGCACCATCGTGTTCGCCAGCCTGTTCGGCATGCTGCTGTGGGACGAGACCCTCAGCCTGGGCAGTTGGCTGGGCATGGCGTTCATCATCGCCAGCGGTGTGCTAAGCTTGCGCCTGTCACCTCAACACCCGCCAAAAGAAGGAACAACATGATCACCATCGAACAAACCGACAACCTCGTCAACGTCGCCGTGATCGGCGAATTCACCCTTGCCGATTTCAAGACTTTCGAGGAACAATCGCTGTACAAGCTCAAGTCCCCCGGCCCGCTGAACCTGCTGTTCGACCTGCGCGGAATGATCGACTACACCGTGGATGTCGCATGGGAGGAAATCAAATTCTTCAGCCGCGAACACAACCACGACTTCAGCAAGATCGCCGTGGTCACCACCGACCAATGGCTCACCTGGCAAGCCTGGCTGTCGCGTCTGTTCATCGACGCCGACATTGAGGTGTTCAACGATTACGATGAGGCGCTGGCCTGGGTGCAGGGTTAAGGCGTCTTTCCAAGTAGTTTAGAAAAATATGCTCATGCTTGGAATTTTTCTCCTGCTAATAGCTTTGCTGGTGCTGGTATTTAATCTGCGAACAAGCTATGTGACCGAGGGCGGCGCTCTAGGTCAGGTTCCGGTCTTTGGTGCTTCCATTATCCAAATTCCTTTGCTTATGACAGTTGGGCTTGCCTTAATTGAAAAGTCAGGCAGGTTGCATCTGGAGTGGTGGCATTACCCGCTTATATGTCTTGTGCTGGCGGTATGCTCTGGCATTCTGGTCAGTTGGGTTGGAAACTATGCCAAGCGAGCGTAGCCCGGATGAAATGCAATGCAATCCGGAGCACTTTCGGATACGCCCACTGCTCCCCCGGATTCCGCTTCGCTTCATCCGGGCTACAGGTCAAAAAAGGCTTGCCACTCTTCATAAGCCACCGCACTGAATCCTTGCCGCAGCCATTACAAAAAACAAACCTGCCGAGGAAACGGTGATACGCTCTTCCGGGCAGGTTCCAAATTCTTGATAAACAAGCTATAAAGAACATGTTGCTTCAGGACTGTTCCTTGAGTTTTAGCCGTTGCAACGCCATCTGTTCAGGCCAGTGCCTGCTATTCCAAGGAGGGGAAAAATATGATCAAGAAAGACTTTTTTCTGGGCATCATTTTGTTCATGCTTGTGATGCCGGCTCTCGTCTTCGCCCAGCCCCCGTCGGAGGCCAGGCCATCTCCGGGGAAGGATGCGCAAAGCCTGCTGTCCGCCTTTATGTCTTACACGGACTTGCGCATCGGCTCCGTTCAACGGAGCCTCGAAATATTGGCCTCCACGGCTGAGGGGAGATCAGGCAAGTGGGATAGCATGAAGGGCCTGCTGAGTGGTTATCAGAAATCGGATGATGGGCTCATCGTCTGGTATGTCCGTCCCGACGGGATCTATTACACCGTCGACCAAGGACTCATGAATGTGAAGCTGAGCGACCGGAACTATTTCCCGGATCTCATGGCGGGCATGAATATCACCGGCGCGCTGGTCGTCAGCAAAAGCACCGGCCAGCGTTCCGCCGTGATCGCAGTTCCCATCAAGAAGAACGGCAAGGTTGTCGGCGCGATCGGCGCATCGCTTTTTCTTGACAGGCTCTCCGATCAGATCGGTTCCGCCTTCGACCTTCGGGCAGATGCCGCCTTTTTCGCCATGGCCCCGAACGGCCTGACCACCCTTCACAGCAGGACGGATCGGCACTTCCTGGACCCACGGGAATTGGGCAGCGAGACGCTCAAGAAGGCTGCGAACGAGATGTTGTCCGGGACGTCGGGGGACGTCACCTACGAGTTCGACAATGCCACAAAGCATGCGATATACCGCACCTCCCCTGTTACGCAGTGGAAATTTGTGATGACATTCAGCGCCGCTCCGCATAAATAGCCGGAGTTTGCCCATCATGCGCAGCAAAGGTGGAACGCCATCTGCGCTACCATTTTATTAACACACGCAGTAAAGCACGGAGCACAGCCAATACGTCTATAACCTTTACAGGAGATCGTCATGAGCAAATACCAAATCACCGTTGTCGTCGGAAGCCTTCGTCAGGATTCGTTCAACCGCAAGCTGGCGAGCGCCGTTGCAAGATTGGCACCGCCGGAGTTCTCGTTCAAGCAAGTGCAAATCGGCGACTTGCCGCTTTACAACCAGGACGATGACGCGAACCAGGCCGAATCCGTCAAGCGGCTGAAGGCTGAAATCGTGGCTGCCCAGGGTCTGCTGTTCGTCACTCCCGAATACAACCGCTCAATCCCCGGCGTACTCAAAAACGCAATCGATCATGCCTCGCGCCCCTATGGCCAGAGCGCTTGGGCGGGCAAGCCCGCCGGTGTGTTGGGCGCTTCGCCCGGTGCGACCGGCACGGCCATGGCACAACAGCATTTGCGCAACATTCTCGCGACTCTGGACATCCCGACGCTTGGACAACCCGAAGCATTTATCCAGGTAAAAGAGGGATTGTTTGACGAGGCCGGTAACATCGGGGCAGGCAGCAAAAAATTCCTGCAAAACTGGATGGACCAGTATGTCGTATGGGTGAAAAAGCACACTGCCTGATACAGTTCACGCAGGGCCGAAAACAAAAAAACCCGCCTGAGCGGGTTTTTTTGTACTGTGAAGCCGGGCCGAATTACTTCAGCTTGGTTTCCTTGTACATGACGTGCTTGCGTACCTTGGGATCAAACTTCTTCATTTCGATCTTTCCCGGTGTGGTGCGCTTGTTCTTGGTCGTAGTGTAAAAGTGACCGGTGCCGGCACTGGATTCAAGTTTGATCTTTTCGCGCATTTTCCAGCCTCCTTAAACGTTCACGCCACGGGCGCGAATCTCGAACAACACTGCGTCGATACCATTCTTGTCGATGGTGCGCAGCGCTGCATTGGTCAAGCGCAAGCTGACCCAGCGATTTTCACTTTCAACCCAGAAGCGGCGACGTTGCAGATTAGGCAAGAAACGACGCTTGGTTTTGTTATTTGCATGGGAAACATTGTTCCCAGTCATCGGGCCTTTTCCCGTCACTTGACAGACACGTGCCATAGCTCTACTCCAACCGATTTTCAAAAGAGCGCGGATTCTACCGAATGAATCCGGAATGTTCAACCTGAATTTTGCATTTCCGCTATTTCTCAGCCTGTAACAATCCTGTCATACAAACGCCCTAACATGCGCTCCGCATCAAAGCGTTGCCGGCTTACCCCGGTTGGCGGCAACACCGGCTGCAACAAACACATCATGGAGGCACTATGAACGGCAAACTCAGACAATTCGTCATCGTCATCACGGCCGCCGCTGCGCTGGCTTGCGCCGGCGCGAGCCGGGCAACCGGCATCACCGGCGCGGGCGCGACCTTCCCTTATCCGATCTATGCCAAATGGGCCGAAGCATATAAGGCGCAGACCGGCGTGGGCATGAATTACCAGTCCATCGGCTCCGGCGGCGGCATCAAGCAGATCACCGCCAAGACCGTGGATTTCGGCGCGTCCGATATGCCGCTCAAACCGGAAGAACTCGACAAGAACGGCCTGATGCAGTTCCCGACCGTGATCGGCGGCGTGGTTCCGGTGGTCAATATAAAGGACATCGGCGCAGGCCAATTGAAACTGGATGGCGCGACGCTGGCCAATATCTACCTGGGCAAGATCACCAAATGGAATGACCCCGCGCTGGTGGCGCTGAACAAGGACCTCAAGCTGCCCGCCGACAATATCACGGTGGTGCATCGCTCGGATGGTTCCGGCACCACCTTCATCTTCACCAACTACCTGTCCAAAGTCAGCGCCGAATGGAAATCTGCCGTGGGTGAAAGCACCGCAGTTTCCTGGAAAGCCGGGATCGGCGGAAAAGGCAACGAAGGTGTGGCTGCCAACGTGCAACGGATGAAGAACACTATCGGATATGTGGAGTATGCCTACGCGCTGCAAAACAAGATGAATACCGTGCAGATGAAGAATCGCGACGGCCAATTCATCAAGCCGGAGGATCGCAGTTTCAAGGCTGCCGCCGCCGGCGCGCAATGGGACAAGGCACCGGGTTTCTATAAAATCCTGACCGACGAGGCGGGCAAGGAAAGCTGGCCGATCAGCGGCGCGACTTTCGTGCTGATGCACAAGGTGCAGGAAAAACCGGAAGCCGGCAAGGAAGTGCTGAAGTTCTTTGACTGGACTTATGACAAGGGCGGCAAACTGGCTGCCGACCTGGATTACGTGCCACTACCGGAAAATGTCGTAAAACTGATTCGTGCCGCATGGAAAGCACAAATCAAGGACGCAACCGGCAAGGCATTGGTGCAATAAACCGGTATTCCCAAGTTATAATCGCGGGGGTTCTTGCCCCCGCTATTTTTTATTGACTAACTCAAATTATGCCGATGTTTTTACGCGAAGCAAGCCTTAAACGGCACACCGTATTGGACCTGCTGTTCCGCAATCTGACGCGCGTCTCGGCATTTGGCGTACTGATTTTGCTCGCCGCCATCATCGGCTCACTGTTGGTGGGCAGCATGCCTGCCATCCATACGTTTGGCTTCGGCTTCCTGACCAGTTCTGATTGGGACCCGGTCAACGACAAATTCGGCGCGCTGATCCCGATAGTCGGCACGCTGGTCACCTCCGCTATCGCGCTGCTGATCGCCATTCCGGTCAGCTTCGGCATCGCCATTTTTCTGACTGAACTATCACCGCGCATTCTGCGCCGCCCACTCGGTGTCGCCATCGAATTGCTGGCGGGCATTCCCAGCATCATCTACGGCATGTGGGGATTGTTCGTGTTTGCGCCGCTGTTTGCCGATCATGTCGAGCCCTGGCTCAACGACCATATCGGCACGATGCCGTACATCGGTCCGCTCTTCTCCGGCCCGCCGATGGGCATCGGCATGCTGGCCGCCGGCATTATTCTTGCCATCATGGTGATCCCGTTTATCGCGTCGGTGATGCGCGACGTGTTCGAAGTAGTACCCACCTTGCTGAAAGAATCGGCCTATGGCTTGGGTGCAACCACTTGGGAAGTCATGTGGAAAGTTGTGCTGCCCTACACCAAGATCGGCGTGGTCGGCGGCATCATGCTGGGATTGGGACGCGCGCTGGGCGAAACAATGGCCGTCACCTTCGTCATCGGCAATTCGCACGAACTGAGCAAATCCTTATTGATGCCGGGCAACAGTATTGCCTCGGCGCTCGCCAACGAATTCACCGAGGCCTACGGGGAGCTCTATACCTCCGCGCTGATCGAACTCGGCCTGATCCTGTTCTTCATCACCTTTGTGGTCTTGTCGCTCGCGCGCTACATGCTCTACAAGCTCGGGCAACGCGAAGGGCAGGTCTCGTAACCATGCTGAGCCTCTATACGCGCCGCCGCATCATCAACGCCGTCGGCCTCGCCATCTCAATACTGGCCATGGCATTCGGCCTGTTTTGGCTGTGCTGGATTCTATGGACATTGCTGGAGCATGGCTTGCCTGCGCTCGCCCCGGTAGTGTTCGCGCAGATGACCCCGCCACCGGGCAGCAGCGGCGGACTGCTCAACGCCATTGCCGGCAGCCTGATGATGACGCTGGTCGGCACGCTGATCGGCACCCCCATCGGTATTTTGGCCGGAACCTATCTGGCCGAATTCGGCCAGCGCGGCTGGCTCGCCCCGATCACGCGCTTCATCAACGACGTATTGCTCTCCGCGCCCTCCATTGTCATCGGATTATTCGTGTACGAAGTTTATGTCGTTCACATCAAGCATTTTTCCGGTTGGGCAGGCGCGTTAGCGTTATCCATCATCGTCATTCCCATCGTCATCCGCACCACCGAAAACATGTTGCGCCTGGTGCCGACCACGCTGCGCGAAGCGGCAGCGGCACTCGGCGCGCCGCAATGGAAAATCATCAACTTCGTCACCTTGCGCGCCGCGCGTGCCGGAATTATCACCGGCGTGATGCTGGCCATCGCGCGCATCAGCGGCGAAACCGCGCCGCTGCTGTTCACCGCGCTGAACAACCAGTTCTGGAACAGCAATATGAACCAGCCGATGGCGAACTTGCCGGTGGTGATTTTCCAGTTCGCCATGAGCCCTTATGAAGACTGGCAAAAATTGGCATGGGCCGGCGCGCTGCTGATTACCCTTAGCGTACTGACACTCAATATCCTGGCGCGCGTGCTGTTCCGGCAAAAGGCCGCCTCTCATTAACAAGGTTCACAAATGACTGCCGAAAACATCGCCAATCCAAAAATAACCGTCCCAAAGATAATTGTCAGGGATCTCAACTTTTATTACGGGGACTACCGCGCGCTCAAGGACATCAACCTGAGCATCGCCGAAAAAATGGTGACCGCCTTCATCGGCCCGTCCGGTTGCGGCAAATCCACACTGTTGCGTACCTTCAACCGCATGTATCAGCTCTACCCCAAGCAGAAAGCCGCCGGGGAAATCCTGCTGGACGGCGAAAATATCCTCGACAAAAAGCAGGACCTGAACATGCTGCGCGCCAAGATTGGCATGGTGTTCCAGAAGCCCACTCCGTTCCCGATGTCGATTTACGACAATATCGCGTTTGGCGTAAAACTGTATGAAAGTCTCAGCAAGAATGACATGGATGAGCGTGTCGAATGGGCATTGCGCAAAGCCGCGCTGTGGACTGAAGCCAAGGACAAGCTCAAACAAAGCGGCACCAGCCTGTCCGGCGGGCAGCAGCAGCGCCTGTGCATCGCGCGCGCCATCGCCGTCAAGCCGCAAGTTTTGCTGCTGGATGAACCGACCTCGGCGCTCGACCCGATCTCGACCGCGCACATCGAAAAACTGATCGACGAACTGAAGGAAGACTTCACCATCGTCATCGTCACGCACAACATGCAGCAAGCCGCGCGCGTCTCCGATTTCACCGCCTATATGTATCTGGGGGATTTGATCGAGTTCGGCGACACCAGCACGGTGTTCACCAACCCGAAACGCAAGGAAACCGAGGACTACATAACAGGCAGATTTGGTTAACCTGCCTGTTATGTAGCGGCGCAGACTTACCTTCAGGTTATGCCGTAGCCACTACATTACCGGCAGATTCGGCTAATTCCCGCTAGCGAACAAAGCGCTATGTGGTAGCTGTTGCACTTTCCCCGTCCCAGCAGATTCATTAGTCTGCCGGGATGGGGAAAGTGCAACAGCTACCACATAGCGGTAAAAAGCCCGGACTAAGCCGGGCTTTTTTAAGTAGCAATTACTGATAATTAGGTCTATCACTACGACCTTCATAACGTCGACCTTGTAGCCCTTCATTACGCCGTTTTTGCGGCTCTTCATAACGTTGGCCTTGTTGATCATCGATGACGCTCACACCCACACGGATAGTCGAGCCGGGTTGGTACGGCAGAGTGGTGGTGATGTCCTGTCCGTTGTAGCGGTAGGTCACGTTGTAGCCCTTGATCACTTCGCGGCTGGAATCAACTTGGCGGCAGCGCTCCACTTGTTCGGTACGCGGCTGATCCGGGTTGGCGACACGATCACCAATCATCACACCGGCAATACCACCCGCTGCAGTTGCGGCCTTGTTACCCGTGCCGCCGCCAATCTGGCTGCCCAGCAACGCGCCAGCCACACCGCCGACTACCGCGCCGGTTGCGGAACGGTTGCTGTCCGGGTTGGACACACGGTCGCCGATCACCGCACCGGCCACCGCACCGGCGCCGGTCGCAGCCGTACTGCCTTTGCCCCCGCCAACCTGGCTACCCAGCAGGCCGCCGGCGACACCGCCGACTACCGCGCCGCCCATGGAGCGTTCTTTAGGCGCGACCTGCACGGTTTCCGTCCAGCACTCGCGCTTCGGTTCCGTAACACGTTCGTAGATCGGGGTACTGGAAACCACGCGCGCGGTGTCGGTGAAATCCGCCGCGAATGCGCTGCCATACAAGGAAATCAGGCTCAATACCAACAGACTTTTCTTCATTTTTTCGCTCCTTTGTAAACCCCCGTTAATCACGGGACGGCATTATGACTTGGCATCCACCCAAATGTTCAAACATAATTGTTTCAAAATGTTGGCCATGGCCGCCACCGTAGGGTACCCGGCACTAACGCGCCACCCTAGTCTGGCGACGGTGGCGGATGAATTCGCGGATGGCGGGCAGGAACGAGATGGCGATGATGCCGAGAATCATCAGGGTGAGGTTGTTTTTGATAACCGGGATGTTGCCGAAAAAATAACCCGCCACGGTAAGACTGCCGATCCACGCCAGGCTGCCCAGCGCGCTGAACAGCATGAACAGACGGTAGCGCATCAGCCCGATACCCGCCACGAACGGTGCAAAAGTGCGGACGATAGGCAGGAAGCGCGCGAACAGGATAGTTTTGCCGCCATGCTTCTCATAGAAGGCGTGGGTCTTGTCGATGTGTTCGCGCTTGATGAGCCCGTTCGTGCGCTTCAGCAAGCGCAGCCCGATCAACCTGCCGATCCAGTAATTGGTGTTGTCGCCGCCGAACGCCGCCAGCATCAGCAGCGGCGCAAGCCATTCCAGCCGCAACGCGCCCAAACCGCACAGCGCACCCGCCACAAACAGCAGCGAATCGCCGGGCAGAAAGGGCATCACCACCAGTCCGGTCTCGCAATAGATGATCAGGAACAGGATGGCGTATACCCATATGCCGTATTGCTGGGTGAGCGCCAGCAGGTGAGCGTCCAGATGCAGGATGATGTCGATGAATGCGGCAAGCAAATCCATAAGCTATGGAAGGACCTCCTCGGCTTCGGTCTTCTCCGGCTTGATAAAGTCCTCGCGCGACACGCCGAGCAGCATCAGCAACGGGCTGGCGACCAGCACCGAAGAATAGATGCTGAACAGGATACCAATGGTCAGTGCCATGGCAAAGTAATGCAGCGTTTCGCCGCCGAGGAACAGCATCGCACCGACCATCATCTGCGTACAGCCGTGGGTAATGATGGTGCGCGACATGGTGCGGGTGATCGCGTTATCGATAATTTCGGCCACTTCGGCCTTGCGCATGGTGCGAAAGTTTTCGCGGATCCGGTCGAACACCACCACCGATTCGTTCACCGAATAGCCCAGCACCGCCAGCACCGCCGCCAGCACGGACAACGAAAATTCCCATTGGAAGAAGGCAAAGAAGCCGAGGATGATGATCACGTCATGCAGGTTGGCGATGATGGCGGACAACCCGAACTTCCATTCGAAGCGCAGCCACAGATAACCGACGATACCCAGGCTGACCAGCAGCAAGGCCAGCGCGCCGTTCTCCACCAGATCCTTGCCGACCTGAGGGCCGACGAATTCCACGCGGCGCATTTCCACGCTGGTATCCTGTTTGTGCAGCCCATCCATCACCTGTTCACTCAATTTCGCGCCGGCGAGATTCTGCTTGAGCGGCACCTGGATCAGCACATCGTGGCTGGAGCCGAAATTCTGCACCAGCGCGTCCGGCAAGCCGGTAGCGGCAAGCTGTTCGCGCACTTTGGCAAGATCGGCAGGCTGTGCGTAATGCACCTCAATCACCGTGCCGCCGGTAAAATCCACGCCGAAATTCAGCCCCTTGGTGGCGAGAAAAAACACCGCGAACAGGAACGTCACCAGCGAAATGGCGGTGGTGTAACGCCCATAGCTCATGAACGGGATGTCGCGTTTGATCCTGAAGAATTCCATGTTATCTATTCCTTAAAAGCTGCCCAAAGCGGCTTAACCGATCGCCACTTTGGCGAGGCGCACCTTGCGGCCATAAATCAGATTCACCAGCGCGCGCGAAATCAGTACCGCGCTGAACATCGACGTCAGGATGCCCAGGCACAGCACCACCGCAAACCCCTTGATCGGGCCTGAACCGAACATGAATAGCGCAATCCCGGCAATCAGCGTGGTGGCGTTGGAGTCAAGAATAGTGCCGAACGCACGGTCATATCCGGCATGAATCGCGGCCTGCGGCGTGACGCCGTTGCGCAGCTCTTCGCGGACGCGTTCGTTGATCAGCACGTTCGCGTCAATCGCCATCCCCAGCGTCAGCGCGATGCCCGCCATGCCGGGCAAGGTGAGCGTGGCTTGCAGCATGGACAGCAGCGCCACCAGCAACAGCAGATTCGCCCCCAGCGCCAGCACCGAAATTGTGCCGAACATCAGGTAGTAGGCAATCATGAATACCGCAACCATGATGAAGCCGATCTTGGTGGAATCAAAGCCGCGCTTGATATTGTCCGCACCGAGGCTGGGTCCGACGGTGCGCTCCTCGATGATTTCCATCGGCGCCGCCAGCGCGCCGGCACGCAGCAGCAACGAGGTATCCTGCGCTTCCACGGTACTCATCTTGCCGCTAATCTGCACGCGCCCGCCGCCAATTTCCTCGCGGATGACCGGTGCGGTGACGATTTCGCCCTTGCCTTTTTCAAACAGGATAATTGCCATGCGCTTGCCGACATTCTCGCGTGACGCTTCCTTGAATTTGCGCGCACCTACGCCATCCAGGTTGATATGTACGGCAGGTTCGTTGTTGCGGCTGTCAAAACCGGGCTGCGCATCGTTGATGCGCTCGCCGGTAAGGATCACTTGCTTCTTCACCAGCAGCATATTGCCGTCGCGATCCTTGAACATCTCGGTGCCGAACGGTGCGGCCGCACCCGGGCTGATTTGATGCTCATCATCGACCATGCGCACTTCCAGCGTCGCGGTGCGTCCCAGAATATCCTTGGCGCGCGCAGTGTCCTGCACGCCGGGCAGTTGCACCACCACGCGATCCGCGCCCTGCTGCTGGATCACCGGTTCGGCCACGCCCAGCTCGTTCACGCGATTGCGCAAGGTCAGCAGGTTCTGCTGCACGGCTGAATCCTGAATACGCCGTTCGGCTTCCGGCTTGAGTGTCGCCTGCAACACGAACTCGCCACCAGCCTCTTTGGCGCTCAGAGCGTAATCGGTAAAATGTTGCTTGATTTCCGCTTCACCCTTGCTGCGCGCGTCGGTATCGCGAAACTTCACCAACAGCATATTGCCTTCGCGGCTGACGCCGGAGTAAGCGATTTTCTGATCGCGCAACGTGCTGCGGATATCGCCGGTAGAGGCTTCAAGCGCCTTGCCCAGCGCGGCTTTCATATCAACTTGCAACAGGAAATGCACACCACCGCGCAAGTCCAGACCAAGATACATCGGCAGCGCATAAAGATTGGTCAGCCACCGTGGCGAACGCGACAATAAATTGAGCGCGACCATATAGTCTTCGCCCAACCGGCTGATCAGCACGTCCTTGGCTTTCAGCTGGTTATCGGTATCGGCGAAGCGCGCCTTGACGCTGTTGCCGTCCAGCGCGACCACTTCCGGGCTAAGACTGGCTGCCTTCAGGGCTTTTTCCACGCGCTCCCGCAATGCGGCATCCGCCTTCAGACTGGCGCGCAACGGCGATACCTGCACAGCGGGCGATTCGCCATAAAAATTCGGCAAGGCGTAAATCAACCCGGCCAGCAACACGGCCAGAATCAGCAGATATTTCCACAATGGATAACGGTTCATTGAAACCTCTCGATTAACGCGCGCAACAGTTCCTGCCGGAGAATACCGATTGCCGGGGGGTTATTTAATGGACTTGATGGTTCCCTTGGGCAACACGATCTGAATTGCAGACTTCTGCACCGTCACTTCGATGTTCTCGGCAAGTTCTACGCCCACATATTGCTCGAACACTTTACTGATGCGACCCACTTCACCGCCCGTCGTTACGACCTCGTCGCCGCGCTGTAACGCTTCAACCATGGCCTTTTGCTCCTTGGCGCGCTTGCTTTGCGGGCGCAGTATGAAAAAATAAAATACCGCAGCCAGAACAATCAGCGGGAGAAAATCCATGATACCGGCGCCCTGCACCGGTGCGGCCGCTTCAGCATAAGCATTACTGATAAACATTATTCAATCTCCGAGGTTAAATCAAAAGGCGCGCATTCTAACACGAAGCGCGGAGCATCTTCACGCTCCCCCACCACGCAGCTGCCTGAAGCGCGCCACAAAAACGTCAAACGCATCCGCCTCGATGGCAGCGCGGATTTCACCCATCAACTGCTGGTAATAATGCAGATTGTGGATGGTATTCAGGCGCGCGCCGAGGATCTCTCCGAGCCGGTGCAGATGGTGCAGGTAGGCGCGGCTGAAGTTGCGGCAGGTGTAACACTGGCAACCTTCGTCGAGCGGGCGCGTATCGAGGCGATATTGCGCATTCTTGATCTTGATGTCGCCGTGGCGGGTGAACATCATGCCGTTGCGTGCATTGCGCGTCGGCATCACGCAATCGAACATGTCGATGCCCTGCGCCACTGCCGCCACGATGTCTTCCGGCGTACCCACGCCCATCAGGTAACGCGGCTTGTCTTGCGGCAGTTGCGGCACGGTGTGCGCAAGAATGCGCAGCATGTCTTCCTTGGGCTCGCCGACCGACAATCCGCCGATGGCGTAGCCGTCGAAACCAATATTCACCAATTCGCGCAACGACTCGTCGCGTAAACCTTCATACATGCCGCCCTGCACGATGCCGAACAGCGCGTTGGGGTTGCCGTCATGCGCCGCCCTGGAGCGTGCCGCCCAGCGCAACGACAGGCGCATCGAATCCGCCGCCTCGCGCTCGGTCGCAGGATACGGCGTGCATTCGTCGAAGATCATCGCAATATCGGAATTCAGTACGCGCTGGATGCGCATCGACTCTTCCGGGGTGAGAAACAGCTTGTCGCCATTCACCGGCGACTGAAACTTCACCCCCTCCTCGGTAATCTTGCGCAACGCGCCGAGGCTAAACACCTGAAACCCGCCGGAGTCGGTAAGGATCGGCCCGTCCCAGCCCATGAAGCGGTGCAATCCGCCATGCGCCTCGATCACATCCAGGCCGGGGCGCAGCCACAAATGAAAGGTGTTTCCCAGCACGATATGCGCGCCGATCTCGTGCAGCTCGGCGGGCGACATCGCCTTCACCGTGCCATAGGTCCCCACCGGCATGAACGCCGGGGTCTGCACCGTGCCGTGCGCCAGCGTCAACTGGCCGCGCCGTGCCGTGCCTGAAGTTTTAAACAAGGAAAATTCCATCACTACCCTTTAAGCGCTTCTATCAATCAGCATCGCATCCCCGTAACTGAAGAAACGATATTCATTTGTAACCGCATGGCGGTACGCCGCCAGCATTTGCTCCATCCCGCCGAACGCGCACACCAGCATCAGCAGCGTGGATTTTGGCAAGTGAAAATTGGTCAGCAGCATATCCACCACGCGAAAACGGTAGCCCGGCGTGATGAAGATGCGCGTCTCGCCTGCACCTGCCTGCAACTCCCCTGATTGGGCAGCGCTCTCCAGCGCGCGCAAACTGGTCGTCCCCACCGCAATCACTCGCCCACCTGCGCCGTGCGCCTGCGCTATCGCATCCACGGTGGCCTGCAGAATCTCATAACACTCGCTGTGCATGGCATGCTCGCGGATATATTCGGCGCGCACCGGCTGGAACGTTCCGGCGCCAACATGCAGCGTGACACAGGCGATCCGCACCCCCTTGTCGCGCAAGGCTTGCAGCATGGCCTCGTCGAAATGCAGCCCCGCCGTGGGCGCCGCCACCGCGCCTGCCGCGCGCGCGAACACCGTCTGGTAGCGTTGCTCGTCCTTGGCATCCGCCGCGTGGGTAATATAGGGCGGCAGGGGCAAACTGCCATGGCGTTCGAGTAACGCCAGCACAGGCTCCTCCCCGGCAAAGCGCAGACGGAAAAATTCACCCTCACGCCCCAGCACCTCTACAGTCAAGGTTTCCTCCAACAGCAGACGACTGCCCGCTTTCGGCGCATGGCTGGCGCGCACTTGCGCCAGCACCTCATGCTCGTTCAGCACGCGCTCGATCAATACCTCGATCTTGCCGCCGCTGTCCTTGCTACCGAACAACCGCGCCTTGATCACGCGCGTGTCGTTCAGCACCAGCACATCGTCCGGCCTGACCAGCCGCAACAGGTCGGCAAAGCGGCAATCTTCCAGCGCACCGCCGTGCGCATACAGCAAGCGGCTGGCGCCGCGCCGCTCGGGCGGGTGCTGCGCGATCAGCCGTTCCGGCAGGGCAAAATCAAATTTATCGGTACGCATGAACAACGACGGAATTTTCGAAGGCGGGATTGTAGTTGATGTGGCCGGTTGATTCATGGATAATGCGCCCCGCTTGGCCGGGGTGATGGAACTGGTAGACGTGCCGGACTCAAAATCCGGTGTCCGCGAGGACGTGGGGGTTCGATTCCCCCCCCCGGCACCACATAACCAATGCCGTTTTGCGGTGTCAACCAAACGAATGTGCAGTGCGTTATATTCACCGACACAGTAGTGTCATAAACGTTTATTAATCTACTTAAATATTGGAGCTTACAATGAGCAAACTGTTATCCGCACTGATCGCCGCCGTATTCGTTGCTGTTTCTTTCTCCGCTGTTGCTGCTGACGCAGCTCCTGCCAAGGCTGCTGCTCCTGCTGCTGCCGCTGCTGCCGCTGCTGCCCCTGCTAAAGCTGCAGCTCCTGCTGCTGCTCCTGCTAAAGTAGAAGCCAAGAAAGAAGAAGCTAAGCCAGCTGCCAAGACTGAAGAAAAGAAAGCAGAAGCCAAGCCAGCAAAAAAGGCAAAAAAGGCAAAAAAGGCAAAAAAGGCTGAAAAGGCTGACGCTGCTGCCAAGTAATACAAGTAATACGCATACGTTTAAAGAAGGCAGGGGTGACCCTGCCTTTTTTGTTTTTACAGAGTAAAAAATGATCTGGAAACCGAACGTCACCGTCGCCGCCGTCATTGAGCGCGATGAAAAATTTCTGCTGGTTGAGGAAGAAACCTCGCAAGGGGTGCGCTTCAACCAGCCTGCCGGGCATCTTGAAGCCGATGAATCATTGCTGGCCGCGGTAGCGCGCGAAGTACTGGAAGAATCGGCGTATTCCTTTACCCCGCAGCATCTGCTCGGTATTTATCACTGGCATTCGCCGGAATCGGACACAACCTACCTGCGCTTCGCCTTCACCGGCGCAATCGCCGGGCATGATGCGGCCCGTAAACTGGATACCGGCATCCTGCAAGCCGTGTGGCTGACGCCCGATGAAATCCGCGCCACACAAGCACGTCATCGCAGCCCGCTGGTTCTGCGCTGCATCGAAGATTACCTCGCCGGCAAACGCTTCCCGCTGGAACTCATCACCCATTATGACTAACGAGCAAGCTCGTTCCCCCTATCTAACTTTCCCCCGCAAGCGGGATAACCAGCGACTTGGCTGCGGGCGTTTGCAGCCTAGTCGAATGGCTAGTTGTTTCACCCAGAAAGGACAAACGTGAAAGGCAATCTCAAATCCTGTCGCGTGGTCGTCGGCATGTCCGGCGGCGTGGATTCCTCGGTTGCCGCGCTGCTGCTCAAGCAGCAGGGCTATGAGGTGATCGGCCTGTTCATGAAGAACTGGGAAGGCGATGACAGCGATGAATACTGCTCGTCGCGCCAGGACCTGCTGGACGCGGTGTCGGTGGCCGATACCATCGGCATCCCGATCGAAGCGGTGAATTTCGCCGAGGAATACAAGGAACGCGTATTCAGCCATTTTCTGCGCGAATACCAAGCCGGGCGCACGCCCAACCCGGACATCCTGTGCAATTCGGAAATCAAGTTCAGGGCATTCCTCGACCATGCCATCCAACTGGGTGCGGATGTCATCGCCACCGGGCACTACGCGCAGGTGCGCGAGGTGGATGGCTTGTTCCAATTGCTCAAGGCTGATGACGGCAGCAAGGATCAAAGTTACTTCCTGCATCGCCTGAATCAATCGCAACTGGGCCATGCGATGTTTCCGCTCGGCAAATTGCTGAAGTCCGAAGTGCGCGTGATCGCCGAGCAGCATGGCCTGTCCAATTACGCCAAAAAAGACAGCACCGGCATTTGCTTCATCGGCGAACGTCCGTTCCGCGAATTCCTCAACCGCTATCTGCCAACCCAGCCCGGCGAGATGCGCACTCCGGATGGCAAGGTAGTCGGCCAGCACATCGGGCTGTCGTTCTATACCATCGGCCAGCGCCAGGGGCTGGGCATCGGCGGCGACAAAGATTCCACCGGCGAACCGTGGTTCGTGGCGGGCAAGGACATGGCGAACAACCGCCTGATCGTGGTGCAGGGGCACGACCATCCGGCGCTGTTGAGCAACCGGCTGACCGCGCTGGACAGTCACTGGATCAGCGGCACTGCGCCGCTGCCCAATCACCCCTACAGTGCCAAGACACGCTACCGGCAGGCCGATGCGCCGTGCCATCTCGCGGCACTGGACGGCGGCCGCTGCTCGTTCGAGTTCAACCAGCCGCAATGGGCGGTCACACCAGGACAGTCGGTGGTGCTCTACGACGGCGAGGTCTGCCTGGGCGGCGCAATTATCGAACAGGGACTCAACCCGGATATTTCATAAATTCGCGTAAAATACGCGCTTGTTATTGGTATGTCGGGTTAGCGCAGCGCTAACCCGACATACCCCAGAATGCGCATCAAGGATTGTTGGGTTACGCTGCGCTAACCCAACCTACGAATTAATTTTTGCTTTCAGGGTTCACCATGACCACACTCACCAAACTCACCGCCCTTTCCCCGCTCGACGGGCGCTACCACGGCAAAGTGGATGCGTTGCGCGATTATTTCAGCGAATTCGGCCTGATCCGTTTCCGCGTGCTGATTGAAATCGAATGGCTCAAGGCGCTCAGCGCGCAGGCCGACATTCCCGAGATCGCGCCGTTTTCCGCCGCCGCCCTCGCGCAACTGGATGCGCTCAACATGAACTTCAGCGAGGACGATGCGGTCGCGATCAAGGCTATCGAAAAGCGCACCAACCACGACGTGAAGGCGGTGGAATACTGGCTGCGCGAAAACCTGTCCGGCAACCCGGAAACCGCAAAGGCGCTGGAATTCATCCACTTCGCCTGCACCTCGGAAGACATCAACAACCTCAGCCACGCGCTGATGCTCAAGGGCGCGCGCGAAGCGGTGCTGCTGCCCACCCTGCAGGTGTTGATCGAGCGTTTAAAAAATATCGCGCACCAGCTCGCCGACCTGCCGATGCTGTGCCGTACCCACGGGCAGACCGCCACGCCGAGCACGCTGGGCAAGGAAATGGCGAACGTGGCATACCGCCTGCAACGCGCCGAACAGCGCCTCGCCGCAACGGAAATTCTCGGCAAGATCAACGGCGCGGTGGGTAACTACAACGCGCATCTGGCCGCCTATCCGGACGTGGATTGGGAAGCCTTCGCACAACGCTTCGTCAGCGCGCGCGGCATCGCCTTCAACCCCTACACCATCCAGATCGAGCCGCACGATTACATGGCGGAACTGTTCGATGCCTATGCGCGCATCAACACCATCCTGATCGACCTGAACCGCGATATCTGGGGCTATATCTCGCTGGGCTATTTCAAGCAGAAAGTGGTGGCGGGCGAAGTCGGCTCATCCACCATGCCGCACAAGGTCAACCCGATCGATTTCGAGAATTCGGAAGGCAATCTCGGGCTGGCGAACGCGCTGCTGCGCCACTTCAGCGAGAAACTGCCGGTCTCGCGCTGGCAGCGCGACCTCACCGATTCCACCGTGTTGCGCAACATGGGCGTGGCGCTCGGCTACACCCTGCTCGGCTACGAATCCTGCCTGAAGGGCCTGCACAAACTGGAAGCCAACCCGCAGCGCGTGGCGGAAGACTTGGATGCCAGCTGGGAAATCATGGCCGAGCCGATCCAGACCGTGATGCGCCGCTACGGTATCGAAAACGCATACGACAAGCTCAAGGAACTGACGCGCGGCCAGAGCGGCATCAACCGCGCCTCACTGCAAGCCTTCATAGCAACGCTGGAAATCCCCGCAGCAGAAAAACAGCGCCTGCTGCAACTCAGCCCGGACACCTACACCGGCAAGGCGGCGGAACTGGCAAAACGCATCTAATCCCAGTTCGCCTTTGAATCATGGGAATTTCCCCGCAATTACCGATTGCGGGGAAAGCGGTATTTCAAAAATACCCATGTCATTCCCGCAAAATACAAAGTATCCTAGCCCCTGAAGTTAAGTACAGGTAACCCTAAACATGCGTCTTAAATGTCGGGGTAATTGATTGGTTCATCTTCTTGGAGGGTAATCATGTCAGGTGGCTTGGTATTTGCGTTATTGTGTGCGGTGGCGGCGCTCTTGTACGGCGTGGCTTCAATCAAATGGATTCTGAGTAAATCAACCGGCAGCGCGCGAATGCAGGAAATTGCCGCTGCGGTTCAGGAAGGCGCCTCCGCCTACCTGAACCGGCAATACACCACCATCGCCATGGTCGGCGCAGTATTGTTCGTCATCATCCTCTTCGCATTGGGCTGGCAAACCGCCATCGGCTTCGCGATCGGTGCGGTACTCTCCGGAGCGGCAGGTTTCATCGGCATGCATGTGTCGGTGCGCGCCAATGTGCGCACCGCCGAAGCGGCCAAAGAAAGCCTGAACGCGGCGCTGAACGTATCCTTCAAGGGCGGCGCAATCACCGGCATGCTGGTAGTGGGTCTGGGGCTGCTGGGCGTGGCGGGCTATTACGCCTTCCTGACTTCCACCGGCGCGAACGCTGCTCAGGCGACCCACGCGCTGGTCGGGCTGGCCTTCGGCGGCTCGCTGATTTCCATCTTCGCCCGTCTCGGCGGCGGCATTTTCACCAAGGGCGCTGACGTCGGCGCCGACCTGGTGGGCAAGGTCGAAGCCGGCATTCCAGAGGACGACCCGCGCAATCCTGCGGTAATCGCCGACAACGTCGGCGACAACGTCGGCGACTGCGCCGGCATGGCGGCCGACCTGTTTGAAACCTACGCGGTGACCATCATCGCCACGATGGTGCTGGGCGGGCTGATGATCAGCGGCTCTCCCGAGGCGGTGATTTATCCGCTGGTGCTGGGCGGCGTCTCCATCATCGCCTCCATCATCGGCACCTATTTCGTCAAGGCGCGCGAAGGCGGCAAGATCATGAACGCGCTGTATCGCGGCCTGGCGGTCTCCGCCGTGCTGGCGCTGGTCGCGTTCTACCCGATCACCACCATGATGCTCGGCGACGGCGTGATGATCGGCGGCAAACTGGTTTCATCGCTGAACCTGTACTTTGCCACCCTGATCGGTCTGGTGCTGACTGCTGCAATGGTGTGGATCACCGAGTACTACACCGCGACCGAATACGCGCCGGTGCGCCACATCGCGCAGGCCTCCACCACCGGGCATGGCACCAACATCATCGCCGGGCTGGGCGTTTCGATGAAGGCCACCGCCGCCCCGGTGATCGCCGTGTGCCTGTCTATCTGGGGCGCGTACCATCTAGCCGGGCTCTACGGCATCGCCATCGCCGCGACCTCGATGCTGTCGATGGCCGGCATCATCGTGGCGCTGGATGCCTACGGCCCGATCACCGATAACGCCGGCGGCATCGCCGAAATGGCCCACCTGCCGGAAAACGTGCGCGTCATCACCGATGCGCTGGACGCGGTAGGCAACACCACCAAGGCGGTCACCAAAGGCTATGCCATCGGCTCCGCCGGGTTGGCGGCTTTGGTTCTCTTCGCCGACTACACCCACGCGCTGGACGCCAAACTGGGCGTGACCACGTCCTTCGACCTGTCGAACCACATGGTCATCATCGGCCTGTTCATCGGCGGCATGGTGCCTTACCTGTTCGCCGCGATGGGCATGGAAGCAGTCGGTCGCGCCGCCGGTTCGGTGGTGGTGGAAGTGCGCCGCCAGTTCAAGGAAATCCCCGGCATCATGGAAGGCACCGGCAAACCGGAATACGGCACCTGCGTGGATATGCTGACCAAGGCCGCGATCAGGGAAATGATCGTCCCGTCACTGCTGCCCATCGCGGTACCCGTGATCGTCGGCCTGACCCTCGGCGCGCAGGCGCTCGGCGGCGTGCTGGTCGGCACCATCATCACCGGCATCTTCGTCGCAATTTCAATGACCACCGGCGGCGGCGCATGGGATAACGCCAAGAAATATATCGAGGAAGGCAACTATGGCGGCAAAGGCTCGGAAGCGCACAAGGCCGCCGTCACCGGCGACACCGTGGGCGACCCCTACAAGGACACCGCCGGCCCCGCCGTGAACCCGCTGATCAAGATCATCAACATCGTCGCGCTGATGATCGTGCCGTTGCTTTAAGCTGGATAGTCGTAACGCAAAACAGGGCGGAAATATCCGCCCTGTTTTTTTGTATCAAGAATGCCTAGTTATTTTGGCCAATATCTAAAAAGGTTTTTTGCTGTTAGATTGCGGTTTGATGCATTTATAGCACCCCGTGTTACTTGAACGGGGGTATGAAGTTTTTTTAACCTAATGACAGCATGTTTACACAATCAGTTTTTTTGAAAATCTACGTAAAACACTAATTACCTAGAGTTTGGCAAACATTTTGGGTATGTACGAAACTTCACTGTCAGTTTTACGTTAGTTTTTGAGGATGTCACCATGGCACGACTGCGAGTCTTTGTATCATCAACCTGCTACGATTTAAACGTAATTCGTTCAGAGCTTCGACCATTCATTTCAGGGATGGGGTATGAACCTGTGATGAGTGACCACTCAGACATTCTATTCGATCATCGCTCTCATACCCACGACAGCTGCCTCAAGGAAGTAATGGGCTGCGATGTGGTTATCCTTATCATCGGCTCTCGTTTCGGTGGAAATGCCGTCCCCTCGGCTTTAGCCAATCTCGATTTTTCTCAATTGGAGCAGCTTTCGACCAAGTCTAGCATTCTTGAAGCAAAGGAAAAGCTATCAATTACGCAACTTGAGGTACTCAAGGCCATTCAGCAGTCAATCCCTGTCTATACATTTGTCGACTCGGATGTTTTGCATGACCATCGCGTCTACGAAAAAAACAAAGACAAGAAGGATGTCATCGACGGTATGGATTTCCCGTCTATTCAAAAAAGAGAAACAGCGAAGTACATCTTTGAGTTCATAAATTTTTTGAGCCATCGTATTACGGATAACAGTATTACAGGCTTCTCTCGACTGGATGAGATTCGTACCCATCTTGCAAGTCAATGGTCACAGATGTTTCAACGGCTGCTTTTTGAAAGCCGCACAAAGACACAAGAAACTTATCGCTACCGTGATTTCTCAGAGCAAATTGAAGACCTGAAGGCCGTTGTGCTTGCATCACTTGCCACACCATCGCTACGCGAAACCGCCAAAGGCGCAGTTCAATTTCGTCATCTTATTGGGTTTATATCTGCGTTGAAATTTGTTGATCATAGACAACTGCTACTTTCCAAACTTACTTGGGAAGATGTGCTTAAAACCGCACGAATTCAAGAAGTGCGTGCCCAAAATTCTGGCGATAGAGTATTCCGTCACGAATTATTTCTTGTACTCGATGATGGAACATTCTATCGGGCCAGATATTCGCAACGTGCACTCGATGACTTCCGTAGTAACTGGGATAACTTCTTGAAACTGGATAGTCATGCCCGTGAAGCTATTGTCGCAGCCCTGTTAGAGGATCGAGAGGCTGGCCGCATGATGTTGCTTCGTTACTTTGAACAAAATATCGATGAGTATCTCGCAGAGCGCAATTTAGATGTGCCAAACGATATTATAGAAGTAGGTTGAAATTAAGGCCTAGCATAGTAATTTCCTCGAGCCAGTGCCCGATTCATCATTTCCAGCGCGCCATGCGCCACGCGCGTTGCCGGCTCTCGTCGAGGAAAGTCCACGCCACGATCCGGCTCTTTTTCTGCCCCTGCGCCATCTCTATCGTCCTGCTGTCCAGCACGCCGGTTTGTTTCAGCGCGCGATAAACGCCGGGCAGGCTGGCCGACTTCGAGACCAGCGTGGTGAACCACAGACAGCTGCCGCGAAGCTGCGCGCTCTCCTCGATCATGCGGCATACGAAAGCCTCCTCGCCCCCCTCACACCACAGCTCCGCGCCCTGCCCGCCGAAATTCAGCAGCGGCTGCCTCGCGGCATCCTTGCCAAGATTTTTCCATTTGCGCTGCGTGCCGGCATTGGCTTCGGCCAGCGATGCATGGAACGGCGGATTGCACAGGGTGAGGTCGAACATCTCATTCGCCCGCACCACGCCGGTGAAGACCGCCGAGCGTGACGTTTGCAGGCGCAGTTCGATGGCATCGCTTAATCCGCTGTTCGCATCCAGGATACGTTGCGCGTTGTCGAGTGCAGCCGGATCGATGTCGGTGCCGACGAACTGCCAGCCATACTCGCGGTGGCCGATGAGCGGATAGATGCAGTTGGCGCCGACGCCGATGTCGAGCACCCGGACGGATTTGCCGCGCGGGATGCTGCCGGCAGGTCGGCGAGATAGTGGAGATAGTCCGCCCTGCCCGGGATGGGCGGGCAGAGATACTGCGCCGGAATGTCCCAGCCCGTGATGCCGTATGTCTGTTTCAACAACGCGCGGTTGAGCGCCTTGACCGCCGCCGGGTCGGCGAAAGCGATGGACTCGTCGCCATACTCATTCGTCGCGACAAATGCCGCCAGCTCCGGGCTGCAGGCGATGAGCTGCCTGAAGTCATAACGGCCCCGGTGCGGATTGCGCGGATGCAAACCGGTTTTTTCGGCAGGTGCGGCCCTGCCCTTCGCGGCGGATGCACCGCATTGTTTATCTTTCATGCCTGATTTACCTGCTCGAAAAAGCGTGGCCTTTTTGCAATTACTGAGGGAACCTCTAAGGAAATGCCGATTAAATCGATTGCGTAGTCGGCGTTTCGCTCTCCCCCTGACAAGGGGGAGTTGGAGGGGGTTTGCTTTTGGCTGTAAGCCTTACTACTCTTAATTTGCAGCCCTAACCCCTCCCGGCCTCCCCTTGTCAGGGGAGGAGAAAAACAGCGTGCATTCCAACAATTTGATTTAATCGGTGTTTCCCTAACAATTCGTCACACCGGCGACTTGCCCGCTTGCGGGCTTAGTCGAATGGCTAGTAGTTCTATCAATGACGAAATCTAAATTATTAGAGGTAACCTAAAGATTCTACAAACGTCCCATCTTCGGCAACTCACCTACCAGCGGCGCGACATAATCCAGCCATGCCTGCGTCACGTCGTTGCCCGCCGCGTTGATGTACTCGTCTTTCATCTCGGTGGCGACTTTCGCCACGGACGACAGCGGCGTGATGAAGCATTCGCTGGCATACGGCTTGCTGCTCAGGCGGCGGATCGCCACGGAGCCGGGCTGGCCGGTGCTGGCGGCGTGGTTCACGGCATAGTCGCCCACCGCGCGCGCTTCCCTCGCATCGACTTCGGCAATGATGGTCGGGAAGGAGCGTTGCAGGTAGCCGAAGGTGTCGGCACGCACGCGCACCTTCTGTCCGGGGAAGGCTTCTTTCACCAGCGCGGCCAGCGTGTCGCCCAGCGCGCCCGAGCCGGAAAGCTGGATATTGCCGTGCGAGTCTTTTTCGCCGCTGGTCGAGATCGGGTTGCCGTCCTTGTCGGAAATCCCTTCGGAAGCGGCGATCACGCAGCGGCCATATTTCGCCATTGCATCACGCACGTCCTGCTTGAATTTCTCTACATCGAACACGCGCTCCGGCAGGTAGATCAGATGCGGACCGTCGTCTGCTGCCTGGCGTGCCAGCGCGGATGCGGCAGTCAGGAACCCGGCGCTGCGCCCCATCACGACATTGACCTTGACGCCTTGCAACGCGCGGTTGTCGCGGTCATCGCCCATGAAAGCCAGCGCGACAAAACGCGCCGCCGAGGCGTAGCCCGGGCAGTGGTCGGTGACTTTCAAATCGTTGTCGATGGTCTTGGGGATATGCACGGTGCAGAAATCGTAATTCGCCTCCTTCGCCATCTCGGCGATGATGTGCGCGGTCTCGGCGGAATCGTTGCCGCCGATGTAGAAGAAATAGCGCACGTCGTTCTTCCTGAACACCTCGAATACCTTTTCGCACTCGGCCTTGCCGGGCTTGAGGCGCACCGAACCCAGCGCCGCCGCCGGGGTGGTGGCGACCAGCTCGAGCTGCTCGACGCTTTGCGTGGTCAGGTCGATAAAATCCTCTTTCATGATGCCAGCAATGCCGTGGCGCGCGCCGAGGATGCCGGTGATGTTGGGCTGCCGGCGCGCCGCCAGCACCGCGCCGACCAGCGATTGGTTGATGACGACGGTGGGGCCGCCCGATTGGCCGATCACCATTTTGCCGGTTAGCTTCGCTTGCGTTGCCATGACATCACCTCCCAATGATAAAGATGAATCATTCTAAACCGAATACGGCCCTGCGGCATCGCCCTGATTCGCTTATAATTACGCGTTTTTTATTTCGCCAACCTTAAGGAAAAGTATGAGTTTGTTAAATGTGCGCCCCGGCGACAATCTTCCCTACGAATGCAATGTCATCATTGAAATCCCCAAGCATGCCGACCCGGTAAAGTACGAAGTAGACAAGGTTTCCGGCGTGCTGGTGGTGGATCGCTTCATCGGATCGCTGATGCGCTATCCGTGCAACTACGGCTTCATCCCGGAAACCATCGCCGACGACGGTGACCCGGTGGATGTGCTGGTGGTCACCCCGTTTCCTATCATTCATGGTGCTATCATCCCCTGCCGTCCGGTCGGAATGTTGAGCATGTCGGATGAAGGCGGCGGCGATGCCAAGATCATCGCTGTGCCCACCGACAAACTGACGCCGCTTTACCATGATGTTCTGACTTACGAGGATTTGCCGAAAATCACGCTGGAGCAAATCAAGCATTTCTTCGAACTCTACAAAGCCCTGGAACCGGGCAAGTGGGTCAAGATCAACGGCTGGGAAGGGGTTGAAGCGGCTCATACGGAAATCATGAAAGGCATCAAGGCGTACCAGAATAAATCCTCAGGCAAGTAACTCACTTAACAAACGGGAGCAAATCATGACAGCACAGATTATCGACGGCAAAACCATCGCCCAGCAGGTACGTGCCGAGTGGAAGGAGCGCGCCGATGCGCTGAAGGCGCGCGGCATCACGCCGGGACTGGCGGTCATCATCGTCGGCGAAGACCCCGCCTCCAAGGTGTACGTCGCCAACAAGGTAAAAGCCTGCGCCGAACTGGGCCTGCATTCCGAGCACATCATCATGGCAGCCGATACGCCGGAAGCCGTGCTGTTGGCGAAGATCGCCAAATTGAACAGCGACCCGAAGATCCACGGCATCCTCGTGCAACTGCCCGTGCCCAAACACATCGACACCAGCAAGGTACTCGAAGCCATCAGCCCGGACAAGGATGTGGACGGCTTCCACCCGATGAACGTCGGCGCGCTGGTCACCGGCAACATGCGCTTTGCCCCCTGCACCCCTTACGGCGCGATGAAGCTGCTGGAAAAATGCGGTGTGTCCATCGAAGGCAAGCATGCCGTGGTGGTCGGGCGCAGCAACATCGTCGGCAAGCCGATGGCACTGATGCTGCTGCAACATAACGCCACCGTCACCATCTGCACCTCCAAGACCGTCGACCTCGCCAAGTACACCCGCGACGCCGACATCCTCGTCGTCGCCACCGGCAAGGCAAAGATGATCACCGGCAGCATGATCAAACCCGGCGCGGCGGTGATCGACGTCGGCATCAACCGCATGCCAGACGGCAAGCTGTGCGGCGACGTGGATTTCGATTCCGCGAAAGAAGTCGCCGGCTGGATCACCCCGGTGCCCGGCGGTGTCGGCCCGATGACCATCACCATGCTGGTAGCAAACGCCGTGCGCGCAGCGGAGCGGTTATCCGGTCTCGGCGAGTAAATCATGGAGCGAATTTCCGTGATCGTTTAATCAGTATTCGTTCTTCTGCGGCATACCCGACAAGGTATGACCGCTCATTACTCGGTAGTGCAGATTGATGAGTTGGTGGTGGCGTTAAACCGCATCACGGATGAAGGCAGTCGGGTGAATCGCAGCCTTGCCATGATCCTGCGGGAACAGCTTGGGAATGAAAATCCCCACGGAAAGAAAAATGGGCTAAGTCGTTTCTGACCTAACCCATTGCATTTATGGTGCGCCGGAGCGATAAATCTGGGCACTGGATCGAAGTGGTTTCACTGCGTTATCAGAGTAGCGACAAGCTCTGAAATCCCATTTTAGTTATGCCGGTATTGTCGCTTCGTTTTAATTTGATAACACAATTTATTCAGGGTGCCGAAAACCAGACAGCCGTGGCGTGCGGCCTTTGACCCAATGCGGTCAATCGCTGGAACCGAAAGCAGACAGTCGCACATCGAACGATGGAATGGTAGTCAGTGTTTGCCTGCCAACTATACGGACATTCAATCCTTCGCAGCATAAAAACGAATCGAGTTGCGCCCGCCCTCTTTCGCCTGATACATCGCCATGTCGGCCCACTTGAGAACCTCTTCCGGGCCGGCTTCGTGGTTGATGAACAATGCCACGCCGATGCTCGCCGCACAACGATGCTCGATGATGGCTTCTGCGTTACCCTCTTGCTTGCATGCCAGAAGGTATGGTTCAGCCAGAGTGACGCGGATTTTTTCCGCAACGATACCGGCTTGTGCGGTGGATTCAGCTTTATCCGCATCCAGATCACTGAGCATCACCACGAATTCATCGCCACCGAAACGCGCAACAGTGTCCGCCTCACGCACGCAACTGGTGAGGCGATGCGCTACCTCGATCAACAGCAAATCGCCCACATCATGCCCGTATGTATCATTGAGCGGTTTGAAGTTATCCAGATCGAGGAACATCAGCGCGCCATAACGGCCGCTGCGTTTGCAAGCGGCCATTGTTTGCCCGAGCCGATCGTTGAGCAGGCGACGATTGGGCAGTTGCGTCAATGCGTCATAGAAAGCCAGTGTGCGAACCTGCTTTTCGGCCTGCTTGCGCTCGGTGATGTCCTGCATGATGGCGACAAAATGCCGAATCGTTCCATCCCCGTCGGTTACCGGGGCAATGACGAGTGCCTCGTCATAGAGGGAGCTATCCTTGCGCCGGTTGATAATCTCGCCGTGCCACGTCTGACCGGACAGAATGGTTTCCCACATATTCTGGTAGAACGCCGGGTTATGCTTGCCGGACTTTGTCAACTCGGCCGGACTACGTCCCAGTGTTTCTTCCAGCGAAAACCCCGTCAGTTGCGTAAAGGCCGGGTTGACCCACTGAATATGCGCATTGATGTCGGTAATGACGATACCGCTGGCGACCGAATTCAGCGCCACTTCGAACAGCCGCAAGCGTGATTCAAGTACCTCGCGTACCAGTGCATTACGCACCGCGCGACCCAGCGCATCGTGATCGTACTGCCCCTTGACCAGATAATCCTGAGCGCCGGCTTGCAAGGCGGCGACGGCGAGAGCACTGTCGTCGTGCCCCGTCAGCACCACGATGGGCACACCGGGCAAAGCGGTGCGCATCGCCTGCACCGTGGCAAGTCCCGCCGAGTCGGGGAGCGACAGGTCGAGCAGCACGACATCAGGCTTGTTGCTCCGTGCTGCGGCTACGCCATCGGCCAGTGTTTTCGCCCATGTCAGCGGCTCTTTGCCGCCACTGAGGCCCAGTCTGGACAGCCGCACATGCGCACGGATCAGCCCGAAATCGCCGGGGTCATCCTCGATCACCAGGATCGAAACGGCTTGCTGGAAAGTTTCGTTCATACGCTTTCCTTAATTACATTTGTGTTGATCAATGCTCCACCAGACGATGAGGGAAGAGATGCGGGAAGAGTGACGATGAAGGTGCAGCCCTGGTTTTCGCCCGGCGATTCCACCCAAATGCGCCCTTTGTGATGCTCGACAATCTTGCGGCACAGCGCCAAGCCAATGCCGGTGCCGGGGTAGCGGCTGCGCGGTTGGAGTCGCTCGAACACCCTGAACAAGCGCGCTTCATGGCCTGGCAACAGGCCTACACCGTTGTCGCGTACTTCCAGGCGCCATTCGCCGCCAACCGTCTGCGCCGAAACGACGACCTCCGGTTTTTGGCCTGCCAGCCGGTATTTCAGGGCGTTGTCGATCAGGTTCTGAAACAGGCGCAGTATTTCGTCGCGGTTGGCGAAAAGGTGCGGCCACACGCCATTTATACAGACATCGGCCTGGGCTTCCTCGATGGCTGGTTCCAGGTAGTGCAGCGCTTCATCCATGATCTCACGACTGTCTATTACGGCCATTGTGTCGGCCTTGCGGCCAATGCGGGAATAGTCGAGCAGTGCCATCAGCATCTGATCCATACGCTTCGCGCCCTCGGTTGCGAACTGAAGGTGCTGCCGCGTCTCGTCGGTGAGGACAGGTGCCAAGTCGGACTCGAGTAATTGCAGATAGCTCGAAATCATCCGCAGCGGCTGACGCATGTCGTGCGATGCGGCATAGGCGAACTGTTCCAGATCGGTATTGGATCGTCTGAGGTCTTCTTCGGCCTGCTTGCGCTCGGTGATATCCTGCACTGTTCCCAGCATTTTGATAGGGCATCCGTCCTCGCTACGGAACAACTCCGCCTGCTCATGCACATAACGCTCCGAACCGTCCGGGCGCACGATGCGGTGATCAATACTGTAGGCATGCATCTGCTCCAGTGCCGCACGAACCCGGGTGTCCACGAACTGCCGGTCTTCGGGATGCACGGCTTGCAGGAAAGCTTCGTAGTTGGCTCCAAACTGCTGTGGTGTGAGGCCGAAAATACGGTAAATTTCATCAGACCAATTCAGCGTATTGTTCACAATATCCCATTCCCAGTCGCCCAGATGGGCGATACGCTGCGCTTCGGTCAATCTGGCGGTGCGCTGCGCGACTTCTTCCTCCAGATGCTCCCGATATTGCGCCAATTCGGCATCGCGCAACTGGATGTATTCCAGCATGATATTGAAGGTGCCAGCCAGCATGCCCATTTCATCCTTTCCGTGAGACACCACCCGCGCCACGAAATTCTGTTCCGTGATGACGTCCCGCATCACCCCGGCCATATCCAGAATGGGGTCGCTGATGGTTTTTTGAAAGCGGGCAAACAGGAAAAGAGCGAATGCCAAGGAAAGTATCATTGTAGCGGCGATCAGCAACAGCTTTTTGAATAATTCCCAGTAGACACCCCGCAAATCGGATTGCAGATACAGGATACCAACCGTCTCACCGGAATGAACCACGTTTTTGGCATAGGCCAATTGATCTAAAAAAAACAGGTGCTCATCCGAGGCGAGAATAGCGACTGGAATTTTTTTTCGTCCGGGAACCTCGAATTTGGCGACAATGTCGCCACTTTTTTCCTGCAATACGGCGTAGACAATGTTGGTTTCGGCACTCAGCCGCGCCAACACCTCCTGCGCAGCTTTTTCGTCGGCAAATATCAGGGCGGACGCCGCGTTGTCGGCGGTGATGCCCGCGTGTACCGCTAGGGTAGTTACCGCCCGGTCGCGGTAGCTTGTCCATTCCCCCACACCGAAGAGGACACTGAGCAGAACCACCGCCACGCCGTTGGTGACGAGGCCGATAAGCATCAGCTTGCGCTTTATGGGGAGATTTTCGAACAGCCGCATCGGGAGGTCAGTGCGTTGCGCCAGAATCGACGATTCCTGAATCGACGATTCTGGCAAGCGACAGGAGTTTGGAGCTGATTTTCAGGCCGCCATGTCGCGTGGCATCCAGATTGACCTCGAAGCGGATCTTCCCATCTTGCGAGAAAAAATTGACCATCACGCCGCGCTGGGTGAATCCTTGCGTGTCGCCTATCGTCAGCATCCCGGTACCGCGTGAAAGTGCAGTGATACGTTCGATATGTCTTTCCGCCGGAGCGGCGATGAACAGCATGGCGCATTCACGGGTGTCCGCGTTCATGTCGAGCAGCGACACTTCCATTCTCCGTTCCTTGACCGGTTTCCCCCGGATGGACTCCAGCGCCGGGCCAAATGGATTACCGCCGAGCACGCACAGGCGCAACGGCACGCCAGCGTTGACAGGCGTACCAGCGGACGGCCATTCGACGAACCTGGCGATCTGGTAAATGAACGCGGCCTTGAGCTCATATTCGGACGGGGCGGCGCGTGCCGGGGTCAGCGTGAGCAACAGCATCACGCCGCACAGCAACCGGATCGCCACCGCGTGTAACCGGCGTGCAAGCAACGGTTTGACGCGCGGCATCAGAATCGCCATGTCGCACCTCCGAAGAGGCTGCGCGGAACTTCGCTGGTTCTCGGCCCTGATACGTTGATGAATTCGGGGTGGCCGGGATCGAGCAGGTTGCGCCCGGTCAGGCTGAGTTCCAGATCACGCTGGATGCGCCAGCCGATGCGCGCATCCAGCCGGGTGTAGGCGGGTACGTTGAGGCTGGGCAGGCTGTCCACGTAGTAGAGCGAAGTACCCAGCTCGACATTGGCAGCCGGGAAATGCAGCACGTGAATCTGGAACTGGTTCTGCGGCGACCGCCCTACCTCGGTTTCAATCGAGGAATCGGTGCTGCCCGCATCGCGGCGGATATTCATTTTCAGCCATGTCCAAGCCGCCTTGAACTGCCACCGGTCAGCCGGCCGCCAGCTACCGCTCCATTCCAGACCGTGGGTCGTCGCATTTGCCCTGTTACCGAACACCAGCGGGATGACCGTGTATCCGGCTTCGGGAAAGTTCGCCCCGCGCTCGATGGTCATTAAATGACGATGCTCGTTATAGAAGGCGGCGACATCCATCTGCACCTGCTCGGTAAGCTGGCTGCGGTAGCCTGCCTCATAGGCGAGTATATGCTCGGTTTGAATCGCCGGATTGCCTTGCAACCGCGTCACGAAGGTCATCGCGCCCGGTTTGACAACCGCGGCAACGACGCTACCCTCCGCATCGGTGCGGGAAGGCGTATGCACGGCGCGGGATACCGCCGCCCAGGCCGTTTGCCGCCCGTCGATTTTCCAGCGCAGGCGCAGGTTGGGCTGGTATTCGAAACCGGTGTAGCCGTTGTGCTCGAACTTGGAGCCCACAATCAGATGCAGGCTGCCCTTGTTCAGCGCGATTTCATCCTGAAAGAAAGTGCTGATGACACTATCCGTGCGGTTCGCCGGTGCATATGACACCACGAAGGTATTGTCCATTCTGTCGCTAGTTTGACGATACCCTGCACCCCACATAATGTCGTGCCGGTCGCCCCCCAGGAAGCGGCGCTGAAAATCCAGGTCGTAAGTGCCGCGTTGCTCACCAAGATTGAAGTAACGCCGCTCATAGGTGTCGTAGTAAAACTGCAATGCCCACTCATCGGTAGCCGACAGTGCGCTTTTCCAGCGCGCCAGCAAGTTGCTGCCTTTCAGGTCAATGGTGTAGCCGATCGGCGTGCCGTAAGGCGGCAAAAGAGAAACGGCCGTGCCAGTGTGGTCGGAACCTCCGGTATAGGTATCGCCCTGCACAGTCAGCGAGTCTCCGCCGGACATATCCCAGTCTGCACGGAAACCGGCACTGCGCAGACCGTGCCGGTCATGCGCCCCGGCGCCGGAAGCCTGACTGAAATTACTCTGGGCGGCATCCCTGGCATAGATGCGGAAATGGCCGGTTTCGCCGAGCTCTCCGCCGAAGCGCGCCGTTCCCTGATGCTCGTAGTTTCCGACGCCTCCACTCAGCATGCCACCTTGGGTTGCCGAAGCGGAACTGGTAATAATGTTGATGATGCCGCTGACCGCATTCGCGCCCCACAGCGCGCCACCGGGGCCGCGGATCACCTCGATGCGCTCCACATCTTCCAGCACCACGTCCTGTGCATCCCAATACACACCGGTAAAAGTCGGGGTTTGCAAAATGCGTCCGTCCAGCATCACCAGCAGATTGTCGCTGTTCTTGGCGTTAAAACCGCGGCTGCTGATGGCCCAACTGCCGCCATTGATGCGCGCCACCTGCATGCCAGGCACCATACGCAACAGTTCGGGCAGGCTGGTCATGCCGGAATGGTGGATATCCTGCCGGGTAATCACATGAATGGCGGCGGCAGTGTCCTCCAGCTTCTGCGGCTTGCGTGCCGCCGAACTGACCTCCACGCTCACGTTCATCAACTGTTCCAGCGAATAATCGATAAGCGAAGAGTCTTCACCCGCTCTCGCATCGGAAGGAACGACGAGACCGCAGACCGGATTGAATAACAGGGCGGCAAGCAAGAGCGGACGCAACAGTTTTCGAAAGGTTATGACATTCATCATCAGGAGTCGTCAATATCACGGACGAGCAAAACTGCGTTTATGGTAGCAAAGCTCAGTTTCTCGAATCATATATTTTCCCCATATTTCCCCTATGGGGGTGTAGCCAAGCCAGGCAACGAAGGATGTTGCACGATTCGGTCATTGCCTGGCTCAAAATCGCCATGTCGCCGCCCCGTAAATACTGCGGGGAATCTCGCTTGTTCCCGGCCCCACGATGGCGGAAACAAATTCCGGGTGTTGACGGTCGAGCAGATTGCGTGCGCCCAGACTGAGCTCCAGGTCGCGCTGAGGACGCCAGCCAAAGCGCGCATCCAGGCGGGTATAGGCGGGAATGTTCTGGTTGGGCAGTTTGTCCACATAGTAAAGCGAGACACCCAGGTTGGTCTGCGCATTCAACACATGGTGCGTGTGGAATTGCATCTGGTGCCGCGGCACATCGCCGGCTTTTGCTTCGATAGCATTATCGGCGCTATTCGCATCGCGGCGGATGTGCATTTCCAGCCAGGAATAAGCAGCCTTGAGTTGCCACTTTTCCGTGGGTTGCCAGCTTGCTGACAACTCCAGCCCGTGGGTTGTCGCGCTTGCCTTGCTTTGAAACTGCTGTGGCGCAACCAGCCGCGCCGGTGGCCCCGCCTCGAGAAATGGCGTCACCGGTTCCATAGTCATGAGGTTGCGGTATTCGTTATAAAAGCCTGTCACATCCAGATACAGCCGTTCGGAAGGCCTGACACGGTAACCCGCCTCGTAAGCTAACAACTCTTCGGACTGAACCGCCGGGTTGCCCATAAGCCGCACCAGCACTATGGCGGGCGCGCCAGCCCCGGGGGATGCCGCCACATTGATCCGCACGTCAGAATAGGCACGGGAAGGGGTGCGCACGGCGCGCGATACCGCCGCCCAAGCCGTTTGCCGCTCGTCCACCGTCCAGCGCAGGCGCAGGTTGGGCTGATATTCGAAACCGCTGTAGTCATTGTGCTCAAACTTAGAACCCAGTATCAAGTGCACCTTGTCATTGGCAAGCGCGATTTCATCCTGAAAAAAAGCGCTGATGGTGTTGTCCCGGCGGCGAGGCGGGATGAACGACACGACAAACGCGTCATTCAACTCATCGCTCGTCTGCCGGTAGCCCAATCCCCACACGACGTCGTGGTTTCCTGCCAACAACAGCCGGTGCTGAAAATCCAGATCGCAGGTATCCCGCCTCTCGCCGCCGACCAAACTCTGCCGCTCGTAATAATCGTAGTAAAGCTTGAGCGACCACTCCGAGGCGGCGGACAGCGCATGCTTCCAGTTCGTTAACAAGTTGCCGCTTTTTTGCGCGATGGTAAAGTTCAAGGGAAGCGTAGCGGGAGGAGACAGGCGCGCGGTCGAGACGGTTTGATCGGCATTCCCGTCGTAGATACCCCCTTGCGCCATGACCGTGTCACCGCCGGGAAGAGCCCAGTCCGCGCGGAAACCGGCGCTGCGCATGTTGCGCTGGTCGTGTGCCTGCGCGCCGTTAGCGAGCGGGAAGTTATCCTGCCCGATGCTCTTGGCGTAGACCCTGAAATACCCGGCTTCTCCGATCTCGCCGCCGTAGCGCACCATCCCTTGCCGCTCGTAATTTCCGGCACCGGCGTTCACCATGCCGCCCTGGGTCGCCGCCGCAGACTTGGTGGTAATGTTGATCACACCGTTGACTGCATTCGCCCCCCACAGCGTGCCGCCGGGGCCACGGATTACCTCGATCCTTTCGATGTCTTCCAGAACTACGTCCTGTGCATCCCAAAAAACACCAGAAAACGTCGGTGCGTACAGAGTGCGCCCATCCAGCAACACCAGCAGTTTATTGCTGAATCGCTGGTTGAAGCCGCGACTGCTGACGGCCGGGGTATTGCCGCTGATTTGAGCCACCTGCAGGCCCGGCACCATGCGCAGCAATTCGGGAATGCTGGTCATGCCGGAACGGCGGATATCTTCCTGGGTGATCACGTAAATGGCCGTCGCGGTATCCTCCAGTTTCTGCGCCTTGCGCCCCGCCGAAGTGACCTCGACATCCAACAGCTGCTCGATGGAAAGTTCAGTAAGATTGGCTGCGGCTGCCGCACCAGCCGACGCGAACAGCGCCACCAATACTGTTGGCGCAATAAAAAATAGCTGGCGAAAAATTTCCCATAGCTTCATGCTATTGAGCAGCATTTGTAGGTGCGAATTTACTCGCACTAACAACGAGCTATGTGCGAATAAATTCGCACCTACATAACCAGCGACTTGGCCAGCGTTTGTTGCTGGCCTAGTCGAATGGCTAGTAGTTTCACCAAAACTGCAAACTGCCGTTTTCAGGATTATCAGCCCTGCACCTATCCGGCTCATGGCGGCTTCATTCCTGTTTTCCGGGCAACCGCACCAGCTTGAACCAGTATTGGCCAAGACTGTGGATTGCAGCGACAAATTCGTTGATGTCAACGGGCTTGAGTACATAACCCGCCGCACCCAACCTGTAAGCATTGAACACATCGGCTTCGAGTGCCGAAGTGGTAATTACCACCACCGGGATAGCGCGAAGGTTTTCATCCTTCTTTATGACTTCGAGAAATTCCAGGCCGCCCTGCCCCGGCATTTTGAGGTCCAGCAAAATCAGATCCGGGCGTGATGCGCCGGCAAATTGCTCACCCTGACGTTGCAGAAAGTATAACGCTTCGTGACCATCGCTGGCATCTTGCAGATCGACGGCGTAGCCGTTTTTCTGCATCGCCAACCGCATCAGGCGGGCATCGCCAGGTTCGTCCTCCACCAGCAGGAGACGCAGGCTGCGGTTCTCGCTCATATTAGGCCTGCTCGTATTTATTGGGGCGGCACTGGCGATAACCAGTGCTCGCCCGGAACGCGGATAGTATCCCTATCCATCGGCTTGGTGAAATAACGAATCATTTCCCCTCCTGCGGAACAGGCAACACGACATAAAACTTGCTGCCCTGCCCTTCGCCTGCCGACTCCGCCCAGATGCGCCCTTTGTAATGTTCGGCAATCTTGCGGCAGAGTGCCAGGCCAACGCCGTTGCCCTCGTAGGCAGTGCGCAACTGCAGGCGCTGAAACATCTGGAATAATCGATTAATTTGATCAGGGATAAGGCCGATGCCATTGTCGGCGACACACAAGTGCCATTCATTCTGGGCCATCTTACTGGTGACGGTGATTTCCGGTGCCCGCCCGGCGACACGGAACTTGGCAGCGTTGCCAATCAGGTTTTGGAGGAGCCTCAGTATCTCGTCGTGATTGGCAAAAATGCGCGGCCATTCACCGGCGATATTCAGCGCGGCCTGTGCTTCGGCGATGCCTGGCTGGAGGAACAGCAGCGCCTCGTCGAACACTGCACGGCTCTCTATCCACCTTGATGGTTCGCCCTTCCTGCCTACCCGCGAGTAATCGAGCAATGCCACCAGCATCTGGTCGATGCGTTTGGCGCCGTCGATGGCGAAGTTGAAGTAGTCGCGCTTCTCGCTGTCCAGTTGATCGGCCAGACTTATTTCGATCAGTTGCAAATAGCTTGAGATCATGCGCAACGGCTGGCGCATGTCGTGAGAAATGGCGTAGCCGAACTGTTCCAGTTCGGCGTTGGAACGCTTGAGTTCTTCTTCATATTTTTTGCGCTCGGTGATATCGCGGACAACACTGAGCGTTGCCGGCTTACCCGCATAATCGATCAGGCAAGCGTTGACTTCCACCGGAATTTTCCGCCCATCCTTGGTTACATGAACCGTCTCAAAAGATATCTGTCCCTGTGCCATTAGGGCTTTCCCGCGCTCGGCAAACTTCTCCACCCCTTCGGGTACATTTATATCGGGTGGAGAGAGATGCAGGAACTCCTCGCGGCTGTAACCCAAACGTTCACACATAGTTTGGTTCACTTCGAGAAAACGCCCTTGCACATGGTGAATCACGATAGCATCGCTGGTATTGTCGAACACCATATGGAACTTGGTTTCAGCGCGTAGGCGCGCCTTCTCCGCTTTCTTGCGCCCGGTGATGTCTTCGGTTATGCCCATCAGCTTTAGCACCTTGCCACCGGTGTTTTTGATCGGGATGAAGCATGACTTGAAATACAGCGGCACATCCCCGCTAGCGGCAAATTCAAAATGGCTTGGGGTTCCGTTGGTGGTGGCATCCCGCAAGAGCGATCCAACACGCCCGGCATCTTGCTGGCTTACCGCACTCAGATACGGCATGCCACAGATTTTCTCGGCATCACCCAAGCCGAGCATGTTAAGCCCTGCCCTGTTCATGGATTGAAAACGTCCCTCCAGATCAATTTCATGGACGCAGAACGGGGAGGATTCGACAAGAAGCCGGTAACGTTCTTCACTCTCAGCCAGCACATGCTCCGCCTGCTTGCGTTGCGTAATATCGAGCTTCACAGCCACATAATGCGTCGTAATACCCGCCGAATTTATCGCAGGCACAATATGCGCTTCCTCCCAATACAACTCGCCATTCTTGCGTTTGTTGACAAGTTCGCCGCGCCAAACTTTACCGCTGGTAAGCGAATTCCATAATTCCGTGTAAACCACCCTCGGGGTCAGCCCCGACTGAAGGATGCGCGGATTCTGCCCGATCGCCTCCTCCCTGCTGTAGCCGGTGATATTTGTAAAATACGGATTGACATACAAGATGTTGGCATCGAGGTCGGTGATTACCACCGAAAGCGGGCTTTGCTCGACCATAGTGGAAAGTGTGCGCAATTCCTCTTCCGCTTTCTTGTGCTCGGTGATGTCGCGCAATGCCGAGCGACTGTACAGTATGGCTCCGTGTTCATCGCATACCGCCGATGCACTCAAGCTCACATCGACTTTACTGCCGTCCTTGCGCCGCAATTGAAGTTCCAAACCATGCACTTCTTTGGTGTCCATAAACTTCTGGAGCGCTGTCCGGGCGAGGTCGGTGCAATCCGGGTGGTAAAGTTCGAACGCAGAACGACCAACGAGCTCTTCCCTCGAATAGCCCGTGGCGTCCAACAAGGTCTGGTTGCAATCGATGATGGTTGCACTCTTTGCTTCACACGATAGCAACATGTCTGGCGCATGGTCATATAGGTCGCGGTATTTCTTTTCCGCCTCTGCGCGTTCAACTTGCCGCCGATAGAAGAAGTACCCCGCGATACCCAAGAATACCACCACGACCATGATAAGGTACTTCAGCATGTCGCGCAGGCCAACTTCTTTCACCTCGTAGACGCCAAACCATTTATCGTACAGTGCGTTGTACGCCCCATTGGACTTGGTGAGCGCCAGTCCTTCGTTGAGCTTGCCCAATAACTCGGACTGCCCTTCTGGCACGGCAAACGCGAATTTTTGCGAGAATCCCGCCTTAACCTTCAGCGCCTCGATGTTGGGCAGCCCCAATACTTGCAGCGTCTGCATCCCGGCGAGTTTGTTCAGCAGCATGGCGTCGTGCTTGCCTGATGCCAGCAAGCGCATGCCTTCTGCGGAGGTATCCACCAGCACCAGTTGCTTCTCCCAACCTTTGGACACGGCATAGTCATGCGCCAGATCGGCGTTAAGAACGATGATGGATTTTCCAGCAAGATCGTCCTCCGTGCGAATGCCCGACTCGCCCTTGCGTACAAAGATCGCGCCGTGGGCGATGACATGGGGAACGGTGAAATCGGCGAACTGATGACGCTCATCCGAATGCGCGAGGTTGATCAAGACATCGATCTTGCCCTCTTTGAATTCCTGAAGGATCTGATGAAAAGGCCGCACGCGGATGGCGTAGTTCAAGCCCGCCTCTGCTGCCACGGCTTTCCATAAATCGACGCTAAAGCCGCCTGCGGTGGCATCAGTCATGCCTGTGGCGAAGGGCGGGTAGTCTTGTTCGCTGCCAACGACCAGCGTGTCTTTTTGCACCTGAATGACCGGAAGTGGGTTCTGTGCAGTGGCACTGGATTGATTGACGGTTGTCAGAGCCTGTGCAGCCCCGCTCGCAAATAGCGCAAGGAGAACGGCGATGACAAAACCCGACAAGAATCTACCTAGTTCCCGCCAAATAATTAGAGGCCGTGAAGAATCTATTTCGAGTGGGTAAATTACCATAATTATTTTAGTGTCTTCTCCTGCAGAACAGGCAGCACCACACAAAACTTGCTGCCCCGGCCTTCGCCTGCCGATCCCGCCCAGATGCGCCCCTTGTGATGCTCGGCAATCTTGCGGCACAGCGCCAACCCGATGCCGGTACCTTCGTAGGCGGTGCGCAACTGGAGGCGGCTGTATAACGCCGGATCGGGCTTGATCGCATGGGCAATCTCCTGATTCGTCACGTCATCCTTGCGGGTCAATTGAATCACCTGCAAGGCCACGCCTTTTGGGGTGGGCAAATAACCGATTGCCTTGATTTCCTCAAGCCTGAAATAATTTGCCATATTCAAATTTCTCTATCAGGCATTACGTGCATGCACCTTAATATAGTGAAAGTAAAGGGACAAGCATTTAGAATCGTGATTGAATAAGTAAATAAATGGTTATTAAAATAACCATTGTGGATAGTTAAGCGAAATACTTTTCAATCAACCGGACAACGACGTCAGATGGCTGCGAAGATTGTTTGCTTTACTGGATAGGCCGAGCTTTTTTCGGATATGTTTCCGGTGAACATTGATGGTTTCCGGAGAGAGGGACAAGGCCGTGGCGATATCCTTAGTAGACAGCCCCTGCTTGATCATGGATGCCACCTGTATTTCGACCGGCGTTAACTGCCAAAAGAGCAATGTGCAGATATTCGTATTGCCATACGAAGAAGCCAATTGTTGCAGGTTGTTCTCTATAACATCCAGCAAGCGGGCTTGCTTGTGATCCCGGACGCTTTTTTTAAGCTTCAACAGGAATGGTGCAACTTCCTGGCTCATCTCGCGCACCAGTGCATTCTGGGCGGCGGACTTGTCCTTGTCCCTGTTATTGAGCAGAACCTTTAGCGTCGTATTGACGTCTTCGAATTCATCCCTGAGCTCTTTCAGTTGGGATGTCATTTTTCCAACTTGCTCCTTCAGGCAGTTACGGGAATCCATCAATATTTTTTCAGCCTGCTTCTGCCTGGTGATGTCCAAATAAGTGCCGGCCACGCGCAATGGCTTGCCCTCGCCATCCCGCTTCACGACCTTGCCCCGGTCTAGTACCCACACACAGTGCCCGTCTTTGTGGCGCATCCTGTGTTCGGCTTCGTACATCTGTGTTTCACCCATCAGGTGCGGCTCCAGCGCTGCATTGATTACAGGCCAATCTTCAGGATTTACCATTTTCTGCCAACTGGTAATGACGGGTTCGATTTCGTTAAGTGCGTAGCCTAGCATTTCGCACCCGCGTTGATTGAAAGCGATGTCACCGCTGGGCACATACCAGTCCCATGTGCCAAGATCGCCGCCGGTCAATGCCAATTCCAGGCGTTGCACGCTTTCACTGAGTTGCCGTTCCAGTGCATTACGTACCAGCGCATGGCGCACTGCACGGCCCAGCGCATCGTGATCGAACTGTCCCTTGACCAGATAATCCTGGGCACCGGCTTGCAAGGCGGCGGCAGCGAGAGCATGGTCGTCATGCCCCGTCAGCACCACAATGGGCACACCGGGCAAGGCGGCGCGCATCGCCTGTACCGTGGCAAGTCCCGTCGAGTCGGGCAATGACAGGTCGAGCAGCACAACATCAGGCTGATTACTCCTGGCTGTGGTTATGCCTTCTGCCAGCGTCTTCGCCCACGCCACAGGTTCTCTGCGGCCATTGATGCACAGCCCGGACAGCCGCACATGCACCCGGATCAACCCAAAATCGCCGGGATCGTCCTCTACCGCCAGAATCGATACGGCTTGCTGGAGAGTTTCGCTCATGAGCTTTAATTAACTGAAGTTTGATTTAGTGGGCGCGAAAATTGGATTATGCAGCAAACTATTATCTTATTGGCAAAAGCTGATTGACACCCTGATAGATAAAATCAGGTTACGCATGTGGTGAAGCGTGAACATTATTGGCTTTTCTCCTGGGCAGGAGCGTTACGCATCGATGAGTATCACAAAATCTCATGCAAAAGTGTCACCAAAAATCATTACACAAAGAAAAAGGGCTAAGCATTTCTGCCTAACCCTTTGATTTATTGGTGCGCCAGAAGAGATAAATCTGGGCACTGGAAAGTGATATTGCCTATCCCTTAAGAAAAATAATCTGCATCAATATCTCGTGCATGGTGCAATACCCGAACGACCAGCAAGCCATCTGCATCTGGCAAATAGAAAATGATGTACGGCGTGCGAGTTGGGATGCTGCGCAGCCCATTCGCTAGTTCTGGGCGCGCCCTGCCCATCTCTGGCTGGCTGCCTAAAAGCGAAACCGTTGATTGAATCGTATCCAATGACTCATCTGCTACAACCAGATTTTCTTCCGCTATAGTCAACCATAGCTCCAGCAGATCAGTTTCCGCTGAACTGGCAAAGCGAATGCGAGACATTAAGCAGCCGCCTTACGAGTTTTCAAAAGTTGGCGACCTTGCTGCTTTAAGCTGGCAAAATCGATTTCCTTTACACGGCCATTAGCGGCGTCGTTCAATCCCTTCGCAATATCTTGGCGCAAGCTATCCAGTTTCGCCGTCTTGATCTGTTCATAAGCATCAAACAACCGCAAGGCTTCACGAATTACCTCACTTGCCGAGCCATACATGCCAGACTCAACACGCTGACGAACACGCGCTTCCAATTCAGGTGGTAAAGATACGTTCATCGACATACTAATTCTCCTAAAGAAATGCTTGCGACAGTATGTCAGTTTATGGCATAAATTGCCAATCTCTCATAAAAAGTGCCCAGATTAATCTGCTCGGATAGAAATGAAAAAAGGCTTATTTCCCTTAAGAAATAAGCCTTTTCTGGATATGGTGCGCCCGGAGCGATTCGAACGCCCGACCCCTTGGTTCGTAGTTAGGTACAATAAGCTATCAGGAGCTTTCACTCGCCGTCATTCAATGACTTATCGTATTGGTTTATAAGCAATTTAATGGTTGCATTCTGTCAAGCGCTGCCATAGACTGTCACCCAACGGCAAGAAAAGTGTTCCCCCAATCGTTCCCCCAGAAATGTGAATTATGGCTACCAATCTTCTCAATGACCGGAAGATCAGACTAACGAAACCTGCCGACAAGGAATTCCTGCTTTCCGATGGTCGCGGGCTTTTCCTGCGCATTCGCCCGAGCGGGGCAAGGGACTGGTTGTTCATCTACACCTTCGCTGGTAAACGGCGCAAGATGGGCTTGGGGAGTCTTGAGTCGGTTTCACTGGCAACAGCACGATCAGAAGCTGATAAGGCACAGGACTGTATTGCTCAACAGATCGACCCCCAGCTAAATCAACAACAGCTGGTGGCTGAACAAACCGCCCAACGTGAGTCCTTGGAAGCCAAGAAATCGCGACAAACCGTCAAAGAACTTTTTGGGGTCTGGGAAAAACGGGAACTCACAAGTCGAAAAGATAAAGGCGCAGAAGTCAGGCGCAGTTTCGAAAAGGATTTATTCCCTACGCTTGGTACTGTGGCAGCCGAGGATATAACCCGGACGATGCTAGTCAAGGTGCTCGATAGCGTAGTAGAACGAGGAGCGCCAATTGTTGCGCGCAATCTGCTGGGTGACATACGTCAAATGTTTGGTTATGCCATCCTGCGCGGAATTGTTGAGCATGACCCAACCAGTCGCCTTAAGCGTGATGACTTCGGCAAGAAAGTTGAGCGCGAACGCATCTTGACCGAGGCGGAAATCAAGGTACTACCTGACATGTTGTTAGCTGCTCGTATGGCCGAGTCTAGTACCGCCGCAATCTGGATAATGCTTTCCACCTGTTGTCGCGTAGGAGAAATCAGCAGGGCGGCCTGGAAAGACGTTGATCTTGAGGCCAAGACGTGGTTCATCCCGCCCGAGAATGCGAAGAACACAAAAGCACATACGGTCTACCTCTCTCCATTTGCTATACGCCAGTTCGAGACATTGAAAAAACTCCCAACAGAAAATTGCGAGGACGGTACTCAAATCAAGTGGGTATTGCCTGCACGGTGGACAGACATGCATCTGTGCGTAAAATCATTGGCTAAGCAGATTGGTGATCGGCAACGCGGCGACAAGCCACCCATGAAGTGTCGCAGCCTACATATCAACGCATTGGAATTGCCGGGCGGAAAATGGACGCCTCACGATCTACGGCGCACCGCTGCAACGATGATGGGGGTGCTTGGAGTCAGGCCTGACGTAATTGAAAAATGCCTTAACCATGTCGAGCAGAATAAAATAGTCCGCATCTACCAGCGCCAGAAACTCGAAGCCGAGCAAGCCGAAGCATGGCGATTGCTGGGTGAGCGGCTAGAACTGCTTCTAAGGAGAGACGCTGACAATGTTGTTATGATAAGGAGCGCCGCGTAGAGCAGTAAGCGCAACAAAATGTCGGCATTAAAGTGTTACTCTACTTCTAAAATTGCTATGATTGCCACAATATACAGCGTGAGGAGATTAAATTGATCGCAATAGCCCCTGCACTGATCCAGAAACTGCAAAACCTGCCGCCACAGCGCCTAGCGGAGGTGGAAGATTTTGTGGAGTTTTTAGCTGTGCGTGAGATGCGTACCTCTGCTGGAACACGGCTGGGCGAGTCACTTACTAAGCTCGATGCATTGAGCCTGCCTCCATTTTCTGACGAGGAGATCAACGCTGAAATTCAGGCAGTACGACAAGAACGCACAGTGCAGCGCACCTGATCGTGCGGGTTGTACTTGATACTAACACGCTGGTCTCAGGCGTGATCTCGGCAGGCGGTCCGCCGCGCCGCCTACTCGATGAAGCAAGAGCGCAAGTCTTCGAAATGTGCAGTAGCACCGTGTTGCTGGCGGAATTGCTTGAGGTGCTGTCACGCGAGAAGTTCGCAGTACGCTTGGCTCAGGCCGGTTTGACACCGTTACAGATCGTCGGAGAATTGCGGCGCATGGCATACATGGTCGCTCCAGACAAGGTGCCGCGTGTAATTGAGAACGACCCCGACGATGATCATGTTGTTGCCTGCGCCGTGACTGCTCAAGCAGATATTATCGTCTCCGGCGACAAGCATTTGCACAGTCTTGGGGAACAATACAAAGGTATTCGCATTGTCAGTGCAGCGAAAGCCTTGGAACTCATCAAGACGGCATGACATCTGTCACCTAGTTCAATGTGACGAACCGTGAGGAGCCCCTTGCCCTCACCCTCCGGGCGATTTCCTGCTTGCTCTGCCGCAGCATTGCGATTTCGGATGGTTGCAGCATCCGGGGGCGGATAAGATAGTTAACATACGCTTCGTTGGGAACATGATGACAACAAAAAAACAACTCGCACTGCCCGAAAATCAGGGAAGCGAAATATCCAATCTCCCCAAAACCACTTCATCGGCTGAAATGTACTATCCATTGGAGGTAGCTACAAAACTCGTCCAGAAATATTATCCAAGCATTGACCTATTGAGTTATGCAAACGAGCGCATAAACGACGGTAAAATTAGTGTACTTGTAGACGTTCCAAACGATGTAGAAGTAATAACGTTTAACAGTTACGAAAATTGGATGTTGCCACGCTTTACTTGTGTTCCTGAGAAGTTTGTTTTGAGAGGGATTGAATGCATAAGAGTTGAACGTAATGGCAAAGATTGGCAATGTGATTTCAAAAGAGGCTATACATTTTCATCTGGGCAATCAAAAGAAACGCACCCTTATGATAATGCCCACCCTGGCGAACTTAAATATGCGAAAACCAACTGGGTATGGCGAACTATTTATACCGACAACAGGCAAGCATGCAATGTAAAACTAACTCGTGATTGCCTATTTGTGTTGCACTCTGAGGTAGCTAAGCAATTTCCTTTAATTGAGATTGGGGATCAACCTGAGGAACGACATAAAGACAGCCAACATCAGGATGTTGCTGCATTGAAAAGCGAAAATAAAACAGAGGAACCATCCACCAAGCTTGGAGCCACGACGACCACAACGCCAACACCTGCCGCAAAGGTGGATGCCGATAAGAATGAACCGGAGACCAAGAAGTCAAAATCAAACGGTGAGCCATGTGTAATCGAAGACCCAGAACCAGAAGATAATCACCATGAGCAGGAACAAGCAATCGGAAATCAAGAGACAATTCTAGGCAGCAAATGTACTCCCGCGAAACCGAAGCGCAAAGGCAAGTCAGTAGACAAGAAGAATGCCGACGATAAGCCTTTGCAAAATGCAAGCTCCAGCGACATTCATCCCTTGTTTAGAGATTTCGACATTCTTCCTGATTCTGGATTCGTTCCTATAGAAGTGGTTTGTTCCTTGTTCCATTGCTCAGAATCTACTGTAGTGCGGGATACTAAAAGTGGCAAACTGAAAAAACACAAACGTGGTAGATCTGCTCTATGGAAAGTAGGAGAGCTTAGAGAAGCGCTTAGAAAAATCGAATCACAATCAAAATAGAAGTGTTGGTGTAAACACCTGTCCGATTTATTTTTCCGCACAACTATGTATACCCAGCAATAAATAAAATTCCAATCAAAATCAAAAAATAAATTGCGAATAGCGAACGAACCCGTTACCGCTTATTTAAAGCAATTTAGGATATATATGCTATTGTTTTTATAGTATTTAATATCATTATCTTTAATATAAATATTCGTAACACTCTAATCAAATTACCATTCAGATTAATAAGCTATCCTAATAAAAATAAACTTGCTATCCATAGGGTATGAACAACCAAATTGGAGAAAACTAAAAATGGATGAAAATACAAAGAGCACTGATTTAACGGTGCTTGACATGTACAACAGGATATTCCTGGATTCGTCGTACCCCACCTACAGTTACGCAACAGATGCTAACGGAAATGTTATCGAGAAAATGGATAAGGCAAATTCGATGACTCAGAACGAGATAGCGGTGTTAGAGCAGGAGACCGATAGTTATAAGTTTTTTCTACATACCCTATGGCAAATTGAGGACTTCGTAACCCAAGTTATTTCCTGCGACAGCCATGGATTTATTGTGGTTGAAAATAAACTTGGGAAAATGATTCCAAAAAAAGAGGAACCTCTGGGTAAATACTTCACGTGGGTATATCAATACGCTATTGAATTTTTACCAGAATATCAATACAGCCCACACGTTCAACTGTTCTTTGACTGCTATATAAAACTCAGGCTTGGCGAGGTGATTTTTAATAACCCAAATGGCCCTACTCCCTGGAAAGGAAAGAAGCAATTCGAAATTTTCAACGACTTTCTGAATTTGATTCGTACAGAATCCAAAACGCCAGCATTTAGAAAGAAAATTAGTCGGGCAAAAGAAAAAGCTGAAAGAAGGTATCGCAGTGCAGAATTATATATTGATGCGTTATTTAAAAATCGGAGCACCAAGCTTCTAGTTTTACGTCTCGATTTAGCATACCGACGTGAACATGCAAAAGGTATCAACGTATCTGAAGCAAAAGAAGATTTGGCGCACTTATTGAACAACAGGAGGAGCAAGCCAAAACTGTTCAGGGGATGGGTTGGTTATATCCGCAAAATTGAATGGTCACCCCAAAAGGGAGTGCATTTTCATTTGGTCATATTCTTCTGCGGGCATCAAAGAGAACAGGACTCATACTTAGCCAGATCAATAGGCGATTATTGGGTAAGAACTACCGAAAATCGCGGAACATATTGGAATTGCAACGACAGCAAGCATGACTACAAGAGATGCGGGATCGGGATGCTCGAAACTAATGATGATGAAAAAAGAAAAATACTGCTTGATGATGTAATCAATTATTTAGCGAAAAACGAGCAGCTACTCAGACCCAGCGAACTGAAATCTGAAGGAGACAAGCTATTTGTGACAGGGAAAAAGCCTCGTGAAAGAACTTCCAAGGCTGGTAGGCCACGGAAAAATGTGATGGCTTGAAGACTGCGCTCCCCCAAATCCTTTGCAGAAGGATAAAACTCTGCCATTACTAGCTCTCACAAAGCTCTGTAGCAAGTTAGGGAGGTGTAAGCGTCAGCGTAGTAATTTAACTTGCCACAAGCCGTCCTGACACGTTGCAGGCACGTCCTGTCATGGTTTTTCTGATTACCAAGGTTTTGTTTGACCTTCTACTTTTCGGCTGGCTTTTGTCAGCTCTGACTATCGGCAAACGGCAGAGTCGGAATGTGACGTGGTAGTGCAGCTTATTCGTTCGCCACCCCATGCGGCACATGCCCTGTGGCGACATGCCGGCGTGCGGATTCGCAATGCTTCTGTTGGTCGTCGAAGAAAATATCCGCCCCAAATGCTTTCAGGAATTCGCCTTTATCTTTTCCACCGAGGAATAGAGCCTCGTCGATGCGGATAACCGCTGGAGATGACCAGACCGCTTGCTGCGAGTGGCTGTAATTCGGCCATAGCTGACGTCGGGCTATTGAGCGACAACGACTGCTTCACCCAAAATTCCGGACACCCTCTCCTTTGGATGCCGGATCGCTCTTGTCGCTGCTAGCTAGCAGCCATGCGGCAGTCGGATCACGATAAGCAGTGCTCTTCGCATCTATCTAACTAGATGAACCGCCCCTGGCTTTGTCGACCCCAGAGCACTTGGAGATGTAGTTTGCTCGCCATCGCACTGAGCTTTGAGATCAGCCCGCCCCCCTTCAACAGAGTTGTCGACTATAAGGTATGGTCGAGCAGCGCAATGCAGGACTCTTATTCGCAAAGGCGCTGGTGGCTCTGATTCCCTAGCCCTTTTACTACCCACAAGTATCGCTGAAGAAAAAATCCTCAATCGCGCATCAATTTCACGCTGCCTCGTGCTGTTTACGATTTCCAGCAAGTGCTTTCTTGGTGCCGCATTATTCGTAATCTCCTTGGCGACCTCGAACAAGTCTTCGTTCGAGGAAGGATTGCAATCCTTCCTGCTGCAAAAAACCTCTGAAAAAAAACCAAAAATGGCTGCGAGAGCCCCGACTTGGATGTTGACCTGGCTGCTGATGCCAGCCAAGAATTCCAAGACGATAGTGAAGGACGAATCCCTATCTGTTGATGTGGAAGACAGGTAACGCCCCAATTTCGCAAAGCTTTGTTGAAGCCATCGATCACCTTGAGAAACCATCCATACGAGATCATCCGACCTCAACGATACGAACTCCCGATTAGTCATGAATTCCTTTGCATTGAACTCGGCGGCAGCATGGTTCGAAAGCGCCCCGGTTTGCAATGCATGCAACACGAAAACTTGCGGCCATGCCCCATTGACCCCGAACAGGTTCTTCGCTGCTATTCGTAGCCTTCCATCCAGCGTCAGAAGAATAGCGTTTCGTTCCTTTGCCAGCAGCAGAGTCTCCCGTTCTTCATCGGTAAGTAGCTTTGCAAACTTTCCCGCGTCTCCCATGGGATCAATATCAACGTAAGCAGGTGCCACTTCGCACCTTGAAACAACATTGACCAGCGCCTTGGCAAACTCCAATCTCGTTTTCTTGTGGCTCTCATCGAACTCGACAAATCCTAACTTCCCGTCATTGTCGAATGCCGTTCCGATGGATTTGTCGTTCTCAATTTCATGCAAGAAAGTATCAATCGTTTCCTTGGTTGCTGTCGAAATAAGAATTTTCGGTAACGCATTAAGGGCCTTAAGCGCCCCGAACAATGCAAGTTCCGTCAGCGCCGTCGAATCCACAACTACTACTAAATCTTTTTGCGCAAGCAATGCCATGGCTTCGTCGCGCTCGGAATGCAAACCCGCTCCGACAAACAATGGCGGCCCGTTTGATTGCCATCCGAGGCAAATATCAATAACAGAGCGCCCCATGGCTTTGGCAAGCAATGAAAGAGTTAGGCCGCCCTCGTATGCATCGATAAATCGGGCGTTCGCCTCGCTCGACAGTTTCAACATCTCATACATCTTGGCGAGGTCTTTTTCTGGATCTCCCGTCTGCCCCAACGACACCAACCTGAGATGGGGGAGTCCTTGAAATCGTTTAGCTCTCTCTTGAGCAATGGCCGCCAAATGCTGGTATGCGGAGCAAACAGATACAACTCTCACCTTGCGCTCTCCTCCGGCCGCCATCGACAGAGCGATTTCCAGACCGGTCCGCGTCCCCATAAATGCAGCGACTTTAGTATCGCAGGCCGAAAAGAAACCATCTGCCCTAGGAAGAACTCCAGCCTCAGATGGATCAATGCAAATGCCCTCTCTCTCTCCGGTTTCGCTATCTTCAAACTCCACGAAAGTTCCAGCAGAGACCTCCCCTGCCGCCTCCAGCGGAAGCTTACTCGTCAGGAATGTAATTAAGTAGGCAGCCAATGCCTCTGGGGCGCATTGATACTCACGAACAAGTTTGTATAGCCTCGCAATTCCACGCCAACCTTCGCCATATCTGAGTTCCATCGACCCGAGTACAGTTATATCCCTTATGGAACCCGCCATATCCACCGGCACCGCCCTAAGCTCCTGCAAGAAAGCCTCCGGCTCCGCTGTCCTGAGTAACACTTGCAGTAGGAACACCCATGGGCCCGCCTCTTTCGGGTGCTTCTCGACGCTCTTGCGAGCGAGTGGCAGCAGGAATGCCCAGTCACCGACCTTACTCCCGAGGTTGATTGCAGCCATCCTCGTCCCATCGTGCTCAGCCCAGCCTGCAGGCATCTGCCTCAACAGTGCATGAGCCTTGGCTCTGTTGCCGGCCTCCGCATGGCATTCCAAAAGGCGCGCATGCAGTTCGGATGGGCCGTTGCCAGCACCGGAGATCAGCCCTTCGTAAAGGGCCGCAGCAGCGTTCCAGTTTTCAAAATTGAACAAGAGGTCGGCCACATGGAGCCTGTCAGCAGAGGATGTCTCTGGGACAACAAGACTGGTGACCGCCGTCACCTCGTCAGCCGCTTCTATGAGCATACCCGCCCACCTGTAAATCCTTGCCGCCGTGCATCGTAGGATCAAGTTAGCATCCATGGCGGCCCGAGCTTGGCCAATCTCTGCCAAAACCTCGTCCCGGCGCTTGGCTTTCGCTAGCGCGCTCCATCGCAATGCAGTGAGGTAATTGGCTGCAAACAAATTGTCCGGAAATCTCTCTTTCGCGGCATCTCCGATCTTTAGAACCAATTCAGGATCAGCCAAGTTAGCCGCCATCTCGCCAGCGATGACCATCGACTCAGGCGAAAACTTGTTCAGGCAAGCGGCGGCTATGGAGAGTGCTTCGTCTTCCTTTCCTAGCATCCCCAAGACTTGCATTTCAACGCGCAGCAGCTCCCCAGTCTCGATTTGAGCAGCTTTGCCTTCTCTGACGACATCCAACGCAACGCCGAGGTTCTCCAGAAGCAAATAAGCAAATCCAAGGTGAACTGCATCCTCGGCAACCACATCGGACTCGATATCCCATAGCAAGTCTTTGCGAGGCACGAAGGATTCAGTCGCCTTTTGCAGGCGAGCGAGCTTGCTTGCGGGAATAAGTCTGAACTGAGCGAGGATGGGGTCGCGGATGCAATCCTCCAAGGCAAATCGCAGAAACGTCGAGCGTGTAAAAAAAGAAGCCAATGGTTTTTCGACGGCCCTCTCTGCCAGATATGCTGCCGCAGCCACATCGCCGCTCTCGCGGGCAGAAATGGCTGCGAATTGCAGTGCATCTGGCTCGTCTCGAAAGGCTGCGGGAATATCTTGCAGGCGGATTCTTTCTCCTGAGGCCATTCTTGCATTGGCGTAGGCAAGCCAGACTTGAATGGAAGTCGGAAACCTCTCCACAGCGGCTTTCCCTGCTTCGATTGCCTCTGGCATACATTTCTTGAGCATGAGCCCGCGAACTTTAGCCGCCACCATCTTCTCGTCATCAGGGAAGATTTCCGCCGCTTTCAAGAAGAGCTCAGCGGCCTCGTCGACACTATCCCTAGAGAACCACAGGCAGAGCCCCCGTTGCAAATACCACCTAGCTTTCTGGTGCTCGTCGAATGGTTTGAGGTCTTTGCCGATGCTGTCTACATGCGCCAAAGCGGACCTGTAACGTCCGGCCTTTATGAAATCGTTTGTCCTATCCAGCTGCGCACTGATTATCTTATTTGACGAATCTTCCCGCGCGGAAGGCAACGATGATTGTAGCGACGCAACCGTTTCGCGCACTTCCGTAGTGATTGTAGTCAGAACCTCCATACCCCGTTCTTGCCGGTAAAAGGCAGCACCGGAGGAATGCGGAGCATAGCTATCTTGTAGAACTGGATGGCCGGCGATGTGTGATTCAATCTCCTCCCAGAACTCCACCCCTACCTCGAAGAGTCCCTTTAACTTCCTGTCGTCAGAAAGCTTCATTACCTGGGAAAGCAGCATTGAATCGCTTTGGGATGTCGTGGCGACTAACAGCAGCTTGATTGGCAGCTTCTTCTTGTCCGCCTCGGCAACTTCATCCGTGACGTGCTTGAACGTCAGTTTTGTCTGGCAATATTTTTTGCATTGAATTCCGATGCGTCCGCCAGCAACATTGTCTTCCACAAAGACATCGACGCCCCATTGGGGCTGACCTCTCCTTCCGTTTGTCTTTGGAAGTGAATCACGAAACACTGCCCCGTATATGCGTTTGCACATCAGCTCGAAATCTTGCTCGTTCTTCGGCTTCTGGATTTCAAAGGCGATGGTGTGCAATGAAATGCCTCCTCTAGGATTTAGGTTTGAGCGTGTCCGATACTTTGTGTAAAGCGAACATTATCAACATCTCCTCCGGATGTCAGAAATGGCCGAACAGCAGCCAAATGAAAATTGTTCTTTCAGCCTTTTCGATCTCAGATTTGATGTTATCGCCATCTCACGATAATTATCGTGATTTTTGCCTCGGGGGCGTATTAACCACTAAACCCTGTACTTTTGGATGTAGAACATATACACCATGCAGAAGGTGCTTTACCACGTCCACACAAGTGTCGAGATCACCAACACTAGGAAAATATGTTCGGTGCATCGATGCATGCCCTGCATCAAGAACCTTCCTAATGATATCTGCATGCTGCGATGTGACGTAACCGTTTTTTTCAAACAGCCTAAGTTTTGCTTCGAACCCGCCGTCATCGCCAACTTGCTCAACCATCACACTTTCCAACAAAGCGCGCAAACCCATCATCGGCAGAGCAGAAAGATTATTGCGCAGATTGAGGTCTATTTCATTAAGTAAAGCTTTCTTTGTGTCATCCAGTTCTTCATACCATTCTGGATAATTGGATGTGGTTGTGCCATTGAAAAATCCATGAGACTGGTACCCAGGAATCTGAGTTAGCCAGTTGCTTGCTGCGGTTGCCTTATGTTTTGGATTTACATAGTTCCATTCGTAAACTTGTGCCAGCAAGTCCCCAAATGAACTGTGAATAAGAACCTGTTCGTCGATGGTAACGGTACTATCAGAATCAACCGGAAAATTTTGGCTTGAGCCGGCGCTCCATCCGCTGACGTCGTACATGTAGCAGAGTGCTTCCTGCGCAAGTTCACAGTTTGATCCTGAGAATTTTATAAGCTCGCGAACTGAAAGTGGCTCTCTAAGATGCCCCTTGTAGTAATCCTTCAAATGTTCATATGCAGTACCCATGCATTCTAGTAACTGAGCTGCACGGGGTGAATCAATTAATGGCAATGCAAAACCAGATACTCTATACCAGGTATGCCTATCGTCCCGCTTCAATAGGAATCCATCCCCCCCTAATCTATCTAACCTATCCATTAGCTCTGGATGGTCAGCTCGGAAGCGCGTACTAGGCGTGAGTGGAGGCATGCCACTTGAATTATCAAAGACAAGTGACAATGTTTGTATGGCATCTTCACCCAATGACTCTTTTACCCCATCGACATGGGGGACTATAAATTGCATTTTGCTTATTCCTCATGATGAATTATGCCCACGCCCGAACCATCGTCGTACAGCAGCTCTACCGGTTTATCAAATAATTCACATCCAGAACATATTTGGATCCGTCGAGCTGGGGGCACCTTCGCATGCGAATGGTGGGGTAGCCCGACGTACAAATCAACAATTTATTGATTTTGGAGGCAGCTTAGCGCGCAGGAGAAGGCATGGGTTGTGACGGCCATGAAGGCAGAAAAGGCCATCTGTCCTTTTCTCGGCCTTTGCGGACGCACACAAAAGCTCAGGTTCAGAGTGGGTGGAATGTCTGCTATTGGGAAGGTTGTTGCTGAAGCTAGATCAGCCGTCACGCTATTATCCCCTCGGCAATTCTATGCCGCGCAATCTGCGATATAAAGTCACAGCATATGAATCTGTCATGCCAGACACAAAATCCGTCGCTCCTAGAAGCTGCTCATACTTATTTTTTCCCTTGGTGAATTGCAGAGGGATTAGCTCAAGCACTTTCTTTTCTACGGCTTTTTTATTTTCGCCTACATCGACCAAGGCTGGAACTATCTTTTCTAGCAAACCACCAAGCACCTCGAACCCTGCCGCTTCAATATGAAGCACGTTAGGTGAGGCATATATTCTTTTTTTCGATAGTGCTTTTATCGCATCGAGTTGCGTAATATATTTTGATTGAGACATCAAATCATTTTCAAATTTACCTTCCATAATATTCTCGTAACTAGCCTTGAAGGTTGAGACTGCTTCGAAGATTAAGTTACTGATCGCTTTAGCCCTCAGATATTCGACCTTGTTTTTTTCTTCATCTATCTGCGAATATGATTTACCTGAATTTTCTTGCTCACTGCCAAGAGCAACCGGCTTCAAAAGTGCTTCTGTTTCCTCAAATGAAATCCTGCCAATTCGATGACCATCCTCCAAATCAATTATTCTGTAGCAAATATCATCTGCTGCTTCCATTAAAAATGCCAAGGGGTGCCGAGCCCATGCACCTTCCATTTTCTTTGTTAACCCAAGTTCGTTCGCAACCATCTCAAACCACGCTGAGTCAGCTTCTACATAACCAAATTTCTTTTCGCTTACATTCTTATTCTTTGGATCATCAAATACAGGCAAGTGGGAACGCCTCGGATATTTACTATAGGCACCCAGTACAGCATATGTAAGTTGTAGCCCACCTCGGTCAATGGCATTTTGCAGACGTGAAAGAACACGGAATCCTTGGGCGTTACCCTCAAATTTCAGAAAATCTTTGCTTTGTTCTTGGGATAGCCCACTTAAGTATTTGTTACCGTCACCAGCAAACCAAGAACTTATTGCCTCCTCGCCAGAATGCCCAAGGGGTGGGTTGCCTATATCGTGGGCTAAGCAGGCGGCTGCTACAATATTTCCAAACTCCTGCGGGTGAACATCATTTAAATTCTCATGATTAATTACAAATCCGCCAATCAATGTACCTAGAGACCTTCCCACACTAGAAACCTCTATGCTGTGAGTTAGCCGAGTCCGCACATAGTCGCTTTCTGCAAGCGGAAACACCTGTGTTTTATCTTGCAGGCGACGGAATGCACTGGAATAAACGATGCGATCATAATCTCGCTGGTATTCAGACCTGACGTCTTTTTGTTTCGCATCAGTACGCCCAAGTCGAGATGTTGAAAGCAGTTTTGACCATTCCATCTTTAAATCTCCAGAAATTAATTAAGCCGCCCACTTCCTGCCGTGGCTCGCATAGTCGAGCATCAGGTGATACACGTTGTCGCATTTCTCACTGAACAGCGCGCGGTCATAAGTTTCCGGCAGGTTCTTATCCAGCACCTCAGCAACCGCCGAACGCACCCGCTCCTTGGTTTGGGTATCTTTATACCAATCCTGCACCAGCACCCTGGGTTGCTCTTCCTTCAGGCGCTTCAGCAATGACTTCGCCGCGAGCTTCACTTTTTGCGTTTCTTCCTGCGTCATCTTGTCCTTCCTCAGCAGGTCGAAAATCTCCAGTTCATCTTCCGACAGTCCCTCACGAATATGGCGTTCCGCTTCAGCATGCAATGCTTCTGCATATTTCACTAACTCATCAAAAGAATTTTCAGTCGAAGTGCTGCCAGAGTTGTAAGCATCAATAATCGCTTGCAAGCGCTGCGCAAAGTCGGTGCGCGTCGCGTTCTGTTGCAGCATCAGTTCCAGCTTGTGTTGCAGGAAAGCGCGCAGATCGGCGATCTCGATGTTCTTGTAGGTCGCCTTCTTGAATTCCTCATGCAGCTTGTCGAAGTTGATCTTGCTCAAGTCCCAGACCTTGCCTTTCTGGATGATCTGGTATTCCGCGCTGTGCTGCCGCGCCTTGAAGGCCTCGGCTTCGTTCACGACCACGCTCTCGTCCAGCAGCTCCGCTATCTTCAGACTGATAGCCTCGATGTCCTTCTGTTCGATCAGGCTGTCTATCACGCCGCGCAAATACTGAAACACCGCCACCTCGCGCGCCTTGCCGCGCCCGAGCACATCCGGCTTGCAAGCTTCATACAGCGAAGTAATGGTGTTCTCGTAAACGTTGAACGACTTGCGCCACTCGTCGTTCGCCAGCAGGGTGTTGGCGAAAACGTTGAACCTGCCCAGCTTCTCGAATACATCGTTGCCACCCAACACCTCTCGCAGCGGCACTTCCTTCTCTTGGCAGAACGTCAGCCCCTGTTCGATGGCATCGTCCAGCAGCTTAAACAGCTCCACCTTCTCGCGCACCGGCGCTTCATCTTCCTCGTTCCGTCCCTGCGCATAATCCTTCAGCGCCTGCTTCATGTTACGGAACACGTTGTAGTAATCCACGATCTCGCCGTTGCACTTCTCCACCCCGTTGATCTTCCACGAGGTCACGCGGTTGGCGCGCGCGATGGCCTGCATCAACGTATGTCCCTGCATCGGCTTGTCGAGGTACAGCGTCGAAAGCGTGGGCGCATCGAATCCCGTCAGCCACATCGCGCACACAAACACCAGTTGCAGCGGATCACTCTCATCTTTGAAGTTGTATTCGATGTCGTGGCCGTGCTCGTCCAGCTTGTTGATGCGCGCGCGGTGCGGCTTGATGTCCAGCCCCCGGTCGGTGAACTTCTTCTCCTCGTCGCCATCCTCGCTGATGACCACCGCCATCTCCACCGAGCGCATGTAATCCACAATCTGGCCCAGCCGCCGCTTCTCGATCTCATTGGCGGTCTGGCCGATGATGCCTTTCAGCCTCCTGATCTCCTTCTTCCACAGGTCTTGCACCTTGTCGCACATCTTCACGGCGGTGTATTTGTCCACCGCCACCACAAGCCCCTTACCCAGATAGCCGCGCCGGGGAAAGTGGTACACGATGTCCTGCGCGATCTTGTCCAGCCTGTCATCGCGTGTGATGACCTCCAGCTCGGAGGCAAATTTCTTCTCCAGCTTGGCCTGCTGCGCCTCGTCAAGGTTCTCGTCCTCCAGCAGCTCGTAGAATTCCGCGCTCAGGTTTTCGTTCTGGTTCCTCACCTCCGGCACGCGCTTCTCGTAAAACAGCGGCACCGTCGCGCCGTCATCCATGGACTGCTGAAAGTTGTATTCCGAAACGTAACCGCCGAACCACGCATTGGTCTTGCGCTCGCGTCCCAGCAGCGGCGTACCGGTGAACGCCAGATAGTTCGCCCTGGGCAGCCCCTTGCGCATGTTCTCCGCCAATGACTTGTATTGCGTGCGGTGCGCCTCGTCCACGATCACGATGATGTCGCGGCGTGCAGAAAGCTCGGGATACTCGCGGCCTTTGTCCCAGCGGAATTTTTGGATCAGGGTGAACACCAGCCGCTTGTTCTGCCCGAGGAATTTGCGCATCTCCTCGCTGTTCTTGGGCTGCGCGGCTTCGGCCTCGCTGACCGTGCGGGTGTTCAGGAAGTTGCGATAAATCTGCCCGTCCAGATCGTCGCGGTCGGTCACCACCACAAAGGTAAAATTGCCGGTCTGTTTGCGGAAGATTTTGCGCGCATAAAAAATCATCGAGAAGCTCTTGCCAGAGCCTTGCGTGTGCCAGAACACACCCAGCTTGCCCGCCAGCTCCTCGCGCCTGAGGAAGGCGTCATACGCCCGGTTCACGCCGATGAACTGGTGATTCTGCGCGATGATCTTCGAACTATCCTTGTAGTAGAGAATGAAATTCTCCACGTAGTCCAGCAGTCTCTGCCTTGGCAGCAGACCTTCGATCACGCCTTCCAAGCTGATACCCTGCTCGCGGATCGCGGCACGATCGATTTTTTCCTTCTCGTCATCCGCGCGCAGCCAGTTGAAGAAATGCTCCCACTCCGACGTGATGCTGCCCACCTTGGTCTCGATGGCGTTGGACAGCACACAAAAGACATTGGTCAGAAATAGCTGCGGAATCTCCGCCTTGTAAGTCGTCAGGTTATCGTCGTAGGCGTTGCGCAATTTCACGTTCGAGTTTTTCAGCTCGATGAACACCAGCGGAATGCCGTTGACGTAGAGCAGCACATCCGGACGGCGGAAGCCGCGCTCGCCCTTGATCCAAAGCTGGGTGACGGCCAGGTAGCGGTTGTTATCTTGAGTCGCCGGGTTGAAATCCAGCAGCCGCACTTGCTCCCGCTGCCGCACGCCCTGCGCGTTGTCGAATTCCACCGGAATGCCATCGCGCAACAGGCCGTAGATTTCCCGGTTCGCAGTGATCAGCGTCATCGCCTGCCGCCGGTCGAGCAACTTATCCAGCGCATCTTCAATGGCTGTTGCTGGGATGTCCGGGTTCAGGCGAATTGCCGCTTCCCGTACCCTATCCACCAGAATCACATTGCGCTTGTTGGCGCGGCCCGAGCCATCGTTCAAGTCATCCTGATCCGCCGTATAACAGTCGAGCGCATCGAAACCGTGCAGATACTGGAGCTTCTGCACCAGCGCCTGCTCGATCTGATCTTCAGAAATGAAGTTAGGCATATCGCATTCTATTTATGCAGCAAATCCACCATCACAGAACCAGTCGCTTGCTGCCGCAGCGCGATACATTGCAGCTTTCCAAGAATTCTTGAATTCGGTCTCCCAACTCTCTGCTTCCTCTTGCAAGTGTCTTCGTACTGCATCTCTCCCCCCAGAACTTAAAAGGCGACCAAGCCTCGTTCTAATTCCCGATAGCTCACTGCCAGCGTTTGACGAATATAGCACCGGCAATTCGAAAGTCGCCAAGTGATAATTCAGCCGTTTTTTGACAATCGAACCCCAAGCGGCTGGCGGATCCGCTAAGTAACGAAATGCTGCTGGTGAACCTTGTATTACCTCGGCATACAGCCAGACTTCAGACTCGAAATCGTCAAAGTAAGGATGAATTGTTTGTTCCTCTGCAGATTCAGGATAGCCTGTTTTCTTCGCCCCTTGGCACCACATACATGAGGGAACAAGATTGTTCGGTGTCACAGTGAGCTTGAGGTATTCGGTTTTAGGTAGATGGTGGTCAAGTGTATTGACGGTCCCAATATCACAGAGCGGGCAGCGTTGATATTTTGGAGCATTAATTATTTGGTCATAAACAATACGACCGGGTTGTTTATTGCTAACCATCCTGTACGTGTATACGCTGACCATTTCATCCTTGGAAACTTCGCCAACTTTGCCTTGTCGTTTTATGGTGTGCAATTTCACAGATGAGGCGGCGGCATCATAGTTAACGGCTGCGGCCGCAACCAAGCCACGCACGCCCTGCAATCTAGTCTTCAGATTCGCATTTTTAACTTTGCTAATGCAGACATTGAACACATCTATGGCGACTAATTCCGCACCTGTATCATCGCATGGCTTTGGTAACTTTCTCATCGCCAATCAGCTTTCTTTTGGCTCACGCTCAAGAAATAGTGCCTGCAACACTGCCCTAGCCTCAGCGCCAAGATGGCCATGAAACGAATCAACGGCATCTTCATAATTCACGCTCTTTTGAGCCGCCTCTTCTAGCATTTGTTGATAGCCAGACTGACTGAGCTCTAGCTGGAAAACCTCGCGAGACAAAACACCAACATTCTCACCAAATGTCTCAATGGTTGGCCGCTCCGCTTTTGCTTCTCTTAGAGAACGGTTGAGAATCCAAACACATGTCTTGGGTACTTCTTGCAGAACAACCGGTGAATGGGTTGCAATAATGGCCACGCCATTCCTATCAATCAGTAGATTTGACAGTGCGCGAATAAAAGCAGAAAGAAGAGGTGGATGTAAATGGGCCTCTATCTCGTCGACCAATACTAGTGTTTTCTCTTCGACGGTTTCAACGAGCCTCGTAAGAGTCAAAAGTACAATTTTGTGTCCAGAGCTCAAGTTCTTGAATATTTTTAACGCTTCCGCCTTCTGTTCCTCATCCTTTAAGTCAAACGATATCAATTGATCCAGGCTTGCCGACTTGAATACCGGGTCATTCATTAGAACATCTAGCGCTGCAAGCCAACGCCTACGACGCGCCGCTATCTGACAGTTTGCAAGGCTTCTGACAAACTCTTTTGACAACGCGGGCAAATTCATCGGGCTGCTAACAACCTTATCCGACTGTGATGCTCGATGGAGTCCAACGTAAAAATATTTCAATTTTCCTTCTGGGGTCGTGTCCTCAGATGGAAACTTTGTTTCGTCGAAGGCACTATAAGAAACGATCACCAAATTAGCAAAGTTGCTTTCGTTAGAGGATTTACTAGTATTAAAGAAGTGATTTGCCAGTCCATCAGGATTATCCCAACTGAAACTTCCGGACTGGCGAGCTGCCGCAGATGGTGCAATCAGGGCCTTTGTCATCAAAGATAATAGGTGAGTTTTCCCCACCCCATTGCGACCTATCAAGACATGTACGTTCGTAGGGGGCATCGATTCATGCTTCACATTAAAGACCAATGTGTATGGTGATTTCCCATCACCCAACCTCTTGGGTGGGTCGTACGAAAACCTGTAGTTCGTTAGGCGTGCACCACCATGAGCCATTCGCCAAAACTGACGCTCCACGGTTGTGTTCGTAATAGATCGAAGCAGCGACTCTCGCATTACGTACTCATCCTTGGCCTTCGTCCAAAGATCAGCATCGAAAGCTACATCGCGGAGATTTTTCAGTACTATTTCACGGATTCCGTCTCCCAATTCTGCAAGCTTCTCGTAGTATTCTTCTGTCTGACCAAGGGCAAAGAAAGGCGGCTCTAAACTTTCAAATTCATCTGGCAAAGCCGGTTTGCGATGGCCTTTTGGAATTTTTATGTCAGCTTTATGAGGCTTTAAATCGAATTGACCAATCTTGACGTCACCTATGCTGTGAGCAACTCCATCATCATCTACAACCGTCAGATAAAATTGAGTGCAATATTTCCCCCAGTCATCCCAAGGATCCCGATTGAGGAATGCCTGAAATCGCACATTTTTTGGTAATGCTGCTCCGTTAGGAATGACGTTAAATATTAATGGCGGACTGGGCGGAATTTGAGTCAAGTTCATTTCACGCTACCTGAAGTTGTACTTCCGCCATGCCGGGCGGGAACTGGATGTCGAGATTTTCGACGGAAAGTTTGCCGGAGATGAGGCGTGGGAGAAGCTTGTCTCGACAATCCTTCAGTTTCAATTGAACAAAATACATGCTCGAAATTGAATCCAAAATCGGACGCGCTACTCCTTCAAATTTTGCCAGCAACGCATCGTCTGGGCGCAACAATTTCATGCGCTCCATCCCTTTATTCCATACCACATATGGGCGATCTGCCCCGTTGCAAATCATCGTTGCATAGTCCACGCTTGGCTGCTGAAACAATGTCAGAAACAACCAAGACCATGCTTGTGGCATCTTCGGGCGAATGACGAAGCAGGTTGTTCGAGTGATACCAGCGAACGGTGCCATTGCGACTTTGTGCTGGTAGGGGCGCATCGCGCCGAAGAGTATGTCATCCTTCTCAAAAGTCACAAGGCTGCTTTGCGCTTCGGTGTAGTTCTGATGTCCGCCCGGAATCATTTGCCTCGTATTGAAAAGCTCAAGCGGAAGATACAGCCGTTCGGCAAGGTGGCTTCCGGGTCGCGTGCTTCTCGATGCCTCGATGGCTACGTCCTTAAGTTCCGTAATCTGCCATCCTTCTGGTACACCTTTGAGCTTCTTCACCTTCTCGTGGCCGGGGAAGCGCATGCGGACAAACCATTCGCGGTAGATTTCCTCGGCCAATTTTCCCAGCAGTGTAATGCGCCGTTGGTTGTTTTCGATAAGCTCGTCATACGCCGAGAGAATTGCTGCGATTCTCTTTTGCGTCTCAACACGGGGATGGTTTATCGCAAAGTTTTTCAAGCTCTGTGCATTAAGGTTCTGCTGGGAACCACCTAACTTCAGGTTGATAAGATTGCTATAGCTTCCCTTAAGGTAGTAGTAAATGAATCGGTAGTGGGCTTGTTCTGGATTCAGGGTGAAATTACAGCAAGCCTGATTCGTTGTGAGCGGAACCTTGTTGATAGCTACGTTACCGGCAGTATCACCATCCCCGTACATAGCCACAATTACGCTATTTACCGGAATAAGTTTGGTGGATGAATTCTCCAAACCATTTTCAGTGATTTTTTCCTCGGTATCGTAGATCAATCCTTTCTTGATCTCGCCAGTTTTAAGCCACGGAATTGTGCCGTTTTCGTAGTACTCCGGCACTGATCTCAATGGCGTACCACCGGAAGATACGCGCAGGCAAAGGTTACCGAGTCTTTTTGCAGACCAGCTTCCCATCATTCCCCCGCCACCTGTAAGATATTTCTAGCGATTACCGATTCCAGACCCCGAGCCGCGTCATTCAGACTAGACAATTCTTCATTCATCACTAGTAACTCATCAATGAACTCTTCCTCACTCTTGCCATCATCTTCGATCACTACGCCTACGTAGCGGCCTGGATTGAGTGAATAATCCCGTTCTCTCACATCCGCCGGGTTGGCAAGTTTGCACAAGCCGGTGACATCTTCATATTCCGCCTTGGGGAAGCGTTCCTGCAACCAGTGGATGTGCTGATAGAAGATTTCCGCGTTCTTCACTTCCTTGTGCAATTCTTCCAGTGCAGTCTTAAGCAACTTGGTCTTACGGTCTGTCGTGCCACGCTTACCCTCTGCCTGCGCCTGTTCAGCATCACGCTTTTCGTGCTGACGGACGACCTTGTCCAAGTGCTTCAAGCCTTCATGCAACGCAATAAAGAACGGATCGAACGCCTCGCGTAATTGCTGCTGCGCCTTGTTCTTCTTGTCCACCGCCGTTTCATCGGAATGCTTTTCCTGATATTGCGCATAGCGGGTCTTGAGTTTCGCCAGCCCCGCCCATTGCTGCACCAGTTCGCCTACGGCCTGTTTGCCGCCTGCGTCGTCCAGCACTTCAAGCAATTGCGAGGAGACGGGTTCGACGTTGGTTTTATTCTCGACCAGGCGCTGCATGCCTGCCGCGAAATAGCGGTCTATGAGCTGTACGAATTTTTCGCGCCGCCCCTTGTGCAACTGGCTGATGATGGCGATGTTCTGGATATGTTCTTCGCTGAATTCGCGGTGGGCGCGGTCTATCTGGGTGAAGATGTTGCGCGCGTCGATGAACAGGATTTTGTCGTCGGTCTTGGCCTTGTCGAAAAACCACAGCGTGGCCGGCAGCGTGACGGTGTAGAACATGTTCGAGGGCAGCGTCAGCATGGCGTAGATGAGGTTTTGCTCGATCAGCGTCTTGCGGATGTCGGCTTCGGAGTGGCGCGCATCGGATGCGGAATTCGCCATGACCAGTGCGGCGCGGCCCTTTTCTTTTAGCGAGGTGGCGAACAGGCTGATCCACAGGTAGTTGCCGTTGGGCACGGTTTCCTTGCCTTCGTCGGCTTTCTTCACCTTCGACTTGTTGCGCGGGATGCCGTAGGTGTTGAAGCGCTTGTCCTTCTCCACGCTGGAGAGGCTCACGTCGTCCACGTTGAACGGGGGATTGGCGAGGACGTAATCGAATGCGCCGAAACTCTGGTACGGGTCTTCGTAGTAGGTGTTGGCCTGCTTGATTTCGCCGCGCAGGCCGTTGACCGCGAGGTTCATCTTGGCAAGATTGACGGTGTCCCGCGTTTTTTCCTGGCCGCAGACATACACGCCGCTCTCCGAGCCTTTCAGCTCCTTGCGGTGTTCCGCGATGAACTGGGCCGACTGCACGAACATGCCGCCGGAGCCGCAAGCGGGATCGAACACCTTGCCGCCGTGCGGCTCGATGATCTCGACCATCAGGCGCACCACAGAGCGCGGCGTGAAAAACTCGCCGCCCTTTTGGCCTTCGCTGCGGGCAAATTCGGAAAGAAAATATTCGTAAATCTGCCCGAACAAGTCGCCGGTGGCATTGGCGGGAATGTCGGCAAAGGTGCGCAGCAACTGCTGCGGAATGGTCTTGTCCGTGCGCGTCAACGCGGCATATTCGTCCTTGGGCAATACGCCTTCGAGCTCGGGCTTGTATTCCTCGATGGCCTTCATCGCCTCCTTGAGCGCCTTGGCAATGTTCTTCTCTTCCGGCAGATTCAGCAGATGCTCGTAGCGCGCATGATCGGGCAGGTAGAACCCGCACTTTTCAATGGCAATGTCGGAGATTTTCTTCTCGCGGCGGGTGCCTTTGAGCTTCTTGTACTCGTCGAGGATTTCGGCTTCGTGGCGTATGTAATTGTTGTCGGCGAACTTGAGGAAGATCAGCCCCAGCACCGGCGTGGCGTATTCGCTGGACTTCAGATCGGAGTTGGCGCGCAGCTTGTCGGCGGCACTCCACAGATCGGCTTCCAGCTTTTTGAGTTGTTCTTTGTTCATGAGTCCCGCTTGTTTTAATTATGTTATTGGGCAACTTGCGAATAATACCCTCAAATATTTATCCGGCCTCTCATTATTTTTCATGTGCAGCCTTGAATCGCCAGATATTTTCAGTTTCATAGATGCCTGCTTCGGGTCAATAAACACCTGTTCGATTTACCCAATAAGCGGACGCTAGCAACAAGCTGAATCAGATAGCCTGCCGTGGTCCGCTTTGGCCGAGAAACGGACGCTAGCGACATTTCCTTTGATTTCTGACTATCTATAACATCACTTATAGCTAAGTGGTCTGCCTTTTTACTTTGGTTTTTCAATATCACCACCGGCTTCCGCTGATGGTGAATCAAAAGAATGCTTCTTGCCTGTGATCTACAGAAGTCCGCGCTCGGCAAAGCTGAGTACCGATGCCCCCGCCACGATGAAATGGTCGAGCACACGAACGTCCACCAGTGCCAGTGCCTGTTTGAGCGCATTGGTCAGCACCTCATCAGACTTGCTGGGTTCGGCCACACCGCTCGGATGGTTGTGTGCAAAAATGACCGCTGCCGCGTTCTCCCTGAGTGCTGCCTTGACCACCTCCCGTGGATATACCGATGTCTGCGTTAGCGTGCCACGGAATAACTCATCAACTGCAATTAGCCGATGCTGTGAGTCGAGGAACAGGGCAACAAACGATTCGCATTCCCTGCCTGCAAAGTGAAGCCTCAAGCAGTCCCGCACGGCAGCGGGCGAAGACAACACAGATTCCCGCTTGAGCTCTTCGTCCAGCCATCTCCTGACCAGCTCACGCGCCACCACGCATCGCTCTGGCAGTGTGTCATGGTGATGGGCTGAAGTGAACATGGCTCCCAGTGATCCCCGATAGCGTTTTTGTGTTTGCCGCACACCGATAAGTTTTTCCAGCAAAGCGGTATCTGACAGGCTGGAATACGATGACTGCACGTTGTGAGTGCCAATGTTCATTATTTCCCCCTCTCGTTATGCTGCCAAACGTACTGGCTCCGGTTCACTCAAAGATTCCTGCACCCAAGCGGGAGAGACATTCCTGGGATCTGTTTTGAACGGCATCGTGACCACCACGAATCCGTCGTCGAGGACCGACAGCCCCGAGCTATTCCCGTTATAAGCAATGCCAACAAAAGACTTGTAGCCAAGAATGGAGCAGGCTTTGTCGATGCGATTGACTAAGCGCGGGTCAAACTGGGCTGGTGTGCCATCCACTTCGCTGGGAACGACACGGCGGTAATCCGGGAATTTGCCATCCAGTTCCTTAGCGGTGGTGGATATTTCACCAAACGTCAGCTTGATGTCGCGTGGAACGAATACGCCCTTGGCATTTTCTTGATCCTCAAACTGCTGGTGGCCTTCATTGAATTCCAGCACCACATTCTGCGGAGCCTTCGTTTTAGATTTAACTGCGGTGATAAGACTGCCTGGCAGAATGATGGAAGATTCTGGGTAGCACCCCTCAAGTCTGGCTACGGCAAGTTGATGGCCGTCGCAGCCGACCAGTCGAGCGCCATTAGCACCGGTTTCGAGATACAGGCCGTTCAGGTAATAGCGGATATCGTCAATTCCGCGAAAGAGTGCCGCAGCGGCAAAGATACTTGAGCTGATAGTGATGTTCATGATTTTCTCCTGATTAAAATAGTTTGACGAACGAATGCCTGCCGGAGCAAAAGCCACGGATTGAATTCGTTCGATTGGATTTAACGACGAGAGTTAAAGCGGAATGCAGCCACTAATTAAGTTGTCAGGCATGCGCCGGCACTTGATTTTTGCCAGCCAACTTGTTTGTGAGCTTGGTTGTGATCGGCACAACTGTCTGACCAACCGCCTGACCTGATACCGCCCCTGTTTCGGCATCCGGATAAAACTCCTCCACAACAGCAGGCGCTTCCTCTTCGCCATCCTCGAATGCGCCGTTGCCAAGGCCTGCTCTGGCTATTAGCTCAAGCGCCTTGATACCAACCCCAGCCTGCTCGCTTTTGACTGCCTCAGCGAGAGCCTGGCTGACCGCAGCCTCAAGACTAATGCCATCACGCAGACACAGATCGACGTAATAAACTGGTGCCCGATGCGACTGCGTGGTGGATTTCGCTCTGAGCTTCAACTGCAACGGAAGATAACGCGTATTCCCGCCACTGACCGCCTCGAAGTATTGCAATCTGGCCGTCAAGGTACGGATGGAATTAAACCCTGTTGTTCGAAACACGAACGAAGACAATTCCTCCTCTTGCCCATCAATTGCTACGTTGAGCCTGCCATAGGGTTTGCATCCTCCTGCCTTCGCCATCTCGCAGCCATCCGGCGATGCACAAACCACATCGGCAATGCCATCGACACCGACACGTTTGGCTTTTTCACCATCGCCCACACACATCGGCCTGCCTGTGGTGCGGTCAAACATGCTGTATTCGGCACGAAGATTCAAGTCGCTGCTATTGAACAGCACCTTGACCGGTATGGATCTGATTTTGGCATTGGCAGCCCCCTCGATGAGCTTGGCGTGTAGCGGATGCAGTAGCCAGCCATCCTTGTTTTGCACCTGTGTGGTAATGGTAAAGCAGTCATCTTTCTCCGGTAGCCGCTTGCCGTTTTTCTCCACGATTTTACCGATGGAAATTCGCCCTATGACAGGCGGTGTGATTGCGAGTCCCTTAATCATGTCATTACTCCTCTTCAAAATTTCAGCCAACAAAAAGCCCCCGCCAATTTCTTGACGAGGGCGCTGCAATCCAACTACGTTTTTTCTACTTGCCGACCTGCACGATAAACCGACGCGTACCAGGCTTGGGGATTTCATACGGCTTCACCCAGTCAGGATGCTCCTCACCCAGTCGCTTGAAATCCGTCGTGGTGGCATCCTTTGATTTACGCCAACTGATTCTGGCATCACTCAGCACCGCACCACTGGCAAACCCCAAACGTTCCTGCAACTGTTGCTTGAGCAGTTCTTCCTGCACTTCGGCACCTTCCCGTTGCTGGCGATATGCCCAGTAGTCAGAAAACAGCTTGTTCATGCCGGTGTCCTCGCTACAGTCGAGCACATCACCCCTGTCAGACGGATACATGCTGGCCAATGCCCGGCCACTGGATTCACTGCCATTGACCGGCGGAGGCATATCGTCGATGACGTATTGCCAGAACTGCGCTTCACGTTGGATCAGGTCGGCGATTTTGTCATCGTCCCGAACCACTCGATACACCCGAAAGTCCTGCCCGCCGATCAGTACCGCTACATCGCACCATTCTTTACTTGTCACTGCGAGCTGGTGCAGTACCTGGCATTGGTAACTGTCCGGCACACCTTCCTCCCAGAATCGGGCTGAATTTACCCCGGCGGTTTTGACTTCAAGAATCCCATTGCCGTCCGTTGGGTGTTGAACGACACGATCCAGATTGGCCAGCATGAACGGATGCTCGGGATGTTGCAGGACGGCATTGAGCCGTCTGACTTTTACTCCGGTTCTTTCGGCATAGACCGTGGCGATGATGTGCTCAAGGGTTGTGCCCCAGAACACCGCATCGTTCGCCGCCAGGTCAGGTGCTTCTTGTCGCCCTGTTTTCTCTAGCCAGAGTTCCAAGGGGCTTTTGTAGGGCGAGATGCCGACTGCTACGGCGGCATCGCTGCTGCCGATGCCACCGCCACGCACACTTAGCCATTCTTCACGGCTCAGGTTCTTGGTCGAAACCAATCGCACTGCGTTGCTTTGTTTCATTTGAATTCTCCCGATAGAAGTAGAAACGCCCCACCGGGAAATATTCCCGATGAGGCGTTATCTGTTGCGGTCATGGACCAGCGCTACTGAGTTGTCAGATTAGTCACCAGCACAGCCAAAATTTACCTGGTGTGCTGTTGATATGATCAAGCTGCCAGCGCCATTGCTGCCGCAAGGCCACGTTGCTTGATCTGCGCGCCCTGGCCAAACCATGCACTGTCGAGCCGATAGTCCTGGTTTCGGGCGCGCCGGTGTATGTCAACGTACTCAGTTATGCCGTTGAGCAGCCCCCATGCCGTGCCATTTGCCGACTGCAACTTGCTGCCCCTGCCTTCGCCAGAGTAGAGGCCGTAAACCGTCTGAATGGCCTTCTGGTTGGGCTGGTCGTTGAGCGGCAATGCGGGATCACCCAGCACGTTGACCAGATACGACATGGCCTCGAACTTGTTCACCGGACGATTAGACATCGCCTTGATGGATGCCATGAACGCCTCCCACGCTGTCATCCCCAGACCAAGCTCCTGTTTCACTGCGGCAGGGTCAAAGGTGGTTGAGTGTGGAACCCGGATAGCGCCCTTGCTTACGCCGACTGCCATCTGCAAAGTGTTATTGCATACAACTCGTACTGAAGTGAACTGGGCAGTAGTGGCAAGGCTTCCGTCGCAGCTTGTGGCCAGCAGCAGATACGCCTTAACCTTATCCAGACCGGGAAGCAGGGTTTCCTGCCCGGTCTTGGCCAGTGCCCACAGTTTCTTGCCGCCCTTCAGAATGCCTGCGGTTTCCAGTTCGAACCCGCCGACTGAGACGAGGTCGCGGTAGAAGCCCAGTACATCCTTGGGCTGTACGACCTTGTAGCGTTTCGAGACAACCGATAGCGGCTCGTTGTTGTCACTGCGATACAGCACCGTTGCATCTGGATTGCTGCGAAGATTGAGCAGGTTGCCGTCACTGTTAGCCGCATTGAATAAAACATCGGTCTGTTTGATCTCAAAATCCATGCCGGCGGACTTCTGCCAGACCTCGATGGGCTGGTTTTTGGGGAGTTTATTGCCGAGGCCGTGCCAGGGTGTTTCCCCGACGTAGGCGATGTCGTTCGATGATGCCAGTTCGTGTGCCATGATTATTTCCTTTTTCAAAAATGAATAAAGCCCCAGAACGGATTTCGTTTGGGGCGCTGGGATGGGTGAAGCTAAACAGGGGTGAGGCCAGGCCAGGTAAAAATCAGGCTGGTGATCGAGTCCTAAGCCGTGCAGCTGGTTTGCGTGAAGATGGGGCTGAGGTCAGATACTGCTCTTGCCAAATGAGTAGTCGCAATCAAGGCAGTGGTAGTTTTCGAGAATAGTGTCATCGACGACCTTGCCAAGGTTAGCGCCCACCGAGCTGCCTGCGGCTGCGCCAACAAGGCCACCTATGATTGCACCAAAAATGCTGCCAATAGCGACTCCAACGGGGCCTGCAACTACCCCGGCAGCAGCTCCAACTTCTGCGCCGCTCACAACTCCTGCTACGCCCGCCGCAGCTCCAGCAGCGGTGCCAATGGTGCGGCCTGTTTTTTTGCCATAGTTTCGAGTTTCAATACGCCCAGATTGGCATATAGGGCATTGGGGTGGGGTTTCAACATTTGTGAATGAAACGTCTGATTCCTGCATGGTGACTCCTTTGATTGATTAAAGTTTTTGAATGAAATATGAAGGCTCTGATGGGTGATTAAGCGCAGACTTTGCCTAGTCACAGCTGGGTGATATGTGACTGAGATTTTTTAGAATCTCATTTATGACGGCATAAGGCCGGAATCCTTGGCATTACCGAAACAAAAGCTTCGTTTATTGCCGTTTTTACGTCCTCGGCTTGTTCTTCCGTCATGCCTTGAGTAAAAAACTCCCTGATATGGAAAACCAGCCATGTCTGGGCATTTTCTGGCGAGGGTTCATCACCATGTTCGAGGATGTGTTCGCCAAACCACTTGCCAAAACTGCTGCTGACCTCGTAATCGAACACGCCGGGATAATTTCCGTCACACGCAATTGCGGCTGCATCGCATAACTTGATCGTCAAGGGGGCATAGCCGACGAGCGAGTCCACCAGTTCGATACAGCCTTTGCCCCATGTTTCGATCAGCGCGCCATAGTTCGGTTTGACGTTGTGGTCTGGCCTTGCGTCATGAAGCCCTTCCATGAAAAATGCTGCGGTTATAAGTTGGTTCTTCATGTTGATCTCCTGGTAATTGCTATTGGTTGAGTGCAACAAAAAGCCCTCGATCTCAGAGAGAAGGAGGGCTGTCCATGTCAGGGTTATACGAAGGTATTTCACGCCTCGTCTTCTTCGCGCCCCTCCGGTTTATATTTCAACTGGCCCGTGGTGCAGGCATTGATGTCCAAATCCACGCGTTTGCCTCGATACACGGGCTGGTAAAGGCCTCCGCCCTTGTATGCGTACAGATATTCCACCTCCACGATGTCCCCTGCGACAGGAACAGCATGGTTGGGTGGAATCGTCACGTTGCCGACCGGAATCATCATCCGGCCATCGACCGCGTTGGTATGGTTACTGCTTTCCAGCAAGCCGATCCTGACGCTGCGCTTGCCGGAATTTACTTCCATCACGAAACAACTGGCCGATTCGGTAAACTTGAACTTTAGCCAGTCGCCGCCGGTGTTTGGGCGGCCTTCTTTGACAGGGCAGCCCAATAGCTTGAACACCACGCCTTCGCCGTGCGCTGCCTTGACCCTGTCCCACAAGTTGCGTTTCATATCCGGGGTGACGGCAACGGATACAGGCTTGATTTGCCTGCATCCCGCGAGCGCTTCTCCGGCAAGAAGCATGCGTGTCAACCAGGGTATTCTGTGAATGCGCTCTCCTTTGTAAACGTGAAGATCGAAGACATACAGGATGTCGCCGATCATCTCGCCGTCAACGAGAATCGCCCCATTTTTAGCTTCTATGTGTTGAAGTTCACCAGCGATGGCTTGTGGCAACGGTACCGATAGTCCCTTACGGTTCATGCCTGTCACGCTGCCAGCAACTGCATGTGCTGCACGCCGCTCACCATCCATTTTTTCCTGCGCGGCCCAGCGATCATCCTCGATCAGATGCATGGCCTCAGCTTCAGATATTGGATTGAGCAATTGCGGAGTGAAGCCGGTTTTAATGCCGGCATTCTCCGTGCCCTGGTAAGCTGCTCCGGATAGGTCAGGCGTGTAGCCTTTGGTGGTTTTTTCCTTGATGAGCTTGTCGAAAATCTTCTGTGCCTGGGCAAGATCGACCGGGGCGGCTGTTTTGGTGCCGGTGGTCAGTGTGCCGCCGCGCCGGCCATACCGAAAGTTGACGACGTTGCCGCCTGGGATGGCGACGATTTCTGCGTGGTATTCCTTGTCGCTATTCCCTTCGGAATAGTACAGGCTGGCTCGTGCGATTGCGTTCATATACCTCTCCTGATGGGCGAACCGATATTGGTTCAGTCAGGTGATATATGGCTGAAAGATTTTTCAATCGACGTTATGACAGCATAAGAGCAGGGGGTTTCCCTGCTCTTATGTCTGCTGTATTAGTGGAAGTTACTTACGGAAAATGGGGTTTTTGACGGTGCCCCGAGATTGCATCCGGTAATTTTATTCGCGGGAACATTTTTTACTTATCCCACAAGGCCTAGATATTCTTGATCATTGCCAGTAAAGCGTAAATGCATAACAATCCACGCTGGCTTTTAATCACAACCAAAGGGAGTAGTTGAACATGAACCGTAAAGAACTGATCGACGCACTGGCAACAAAGACAGGCAGCACCAAGGCTGATGCTGACCGTAATATCGCCGCACTGATTGAAATCATCACTGCCACATTAAAGAAGGGCGACAACATTGCATTGGTTGGCTTCGGCACTTTTGAAGTACGCAAGCGTGCAGCGCGCACTGGCCGCAATCCGGCAACGGGCGCAGAGCTGAAGATCAAGGCATCCAAGGCTCCTGCATTCAAGGCTGGCGCCACACTGAAAGCAGCAGTCAACGGCACAAAGAAATAATTACCAGTCATCCTGCTTTCGCGAATCAACGCGCCGCGAAGCGCTGAATCTGGCGGTTGCAGGATGGTGCAAAACTGCTAGGCTGAATCAACCACATAATTTGTACTGCCAGAAAACAGTCACTCGCCTAGTTCAGTTCCGTGCCAGTGTGACACTCACATGAGATTCTGAATTTTCAGGCAAATCTATTTTCAGCTGATAGGCTGATCCAGCAACTAATCACTATTAGTGATATAGTTAAAACATATGCGCATTTATCTCGCTTTTCTGCTTGCTATCATGCTCTCACTGAACGCTGCTTACGCTGCATCGGTGGGTGTTTGCGATGCACTGGAACAAACAAAGAGCCACACTGCACATTTCGGGCATCACAGCCACGAGCATAGCGACGATTACGTTCACGATGAACCAGCAGTTGATGCTGATGGGGGAAGTAACGTTCCTGCTGTCAGCGACCACCACCATGCTCATGTGCATGCAGCCTTTTCCTGCCTCTTGTCGAACGTCATTGGTGTGACGCCGCTTGATGGATGCAGCACCCTGATGGCAACCCCATCCAGCATTTTTGTCTCTGCACCACAAACTCTCATCGAGCATCCACCCAGAGCAGTTCTCGCCTGAGCCGGCGGGACGCCCCCTTTCTCCCTGTAATACCCTGCGCCTGACCCCATGAATGGGTTTGGCCGCGTCCCGTCGAAATTCAACTTTTTCGTTGAGGGTTTCGATGATCTTGCATCTGCAAAAATTTTTATTCGCTTCTGTCGTTACTGCGGCATTGAGCGCATTTAGCCCTTACATCCCGAACACCAGCCATTTATCGCTTGGGTTACAAGCGCCTCCACGCATCATTCACACTGTTATTCCTTCGCAACACGCCAAGATTGAGCAAAATATTTTCACCCTCTGGAGTCCATCATGAAAAAAGCACCCCTCGTTTTCGGGTTTATCGTCCTGTCTATTACTCCATGCGCATGGGCGGGCGATGACGTCGCACTCAGTGCAAAGCAAGCGCAAGCCCTCGGCATCACAACAGCCTCATTGCCCAGCAAACAATCCGGTGAAGTATCCGGGCTGCCTGCGCAAGTGGTCATTCCCCCCAATCAACTCTTTGTCATCAGCACCCCGCTTCCGGCTATGGTTGAACAAATATTGGTAGGCGTGGGAGATAGCGTCAAGAAAGGCCAGCCGATTGCCCGATTACAAAGCCCTGCATTGGCCGAGGCGCAACGTGGTTTGTTGCAGGCCAGCGTGCAAAGCCAACTCGCCAAAGAGAATCTCGCCCGCGATGAAGCGTTATGGAAAGATGGCATTATCGCCGAAAGCCGCTTTCTCGCCACCAAGGGCTTGGCACTCGAAGCTCAGGCGGCATTATCGGAGCGCAAGCAGATGTTGCATCTTGCAGGCATGTCCGATGCTGCGATTGCACAGTTGCAATCCGGCAACAACTTGAGCAGCCTGCTTACCATGACCGCGCCGATTGATGGCGTGGTGCTGGAAAAATCAGCCAGCGCGGGGCAACGCCTCGACGCTGCGGTCCCGATGTTCCAGATTGCCAAGCTCAATCCGCTTGCTCTGGAAATTCAGGCGCCGCTGGCTTACACCCGCGATCTTAAGATAGGCGCGACGGTTACTGTCCCTGTTTATGCTGCAAGCGGCAGGCTCACCGCGATTGGGCGCAGCCTGTCCGGCACCAATCAAACTATCTTGTTGCGTGCCATGATCCAACAAGGCTCAGAGAATCTGCGCCCCGGTCAGTTTGTCGAGGCCAGTATCAGCACCAGCGCGAATAGCGGCGCGCAGTGGAATATTCCCAACAGCGCGATTGCGCGCATCGCGGGTAAAACAGTGGTGTTTGTAGAAACCCCCCAAGGGTTTCACGCACAAACCATCAACGTGCTGAATGAAGGCGCACAAAACAGCGTGATCAGCGGCG
>JAQTLM010000006.1 GCA_028714895.1 Gallionella sp. | reverse complement strand
CGTCGATCAGGCCGTTGAACGCTGTCGCCGCCTGGCCGATTTCATCCTGTCCGTACACCTTGGCGCGTGCGCTCAAGTCGCCATCCGCCGACATCTTCACCATCACACCACACAGTTCGCCCACCGAGCGGTTGATGCTGCGGATGATCGAAAACCCCAATGCGCAACCCAATGCTGCGCCGAGTAAAATCAGCGCGATGGAAAATTCGCGCATGGTTTTGAATGCGGCAACCGATTCCAGGTGCAATTTTTCGGCATCGCGCTTCTCCATCTCGATTAGCGCGCCCATCGTTTCGTTTAACGGAACGTTCAGGGGGGTAATATGCTCCGCCTGTATCCGCCTGATCTCGGCCGCATTATTGGCGCGCATCGCCGCTACCGCCGGTTTGATGCCTTCTTCGACAAAGCGTCCGCGCGCGTCGGCAAATTTTGCCGCCAGGATTTTGTCTTCATCGTCCGTCAATGAAGCCATGAAGGCTTCCCACTGCTTGTCGATTACAGACTTGTTCTCTCCTATTTCCCGAATATGCTCCGCCATATTTTCAGGCCGCATGATCGCATTGGCGATGGCGAGCCGATTGCCCAGGTTAGCCCTGGCGATGGCATCCATTTGCGCGATGGGAATTAACTTGGTGTTATACGTTGACTCAAGCGCGCTATTTGCCCTGTCCGCAGCATACAAACCCAACGCGCCGATCACCACAAGCCCCGCCAGCAGGAAGGCCAGCAGGAATATCAACCGGGTACTAATTTTCATGTCGTTTAGCATCTTCAATCCTTATTAATTAGTTACCACATCCACTTAATATAAAGACATCCTGCGATTGCGAGCCAAGTTCTTCTGCTATCTTTAGCAGCAATGCATATATCGCTATGTCTCGCACGATGCGATGACGTTGGTCCGTGAGCTGACGCGCGCGAGCCACGTCGCCAAATTAACCCTGCATAACCCGATAACTGCACGATCCAGGTTATGTTTTCCACTCTTGATATTTCAGGCCGCATGATCGCGTTGGAGATGGCGAGCCGATTGCCCAGGTTAGCCCTGGCGATGGCTCCATTTGCGCGATGGGAATTAACTTGGTGTTATATGTTGACTCAAGCGCGCTATTCGTCCTGTCCGCAGCATACAAACCCAACGCGCCGATCACCACAAGCCCAGCCAGGCGCCGATCATCACGAGCCCAGCCAGGATTATCACGAGTCCAGCCAGCGGGAATATCAACCGGGTACTGATTTTCATGTCGTTTAGTTTCATGTTGTTTAGCATCGTCAATCCTTTGTAATTAGTCCTGCATAACCCAATAACTACCCGCGGATTCAGGCTGTATTTTCACTCTTGATGCTTATTGAATCGGTTAATGGGATGGATTACATCTTGAGAAAATGTTCTGATACTTTGAGAAAGTGTTTGGCATAGCGGCTGCTCATGCGCGACATCGGCAGCAGAATGAACAGGTCAGCGGTATTGAATTCCGCATCCCATGCCGGTTCGCCGCAGATATAAGCCCCAAGACGCAGATAGCCTTTGATCAACGGCGGAATCGGCGCGTCGAGGTATTGGTTCAGCGCATGCAGCGGCAGCGGGTTACGGGGAAATACGCTGTATTCGATGGGTGCTGCATAGATGCGATGCAGCTTGCGGTAGATGCTGGCCGCGACGTGTCCGCCGTCCGCGATGCTGATGCTTGCGCAACCGATCATGTATTCGCAGCCGCTTTGCTGCATGTATTGTGCGAGGCCGCTCCATAGCTGGGTGATGGTCGCGCCGTCGCGGTAATCCCAATGCACGCAGGAACGACCCACTTCTACCATACGGTCGCCAAGGTGCAGTAAGCGGGTCAAGTCGAACTCGGTCTGTGAATAGTAGCCGCCGATTTTCTGCGCCTGATCGGGAGAAAGTATGCGGTAGGTGCCGACCACTTTGTTACCGTCGCTTTCGCGCACCAATAAATGCTCGCAGTATTTGTCGAAAATATCGCGGTCGAGTCCTTCCTTCGCGCTGGGTAGATTTGCGCCCATTTCTTCGGCAAACACCTTGTAGCGCAAACGTTGCGCCTCTAATACTTCCGCCTCGCTGTGCGCCAGGCTGGTGATTAAACGGCGTTGAGCAACAACTTGATTTTGTCGGTTGAGTTCCAGCATTGCATCCCCCTGGTTGGTTGAAGATGTGTGCAGGTTATCGAAACCTTGTTGCTGCGCGATGACGGGAATATGAAATGTTTGTGAAATCGCTGCTTGGGTAGTTGGTTCAGATTAATAAGCATGGGCACGGTGCGCCGCGCCCCTGCCAAGCAGGTTGCTGCCGGGGATATCCGAATCAAAACTTACCCGTATATTATACCGGTGAGCCTGAATGCCTTTAGCCCCGTTGACGAGTGAATTACATGCACCGGGCGGAGCCGCTCATGGCCTGTGACGTGCAATTATGGATTCGTAAAAAGCCAGCATTCGCTCAGCCAGCTTGCCAGCCAACCAACCATGCGCATAATCGCATCCTGCTTCCCCCAGTTGGATGCGGGCATGGTCATCTCCCAGCATCGCGATAACCTTGGCGGAAAAATCTTCCAGCTCCTCCTTGGCTATCCAGGCGCCGCAACCTTCACGCAAGACATCACGAGTTCCCATTTCAGCGATGGATACTACCGGCACGCTTTGTGCCATTGCTTCCAGCAAAACCAGCCCCTGGGTTTCTGTCTTCGATGAAAATACAAAAATATCAGCGGAGCGATAACAATTATTAAGTTCGGTATGGCGATCAAGGTAGCCGATAAACATGACATTTTCAGCCAGCCCAAGCGCGTCGGCTTCATTCTCCAGCCCATCGCGTGCGGGGCCTTCGCCGGCAATCAGCAATAGCACTTCCGGGATGTCATGCCTGACACGGTCAACCACTTGCAGTAGAAATCCGATGTTCTTTTCGTGCGCGACACGCCCGACGAAAAGCAGTACAGGTCTTTCCTCCGCTATGCCATATTTGCTGCGGAAAGCGGCTCCATCGCCCCGCATGAAGCTTTCCGGTTCGAGGCCGGTAGGTATGATTTCCGCGCGAGTCGTCACACCATAGCGGCGCAACACCTCCATCATGGGGCCGGAGGGAACCACCATCCCTGCAAGGCTGTTGCCTTGATGCCGGGAGAAGCGACGAGCCGCCGCCCCCATTACCACTTTGGGTAAAAACGGAATGTAATGGTGGAGATATTCTTCGAAAAATGTGTGGTAGGTTTCTATGCATGGAATGTCCAGCAAACGGGATAGTTTGATGCCGATGTAATGCGCCACGAATGGCGTCTGGATGTGGATGATGTCGTAATGCTCGCCGCGCAGTTTTTTGAGGTGCGCCATCACACGGTTGAACTTCATCAGCCGATCCTCGGGATCAAATGGCAGCTGGCGGGAAGGCACCCGCATGATGTCGCTTTCATCCGCGCTGGGCGCCATATAATCCGGCGCGATCAGATGTACCGTGTGGCCGAGTTCGCGCAGCTCGTGCCGGAAAGTTTCAATGGAAGTCGAAACGCCGTTGATGCGCGGGAAATATACGTCGGATATAAACAGGATTTTCATAGCCGGGAGCCGTAGTGTTGGCGAATGGGAGCCATGCCTGTCAGCCTGATAAAACCAGCATCCAGGTCACTGCAAGGTTAACGATGGTAATGAGCACCGCAGCACTGCCGATGTCCTTGGCGCGCTTGGCAAGCCTGTGGTCATCCAGCGAGATACGGTCAACCGCAGCTTCAATAGCCGAGTTCAGCAACTCGACGATGAGCAGCAGTAGTACGCTGCCTATCAGAAGGGTGCGCCCAATGGCCGGCGAATCAAGCCAGAACGCGAGCGGCAACATGATGGCCGCCAGCAACACCTCCTGGCGAAAGGCATCCTCATTCCGATATGCCTCCTTGATGCCCGAGCAGGAATATTGAAAAGCATTCAATAAACGTTTGAACCCGGTTTTACCTTTGTAAGGACTTTCCATAAGTCGTCTATAGTCCGGCGGCAGAATTACGGTTGGCGTTCCACTCAATCAGCTCCATGCGCCCGTCAAGATGTTCAACGATTGCAGTACAGCTATCCACCCAGTCGCCACAGTTTAAATACAAGAGTCCACCGACCTCCTTTATCATCGGCCAATGGATATGGCCGCAAATCGCGCCATCCAGCTTGCGCTCGCGGATATGGTGAATAACCGAGTCCTCAAAATTGAAGATGAAATTGACGGCAGTTTTTATCTTGCGCTTGGCATAGCCGGCAAGCGACCAGTATCCGGGGCGCCGAAAAGTCCTGCGTAGCCATGATAAATAAATATTCAGGCTCACCAGAATGTTGTACGACTTGTCGCCCAGGATGGCTACCCACCTGTAATGGCGCGTCACCTGGTCGAATTCGTCGCCATGCAATAACAAATAGCGGCGGCCATCAGCGGCGATATGCACAATCTCGCGTGTAACCACAACATCGCCAAATGATGTGCCCACATATTCGCGCATGGCCTCATCGTGGTTGCCCGGAATGAAAAAAATCTTGTCGCCGTGCCGCGCGCGCCGGAGCAGCTTTTGCACTATCGTATTCTGGGCTGGCGTCCAGTGGATGCCGCCCCGGTTCATCGCCCATAAATCAACGATATCGCCGAGTAGAAAAATATTCTCAGATGAGTATTCTTTCAGGAAATCGAGCAAACGGTCTGCTTGGCAGGCCCTGGTTCCAAGGTGAATATCGGAAAGGAATATTGACCTGACTTGTGTCATTTGCGGAATTTAAAATGCATCATCCGAACAGTAAACCTGTTGGCCATTTACGCAGTTTCATTTGCGTCGTAAAACCTTCGCAGGGATACGCAGCGCGCATGTCTGGTTGCTCTATCGCGCTCGATACGCATGCGCGCAAGATCATCAAATTGCCGCTGGACGTGAGTTGCCATGCCGGTTATCGGGCGTCGTTGAATTGCGGGTTGAGTTTGTCGGACGAGTTCCGGCATTGCATCTCCCGGATTGGTTGAGAATGCATGTAGGTTATTGACTCCCTGTTGCAGTGCGATGACGGAAACATGAAGAGTTTGTGAAATTGCTGCTTTGGTGGCTGATATGGGAACAGATTGATGGATGGTTTCGGTCGGATTGGCGGCTTGTCGCATAACCTGGCACGCATGCGTAACCAGGTTATGCTGCGCTAACTTGATCTGCTAATTCCGGTTTCGTGGAGGGTGTCCGGCGGCGGTTGGAGCAAGCCTTGCATGCGCTCCTTTGACAGCAGCTGTTCGCGCTGATAGACCAGCACCGATGCGGTGCGCAGGCTGCCCAATACGAACAGCAGCGCACTCAAGGCGTAAACCTCATCCGGTAAAATTTTTTGCTCAAACAGTTTAAGCATGATTTCGCGCAGGACGAACACAATGCCGGCGTCTATGATAAAGGTCAGTCGCAAACGATGTTCGCTGAAATGAGAGACAACGGAGCGCGAAAGCTCGATCAGTACGAACAAGGTCAATACGTCAGCAACAATGCGGACGTAGTGGCGTGTGATATCGGTATTCATTACCAGATCGCCGAGTTGCAAGAATAAATGAACGACGCCGACAATAACCCCAAAGGTAATAAATAGCAGCAGCACGCCGAATATCAGGCTTATTACGCGATCAAAAGTTTTTGTGGCGGAAATAATCATGGCACCTTAATCCTACGCGGGATTTGTGACGGCAATGTGATGTGTGCGGCAAAATCTTCTAAATTTCCCTTGCCTCTTAATCGTCCGCGAAATTTGAATTGAGGAGTAGCGCATAAGCCGATTGTGATGAAAGCATGGTTTGCGGAAAAGCTGAAGATTCCTGCTGAGCGGCTGTTTGCCGGGCAGCGCCATTAGTTTGCAGACTTTGTGCAATAGCTTCTTGCGCGGCGCGCGCCAGCACCCTGCGATTCCCACCGGCGGTCGCCAGTGCAGGAGTGAAGACCAGCAAGGCATCGAAACGCGGGCTGCGCAGGATGCGCCAGATGGATCGGGATAGCGTCATGTCACCGGTGAAGATGGCCGCGCTGCTTTGTTTCCCGTTCGTATTCTGGTAGCGCAGGGCGATTGGGCAAAGCATTGCGCTGGCATCAATCGCAGGCTGGATGAGCGCCGAGTGGAAATGCCCGACCTGTTTGCCGTCTGTCGTAGTGCCTTCCGGAAACAATCCGACACAAATGCCCTGTTCAAGCAGGAAGCTGACGCGCTGATTGATCGATGCGGCATCCTGGCGCATGGCGCGTTCGATGAAGATGGTATTGCCGCGTTTGCATAGCCAGCCGATGAGCGGCCAGTTGCGCACTTCAGCCTTGGCAATAAAGCGTGATGGATATATTGCGTTTAGCACAAAAATGTCCAACCATGAGACATGATTGGCAACTACCAGGTAGCCGCCCTCGCCGCGCACGGGCCATTGTCCCTCGGTACGAATGCCGATATTGAGAATATCCAGCAGTTGTCGGCTCCAGGTTTTCAGGATGCGGCGGCGTTTCGTCTGATTTAGATGCGGATAAAAAATTGCCAGCAGCACCGCATAAAAAAGGTGCATGGCGAGACGGATGCTCCGGAACACGCTGGCCGGCATATTCGGCGGGCGCTTATCCATAATGGACTGCTGCCATTTCGGGCTGCGGTAATTCGCGCCGCTCGATGAACAGGCTGTTGCCCGGTTTTTTCTTGGCCATTTTTTTGGAGGCTGTGGCGGCTTCAGCTATTTCATGGTGCGAGTGGAATAATTCTGCGGTAGCCCAGATTACGCCAATCGAGAGCGTGGGCAGCGGGTGGTGAATAACACGGCCTTGACGGTCTTCGCTTGAGTAGCCGCCGGTAGAACGATGCCTTGCTTCAAATAACACCAAGGAGGTTTGCGCGAAGGAAGTCAGGGCTTGGCTGCAGCGCTTCTCCCAATCTGCACTTTGCATGACAAGGATAAAATCGTCGCCACCGATATGCCCAATAAAATCGTGTTGGGGGTCGCAGACATTGTTGAGCAGCTTGCCGGTGAATTGGATCATCTCATCGCCTTTGCGGTAGCCATACACATCGTTGAAGGGTTTGAAATTGTCCAGGTCGCCATAACAGACGGCGAATGATTTGCCGGTTTGAAGTAAAAAATCGATGTGCTCATTGATGGGGACATTGCCGGGCAGTAAGGTTAATGGATTGGCGTAACGTGCGGTTTCGATCTGTGCGTTGGTGATTTCGCGCAACAGGTCCTGCCCGGTGCCGAACCCGATGTAACGGCCTTGTTCGGTAATGATGAAGCCGTCGGTAAAATGCTCGACTCCTGATTCACTCAGGAACATGCTTAATTCATGTATGGGAGTGGATTTTTCCACCATCAATGGATCTGCATTCATCATGTCTTTGCAAGGTTTTTTACCGAGCAGTTCACGTTGGAAAGGCTTCGCAAAACTGTCCACAAACTCATACCGGTTAATCAATCCGACCGGGCGTCCATGCTTGACGACAGGAATGGCGCGCAATTCCTTATTTGTGGAAAAACAGGCGAATATTTTTTCAGTTTCGGTATCCGGATGGAACGGCTCCACATAACGCAACAGCGCTTCCACCGTGATGCTGCGTCTGCTGCTATAGGGTTGTTCGACGGCGCAGTTGGTGTTGATCAGGCAGCCGACTTCGGCGGGCGGGTTCAGCGGCGGGACGGGATTGGGGCGGGCAATAAAATAACCCTGCCCGCAAGCGATGCCGATATCCCGTATCACCCTGAATTCGGCATCTGTCTCGATCCCTTCCGCAATCACCTGCGTGCCGGAGCTTAATGCGATGCTTTGGATGGACCTTATAAACTGCTGCTTGAGCGGGTCGGCATTGACGCCCTGCACGAAATGCATATCTATCTTTACAAATTCAGGGCGTAATTCGGACCACAACCGCAAACTCGAAAAGCCTTCGCCCAAATCGTCTATCGCAATCTGGAATCCCATGTTGCGGTAGTGCAACAGCGCGTTGCGCATCCCTTCGAAGTCGAAAGTGGGCTGATTCTCGGTGATTTCGATGATGACCCGTTTCGGGTTAATGCCGAGATTTTCAAGATAGGCCAGCGTTTGTCCGTTTTTGAAGCTGGGGTGGGTCAACGCTTCCGGGCTGACGTTCAGAAATAGCTTGCCGGGCAAATTCTGGGCGGCAAAGGATTCCAGCACAATCTGCCGGCACAGCATTTCCACTTCCAGGGACAGCCCTTGCTGTTTTGCAGCGGCGAATAAGTTGATCGGCGAATGCAGCGGGCTGTCAGCCGGGCCGCGTATCAGCCCCTCGAAGCCCAGAAACGTGCCGCCGGAAAGATCCATGATCGGCTGAAACAGTGCGGAAAGATTGCGCTGGCTGAGTATGCCCTGAAGCGTTTTCATTATAAATGTCCTATGGATGGGATGCGCAGCAGGATAGTTGCCGAATGTTGCAGCCGGGTTAAGGCGATGTTGCAGATTAGTTAAAGCCTTAAGGGAAAGTAGCGTTGCGCTTGCCAAAAATATTTGTTCTAATTGCACCTGACATTTCAATAATTGTTTAACAATGGAAATGTAGCATGATGAAACCGGCTCAAGTGGTGAAGGCATTGGCGGCATTGGCGCAACCCACGCGTTTGGCGATTTATCGCCTGCTGGTGGCGTGCGGCCCGGAGGGCATGGCGGCGGGGCAGGTGGCCGAAAAGCTGGAAGTGTCTCCGGCCACGCTGTCGTTCCATTTCAAGACGCTCAGCCATGCCGGGCTGCTGGACAGCAGGCAGGACGGGCGCTTTGTTTATTACGCCGCGAATTTTACAGTGATGAACGGGATGGTGGCGTATCTGACGGAAAACTGCTGCGGCGGGAACCTGTCTGCCTGCAAGCCAGAAAATAAATAATCGACCCACTTTACAAGGAAATTCATCTTGCAAGATAAAACCTACAACGTGCTGGTGCTGTGCACCGGCAACTCCGCGCGCAGCATCCTGGGCGAGGTGCTGTTCAATGCGCTGGGTAAGGGAAAGTTCAATGCCTACAGTGCAGGCAGCAAGCCGGCAGGCCGGGTCAACCCGTTCGCACTGGAGTGGCTGCAACAACAAGGCCACAGCATCGCGGAGCTGCGCAGCAAAAGCTGGGACGAGTTCGCCGCGCCCGGCGCGCCGCAGTTCGATTTCATCTTCACCGTATGCGACAACGCCGCCGGAGAAACCTGCCCGATCTGGCCGGGCAAACCCGCCACCGCGCATTGGGGGATTCCCGATCCGGCGGCTGCCGAGGGGGATGATGAAGCCAAGCGTGCCGCGTTCAAGAAGGCTGCCGAACAGTTGGCGCGGCGTATCCAGTTGTTCATGAGCCTACCCATCGAAAAATTGGACAAGCTCGCGCTGAAACAGAAGCTCGTCGAAATCGGCCAAATCCAGGATTGATACGATGAATCTGTTCGAACGCTATCTCACGGTCTGGGTCACGCTGTGCATCGTCGCCGGGGTGCTGCTCGGACAATTCCTGCCGGGCGTGTTTCAGGCTATCGCCAGCCTGGAAATCGCCAGGGTGAATATTCCGGTCGGTGTGCTGGTGTGGGTGATGATTATTCCGATGCTGCTGAAAATCGACTTCGGCGCGCTGCATCAGGTGAAGAAGCATTGGCGCGGCATCGGCGTCACGCTGTTCGTCAACTGGGGTGTGAAGCCCTTTTCGATGGCCTTCCTCGGTTGGCTATTCATCCGCCAAGTATTCGCCGATTATCTGCCGCAGGATCAGCTCGACAGTTATATCGCCGGGCTGATCCTGCTGGCCGCCGCGCCGTGCACCGCGATGGTGTTCGTGTGGAGCAACCTGGTGAAAGGCGACCCCTATTTCACGCTGTCGCAGGTGGCGCTCAATGACGCCATCATGATCTTCGCTTTCGCGCCGCTGGTGGCGTTGCTGCTCGGCATCGCCAGCATTGCCGTGCCGTGGGAGACGCTGTTCGTCTCGGTGGTGTTCTACATCGTGATCCCGGTCGTCATTGCGCAACTGCTGCGCCGTCAATTGCTGGCGCAAGGCGAGCCGGCTTTCAATCAAGTGATGGAGCATATCGCGCCGTATTCGATGGGCGCGCTGCTGGTGACGCTGGTGCTGCTGTTCGCGTTGCAGGGCAACGCCATCGTCGCGCAACCGCTGGTGATCGCGATGCTGGCCGTGCCGATCCTGATCCAAGTGTTGTTCAATTCCGGCTTGGCCTATTGGCTGAATCGCCGCTTGGGCGTGGCGCACTGCGTCGCCGCCCCCTCGGCGCTGATCGGCGCGAGCAACTTCTTTGAACTGGCGGTGGCCACTGCCATCAGCCTGTTCGGTTTTCAGTCCGGCGCGGCGCTGGCGACGGTGGTAGGTGTGCTGATCGAAGTGCCGGTGATGTTGCTGGTGGTGAAAGTCGCCAATGCGTCACAGGGCTGGTACGGGGGTGTGATACGCAAGTGAGAGAGCAGCCGGTAATCCTCCCTGGTCAGGAGTGAAAAGTTATCCGCGCGTATTCGACTGTGTTCCGAATTGCGCCAAATCCACCAGCGGCTGCGGCTGCCAGCCTTGCTTGCGGTGTTCCGCGACCACGTTGGTGAAGATGCCGCCGCGCACGTAGAACTTGGCGGTGAGGCGCATGAAGCGCGGCTGGGTGGCGGCGACCAGGTCGTCGAGGATGCGGTTGGTGACGTCCTCGTGGAAATGCCCTTCGTTACGGAACGACCAGATATACAGCTTGAGGCTCTTCAGCTCGACGCATTGCTCGTCGGCGATGTAATCCAGGATCAGCGTGGCGAAATCCGGCTGGCCGGTCTTGGGGCACAGGCAGGTGAACTCGGGGATTTCCATGTGGATATGGTAATCGCGCTGCGGGTTCGGGTTGGGGAAAGTTTCCAGTATTTTGTCCGGTTTTGTGCTCATTTGGTCTGCCTGTCAGGTTCGGTTAGAATGATGCGCATTATAACGTTGCGATACCCAAATTGCGCCTTTCCCAGATCAAGCTAGCCGGTTTCAAATCCTTCGTTGATCCCACGCACATTTCGCTGCCGGGTCAAATCGTGGGCGTGGTCGGGCCGAACGGTTGCGGCAAGTCGAATGTGATCGACGCGTTGCGCTGGGTGCTGGGCGAATCGAAGGCCTCGGCATTGCGCGGCGAGACCATGCAGGACGTGATCTTCAACGGGTCGAGCAAGCGCAAGCCGGTTTCGCGCGCCAGCGTGGAGCTGATTTTCGACAACTCGCTGGGCAAGGCCGCCGGGCAGTGGTCGAGCTACGCGGAGATTTCCATCAAGCGCGTGTTGCAGCGTGACGGCGAATCCAGCTATCACATCAACAACCAGCATGTGCGGCGCAAGGACATCACCGACATCTTCCTCGGCACCGGGCTGGGCCCGCGCGCCTACGCGATCATCGAGCAGGGCATGATCTCGCGCATCATCGAGGCCAAGCCGGAAGAGTTGCGCGTCTTCCTCGAAGAAGCGGCGGGCGTTTCCAAATACCGCGACCGCCGCCGCGAGACCGAGTTACGCATCGGCGACACGCGCGACAATTTGTTGCGCGTCAGCGACATCCTGCAGGAACTGGACAAACAACTGGTGCACTTGGGTGCGCAGGCCGAAGTGGCGAAACAATACCGCGCGCTGGAAACACAGCGCGATACCACGCAGCATTTGTTCTGGCTGGTGAAAAAGCAGGAAGCCGAAACACAGCGCGCCAGAAGCGTGCAAACGATGGAGAAAACCCGCACCGAACTGGAAGCGGAAACCGCGCGCTTGCGCGACATCGAAAGCCAGCTTGAAACCGCGCGCAGCGGACATTACCAGCTTTCCGACGCGCTGCACGTCAAGCAGGGCGAGCTCTACACCGCGAATGCCGAAATCGCGCGGCTGGAGCAGCAGATCAAGCATGTCGCCGAGCAACGCCAGCGGATGGCGCAGCAAATCGCCAACACCGAAAAACAGATCGAACAGCAGCAGCATCAGCGCCAGGGCGTCCATTCCCTGCTGGAGCATTGGCAACGCCAGCAGGACGGCGCGGCCACCAAAGTTGCCGAAGCCGAACAGCATGCGCAATTGGAAAGCCAGAACCTGCCGCAGGCCGAAGAGACGGCGCGCATCGCGCAGGAGCACTACAACGCGTTGCAACGCGAGCAGTTGCAACTGCAACAGCAATTGCAACTGGCCGACACGCAGCGCGAACATTTGCAGCGCAACATCCAGCAGATGGATTCGCGCCGCCTGCGCCTGCTGCTGGAAAAAGACAATCTGCCGCATCCCGATAGCGGCGCGCTGCAAGACGCGCAGCAGCAAATGGCCGAGCTTGAAATGGCGCGCGAGGAGCAGATAGCAAAGCTGGCGCACTTGCAGGAACAGTTGCCGCTGGCCGATAACGAACGGCGCAACCAGCGCGCCTCCTTGCAGCAGCAGGAGCGTGTGCTGGCGCAGACCGAGGCGCGCCTGCAGGCATTGCAGCAATTGCAGCAACATATCGATAGCGACAAGAATCTCAATGCCTGGCTGCAACAGCACCAGCTGGAAAAACTGCCGCGCCTGTGGCAATCGATCCGCATCGAAAGCGGCTGGGAGGACGCACTGGAAGCGGTGCTGCGCGAACGGTTGAATGCGGTCGCCATGCCGTCATTGGGAGATGCAGCCGCGTGGAGCGATGCGCCGCCGGCGAAGCTGGCGCTGTTTTCCGTAGGTCGGGATTCATCCCGACAAGATGAGGCTGTCGGGATGAATCCCGACCTACGGCCGTTGCTGGGTTACGTGCAATGCCAGGACGCGCAAGTGCTGCCTGCGGTACGCGATTGGCTGACGCATGTGTATGCGATAGCGGACGTGGCGCAGGCTTATGCGCAACGCGCGCAGTTGCCGCCGGGCGGCTGGTTCGTCACCCCGTGCGGACATCTGGTCGGCGCGCACAGCGTGCTGTTCCATGCGCCGGATAGCCAGTTACACGGTGTATTGGCAAGGCAGCGCGAGATCGAGCGGCTGGAGCAGGAACTGGTCGAACAGAACCGCAACGCGGAATATTCGCGCGAACAGGTCGCGCAGGCCGAACAGCGCTATCAATTCATCGAGGCGCAAATCGCGCCGCTGCGCACCGCCGGCAACGAGTTGCAGCAGCGCCTGCACGGCCTGCAAATGCAGATACTCAAGCTGAACCAGGCGCTTGAGCGCAGCGCGGAGCGCACCATGCAGATCGAGCGCGAGATGCAGGAAGTGGCCGACCTGCTGGGCGGCGAGCAGCGCCAGCAGCATGACATCGGCGAACAGATGGCGATATTGCGCGAGCAAATCGGCGCGTTCCATGCGCAAGTCGATGAGGCGCAACGCCAAACCAACCATCAGGATATTGCGTTGCGCGAGCAGCGCGCGCGCGCGCAGCAGGCGCAACATGCGTTGCAGGAAGCACATTTTTTCGCCAAGACCTGCACGGAGAAAATCGCCGACCTGCAACACAACATCACGCAGATCACCGATGCACTGGCGCAATTCGAACAGAACCTGACACAACTGCGCGTCGAATTATCGGGCGGCGAGGATGAAACGGCCCAACAACAATTGCAGGCCGCGCTGCAAACGCGCCAGACCAGCGAACAAGCCCTTGGTGAGGCGCGCAATGTGCTGGAAAGCGCCACGGTCAATCTGCAAAAGCTCGAGCATGAACGCCTCGCCTGCGAGCACAAACTCAATCCGCTGCGCGAAAAACTCAACGAACTAACGCTGAAGGAACAAGAGGCGCGCCTGCATTTCGAACAATGGGCGGAGCAACTGCAGGGCGTGGATGAACAGGCGCTGTTGCCGCTGCTGGAAAACGGCAACAACCGACCGAATGCGTTGCAGAACGAGTTGAACCGGCTGAATGCGGACATCGAGGTATTGGGCGCGGTGAATCTTGCCGCGCTCGAAGAACTGCAAACCGCGAGCGAGCGCAAGGCTTATCTGGATGCGCAAGCCAAGGATTTGAACGAGGCGATGGCCACGCTGGAAGAAGCCATCCGCCGCATCGACAAGGAATCGCGCGACCTGCTGATGGAGACCTACAATCAGGTCAATCTGCATCTTGCGGAGTTGTTCCCAATCCTGTTTGGCGGCGGCGAAGCGCGGCTGGTGCTGACCGGCGAGGAGATCCTCGACAGCGGCGTGCAGGTGATGGCGCAGCCGCCGGGCAAGAAGAACAGCACGATCCACCTGATGTCGGGTGGCGAGAAGGCGCTGACTGCAATCTCGCTGGTGTTTTCGCTGTTCCAGCTCAACCCCGCGCCGTTCTGCCTGCTCGACGAAGTGGATGCGCCGCTGGACGATACCAACACCGAGCGCCTGTGCGCGCTGATCAAAAAAATGTCACAGCATACCCAGTTCGTATTCATCAGTCACAACAAGCTCACCATGGAGCTGGCGCAGCAACTGGTCGGCGTGACGATGCAGGAAAAAGGTGTGTCCAATGTGGTGGCGGTGGACATCGAAGAGGCATTGCGGATGCGCGACGAGCAAGTCGTCGCATAGCCCCCGCTGCCTGCCGGATTCTATTTCGGGCAACCGCTGTTGTTGACGCTTCTGTCCGGCATGGTGGTTTTGCAAAATCTGGCACCTTCCAGAATGGCGTTGCGCAAATCGGCACCGACCAGCGTTGCCTCGGTAAGGTCGGCACGGGTGAGGTTGGCGTTGGTCAGGCTGGCCATGATGAATACCGCACCCTTCGCGTTGGCGCCGGTCAGGTCTGCCCCCTTGAGATTGGCCATGGAAAAATTCGCACCCGCAAGGCTGGTTTCCCTGAGGTTGGCATCCGGCAAAGTGGTCTGCGACAGGTCGGCATTGTCAAGGTTGGCGCGCGACAAATTGGCGTTGTTCATGTAGGTTCCGGTCAGAATGGTTCCCGTGAGGTTGGCGCCGGACAGGTTGGCCTTGGTCAGGTTGGTCTCGGCGATTTTATCGAAGCTCAGGTTGGCGCCGGACAGATTGGCGCCCGACAGGTCGGCATTGGATAAATTGGACTTGGTCAAATCCATGCCGGAGAGATTGGCGCCGGGACAATTGGTTCTGCGTTTGATCAGGCAGCCATTGATGGTTTGCTGTGCTTCGGCTGCGGAGGCAAATAGTATGGCAACGACAATGGCAAAACAGCTTGTAAGAATTTTCATGGAACCTTCCTCACTCATTGGTAATTTCAGGTAGTTTACCGCGCCTACTCACTTTAGTCTTTTTATCGGTCAGGAAAATCCGGCCGGAATGACGGATAATTACCGTCAGCCAAAACGGCATCTGCCCTTTTTACATCACAGAACAAACCCATGAACCTTGTCATCCAGGCTACCCACTCTATCGCCGCCGTCCACTTGATTCACCTTGCCGGGCTGGCGCAGGCCAGGCAGCGCGAGCAGATCGCCGAGCATGCCTATCGTTTGACCGAAGCGCAGGCGCATCCCGACATTGCACACTACTGTTTCGAACATCAACTGGATTACGGTTTCGTGCCGCGCGGCCGCTCACTGAAAGATTTCGGGCTGGCGGTGATGGACATGGATTCCACGCTGATCACCATCGAGTGCATCGACGAGATCGCCGACATGCAGGGGCTCAAACCGCAGGTCGCGGCGATTACCGAAGCGGCGATGCGCGGTGAAATCGACTTCGCCGAAAGCCTGCGCCGCCGCGTCGCGCTGTTGGAAGGGCTGGACGAGCATGCCCTGCAACGGGTGTATGACGAGCGCCTGAAACTTTCGCCCGGCGCGGGAATCCTGCTGGCCAGGCTGAAGGAACACGGCATCAGGACGCTGCTGGTGTCCGGCGGATTCGTGTTCTTCACCGAACGCCTCAAGGCAAAACTGGGGCTCGATTTCACCCACGCCAACACGCTGGAAATCGCGGACGGCAAACTCACCGGCAGGGTGCTGGGCAAGGTTTTCGATGCGCAGGGAAAGGCCGACTGGCTGGTGAAAATCCGTGAAGAGCTGGAGCTCAGGCCGGAGCAGGTCATTGCGATGGGCGACGGCGCGAACGATTTGAAAATGATGGCGCGCGCGGGCATCAGCATCGCCTACCACGCCAAGCCGGTGGTGCGCGAGCAGGCCAGCTACGCGCTGAATTTTGTTGGGCTGGACGGCTTGGTGAATCTGCTGGCGCACTAACAGGACGTGATTGCTGTGCAGTATTGTGGGGCACTGGAAATAAATGTAGGAGCGGGCCATGCCCGCGATATAAAGATGTTCGCGGGCATGGCCCGCTCCTACACAATCCAATTACTCGGCTGGCGAACTGCCGGCGGATACAGGCCCGTTGAAAAACTCCACCGCTTCCGCCTCAACCCGCGTGCGCTTGAATGGAGGCAGGCTTTGCCAGATGCGCTTGCCATAATGTTTGCCGATGATGCGCGGGTCGCAGATCATTAAAACGCCCCGGTCGGTTTCGTCGCGAATCAATCTTCCCGCGCCCTGTTTTAGCGTGATGATGGCGCGCGGCAACTGGTATTCCATGAACGCGTTGCGTCCCTGTTTGTTGAGTTGCGCGATGCGCGCCGCCAGTACCGGGTCGTCCGGCGGGGCGAACGGTAGCTTGTCGATGATTACCAGCGACAGGGCTTCGCCGCGCACGTCCACGCCTTCCCAGAACGACTGGCTGCCGAGCAGCACCGCGTTGCCGAGTGAGCGGAAGCGTGTCAGCAGTTCGTTGCGCGAGCCTTCGCCTTGCAGCAGCAGCGGGTAGTTCCAGCCGCGCCGGTCGAATTCAGCCTGCAATATTTCGTGCGCGCGCTGCATCGCGCGCAGGCTGGTGAACAGCAGGAAGGCGCGCCCCTTGCTCGCTTCGAGCAGCGGCAGCGCGGCCTGCACCACCGCTTCGGTATAGCCTTCGCTGTTCGGCTCCGGCAGGTTCTGCGGCACATACAGCAGCGCCTGTTCGCCGTAGTTGAACGGGCTGTCCCAGCATGCGGTCTTCGCCTTGAGCAAGCCCATCTCGCCCTGGTAGTGCGAAAAATTCTGTTTCACCGCGAGCGTCGCGGAAGTGAAAATCCACGCGCGCGCGCTGCCGCCGATCTGCTTCTCGAAAATCTCCGCGATCGACAGCGGCGTGGTGTTGAGCTGCAGCGAGTGATGGAAGATTTCCAGCCAGCGCACCTGATCGGGCTCGTCGCCCTTTTGCCATTTGCCCAGTTGCTGTGCCAACGCCTGCGCGCGCTGCCAGCAATTCTCCAGGCCTTCGCTGCGTTCCGCCTGTTTCTCCAGCAAACCGCCCAGTTGCGTCAGCTTTTCGCCCAGCGTCTTCAGCGCGGGCGCGAACTCCTTGAAGCTCTCCGTCGCGGTGGCGGGCAATCGGCCTTCCTTCTTGAACACCAGCCGCAAGTCGCGCGCGGCCTTGTCCAGCTCGTCGCAAGCCTTCGGCAGCGGCGCGAAGTCTTTGGCGGCAGCCGCAGTCTCGATGCGCGTGTCGCGCGCCAGGTCGAGCAACTGCATGGTGGACAGGCTCTCGCCGAAGAACAGGCTGGCGGTCTCCGGCAACTGGTGCGCCTCGTCGAAGATCACCGTGTTGCAGGCGGGCAGCAGTTCCGCCACGCCCTCGTCGCGCAGCATCACGTCGGCGAAAAACAGGTGATGGTTCACCACTACGATGTCCGCCTTCATCGCATCGGAACGCGCCTTGAGCACGAAGCATTCCTTGTGGTTGGGGCATTCCTGACCGAGACAGTTGTCGCGCGTCGAAGTCACCTGCATCCAGATCGGCGCGTTCTCCGGCACGTCGGCCAGCCCGCCCTTGTCGCCGGAATCGCTGACCTTGGCGTATTGCTTGATCTTGCCCAGATGCTTGATGTCCTCGCGCGTCTTGAACATCCCGTCCGATTCCGTGCGCGCCAGATGATAGTGGCACACATAGTTCGCGCGCCCCTTGAGCAGCGCCACCGAGACCGGCGCCTTCAGCGCGTCGCGCACCATCGGCAGGTCTTTCTGGAACAACTGATCCTGCAAATTCTTCGTGCCGGTCGAAATGATCACCTTGCCGCCGTTGAGCAGCGCGGGAACCAGATAGGCGAAAGTCTTGCCGGTACCGGTGCCTGCCTCCACCACCAGTATCGCGTTGTCGCGTATTGCCTCGGCCACCGCCAGCGCCATCTCACGCTGCTGCGCGCGCGGTCGGAACGACGCGACCTCGGCGGCAAGCGGGCTCTGTTCGGAGAAGAAACGTTCGATTTCGGCGGACACAATGGGGGTGGAAATTATCCAGGCTGAAAGTGATATGGTTATTTGCTGAGGGCAGCGTTATAGTGCGGGACGAATTTTACGCGAGAGAGCGAAGAGGTAGTTAATTTTGATTATTGTAAATTCTTCATATTCAACACTCTGTTACAGAATTTATAAAGTTGAGTGAGCCATGGCAATAGAGCAAACGTATTTGTGGGATGAGGTTCCTGATACATGGGTTTGTCCCGGATGCTTGCGCAAGAAGCTTCAATGTGAAATTGAAACTGAAAATGGTCGAGTACTGAGATGGATTGTTGAACATCATGACCATATGAGAGATTACGTAAAGGCGCACCTAAAAAATAAGCATAAATCGTGGGCAAACGTATGCAAGACACATGCACATCCAGAAGAGATTAACTACTTCCTTGAGCCAATTAAGGGGTTTGTACAAAGATTTCCAAAAACAAAGATTTGTTTGGATTGTAATGAAGTGGAAGGACGTATCAAGACAGCAATCAAAGCGGACAAATATTTTTCCTTTCATGCCCATGAGATTCGACGCGGATTTCTCACGTCTCCGAACAAACGTCATACTTTCCTCGAAGAAAATATGAGGTTTTTTGAAGAGTTGTACGCCAAAACTTTCGAGCGTCTTGTGATTCGCAGGAAGCATATGGTTGAAACTTTAGTTGATGAAGGTGTGTCTGGAATAGGATGGTGGGGTGGCGCAATACCGCTCACGAGATTGTTTGATGAAGAGGTATTGTTGCGGGAATTTCCACAGTTTGATTCATCACTAAGAATTAAACAGGGCCTAAATGAAGGCAAGGCAGTTTGGCAGGGATGTTCGTGGACTGCATCCGAAGAAGCAAAACTGGTTCAGTTATACGATGCAGGAAGCACTATTAGAGAGCTTGCAAAGTTGTTCGGGCGAACTGAAGCGGGTATTACTCTTCGGTTAGAAAAGCTTAAGTTGCACTCCACGGCTTCAGGATTGGAATAATGCAGATTTGGGTGGATGCCGATGCGTGCCCGAAGGTTATCAAGGAAATCCTGTTCCGTGCGGCGGAGCGGCGGCAGATCCAACTGACGCTGGTGGCGAACAAGCTGCTGTATTGCCCGCCTTCGCGGGTCATCCGGGCGCTGCAGGTGCCGGCAGGTTTCGATGTGGCGGATAACAAGATCGCCGAACTGGTCGAGACGGGCGACCTGGTGGTCACCGCCGATATTCCGCTTGCCGCACAAGTGATCGCGCGGGGCGGCCATGCTCTGAATCCGCGCGGGGAGTTCTATACCAAGGACACGATCCAGGAGCGGTTGACGATGCGCAATTTCATGGACGGCCTGCGCGGCAGCGGGGTGGACACGGGTGGCCCGCCAACGCTCAGCCAGGGCGACCGCCAGGCATTTGCGAATCAACTGGACAGGTTCCTGGCCAAACACCCAGCCCCTGTTGCGAAATCCGGTTAACGGGGCAGGCTTCGATTCCCTTAGTGCAAGGAGGTGTAGCGATGGCTAAAAAAACTTTTCCGTTGTCCCGCGTTTACCAACTGCTGGAACCGGGGCCGGTGGTGCTGGTGACCACCGCGCACAAGGGCAAGGCGAACATCATGACCCAGTCGTGGCATACGATGATGGAGTTCGAGCCACCGCTGGTGGGCTGCGTGATCAGCGGACGCAATCACAGCTTCGATGCACTCGTAGCGACCAGGGAATGTGTGCTCAGCATCCCGTCGGTGGAACTGGCGAAGCAGGTGGTCGGTATCGGCAACTGCTCGGGGAACAAGGTGGACAAGTTTAAGAAGTTCAAGCTGACGCCGCTGCCCGCCTCGCAGGTGGCGCCGCCGCTGATCGCCGAGTGCTACGCCAACCTCGAATGCCGGGTGACCGATAGCCGGATGGTGAACAAGTACAACTTCTTCGTGCTGGAAGTGGTCAAGGCGTGGATCGATCCCGCCATGAAGAATCCGCGCACGTTGCATCACCAGGGCAAGGGGGTGTTCATGGTGGGGGGCGACACGATCAAGCTGCCTTCCAAAATGAAGTAAGTGGTGGGTTTATTAAGGAACCTCTGCAAGAGTCCGTTCGTGGTGAGCCTGTCGAACCACACGCGATACTTCTATCTGGAATTGGAATAAGGCGATATCCATTCAATGCGCGCCACGGCTGGCGACGAACGGAGGTTTTGCCCACCAGATCAGCGTGACCAGTGACAACATCAGCGTGGCGGAAATGCTCAAAATCTGATCGGTGGCGAGGGTGTAGGACTGGGTGGTGATCATGCGCTCCAGATAGGCATAGGCGACATCGTCCGGCATGCCGAGTTGGTGCAAGCGGTTCAAATAATCGTTCGCCACCGGATTGTAGGGATGGATGTTTTCCACCAGTCTGGCGTGGTATCCGGCAGCCTGGCTGGCCCACAGCCAGGTGGTGATGGCGGTGCCGAAACTGGCGCCCAGATTGCGCATGAAGTTGGTCAGGCCGGAGGCTGCCGCGACCCGCTCAGCGGGCAAACCGGACAGGCTGATGGTGACCAGCGGCAGGAAGAAACAACTGATGCCGATGCCCATGAACAGACGGCTCAGCGCCACCGACCAGTAGTCGATGTCCGGGGTAAAGTTTGCGCTCCAGTAACCCACCAGCGCGAAGACGATGAAGCCGAATGTGGTGATGGCGCGCGCATCGACACGGTTGATGTAGATGCCGATGATCGGCCCGAGAATGAACGCCAGTACGCCGCCGAAGGCCACGGCCTTGCCTGCCCACAGCGAGGTGTAGCCCTGAAAGGTTTGCAACCATAACGGAATGATCACGACCACGCCGAAGAAGGCCATCGAACCCAGCAGCAGGCATACCGCCCCAACCAGAAAATTGCGCCGCGCGAACAGGCGCAAATCCACCAGCGGCGCGGGCTCATCCAGTTCCCAGACCACGAATACCAGCAGCGCGACGGCCGCCAGTGCCGCCAGCGTGATGATGGTGCCGGAGTTGAACCAGTCCAGTTCATTGCCCTTGTCGAGCAGGATCTGCAGCGAGCCGATGCCGACGATCAGCAGGGACAATCCGACCCAGTCCATTTTCTGATGGCGTTTGCCGGGCTGGATCACATCGCGGCCTGCCAGCAACATCGCAACGGAAATGCCGACCAGCAAACCGATCGGCAGGTTGATCAGAAAAATCCAGTGCCATGAAGTGTTGTCGGTCAGCCAGCCGCCCGCCAGCGGACCGGCGATCGGCGCGATCACCGTGGTCATCGCCCAGATGCCCAGCGCCAGCCCGCGCTGGTGCGGTGGGAAAATGGTGGTGAGCAGCGTTTGCGATAACGGGATCATGGATGCGCCGAACACGCCCTGCAGCACCCGGGCCGTGAGCAGCATCGGAAAGCTGACCGACAGCGCGCATAACAGCGATGCCAGGGTGAACAGCAGCGTGGCGGCGACGAAGCTGCGCACTTCGCCAAAACGCCCGGCGAGGAAACCCGCCAGCGGCAGCATGATGGCCTCGGCCACCGAATAGGATGTGATGATCCAGGTGCCCTGTGTCGGGCTGACCGCAAAATTGCCGGCCATGGTGGGCACGGCCACATTGACGATGGTCAGATCCAGAATGTTCATGAACGAACCCAAGCCGAGTGCCACGGTCGCCAGGATTAACTTGATGCCGCTCAATACGGCTGGCTGTGTAGCAGCGGCTGGTGAAGCATTCACTTGTGTTCCAGATTGTCGGCAATGATCTGCGCCACCCGCACATCGGCGGCCTTGATGTCCTGCGCATACACCGCAGTCGCGGCGATCGCCGATGTGTTGGGCAAGGTCGTCAGCACGGCACCGCTGCGGTCATGGGTGTCGATGGTGGCATCCATGGAGAGACCGATGCGCAACGGATGTGCCTGCAGCTCCTGTGCGTCCAGTGCGATGCGTACCGGCAGGCGTTGCACGATCTTTACCCAGTTGCCGGTGGCATTCTGCGCGGGCAGCAAGGCGAAGGCGGAACCGGTTCCCGGCGCCAGGCCCAGTACCCGGCCGTGAAAAATGACCGAGCCGCCGTAGAAGTCGGAAGTCAGTTTGGCCGCTTGACCGATGCGCACATTGCGCAATTCGGTCTCCTTGAAATTGGCATCCAGCCATACCTTGTCGAGCGGCACGATCGCCATCAGTGCCGCGCCCGGCGCGACCCGTTCGCCGATCTGCACCGAGCGTTTGGCTACCTGCCCGCTGACCGGCGCCAGCACACGGGTACGCGCCAGCGCGAGCGCGGCCTCGCGTACCCGCACTGCTGCAGTGCGCACATTAGGGTGATTTTCCAGTGAGGTATGGTCCACGCGCGCACTGGAAACGCTGGCCTGATCCACGGTCTGGGCGATGGCGGCACTGCTGGCTTGCACCGCGCTGGTGGCGGCATCGCGCTGCGCCCGTGCCGCGTCCCGTACCGTTTGCGCGATTTGCACGTTCTCCGGTGAGACGAAGTTCTGTTGGGCCAATGCGACACGGCGTTTGTATTCGGACTCGGCTTGCGCCAATGTCGCATCGCTGCTGGCCAGCTCTGCCTGCGCCCGTGCCAGATCGGCACGGCGCTGCGCTAACAGCGGCAGATTGCCGTGGCTGGTTGCATACAGGCCGCGCACTTCGCGCACCGCCGTCGCCAGCGCGGCTTCGGCAGCATCCAGTTGCAGGCGCGCATCGCTGTCGTCGAGTTGCACCAGCAACTGGCCTTCGGTCACGGCTTGCGTGGTGTCGCCATGAATCGCGATCACCGTACCGCCGGTCATCGGCATCACCGCGACGATGTTGCCGCCTACATAGGCGTCATCGGTGCTGGTGCGCCACTGGCCGATAAAGAACCACCAGGTAAAAACAGCCAGCAGGATCACCAGAACCGATCCGGTAATGAGCAGCAGAATGACGCGCCGTTTGCCTGGCGTGGCAGAAGTGGCCGTGCTGTCCTGATCGCTCATAATGATCCTCTGGAACTAGGGAAGTGAGTTTCCTTGCGCTGATTTTAGCATTCCGGGATAGTACGCTACTGAACAAGCTATCTGGAACGCATCATGGCAAAAGCAAAAACGATTTATTCCTGCACCGAGTGCGGCGGGCAGACGCCGAAATGGCAGGGGCAGTGTCCGCATTGCATGGAGTGGAACACGCTGATCGAGTCGGTGGCGGAGCCAGTTGCCAAGGGCGGCAACCGTTTCAGCGCGCTGGCGGCGGGCGGCAAGGTGCAGCTACTCTCCGAGGTGGAGGCGGCGGAAGTGCCGCGCACGCCGACCGGCATCGAGGAATTCGACCGCGTGCTCGGCGGCGGGCTGGTGTCCGGCGCGGTGGTGCTGATCGGCGGCGATCCGGGTATCGGCAAATCCACCTTACTGCTGCAAGTGCTGGCGCATCTGTCCAAACAACAAAACACTTTATACGTCAGCGGCGAGGAATCGGCGCAGCAGATCGCGCTGCGCGCCAAACGCCTGGCGTTGGATGCGCGCAGCCTGCGCCTGCTGCCGGAGATCCAGTTGGAAAGGATCCAGGCAACGATTGCCGCAGACAAGCCGGATGTGGTGGTGATCGACTCCATCCAGACCGTCTATTCCGAGCAACTCACTTCCGCACCCGGCTCGGTGGCGCAGGTGCGCGAATGCGCCGCGCAGCTCACGCGTATCGCCAAGAGCAGCAACATCACCATCATTCTGGTCGGCCATGTCACCAAGGAGGGCGCGCTGGCCGGGCCGCGCGTGCTGGAGCATATCGTCGATACCGTGCTGTATTTCGAGGGCGACACGCATTCCAGCTTCCGCCTGATCCGCGCGTTCAAGAACCGCTTCGGTGCGGTGAACGAGCTCGGTGTGTTCGCGATGACCGAGAAGGGCTTGCGCGAGGTGAGCAATCCGTCCGCATTGTTCCTGTCGCAGCACGGCGATCCGGTGGCCGGTTCGTGCGTGATGGTGACGCAGGAAGGCACACGACCGTTGCTGGTGGAAATCCAGGCCTTGCTCGACGAAGCGCATTCGCCCAATGTGCGGCGCCTGTCGCTAGGTCTGGAGCAGAACCGGCTGGCGATGCTGCTCGCGGTGCTGCACCGCCACGCGGGCATCGCCTGCTTCGATCAGGATGTGTTCATCAACGCAGTGGGCGGCGTGAAAATCACCGAGCCGGGCGCCGATCTTGCGGTGATTCTCGCGATGGTCTCGAGCTTGCGCAACAAGCCGCTGCCGGAAAAGCTGGTCGTGTTCGGCGAAGTAGGCCTCGCGGGTGAAGTACGCCCGGTGCAGCGCGGCCAGGAACGCCTGAAAGAGGCCGCCAAGCTGGGCTTCACGCAGGCGATCATCCCCAAGGCGAATGCGCCAAAACACAAGATCGAGGGTATGGAGATCATCGCGGTGGAGCGTGTGGAAGAGGCGGTGAATCGGGTTCGCTAACGCCGTTTGTTCGCGATTTCAATACACCATGCAAGCTGGGGAAACCCGTGGAAATGATACAGTTTATCGGCAGGAGAGTTTGCTTCTGCCTGCTTTGGCCTTTGTGTATACTTGGCCAATTACACAATGGAAAAGATTGCGACGATGACTATTCCTGATCGCACGCTGCTGGAACGGAACAAGTTGTTCCGCGATATTGGCCTGGAGAGCGTTGAGCACATCCTGAAAGGCTGCCAGGTAACCACCCTGAAAAGTGGTGCGACACTGCTGGAAGTTGGCCAGAAGAACACCTCGCTCTATCTGGTGCTGGATGGCGAGCTCCGCGTCTATCTGAACGGCACGGGGCTGCCGGTGCATGCCGTACTGGGACCGGGTGAATGTGTCGGCGAATTATCGCTGATCGATGGTGGGAATAGTGCGGCGCTGGTCATGGCGGCGCGGGATACGCGCATGCTGGTGGTGCCGCATGAGCTGGTTTGGTCGATGGTGGACAGATCAAATGGCATTGCGCGCAACTTGCTGGCTATCCTTGCCGGCCGCATCCGCAACGACAACCTGCTGCAGGTGACGACATCTGAACCCAGTCTCGAATTCGAGGTGGCCGCCAATATCGATACGCTGACTGGATTGCACAACAAGAACTGGATGAACGAGGCATTTCCACGCATGGCGCAGCGGTGCGAGCGCAGCGGGGTGCCGCTCTTTCTGCTGGTGGCGGATATCGACCATTTCAAGGAGTTTAATGATAGCCACGGCCATCTTGCGGGTGACAGTGTCCTGAAGGGAGTGGCGCGAATCATGGCGGCAAACTTGAGGCCGCAGGATCTATTTGCGTACTTGGGCGGTGACAGGTTTGCCGTATTGTTGGCGGAAAAATCGCCCGATGGAGCCATGAAAATGGCTGAGCGCCTGCGCGAAGCGGTTGCGGCGCCGGCGTTGCGTTTCGGCAAGAGCAGCGCGCCGCTGTCTGCCGGCGACACTCAGACGATTCAGGTGGAGCATGTCACGGTTTCGCTCGGCGTTTCTGCGGTGCAGCCCGGCGATACGCTGGATTCAGTGCTGGCAGCCGCCGATGGAGCGCTCCAGCAGGCCAAGACGGACGGGCGCAACCGGGTGAAAATGGCGACGGCACACAGTTGAGCGTGGCCTGATGGCGGCGACGTCCGGCTTTGCGGCCGGACAGCTGCAACGATAATAGTAATGGGGGCGGTGCGGTGGCAATTCTGATGCTTGTGGCGGTACTGGTCGTAATTCTGGTGCTGGCCTTCTTCCGCGCCTCCATCACCAGTTGGGTACTGGCGATGATGGTGATCGCGCCGGTGGTGGCGATCCAGTCGCGCATTTCGGATACCGCATTACAGGTGGTTTATCTGGCGCTGTTTTTGTTCATCGTGTTGTTCGGTATTCCTGTCTTGCGCCGCACGGTGGTCAGCGGCACAGTCCTTAAAATCTTCCGCAGAATCCTGCCGCAAATTTCCGCTACCGAACAGGAGGCGATCGATGCCGGTACGGTGTGGTGGGATGGCGATCTGTTCAGCGGGCATCCCGACTGGAACAAATTGCTGGCCTTCCCCAAATGTGGATTGAGCGCGGCGGAGCAAGCCTTCCTGGATAACGAAGTCGAGCAGCTATGCGCCATGCTGGACGATTGGGACATCACGCACAAGCGCGCCGATTTACCCCCTGAAGTCTGGCAGTTCATGAAGGTCAAGGGCTTCTTCGGCATAATCATCCCGAAACGCTACGGCGGCCTGGAGTTCTCCGCGCAGGCGCATTCGGCGGTGGTGAGCAAAGTGGCTTCGCGCAGCGGCACGGCGGCGGTGACGGTCATGGTGCCGAATTCGCTGGGGCCCGCCGAACTGCTGTTGCACTACGGCACGGATGAGCAAAAGGAAAAATATCTGCATCGCCTGGCATGCGGCCTGGAAGTGCCGTGTTTCGCATTGACCGGGCCGTTCGCCGGATCGGATGCCGGTGCGATCCCCGATTACGGCGAGGTATGTTATGGCGAATTCGCCGGGCAGCAACATGTGCTGGGTATCCGCCTGACCTGGGAGAAACGCTACATCACGCTGGCGCCGGTGGCGACGCTGCTCGGACTGGCATTCAGGCTGTATGACCCGGGGCGCATGCTGGGCGGGGAAACCGATCGCGGCATCACGCTCGCCCTGATTCCCACCGACTTGCCGGGTGTGCGAATCGGCCGCCGCCATTTTCCGCTGAATTCCGCGTTTATGAACGGCCCGACACAGGGCAGGGAGGTGTTCGTCCCGATGGACTATATCATCGGCGGCACATCGCGCATTGGACAGGGCTGGCGCATGTTGATGGAATGCCTGGCAGCGGGGCGCTCGATTTCGCTGCCCGCCAGCAGCATCGGCGGCATGAAGCTGGCGGCGCGCACCAGCGGTGCCTACAGCCGGGTGCGTAAACAGTTCAAGACATCGATCGGAAAATTCGAAGGCGTGGAAGAGCCGCTGGCGCGCATCGGTGCGCATACCTATATGATCGATGCGGCGCGCCAGTTCACTGCATTGGCGGTGGACTTGGGTGAGAAGCCATCGGTGATTTCCGCCATCGTCAAATACCACGCCACCGAGCGCGGGCGCATCGTCATCAACGACGCGATGGACGTGCATGGCGGCAAGGGCATCTGCCTCGGCCCGGATAACTATCTGGCACGCGATTACCAGCAGACGCCGATTGGCATTACCGTGGAAGGCGCGAATATCCTGACGCGCAGCATGATCATCTTCGGGCAGGGCGCAATCCGTTCCCATCCTTATGTGCTGAAGGAGGTCGCGGCGGCGCACGATCAGGATCGCCGGCGCGCCCTGCATCAGTTCGATGAAGCCTTGTTCGGTCACATCAGTTTCGCGCTGGGCAACGCGGCGCGCAGCTTCGTGTTCGCGCTGTCCAACGGGCGCGGCATCCCGGCTCCGTCGGGCGATGAAACCCGCCGCTACTACCAGCAATTGACGCGCTTCTCCGCGGCATTCGCCTTGAGCGCGGATGTGGCGATGGCGGTATTGGGCGGTTCGCTGAAGCGGCGTGAGAAAATTTCCGCGCGCCTGGGCGATGTGCTGAGCATGTTGTATTTATGCTCGGCGGCGCTGAAGCGCTTTGAGGACGACGGCCGCCCTGCCGAGGATCTGCCGCTGTTGCATTGGGCGATACAGGACGCGCTGTACCAGACCCAGCAAGCCTTCGACGGCGTGATCCGGAATTTCCCGAACGCCCCGATGCGCTGGATGCTGAGCGCGCTGATTTTCCCGCTGGGCATGCGTTTATCGCCGCCTGCCGACTATCTCGGCCATCAAATCGCCACATTGATGATGCAGCCCGGCGCGGCGCGCGACCGCCTGACCGCCGGGATGTACCTGCCGAAAGTGCATGATAAAACTCGCCATGCCCTTTTCCCTCACCTCAATCCTGATGAAGCAACTAGCCATTCGACTAAGCCCGCAAGCGGGCAAGTCGCTGGTTATCTTCCGCAGGCGGGAGAGGAGGCAAACGAATCGCTGCGCGAATCTTGGGTTTATGACGAACGGGATGCGGTGGGTGCGCTGGAAGCGGCGCTCGCCAGTACGCTGCTGTGCGAACCGATGCAGGCCGAACTGGAAAAGGCACGCAAGGCCGGCAAGTTGAGGGCGCTGGAGGAGTTGCCGCGCATCGCTGAGGCACACGAGCAAGGCATCATTACGGCGGAACAGGCGCTGCTACTGGAGCGTGATTACGCGCTGCGCCGCAAGGTCATCATGGTGGACGATTTTGCGCCGGAAGAGTTGCGGGCAGGGAAGTAAATATAATCTGGAAAACGCTTGGCCACATAACCAGCGACTTGGCAGGCGCCTTTTGCCGGCCTAGTCGAATGGCTAGGAGTTGCATCAGAGAACACAGAGGAAAAACAGGCGGTTTGAACAAGGAGTTGGCTCATTATCCGAGTGAGAGGAAGAAATTGGTTAAATCGTCATTCTCTCTGTGTGCTCTGTGAACTCTGTGGCTTGGATTGTGGTTTTAGGGTGAATGGATCAAGAGGGTAAGATGCAGGTACGACAAAATGATGTAATCACACCGCAGCAGGCGGGCACGTTGCACGGGCTGTTCGTGGAGCGCGCACACCGCTCGCCGGACAAAGTCGCCTATCATTATTTTCAGCAGAATATCTGGCGCGACATTACCTGGCGGGAGATGCTTGGCGAAATCGCGCGCTGGCAGGCGGCGCTGGCTGGCTTGGGATTGCAGCGCGGCGACCGCGTGGCGATCATGCTGCGCAACTGCCCTTACTGGATGATGTTCGATCAGGCGGCGATGTCGCTGGGGCTGGTGGTAGTGCCGCTGTACACCGTGGACAGGCCGGACAATGCTGCTTACATTATCAACGATGCCGATGTAAAAGTGCTGCTGTTTGAAACCGACGAACAATGGCAAGCCTTGCGCACGGTGTGCGACCAGCTTGGCGGTGTGAAGCGTTTCGTGAGCATCGACACGGTACGCGACAGCGCCGAGCCGCGCCTGCAAGCCATGGCAGAATTTCTGCCGCCCACGGCGCAATTGCAGCCCGCACAACCCTGTCAAATGAACGAGCTGGCAAGCATCATTTACACTTCCGGCACTACCGGCAAACCGAAAGGCGTGATGCTGAACCACGCCAATATGCTGATCAATGCATACGCCTGTCTGGATTTTTTTCCGGTCAATGAAAACGATACATTTTTATCCTTTCTGCCGCTGTCGCATACTTTCGAGCGCACCATTGGCTATTACCTGTCGGTAATGGCCGGTGCGAAGGTCGCTTTTGCGCGCTCCGTTGCGCAGCTGTCCGGGGATATGCATATCATCCGCCCCACCATCCTGGTTTCGGTGCCGCGCATTTATGAGCGCGTGTATGGTGCGATATGCACCAGACTGGAAGAAGGCTCTCCGCTGAAGCGCAAGCTGTTCAACTTCACTGTCGATGTCGGCTGGGCGCGGTTCCTGTATCAGCAGGGGCGCGGCACATGGAAGCTGTCGTTCCTGCTCTGGCCGTTATTGCAAAAGCTGATTGCGCAGAAAGTCCTCGATCACCTCGGCGGACGGCTGCGCGTTGCCCTTAGCGGTGGAGCGGCATTGTCGCCGGAAATTTCGCGGGTATTCATCGGGCTGGGGCTGCCCGTCATACAGGGTTACGGGTTGACCGAGACCAGCCCGGTCATCAGCGGCAACCACCCGGAAAATAATTTCCCCGACAGCGTCGGACGACCGATCCGCGATGTGCAGGTAAAACTCGGCGAGCAGAACGCGCTGCTGGTGAAGGGGCCGAATGTGATGATGGGCTACTGGAATAATCCCGAGGCGACGAAGGCCATCATCGATGCGGACGGCTGGCTGAACACTGGCGATATAGTGCGTATCAGTGAAACCGGGCATATCTATATTACCGGGCGTATCAAGGAAATCATCGTCATGTCGAACGGCGAAAAAGTGCCGCCGACCGATATGGAGCTGGCGATCTTGCGTGATCCCTTGTTCGACCAAGTGATGATATTTGGCGAAGCGCATCCCTATCTGGTGGCGCTGGCGGTGGTCAATGCCGAGGTATGGCAGCATTTTGTCAAAGAAGCCGGCGTGCGCGCCGATATGCCGGAAGCCATGGTCGACAGCCGCGTGGAAGGCAGGGTATTGAAACGTATTGCGCTCAGTCTGCGCGGTTTTCCCGGCTACGCGCATGTGCGCCGCGTGCTGCTGTTGCAGGAACCGTGGACCATGGAAAACGGCCTGCTCACACCCACCTTAAAACTTAAGCGCGACAAAGTGGCGAAGCAACTTGCAGCACAGATCAAGCAGCTCTACGAGCGGCATTAGTTGGCTTAATTTCCCAGATTTATGGAGTCGTTATGAGCGCGAATTTTCATGTACGCAAGGTCGCGGTGCTGGGCGCCGGAGTGATGGGCGCGCAGATTGCCGCACATCTGGTTAACGCCAACGTGGAAACGCTGCTGTTCGAGTTGCCCGCCAAGGATGGCGACCCCAACGGCAACGTGAGCCGCGCGCTGGAAGGCCTGAAAAAGCTCGACCCCAGCCCGCTGGCCAGCCCCACCAAGCTCACCTGCATCCAGCCCGCCAACTACGAACAGCACTTGGAGAAATTGCGCGACTGCGATCTGGTCATCGAGGCCATCGCCGAGCGCATGGACTGGAAATCCGACCTGTACCGCAAGGTTGCGCCATTTTTGGGCGAACGCACCATCTTCGCCAGCAACACCTCAGGCCTGTCGATCAATCAACTGGCGCAGTCGTTCCCGGAAAACCTGCGGCACCGCTTTTGCGGCATCCACTTCTTCAATCCGCCGCGCTACATGCACCTGGTCGAGCTGATCGCCTGCCGCGAGACTGAGGCGCCGCTGCTCGACCAACTGGAGACCTTCCTCGTCTCCACGCTGGGCAAGGGCGTGGTGCGCGCCAAGGACACGCCCAACTTCATCGCCAACCGCATCGGCGTGTTCTCCATGCTCGCCACCAAGCACCACGCGGCGGCATACAACCTCGGCTTCGATACCGTGGACGCGCTCACCGGCCGCTACCTCGGCCGCCCCAAGAGCGCGACCTTCCGCACGCTGGACGTGGTCGGCCTCGACGTGTTCGCGCACGTGGTCAACACCATGCGCGAGAACCTCACCGACGACCCGTGGCACAAGCATTTCGACCTGCCCGGCTGGCTGAGCCAGCTCGTCGACCAGGGCGCGCTCGGGCAGAAGACCAAAAAGGGGATCTATCAGAAGATCGGCAAGGAAATCCATGTGCTCGATCTGCACACCAAGGAATATCGCCTGTCCGATGCCAAGATAGACGATGGCGTAAAGGAAATCCTGCGCGAGCGCGACTGGGCGAAGAAACTCGCCGGGTTGCACGGCAGCCAGCATCCGCAGGCGCAATTCCTCTGGGCGACGTTCCGCGACGTGTTCCACTACTGTGCGCTGCAACTCGAGCATATCGCCGGCAACGCGCGCGATCTTGACCTTGCGGTGCGCTGGGGCTTCGGCTGGGACAGCGGCCCGTTCGAAATCTGGCAGGCCGCAGGCTGGCAGCAGGTGGCGGGCTGGATCGCCAACGACATCGCGGCAGGCAAGGCGATGTCCGATGTCCCGCTGCCCGGCTGGGCAGCCGACCCGGCGCGCACCGGCGTGCACACCCCGCAGGGTTCCTTCGCACCATCAACAGCAGGCTCCCCTCGCCCGCAGGCGGGAGAGGGGCAGGGGGTGAGGGGCTATCAACCCCGCTCCCAACTATCCGTCTACCGCCGCCAGCTCTTCCCCGACCGCCTGCTCGGCGAGACCGCGCACTACGGCGAGACCGTGTTCGAGAACGACGACATCCGCATGTGGCACATGGGCGACGGCATCGCCATCCTGAGCTTCAGGACCAAGATGCACACCATCAGCAACGAGGTGCTCGACGGCATCCTGCGCGCGGTGGACGAGGCCGAGGCGCACTTCAGCGCGCTGATCCTCTGGCAAGTCGAGCCGCCGTTCTCGGCGGGCGCGAACCTGTTGCAGGCGATGCAGGGCATGCAGGAGGGGGCGGATGCGGGCGGCCTGCTCGACAAGTTCAAGGGCGCGGTCACGCGCGTCAAATACACCGTCGCGGGCGGCGGGGGGTTGGGCGATATCGTCAACGCCGCCACCGGCCATGTGCCGCATGTCGCGGACGTGGTCGCGAAATTCCAGCAGGTCTCGCAGCGCCTGAGATACGCGCAGGTGCCGACCGTCGCCGCGGTGGACGGCCTGGCACTCGGCGGCGGCTGCGAATTTTCCATGCACTGCTCGCGCATCGTCGCCACGCTGGAAAGCTACATCGGCCTCGTCGAAGTCGGCGTCGGCCTGCTGCCCGCAGGCGGCGGCTGCAAGGAGATGGCCATGCGCGCCGCGGCAGAGGCGCAGCGCCTTGCCATCGAAGGCCGCGCCGACATCTTCCCGCACCTCAAGCGCTACTTCCAGAACATCGCCACGGGCGAAGTCGCGAAGAGCGCCGAGCTCGCGCGCGAGATGGGCTACCTCAGGCAGTCCGACCGCATCGTGCTGAATCGCTTCGAGCTGCTGCACGTCGCGAAGGAAGAAGCCAAAGCGCTCAACGCCACGGCCTACCGTCCGCCATTAGCGCCGCACCAGATCCCCGTCGCCGGACGTACCGGCATCGCGACGCTGAAGGCCGCGATGGTCAACCTGCTCAAAGGCGGCTTCATCTCCGAGCACGATTACAACATCGGCTGCCGCATCGCCGAGACCATGTGCGGCGGCGACGTGGATGCGGGCAGCCTCGTGGACGAGCAATGGCTGCTCGATCTCGAGCGTCGCCACTTCATGGAATTGATTGCGACCGAAAAGACGCAGGCGCGGATTGAGCACATGCTGAAGAACGGCAAGCCGTTGCGGAATTAGAAACGTTATTTGATTGGAATATAACCTTGGAAATTAACGAGTGTGATCAGTTAAGGTTGCCTGGCACAGTGTGTAAGCCTGATGTGCGCACTCAGCAGAGACTCGTTGAAAGTCAATACGAAGCAATTGCTCGTTTTAAATTGAATGAAACCGTACCGATTGATGTGGTAACTCATTTTGAAACAGCAAAAAACTTGTACTTATACGCATGGTTTGTTTATCGCTTCTATCCTGTGTCTGAACAACAAGCTTTGGCGAGCCTTGAATTCGCTCTTCGAGAAAGATTCCCTGATTTGGTAAAGGAGCAGAAGGGGCAACGTGGTTTTGGCCTTAAAAAACTCATGAACCATGCAATTGAGAATAATCACATTAATAATGAAATGTTCACTACCCGTGAGCATTGGGCTTGGAATCGCGCTGAAATGCGACACTCATTTGAAAAAATGCAGGAAATGATGGCGGCTGGCTTGGAAAGTATGGAATGGAGTAATTCCGAAGTGGTAGTAACTCAGGAAGACTTGGATTGCGATTGGTTGGGAATTTTCAAAGAAACTATTCCAAAGATTCGAAACGAATATGCTCATGGTAGCGGTCAATTAAAGCCTGCGGATACCCATACATTTGAAATGGTCGTTGAGATAATTAATCAGCTTTATCCAAAAAAGATATAAGGAGCAGATCATGAGCAAACAAGTCCAAGAAGCCTACATCGTCGCCGCGACGCGCACGCCGGTGGGCAAGGCGCCGCGCGGGATGTTCCGCAACACGCGGCCCGACGACCTGCTGGCGCATGTGCTGAGGAGCGTGCTGGCGCAGGCGCCGTCGCTTGATCCCACGAGAATCGGCGACGTGATCGTCGGCTGCGCGATGCCGGAGGCGGAGCAGGGGATGAATGTCGCGCGCATCGCACTGCTGCTCGCGGGGCTGCCGAACGGCGTGCCGGGCATGACGGTGAACCGCTTCTGCTCTTCCGGCCTGCAGGCGGTGGCGCTCGCGGCAGACCGCATCCGGCTCGGCGAGGCGGAGGTGATGATCGCGGCGGGCACCGAGAGCATGAGCATGGTGCCGATGATGGGCAACAAGATCGCGTTTAACCCAGCGATATTCGAGGATGAAAATCTCGCGATCGCTTTTGGCATGGGGATCACCGCCGAAAAGGTGGCGGAGCGCTGGAAGGTAAGCCGCGAGGCGCAGGATGAATTCGCGTTCCACAGCCACCAGCGCGCGCTGCGCGCGATTGCTTCCGGCGAATTCAGCGACGAGATCACGCCGTACCGCATCGAGGAGCATCACCCGGATTTGAATGCGCGCGAGGTGAAAATTGCAGCGCGCGTAGCGGCAAAGGACGAGGGGCCACGCGCTGACACGTCGATCGAGGCGTTGGCGAAGCTCAAGCCGGTGTTCGCGCAGAAGGGCTCGGTCACCGCGGGCAACAGTTCGCAGATGTCGGACGGCGCAGGCGCGGTGCTGTTGTGCAGCGAGGTTGCGCTGAAGCGCTACAACCTCACGCCCATCGGCAAGTTTCTCGGTTTCAGCGTCGCGGGCGTGCCGCCGGAGATCATGGGCATCGGCCCGAAGGAGGCGATTCCGCGCGCGTTGAAGCAAGTGGGATTGAGTCTGAACGACATGGGCTGGATCGAGCTCAACGAGGCATTCGCCGCGCAATCGCTGGCGGTGATCCACGACGTTGGCCTCGACCCGGCCGTCGTGAACCCACTCGGCGGCGCGATCGCGCTCGGCCATCCGCTCGGCGCGACTGGCGCGATCCGCACCGCGACCCTACTGCACGGCCTGCGTCGGCGCAAGCAGAAGTACGGCATGGTGACGATGTGCATCGGGACGGGCATGGGCGCGGCAGGCATCTTCGAAGCGTTGTAAAGCTACTGTGCGCCGCCATGACTGCGTTGCTCGATAGCTCGAAATCCTCATGTACTGGTTTGTACATTCCGGTTTCTCGCTATCGCGCGCCTTGTCCTGACGGCGCTCGTGACGTTTTCCAGGCGTTATTGTCTGAAGGGGAAAAGTGAAGAAATTTATTTGTATATTGTTACTGTGTTTGACCGCACAGGCGTTTGCCCTTGAGGTGGCTGGGGTAAAGCTGGCGGACAACGTGCATTTTGGCAACCGGGATTTGCAACTGAATGGCGCCGGGGTGCGCCGCAGATTTTTTCTCGATTTGTATATCGCAGCGCTCTACCTGCCGGAGAAAATCACCAGCGGTGCGGCGGTACTGGCCGACAGCGGCGAAAAGCGCGTGGCGCTGCATTTGTTGATCGGCATCAGCGCCGATCACTTGTTCAGCGCGCTGAATAATGCCATTGCGGCCAATCATACTCCCGCCGAATTGAGCGCGCTGGAGATACCACTCAAGGAATTCGCGGCGATTTTCCACGCGATCGATGAAATAAAAAAGGGCGATGTTGTGACGCTGGATTATCTGCCGGGCAGCGGCACGCGGGTCAGTGTGAACGGCGTGGCGAAGGGTACGGTCGGCGGCGCGTCATTCAATAGCGCATTGCTGAAAGTCTGGCTCGGCGACAAGCCGGCACAGGCCGACCTCAAGCAGAAATTATTGGGCGGACAATAAATGAGCGAGACGGAACGGCTTAATGCTGATTGTCATGCTGCCACGCTGGACCGTGCCGCGCTGCAGCGCGCGATGCAGAGAGAAGGTGAGGCGTGGCGCAGCCTGGTGACGGAGCGTTGCCCGCATCTATTTGCCTATGCGCCGGTGTTCATCGTGGCTGCGCAGATGCAGCAGATGCGTGCGGTGATCAAGGCGGTGGAGCGGGTGGTGGCTCTGCCGGGGTGGAGCAACTCTGTCATTCCGGCGCAGGCCGGAATCCAGTCAGTTGAAAATCTCTCCGCGCAGCGGGGTCGTGCTGAAAATTCTTTTTCGATAAAACCGCTGGATTCCGGCCTGCGCCGGAATGACGGATGGAATGAGGTGCAGCATTTCACCAAAGGGGTGTTTTATGGCTATGACTTCCACCTCAATGCCGACGGCGCGCATCTCATCGAGATCAACAGCAACGCGGGCGGCGGGTTCCTGAATGCGCTGCTGCTCGATAGTCAGCGCGAGACAAGTTGGCCGGGAACTGCGACGGCGGAAGCGAACTTTGAACAGGTGTTCATCGAGATGTTTCGCAACGAGTGGCGGCTGGCGCGCGGCGACGCGCCGTTGCAGGGCGTCGCCATCGTGGACGAGCAGCCAGAGGCGCAATACCTGTATCCCGAGTTCATGCTGGCGCAGCGCATGTTCGAGCGCGCCGGGATCGCGGCCTATATCGTCGAACCCGCCGCATTGCATGCGCGCGGCGATGGCCTGTATCTTGAATCTTCCGGTGGCGACCAGAAGATCGATCTGGTGTACAACCGCCTGACGGATTTTTCATTGCAGCAGCATCCTGTCTTGCGGCAGGCGTATCTGGAAGGCAGCGCGGTGCTGACGCCCGGTCCCGCGCACTATGCCCGTTATGCCGACAAGCGCAATCTGGCGCGGCTGACAGATGCGGAGGCGCTGTGCGCGCTCGGCGCGAACGAGGCCGACATCGCCACCTTGCGGGCGGGCATTCCGCGCACCATCGTGGTGAAAGCAGAAATGGAAGAAGCTTTATGGCAGGAGCGCAAGAGTCTGTTCTTCAAGCCGAGCAGCGGCTACGGCAGCAAGGGCGCGTATCGCGGTGCGAATCTTACGCGCCGTGTGTTCGGTGACATTATGCAGGGCGGTTATATCGCACAGCGTATGGCCGCACCCGGCGAGCGCAGCGTTTGCGTGAATGAGGGCGAACCTGTTTCGCTCAAGTACGACGTGCGCTGTTACGTTTACGAAGGTGGGGTGCAACTGGTTGCGGCGCGGCTCTACCAGGGCCAGACTACCAATTTCCGCACGCCGGGCGGAGGCTTCGCGCCGGTCTATCTGGTGGGGTAGAATGCGCTGCACAAGACGATTATCGGATTGCACAGTACATATTTAGAGGTGGGTTATGTTCGGGAATAAACTGCTGTTACCAGGCACGCTGTTGCTGGTCATTTTCCTGTTTGGCTTGCCGCCTTCGGCTCTGGCCAAGGATTTGTCTACCGTGCAGACGGCATTGCGGATCGCACAGGATGAGGTGAAAGTCGCCGAAGCGGAGCGCGATGCCGATGCGAAACGCGTGGCTGTGACTGAAAAGGAAATGGAACGGTTGAAAAAACAATTGGGAGCAGAGCGGAAAAAAGCGGCCCAGTCGGAAAAACGTTACGTTGAAAGCAAGAAGCGGTCTGATAAGGCGCAAGCTGCTTTTGATCAAGCCTGGAAGCAGCGGTAACCGGGCAAGGATATGACGCTCTATGCATTTCTCGCGATAGGAATCGGCGCAGCCGCAGGCGCATGGCTGCGCTGGGGCTTCGGGCTATGGTTCAACCCGGTGCTGCCGGAATTGCCGCTCGGCACGCTCGCGGCCAACCTGGTCGGCGGCTACCTGATCGGGTTGGCGATCGCATTCTTCATGCAGCATCCGGCACTATCGCCGGAATGGCGGTTGCTGATCATCACCGGCTTTCTCGGCGGGCTAACCACTTTTTCCACCTTCTCGGCGGAGACCGTCACCTTGCTGCTGCGCGGGCAGTATGCGTGGGGGGCGGGCATCATCGCGGCGCATCTCGGCGGCTCGCTGCTGATGACGGTACTTGGTATCCAAACTTTCAAATGGCTTCAACACTAGGAGATCAACGATGGATCAGCTCACTTTTTATGTCACTGAAAAACAGCATCACGCCGGGGTGCCTTTGTATGAATGGCTGCTGGAAGAGGCCAAGGCTCTCGGCATCCTCGGCGGCTCGGCATTCCGCGCCATTGCCGGGTTCGGCCGGCACGGCAGGCTGCATGAGGAGACTTTTTTCGAGCTTGCCGGAGAGCTGGCGGTGAAGATTGAGTTCATTCTGGACGACAAGCTCGCCGAGCAGATCATGCAACGGGTGCGCGCACAGAATCTGAATATTTTTTATGTGCGCTACAAGGTTGAATCGGGGATTATTTAGAGAGGTTAGCGCCATGAGTCAATCAGCTTTGATGCGGTTTCTGTTGACTGTAATGGCAGGTGTGTTGCTGCCATCTTCTGTCTATGCGCATGTCGGTGTCGGCGAGGCCAGCGGTTTTCTGCATGGCCTCACGCATCCAACCAGCGGGCTGGATCACGTCTGCGCGATGCTGGCGGTCGGGCTGTGGGCGGCGCAGATGGGCGGGCGTTCCGTGTGGGCAGTGCCGCTTACCTTCGTCAGCGTGATGGCTCTGGGCGGCGCGTTGCCGATGCTGGACATCAGCCTGCCATTTGTCGAGCAGGGCATTGTGTTGTCCGTACTGCTGCTTGGTGTATTGATCGCCGCATCGGCCCGTTTGCCGCTCTGGCTGAGCGGTAGCATAGTTGGGCTGTTCGCGCTGTGGCACGGTCATGCGCACGGCGCCGAGATGCCGGCATTGGCATCCGGAATCGAATATGCGCTGGGCTTCATGCTGGCGACGGCGTTTCTGCACATTATCGGCATTGTGTTCGGCTTGGGTATGCAACGGCTGCCTGCCCTGATGAAACTACTAGCCATTCGACTAGGCTATCAAGAGGCGATAGCCAAGTCGCTGGTTATGAGCCTGGCCGAAGGGGCGAGCGAGCGTGTCATCCGTGCGGCCGGCGCGAGCATTGTGCTGTGCGGGATATATTTGTCGGCGGTATAACGGCAGGAGGCTGCGATGCGCCTGACTGTGCTGGGCTGTTATGGCGGAATCGGCGGTTCGCGGCGCACCACCGCGCTTTTGCTGGATGACGACATCCTGATCGATGCGGGCAGCGGCGCGGGCGATCTCACGCTGGAGCGCATGGCACGCCTGGAGCACATTTTTCTTACCCATGCACACCTCGACCACAGCGGATTTGTGCCGCTGCTGGCGGATGCCGCCGCCTTCCTGCGCCAGCGCCCATTGAATGTCCATGCATTGCCGGAGACCATTGCCGCGCTGAAGAAGAATATGCTGAACGGCGAGCTGTGGCCGGATTACAGCGTGTTGCCGAATGCGGATAATCCGTATATCTGTTTTGTTCCGCTGGCGTGCGGCGCAACGGTGCAGATCGGCGATCGGCATATCACGCCGCTGCCGGCCTGCCATTCAGTGCCGGCCGTGGGTTATTGCGTGGATAGCGGTGCCGGCAGTTTCGTCTACAGCGGCGATACCACGGATTGCGAGGAATTCTGGGCGGCGCTGAATCGCATCGAAAACCTGCGCTACCTGATGATCGAGACGACCTTCCTTAATGCCGCTGGCCATGCCGCCGCAATGTCCGGGCATCTCACCGCCGAACTGCTGGCACGCGGCCTGGCCCGGTTGCAACGCCCGGTGCAGCTGCTCATCACGCACATGGAACCGGGCAAAGAAGAGCGCATCATGGCGGAAGTCATGGATGACTGCGGTACTTTTCAGCCGATGCAACTGCGGCAAGGTCAGCAGTTTGTTTTTTGAAAGCAGGGGGAGCGCCATGAAAAAAATAACTGCGGCTTCGATGTAAAAAACGCTCCGATCCGGGCGTTGTGATTTGCAGGGTTGCCTATAGATTCAGCGGCCTGACGGTCGCCACTGCGGCCGGATTGTCGCGCCACAGCACGGGATCGGCATCTACCTCGATCTCGATACCGTCCGGATCCTTGATGTAGAGCGACTGGCTGACGCCATGGTCGCTGCTGCTTAGAATGACAACGCCATGCCGTTCCAGGTAAGCCTTGCATTCGCGCAATTCGTCGAGCGAGTCGCCGACCTTGAAGGCGACGTGATACAGGCCGAGGCTGTGCGGGCCGGGCAGTTCGGCCTGTGCGCCGAGTTGCAGCAGGCCGAGGTCGTGGTGGTTCTGCCCGAGCGAAAAAAATACCATCGTGCCCCGATGGCGCGCGACTTCCTTCATGCCGAGAAGATCGCGGTAAAAGGCGACCGAGCGTTCCAGGCTGCGCACCTTGAGTACCACATGGCCGAGCGATTTAATCTGCATGGTTGCCTCCACCCCTTTTGTAGGTCGGATTTTAATCCGACATGTCGGGCTGAGTCTCGACTTACAGACTATTGCCCGAAGAAGTCCTTGACCTTGTGGCTACGGCCGGGCTAGCGCCCTTAACTTGCTGCGCAAGTTAGCCTGCGCCGCAAAGTAAAAGCTTCTTCGGCCTTATTGGCCAAAGAAGTCTTTTACTTTGTCCATCCAGGATTTGGCGCGCGGGTTGTGGTGTCCACTGTCGGTTGCATTGATCGTTTCAAACTCGCGCAGCAGTTCCTTTTGCCGTTCGGTCAGGTTCACCGGCGTTTCCACGATGACGTGGCAGTGCAAATCGCCGTAGCTCGAACTGCGCACGCCTTTGATGCCCTTGCCGCGCAGGCGGAATTGCTTGCCGCTTTGCGTTTCGGCGGGAATCTTGATGCGCGCCGCGCCATCCAGCGTGGGGATTTCGATTTCGCCACCCAGTGCGGCAGTGCTGAAACTGATCGGCATTTCGCAATGCAGGTCGTTATGGTCGCGCTGGAATACCGCATGCGGTTTGGTGTGGATCACCACATACAAATCGCCGGGTGGCCCGCCATTCACGCCGTGTTCGCCCTCGCCGGACAGGCGGATGCGATCATCGTTGTCCACGCCCGCAGGAATTTTTACCGACAGTGTCTTGTGTTGCTTGATGCGTCCATTGCCGCTACAGTCCTTGCATGGCGAGGCGACCATTTTGCCGGTGCCGTGGCAGCGCTGGCAGGTTTGCTGGATCGAGAAAAAGCCCTGCTGCATGCGCACCTGACCATGTCCGCCGCAGGTAGTGCAGGTGGTCGGGCTGGTGCCGGGCTTGGCGCCCGAACCGTGGCAGGTTTCGCATTCCGCCATGGTTGGCACGCGAATCTGCGTCTCGGTGCCGCGCGCCGCCTGCTCCAGCGTGATTTCCATGTTGTAGCGCAGGTCGGCGCCGCGATGCACATTGCTGCGCCCGCCGCCCCCGCGTCCACCGCCAAAAATGTCGCCGAAGATGTCGGAAAAATCGAAGCCCGCCGCGCCTGCGCCACCCGCGCCGCCGCCCATGCCGCCCGCCTCGAACGCGGCGTGGCCATACTGGTCGTAAGCCGCGCGCTTCTGCCCGTCGCTCAGCGTCTCATAGGCTTCCTTGGCTTCCTTGAAGTGTTCCTCCGCCTTCGGGTTGTCCGGGTTGCGGTCGGGGTGGTGCTTCATCGCCAGCTTGCGATAAGCTTTTTTGATTTCTTCGTCCGAGGCATCGCGGTTGACGCCGAGCACTTCGTAGTAGTCTTTTTTAGCCATTTGTTGGTGAACAGGAAATTTGAAGAGCGGTAGCCCGGATGCAGCGAAGCGGAATCCGGGGGGATAACATTGCAAATATTCCCGGATTCCGCTTCGCTGCATCCGGGCTACGGGTTACTTCTCGCCGTTACTTCTTATCCTTCACCTCAGTGAACTCGGCATCCACCACATCGCCTTCGTCCTTCTTCTGGTCGGAGCAGGTTTCGTCCGGCCCGCAGCTTCCGCAGCCGCCTTCCTGTGACTTGGCCTGCTCGGCGGCGTACATCTTTTCGCCCAGCTTCTGTGCGGCAGTCGCCAGCGCTTCGGCTTTGGCTTCGATAGCTTCCTTGTCGTCGTTTTTCACCACTTCTTCGGCTTCCTTCAACGCGGCTTCGATGGCAGCTTTTTCCTCGGCCGTCAGTTGTTCGCCGTATTCCTTAAGCGACTTCTGCGTGGAATGGATCAGCGAGTCGAGCTGGTTGCGCGCGGTCACCAGTTCCAGCGCCTTGCGGTCGTCTTCGGCGTGGATTTCGGCATCCTGCACCATGCGATTGATTTCTTCCTCGCTCAAGCCGGAACTAGCCTGGATCTTGATCTTGTTTTCCTTGCCGGTTGCCTTGTCTTTTGCCGACACATGCAGGATGCCGTTCGCATCGATGTCGAAAGTCACTTCGATCTGCGGCATGCCGCGCGGTGCGGGCGGGATGTCGGACAGGTTGAACTGCCCCAGGCTCTTGTTGCCGGAAACCACTTCGCGTTCGCCTTGCAGCACGTGGATGGTCACCGCATTCTGGCTGTCTTCAGCCGTGGAGAATACCTGCGACGCCTTGGTCGGGATCGTGGTGTTCTTTTTGATCAGCTTGGTCATCACGCCGCCCATGGTTTCGATACCCAGCGACAGCGGGGTCACGTCCAGCAGCAACACGTCCTTCACTTCGCCTTGCAGTACGCCGCCCTGAATTGCGGCGCCAACGGCCACGGCCTCGTCCGGGTTCACGTCCTTGCGCGGTTCCTTGCCGAAGAATTCCTTCACTTTCTCCTGAACCATCGGCATGCGGGTCTGCCCGCCGACCAGGATCACGTCGGCGATGTCAGCGTTGGACACGCCCGCATCCTTCATCGCGATCTTGCACGGCTCGATGGTGCGCGCGATCAGGTCATCCACCAGGCTTTCCAGCTTGGCGCGCGTGATCTTCACCGCGAGGTGTTTCGGGCCGCTCGCATCCGCGGTGATGTACGGCAGGTTCACTTCAGTCTGCTGCGCGCTGGACAATTCGATCTTGGCCTTTTCCGCCGCATCCTTCAGGCGTTGCAATGCCAGCATGTCTTTCTTCAGGTCGATGCCGCTTTCCTTCTTGAATTCTTCCACCAGAAACTCGATCACGCGCATGTCGAAGTCTTCGCCGCCGAGGAAGGTGTCACCGTTGGTGGACATCACTTCGAACTGGTGCTCGCCTTCGATTTCCGCGATGTCGATGATGGAGATGTCGAACGTGCCGCCACCCAGGTCATACACCGCGATCTTGCGGTCGCCTTCCTGCTTGTCCATGCCGAAAGCCAGCGCGGCTGCGGTTGGCTCGTTGATGATGCGCTTCACTTCCAGCCCGGCGATGCGGCCGGCATCCTTGGTGGCTTGGCGCTGTGCATCGTTGAAGTAGGCGGGCACGGTGATCACCGCTTCGGTCACCGGTTCGCCGAGGTAGTCCTCGGCGGTCTTCTTCATCTTCATCAGTACTTGCGCAGAAATTTCAGGTGCGGAAATTTCCTTGTCGCGCACCTTGACCCACGCATCGCCGTTCTTGGCCTTGACGATGTTGTACGGAACCATGCCGATGTCCTTCTGCACCATCTTCTCCTCGAAGCGGCGGCCGATCAGGCGCTTCACGCCATACAGCGTATTCTTCGGGTTGGTCACCGCCTGGCGCTTGGCCGGCGCGCCGACCAGCACTTCGCCGTCTTCCATGTAGGCGATGATGCTTGGCGTGGTGCGCGTACCTTCGGCGTTCTCGATCACTTTGGGTTTGCCGTTTTCCATGATGGCCACGCAGGAGTTGGTGGTGCCCAGGTCAATACCGATGATTTTTCCCATGATGCTTTTCCTTTTAGTTGAATGCGTAAAGATTGAATGCTGTTGTTGCTTCGCCGCCTAACATAGGGGTGGCGCTGGTTATTTCAAGTGCTTGCCGTCATTCCGTCCTATGCCGGAATGACAGTATTTGTTATTCCTTGCCCTTCGCCACCATCACCAGCGCCGGGCGCAGCACGCGGTCATTCAGCGCATAACCCTTCTGCATCACGCTGACCACGGTGTTGGCGGGCTGCTCGCTGTCCACCATGCCGATCGCCTGATGCTTGTGCGGATCCAGCTTTTCTCCGACCGGGTTGATTTCGCTGATGTTAAACTTTTCGAATATGCTGGACAGTTGCTTGAGCGTCAGTTCCATGCCGCCCTTGAAGCTTGCCACGTTCTCCGTGGTGACTGCCAAGCCCGCTTCCAGGCTATCTTTCACCGCCAGCATCTCGCCGGAAAAACGCTCCACGGCAAATTTTTGCGCCTTGCTGATGTCATCCACCGCACGGCGGCGGACATTCTCGCCCTCGGCCTTGGCATACATCCACGCGTCATAATGTTCCTGCGCCTTGCGCTCGACTTCCTTGAGCATCTCTTCCAGACTGGGCATGACTTCCGGTGCGCTTGTCGGGGCGGAGTCGGCGCTTGCCGGAGTTGCTTGCTGTTCGATTTGTGGGGTGGCTTCGTTCTGTTCCATGGCGCTCTCCAAATTTTGACTTTACCTGTTATGGAGCCATGACCTTGTAATTTCAAGGACAGCTTGGATAATTTTTTAGAGCTTTTGTGATTTCATCGAAGGGTTGTTTTATATCTATATGAATATATAAGGCTTTGTATGACATGAAATTGTTATAATTTTATGTCATATTTAATAATACATAGATATAATTTGCCCTGATTCAAGCAAGTGGATTTGTGATAAACCACTCAATAAAAAAATAATTAATTTCCCGGAAAAATAATTAGCATCCCGTAAAGTTCAGTGCATCTCGACTGTTAAGCCGAGATGTTTGCGTCTTGCTGTTCGCTGAAAGCAGAGTAACCATTTTTTATATCAAAAAACACAATGAGATTTCGTTTTTATTTTTGGTTTGTGATGGTAGTACTGCCAGGTCAGGCTGTTGCCGAGAAACATGAGTGGTTGGTAAAAACGCAGGTGGCTTCGCCTACGACCCGCGTGATTGCGCTGAATGATCTCGGCTTGACTGAACCTGTGGCATTGAATGATCACGATAATAATCGTGAACAGCACTTTTTCTTTTCTGTGCCGCAAGACGTGGCGCTGAAGGATATCCGGATTGATGTGCGCGGCGTTTATCTGCGCGGGTTTACCGATGATGCAGTACTGAGTTTTCTGGTGAATGGGGTACCGGTTTCAAAGCTGTCACTTTCCGGTAATGAAGATGAATTTTCACATCCTGTTAAAGCTAATGACATCGCCGCCTCACCAATTCGAGGGGCACGCCCTGCGAAGGAAATTGTACTTTCCATCCCGTTGAAGAATTTTGAGTTCAAGAAAGGGTTCCTTGATTTCGCGGTGGTGCTGAGTAGTCGAATTAACAAGGATGTTCACGATACGGGAGGCGGCAACGCATTGTCTATCGATCCCAAAGAAACCGGATTGATTTATACCTTTGATGCCGTATCGGTAAGGGATATTCGCTCCCTGTTGGGCACTTTGCCTTTTCATCCCGTGATACTTCTGCCCGAGCGCGTGTTAAGTCAAACACAGTATGAAGCTGCGCTTCGTACGGCCTTGGCACTGTCTCAAACAGGACAGCAGCCGGAATTCGTCACTATTCCAAAAGTGGGCGATACAGTTCACGCCGATGGTTTGCTGGTGCCGGATGAGTTGAAAACTATGCCGTTGTTTAGTGATTTTTCTGCAGCATCCGAAAAGCATGTCCCGCTAAAGATTACTCGTCCGGAGCAAATTGGGGCTTGGCTGGTGTTGCGTGCGCTCTCTCCGCGAGGGTTGGCGCAAATCGTGTTTGATTCGGCGCGGACACGGCAATATTTGCGCGAAGCCATCAGCCATGTTGCCGATCTCGGCCTGGAAAAACGCTTGGCATCCTGGGGGAAGATCGCACAACTTGATCAGTGGCTTGCGCAAGATGCGAGTCAAGAAGCGAATATCCGTGTTTCGTCGCTTGCCGGACAACCGGTGTTGTTGCTGGATGAGCCCAATATGGCACAAGGTGCGTCGTTGATTGACACCATGTGGCACGAAGTGGCGAACAGTCAGGATGAATTGCTCGACAAGGCGTTGCTGCTAACTAATGACGAGCAGGACAAGACACATTTCTATTTCCCCCAAAGCCAGTCTGTCAAATACGTCGAAAAGACTGTTGAATGGACGGTTCCATTCAAGCTAAGTGATTTGCCGCAAGGAAAATGGCCTGAAGGATTTGAGATAAATCTGGTGGCATCCCCGATGGGGGACGGTGTGCAACCTGTGGCTTCGGTATTTCTGAATGACAATCTGTTGTCGGCGAGTTTCTTGCGTACCGACGGTCAACTCGAGCGTATTTCTGCGCGTATTCCAATGTACAGTATCGCATCGAACAACTATCTGAAGGTTCAGGTACGCCGCCGCTGTGATGATGGTAAATGTTCGGATAGCATGCAGAGTTATCCGGTGCAGATGCTGCCATCCAGTTATTTAGGGCTGGTTTCGCGCCGCGATTACCAACAATTCTTCATGTTGCCGCCTACGCTTGGGCATGCTGGTGATGTGGTGCTTCCGGCTCGATATCTGGAACAATCTGATCAAAGCTTGCCTTTTGTCAGTGCAATATTGAGCAGCCTGTCTGCCAAAACCTCCGGTATTAATATTCAATTCAGCGATAAGTCTGAATTTTCCCCAAAGCGCACCTTTGTTACTTTTGAGATTCCGCCGTCTTCGGTCAATGGCTTGGTCAAGAGCGGAAATGGCCAGTTGACGGTCCATGATGCCGGAGGGCGGGTTATTTTTGATGGATCTGGTATGGGTGCGCTGGCCACACTGCAACTGGTCCATGCCGGTGATCGCTCAGGTGTAGTGGTGTTTCCAGTGAGCCGCCAATTGCTACGTTTTTCCGAGCCGCTGGATATTTCAAAAGGCGATTTTGCCGTATTGGATGCAAAAGGGGTAAAGCTGAGCCTCAATCTAAGTGACCCAGAAAACGAACTGCAACTGGACGAACAAAATCGCGACATCTGGTTCTTTATTGAACGTCATCGGGGTTGGTTGATTGCACTGGGGTTATTGCTTTTCTTGGTTGCAAGCCTGTACGTTTTACGTATGTATTTTAAACGCGGTGTTGATCGAAAATAGGTGAACGATGATTATCAGTAATGAAAGCATTGCCATATACCGTGAGGTATTGGAGGTCATTGCGGCGATTGCGGCGGTGGGCGTATTGATCAGCTCATTGGATGATATGTTCATCGACATCTATTATTGGGTGCGCAGAATTTATCGCTGGTTAACGATTTCATCAAAGCATAAGCCGTTGCGCATCGAACAGTTGCGCGAGAAGGAAGAGAGTTATTTGGCGATTATGGTTCCTGCCTGGCAGGAGCACGATGTGATCGCGAAAATGGTTGAGAACACCATTGCAACCATGGACTATCAAAGATATGTGATTTTCCTTGGCACTTATCAGAATGATGCGCAGACTACGGCTGAAGCGGATCGCATGGTAAGACGGTTCCCTACCATGGTAAAGCGTGCCACGGTGCTGAATGATGGCCCAACTTGTAAAGCTGACTGCTTAAACTGGATTGCGCAGTCGATTTTTTTTTACGAAGAACAGCACAACATCAAGTTTGCCGGCTTGATTATTCATGACAGCGAGGACGTCATTCATCCGCTCGAATTTCGCATGTTCAATTACCTGGTTGGGCGGAAAGATTTGATTCAAATGCCGGTGCTTTCTCTGGATAGAGGTTGGTATGACTGGGTCGGTGGGACTTACATGGATGACTTCGCCGAGTGGCATGATAAGGAAATGGTGGTGCGTGAGAGCCTTAACGGACTGGTGCCCGGGTCTGGCGTTTCCACCTGTTATAGCCGCCGTGCGATCCAAATGCTTGCCGACCAGAACAGCAACCAGCCCTTTAATACCGATACGCTGACTGAAGACTACGATTTGAGTTTCCGCCTTAAAGAGCTTGGCACTAGTCAGGTTTTTGTGCGTTTCCCTGTGGTGCATGCGGCTAAACGCAAGTCGTTCTGGACCGGTAAGGAATATCAGATTGACGTTAACAGCGTGATTGCAACCCGTGAGTATTTCCCCAGTACCTTGCGCACAGCCTATCGTCAACGCACCCGCTGGATACTGGGGGTGGCATTCCAAGGCTGGCAACAGATGGGATGGAAGGGTGGTCTTGCAGCGAAATACTTGTTTTTCCGTGATCGCAAGTCTTTGTGGGCACCTTACGTCGGGCTGTTAACCTATCTGACCGCCGGTTCGTTTGTGACGATTTGGCTGTTGCGTTTGATGGGCCTGGAGTACATGCGCTTTCCGGATTTTGTGGAAACTCGCAGCTGGCTCTTCTACATCTATTTATTAAGTTTCTGGTTTTTCTTCAATCGCATTGCGCATCGAGTTTATTTCGTATCGCTTGAACATGGCATTGTGCAGGGCATCCTGTCCGTGCCTCGCATGGTGGTGGGCAGCGTAATTAACCTGTTTGCTGTTTCCCGCGCATGGAGGATCTTTGTGACGCACCTGATAACGGGCAAGCGAATCGCATGGGACAAAACACAGCATTTCTATCCAACTGTTGAGGCTCTGAAGAGACTTCGTAAACAAACGGGCGAATTACTGCTCAGTTGGAATCAGATCAGCCAGGAGCAGCTCGATCATGCGCTGTCTCAGCAAAAAGTTACAGGTAAACGGATTGGGCGATTGTTGCTCGAACAAGGCGCTATTAGCCAGGAGAAACTTGCTGATGTGATGGCCGAACAAGCCGGATTGCCGCGCATCGTTCTTGAGCCGCAGGCCATCAAGCAGTTCTTTGGGCGATTACCCGGCTTCCTGGTGCAACGCCATAGTGTTATACCATTCGCTGAAGCGCAGGATGGAACACTACATTTGGCAGTTTTTGATGCGCCTTCAGATGAAGTGTTGGCGGAGATTCAGGCGGCGGTCGGTCGTCCTGTAGCACTCTTCGTCGCAACCGAGCAACAAATTTCGGCGGCTATTGGTTGGTACGGCGCGGGTGACGATACGGTCAAGATCAAGGCGGTGCCTGTTGCACGCAAACCGCTGGGCGACTTCCTCGTCGAAGTTGGCGCACTTACGGCGGAGACTTTGGTCAGCAATTTGTCAGATTACAATCGTGAGCGTGATGGGCGGATCGGTGCCTATTTGTTGGCGCGCGGAGTGATTTCTCAGGCGCAACTTAATGGTGCTCTTCGCCGTCAGAGCGAGGTTTTAGGCGAACTGACTAATTCTAATTTAAGACCTTGGAGTGCAGCATGATCAGATTTTCTTTCAGGTTCGGCTCGGTTTCTACACTGATATTGTCGTCGTGTCTTGCTCCTTTGCATTCAGCTTATGCTGGTGAGGAGATTTTGGCGATTCCTGAGCCCTATGTTGTTGCTCAAAACGATTTGCTGGTGCAGTTAGGTGTCTCTAAGGAAGCTGGACAAAAGGAAGAAACCACTCTCTCCGGAAAGGCATATCGCTTGGCGGATCAGGCCTATAAAGCCCTTGCAGATGGAAAAGTGGGTGAGGCCGAAGGATTTATTAATGAAGCTTTGCAGCTGCGCCCAGACAGCAAACAGCTTGGATTGATCTCTCTTGATATTCAAATGCGCAAGGGGGATTTGATAAAAGCGCGTTTACAGGCGGACAATTTACTGACGCGTTTTTCAAATGATGCTTTGGTATTGGCTTCAAGAGGGTATATCTCTCAGAGGCTGAACCGTCATGATTTGGCGGTGCAGGACTTCGCTGCTTCGCTGCATCAACCCGGATTGGATGTCACACAACAGCGCAATGTCAGGTTGTCCTTGGCTGATAGTGCCATTGCCATAAAGCAGCCACAACAGGCATTGGATGCACTCATTCCGCTTGTGGTACCAGAAAGCTATGCCGTGCAAATCCGTATCGCCCAGGCTCGCCTGATGATGGGTGATCGCAATGCTGCGCGTGCTGCCGGAGAAAAAGCAAATGAATTGGCCGCTAATGATGTTGAACGTAAGTCGGCGCAGCAATTACTGCTAAGCACTAGTGTGCCGGTTGTTAAGACACTACCTGTGGTAAAGCCAAAACCGGTCATCCATCCATCCGTTGTGAAGTCTGCCGTGGATGAGGGCTACGAATTACTGAAACAAATGAAAGACAAACAGGCGCTGGACGCTTTTCAACGGGCTTTTGCCGCAGGGCAGGGGAGCGCGACTGCCTATGCAGATGCCGGCTATACCGCCAGACGTTTGGGCGAACACGATGTCGCTGCTGATTTGCTGAACAAAGCGCTAAAACAAAGCCCTGGCCTGGATGCGGCACATGAACGCGATGTCAGGCTGGATCTGGCCGATGGTGCGTTCGCCAAACAACAGCCGCAAGAGGTATTGGATGTGCTTGCAACTATGCTGACAGAGGATAGTTACGCCGTGCAGATTCGTCTCGGCCAGGCACACATGATGCTGGCGCAACGTGATGCTGCGCGTGTCGCTGCAGAGTGGGCGAATAAGCGTGCTGCTACTGATGACCAAAGGGCATACGCTCAGTCGCTGTTGAAGAATATCAATGCATCGGTGGACCTGGTTCACGTGGATGGCGGCTATGCGGATATTAGTGAAGGTTATAAGCAACTGGGAGAGCATAAAGATAAAGAGGCTCTGGCGGCTTTCCAGCGTGCATTTGCGAATGGTTATGGCAGCGCGACCAATTACGCTGATGCTTGTTATGCAGCAAAGCGTTTGGGTGAAAACAAGACTGCCGTTGAGTTGATGGGGCATGCCTTGGAAATCAATGAAAGAAGCACTGAATCAGCAAAACCATTCAATGATGACCAGGCTATCGGTTATCGCAGCGAGATGCAGGAGATGAGCCGTAATTGGGGTTTGTCAGCCAGCCTGGTTCGACAAAGGACCTTGTTTGGTTCGCGCCAGCGGACAAATACCATACAGGGCGGCTTGGAAGGATACTGGCAGCCATATAACAACAATAACCGTTTTGTGCAGTTGTATGCGCGAACCTATCAAACGTTCCATGAAGGGATAATTGTAGGTACTGCTGGCTCAGGGTCGACTACCAATCAGGGCGCTGCCGGTGTACGCGTAAAACCATTTACCGACTGGGGCTTGACGCTGGGTGCAGAAAGGTTGATTAAATTCGGCTTGGTTTCACGCACGGATTGGTTGTTGCGGATGGGGTTTTCTACCGACAGCGGATATGAGTTGAAGCCTGGCAAAGCGGCTTTGGCAGACTGGAATTTCTACGGGGAAGCCGGTTATTACCTCGAGCCGAATGCTGGCAACAACGCTGGCGGCGGCGGTGCCGGCAACGGTTACTACTACCATGCTATGGAAGCAACATACGGCAAGAGCATGCATCTTCCCAGTCTAGATGCTCATTTGACGGCTTACCCGCATCTGGTGGCGACAAATGAGACTGACAACTCCCGCTCTCCACGCGCCAGGCCTTCTTCGTCGACCATTGGGCCGGGAGTTAAATTTCGTTATTGGTTTTCAGAAAATAAATATCAGGTGCCGAGCAGTGTGATTGATCTGGACATACAGTATCGCTTCAAGGTGGATAACGCTCCACGAGGGTCGGGGCTGTTGATGCGGGCGAATTACTGGTTTTAGTTTCGGCGAGACGCACAATGCATAAAATTATGGTGGTAATTGGAACACGCCCGGAAGCCATTAAAATGGCTCCGCTAGTGCATGAACTGCTGGCGCAGCCGCAATTCAAGACGTTGGTTTGTCTTACCGCACAGCATCGCCAAATGCTGGATCAGGTGCTGGAGATTTTTGGCATTACGGCTGATATTGACCTTAATTTGATGAAACAGGGGCAGCAACTGGCCGAACTGACCGGTAATGTGCTGAACGGCATAGACGATGTCCTGAAAATGCATCACCCCGATTGTGTGCTGGTGCATGGCGATACCACAACGGCGATGGCTGCCGGATTGGCGGCATTCTACCGGCATATTCCGGTAGGGCATGTCGAAGCAGGGCTGCGTACCCATGATTTGCATCATCCCTGGCCGGAGGAAATGAATCGTCGCGTGATTGATGTGGTAACCGAATACTATTTCGCGCCGACCGATGTTTCGCGTGACAACCTGCTCAAAGAACACGTTCCGGCAGAACGGATTTACGTGACCGGCAATACCGTCATTGATGCGCTGCTGATGACGGATGGACGAATCAAATCTGACCAGGAATTGGCTGGCCGTCTTGCGAGTGCGTTCCCGTTTCTTGATCCGGCCAAACGACTCATCCTTGTCACCGGCCACCGGCGCGAAAACCACGGGCAGGGGCTGGAGTCGATTTGTCTTGCCTTGAAACGGCTAAGTGAAAGAGAAGATGTGCAGATCGTGTATCCGGTGCATCTCAATCCCAATGTGCGCCAAGTCGTCATGGGTACATTGGAAGGAAAACGGAATGTGTATTTGATTGAGCCGCTCGATTACCTGCATTTTGTGTATCTGATGAGTCGGGCGCATGTCATTTTGACCGACTCCGGCGGCATACAGGAAGAAGCGCCATCGCTGGGTAAGCCAGTCTTGGTGATGCGCGAGGTAACCGAGCGACCCGAGGCAGTGGCAGCAGGCACGGTGCAACTGGTCGGTACGGATACGCAAAAAATCACTGCCGGGTGCACACGGCTGCTGGATGACGCAACTTACTATCAGCAATTTTCACAGCGTGCCAATCCTTACGGTGACGGCGCGGCCAGCAAGCGTATTGTTGCTGCGCTTGCCGCACGATTCTCACATTAAATCTTAGTAAGTAACTGTAAAAAGGTAATAACGTGATTCATTCTCCAGAAATTCTCAAAATGCTGGAAACAGCTCCCTTATTTCGTGGGATACCGAATAAATTAGTCGCCAAGAATTTAAGCCAGTCCAAGCTGCGCACCTTAAATTCAGGCGAAATATTGCTGGTTACCGGTCAGGCCAACAATCTGATTTACATAATCCTTTCCGGACGTCTGAGCATTCAGTCAAAAGAATCTGATGTCGAGCCCATTGCCATGCTCAGTGAAGGGGAATGCGTGGGGGAGATGTCCATTCTAGGGGACGGCCGTGTCTCGGCATACGTCATTGCCGCTACCGACTGCAAGCTGCTTGCCATTGACCATAATGCCCTATGGGACATGATCGATAGGTCGCATGTGGCCGCGCATAACATGCTGAGCATACTAAGTAAGCGGATTCGCATGACCGATCAGGTCATGGCAGAAAGCCTTGAGCACCATCACGGGTTTTCAGGTGTCTCGGTTGTTGATGAATTGACCGGGCTTTGTAACCGGCACTGGATGTATGAGAAATTCGAGCGCTGTTTGCAGCGCAGTATCATGAACAATAAGCCAAGTTGCCTCGTGATGCTGGAAATGGATCAATTCAAGGCATTCAGTGACAGCTATGGGCAACTTGGCAGCGACCAGGCTTTGCGAAATATTGCTCATACCATGATGTCCTGTCTGCGTCCAAATGACCAGGCGGGACACTACCTCGGCGAACAATTCGCCATTTTTTTGCCGGACACATCTCTGTTTGATGCCTGCATAGCGTCAGAAAGGCTGAGAGAAACCATCAATCAATCCATGGTTGTGTTGCCCAGCGGTGATGCGTTGCCATCTATTAGTATTTCTTTAGGTATTAGCCAAGTGAATCCGAACGATACGCTAGTCAACCTGTTTGCCCGCGCTGATGAGTCTTTGCAGCGTGCCAAAGAAGGTGGAGGTAACTGCATAAAGTGCGTGAAATAATGATCTGAAGCATAGTTCAGGCACGAGTTCGCTAACGATGCGTCGTGCCCGCCCCCTGTTGTTGTCTATCTTTCTGACTTGTAGGCAAGTTTTGTATCGAAACGGTTAGTGTTCAAGATAAAATGCATCTGTTGTCCGTATAGCGCGGCTTATCTAACAGCGGCATTTCAGCAAGTGACTCAAGCCAAAAACTACCACTGGCGCATCGCCGGATTCTATTTCTTTTATTACGCCTTCGTGGGGATGTTCGCGCCCTACTGGAGCCTGTATCTCCAATCCATCCACTTCAACGCCATCGAAATCGCCATCCTGATGTCGATGCAGCCGGTGATGCGCATGATCGCGCCGAACCTGTGGGGTTGGCTGGCCGACCACACAGGAAAAAGACTGCTGGTGGTGCAGATCGCGGCGACGCTGAGTGCGGTGTGCTACCTCGGCGTGTTTGCCACCACCAGTTTCTGGGGCATGTTGCTGGTGCTGGGGCTGATGGGCTTCTTCTGGAGCGCGTCGATGCCGCTGGTCGAGGCGACCACGCTGACTTATCTCGGCAAGCACACCGCCCGTTACGGCCGCATTCGCTCGTGGGGCTCGATCGGCTTCATCGTCGCGGTGGTGGGGCTGGGCTACGCCTTCGACTATATCGCCATCGCGTGGCTGCTGTGGGCGGGGCTGGTCTGCGAGCTGGGCATCCTGCTGTTCTCGCGCCAGATACCGCCCACCGAAGTGCTGGCGCACCACACCGACAGCCAGTCGATCCGGAACATCGTGCTGCAGCCGCGCGTGCTGGCGCTGTTCGGCGCATGTTTCCTGATGTCCGTCGCGCACGGCCCTTATTACACCTTCTTCTCGATTTATCTGGTCGAGCACGGCTACGCCAAGAGCGCGGTCGGCGGGCTGTGGGCGCTCGGCGTGATCTGCGAGATCGGCGTGTTCTTCCTGATGCCGTGGCTGGCGCGGCGCTATGGTTTAACGCGTATCCTGGTTGCCAGCCTCGGCCTGGCCGTGCTGCGCTTCATGCTGATCGGCTGGGGGGTGGATTTTCTGTTGCTGCTGCTCATCGCCCAGGTGTTGCACGCCGCCACTTTCGGCGCGTATCACGCCGCCTCGGTGGGGCTGGTGCATGAGTTCTTTCAGGGGCGGCACCAGTCCAAAGGCCAGGCTATGTTCGGCAGCCTTACTTACGGCGCGGGCGGCATGCTGGGTGGGCTGGCTAGCGGCCCGATCTGGCAGCATTACGGCGCCAGCGTGCTGTATTCGTGTAGCGCGGGCATGGCGCTGGTCGGCATGTTGCTGATGTGGTGGGCGCTGCGCAATGTGGCGGGAAGCAGGGCTGCTGTGGCATAATCGCGCGCTCTTGAAAAGTGGAACAATATGGGCGCGCAAACTCTTTACGACAAACTCTGGAATGCTCACGTGGTGCGGCAGGAAGCCGACGGCACCGCGTTGATTTATATCGACCGCCATCTGGTGCATGAAGTGACCAGCCCGCAGGCCTTCGAGGGGCTGAAGCTGGCCGGGCGCAAGCTGTGGCGCACGGCTTCGATCCTCGCGGTGGCCGATCACAACGTGCCGACCACCGGGCGTGCGCAGGGCATCGCCGACCCGATTGCGCGCCTGCAAGTGGAGACGCTGGACAGCAATTGTGCCGAGTATGGCGTGAACGAATTCAAAATGAACGACGTGCGCCAAGGCATCGTGCATGTGATCGGGCCGGAGCAGGGCGCGACCCTGCCGGGCATGACGGTGGTGTGCGGCGATTCGCACACCAGCACGCACGGCGCGTTCGCCGCGCTGGCGTTCGGCATCGGCACTTCCGAGGTCGAGCATGTGATGGCGACCCAATGCCTGCTGATGAAAAAATCCAAGGCCATGCAGGTGGTGGTCGAAGGTGCGCTGGGCAAGGGCGTGACCGCCAAGGACATCGCGCTGGCGGTGATCGGCAGGATCGGCACGGCGGGCGGCACCGGCTACGCGATCGAATTTGCCGGCAGCACGATACGCAGCTTGTCGATGGAAGGGCGCATGACGCTGTGCAACATGGCGATCGAAGCGGGCGCGCGCGCCGGCATGATCGCGGCGGACGACACCACGATCGATTACCTCAAGGGCCGCCCGTTTGCGCCGCAAGGCGCGGCTTGGGATCAGGCGGTGGCCTACTGGCGCACGCTGCACAGCGACGACGGCGCGCAGTTCGATGCGACCATCAAATTGGATGCCGCTCAGATCAAGCCGCAAGTAACCTGGGGCACGTCGCCGGAAATGGTGGTGGCGGTGGATGGGAGGGTGCCCGATCCGGCGGCCATGAGCGATGCGGTCAAGCGCGAGGGTGCCGAGCGCGCCTTGCGTTACATGGGGCTGGCGGCGAACATGCCAATCACGGAAATCAAAATAGATAAAGTGTTCATCGGCTCCTGTACCAATGCCCGCATCGAGGATTTGCGCGCCGCAGCAGCGGTTGCGAAGGGCAAGCACATTGCGGCGAACGTAAAGCTGGCGATGGTGGTGCCGGGTTCCGGTCTGGTGAAACAGCAAGCCGAACAGGAAGGCCTGGACAAGATATTCGTCACGGCGGGTTTCGAGTGGCGCGATCCGGGTTGCTCGATGTGCTTGGCGATGAACGATGACCGGCTCTCGCCGGGTGAGCGTTGCGCTTCGACCTCCAACCGCAACTTTGAGGGGCGTCAGGGGCCGGGCGGGCGCACTCATCTGGTGAGCCCGGAGATGGCCGCGGCAGCCGCGATTGCCGGGCATTTTGTCGATGTGAGTGTTGATTAAAAGGAGATGACGATGAGAGTAGTTGCATTGTTTTTGGCAGTGTTGTTTTTGGCGGGTTGCAATGCCATGGAAGGGCTGGGCAAGGATATCCAGAAGGGCGGCGAAAAATTGGAAAAGTCGGCGAAGTAAATGAATAAATTTACTCTGCTGAATGGCTTGGTTGCGCCGCTGGATCGCGCAAATGTCGATACCGATGCGATCATCCCCAAGCAATTCCTGAAATCGATCAAGCGTTCCGGTTTCGGCCCGAATGCGTTCGACGAATGGCGCTACCTGGATCACGGCGAGCCGGGCATGGACAACAGCAAGAGGATACTCAATCCGGATTTCGTGCTGAACCAACCGCGTTATCAGGGTGCGCAGATTCTGCTGGCACGCGAAAATTTCGGTTGCGGCAGTTCGCGCGAACACGCGCCCTGGGCGCTGGAAGACTACGGTTTCCGCGCCATCATCGCGCCGAGTTTCGCCGACATCTTCTTCAACAATTGTTTCAAGAACGGCCTGCTGCCGATCCGCCTCGATGCCGAAAAAGTGGATGCGTTGTTCAAGGCAGTGGAGGCTACACCGGGCTATCGCTTGAAGGTCGATCTGGAGCGGCAGAGCATTTCTGCGCCGGATGGTACGGTGTACAAGTTTGAGGTGGAGGCGTTCCGCAAGCATTGTCTATTGAATGGCCTGGACGACATCGGCCTGACCTTGCAGCATGTGGATGAGATCAAGGCGTTTGAGGCGAAGCATCGCGCGGCACAGCCGTGGCTGTGATTAGTGGGGAGTGGAAAGTAGGGAGTGGGGGGTAGGTTTCCCACTTTCCACTGAGATGCGAAGCATCGATCCACTCCCTACTTTCTGTTTTTTAGAATTTATTAGGATATTGAAATGAAGATCGCAGTATTGCCCGGTGACGGGATCGGCCCGGAGATTGTCGCGCAGGCGGCAAAAGTATTGGAAGCATTGCGCAGCGATGGCTTGAAAATTGAAATGGAGTACGCGCATATCGGCGGTGCGGGTTATGACGCGGCGGGTGATTCGCTGCCGGACGCGACACTGAAGCTCTCGCAGCAATCCGATGCGGTGCTGCTCGGTGCGGTGGGCGGTTATCAATACGATACGTTGCCTCGGCCGATGCGCCCTGAACAAGGCCTGCTGCGCATCCGCAAGGGGCTGGGGCTGTTCGCCAACCTGCGTCCGGCGATGGTATATCCCGAGTTGGTCAATGCTTCCAGCCTGAAACCGGAATTGGTGTCGGGATTGGACATCATGATTTTGCGCGAGCTGACCGGCGACATTTATTTCGGCCAGCCGCGCGGCATCCGCACCCTGGATAACGGTGAGCAGCAGGGCTTCGATACCATGTTGTACAGCGAGTCGGAAATCCGCCGCGTGGCGCATGTCGGCTTCCAGATCGCGCTGAAACGCGGCAAAAAACTGTGCTCGGTGGACAAAGCCAACGTGCTGGACACCAGCATGTTCTGGCGCGAGATCGTCACCGAGGTGGCGAAGGAATATCCGGCGGTCGAGTTGTCGCACATGTACGTGGACAATGCCGCGATGCAACTGGTGCGCGCGCCCAAGCAGTTCGACGTGATCCTGACCGGCAATATCTTCGGCGATATTCTTTCAGATGAAGCCTCGATGCTGACCGGCTCCATCGGCATGTTGCCGTCCGCCTCGCTGGATGCGAACAACAAGGGCTTGTACGAGCCCTGCCACGGCTCAGCGCCGGACATTGCGGGCAAGGATATCGCCAATCCGCTGGCGACCATTTTGTCGGTGGCGATGATGATGCGCTACACTTTTGCGCGCGAAGACATCGCGCAGCGCATCGAAACGGCGGTGCGCAAGACGCTGCAGCAGGGATTGCGCACCGCGGACATCGCCGAGGCGGGCATGCAGAAAATCGGTTGCGCGGCGATGGGCGGCGCGGTAGTCGCGGCCTTGTAGGAATTCATTCATTCAGAAAGAAGAAGTATGAGCAAGCAATACGATGTATGCATATTGGGCGCGACCGGCGCGGTGGGTGAGGCGATGCTGTCCATCCTGGAACAGCGCAAGTTCCCGGTGCGCAATCTTTATCCGCTGGCTTCCAGCCGTTCGGCGGGTTCCACGGTGCGCTTCAACGGCAAGGATCTCGCCGTCATCGATGTGGAAGGATTCGATTTTTCCAAGGTACAGATCGGCCTGTTCTCGGCTGGCGGCAGCGTGTCGGAAAAATACGCGCCGCTTGCCGCGGCGGCAGGTTGCGTGGTGATCGACAACACCGCGCACTTCCGTTACGACGACGATATTCCGCTGGTGGTGCCGGAAGTGAATCCGCATGCCATCGCGCAATACAAAAACTGCGGCATCATCGCCAACCCTAATTGCTCGACCATCCAGATGGTGGTGGCGCTCAAGCCGATCAAGGATGCGGTGGGCATCACGCGCATCAACGTCGCGACCTACCAAGCGGTGTCCGGCACCGGCAAGGAGGCGGTCGAGGAACTCGCCGAGCAGACCCGCGCGCTGTTCAATCAGCAGGATGTCGAAGCCGTGGTGTACCCGAAACGCATCGCCTTTAACGTACTGCCGCAAATCGACGTGTTCATGGAAAACGGCTACACCAAAGAAGAAATGAAAATGGTGTGGGAAACCCAGAAGATCATGGAAGACGATACCATCCTGATAAATGCGACTGCGGTGCGCGTGCCGGTGTTCTACGGACATTCCGAAGCAATACATATTGAAACCCGCAGGAAGATTACCGCCACCGAGGCGCGTGCCTTGCTGGAAAAGGCGCCGGGCGTGATCGTGATGGATAGGCGCGAGCCGGGCGGCTACCCGACTCCTGTCGAAGCGGCTGGCAATGACGCGACTTACGTCGGGCGCATCCGCGAGGATATCTCGCACCCGTTGGGCTTGAATCTGTGGGTTGTGAGCGACAATGTGCGCAAGGGCGCGGCGTTGAATAGCGTGCAGATTGCGGAGATTCTGATTGCGAAATACCTTGGTTAAGACATAATGCGAAAAATATTATGAGCTTGTGCTTATAACTCCATGATGTTATTTTACTTGTTCAATAGATAACCATAAGGTGATAGCGTGCGAAAGTCACTACTAAAACTGCTCGGGGCCGTTGCTGCTTTTACACTGTCCACATGTGTTTCCGCCGTTGGCATGGGCGGAATAAATGTGGCGTCTGCTTTGGGGCAACCGCTGAAGGCCGATATTGAACTGGTGGTAGTCAACAAGGCCGAGAAAGCCAGCCTGGTTGCCCGCCTTGCGTCGCCTGATGTTTATAGGGGTGCCGGGCTGGAATACCCTTATGGCAGCAAGTTTAAATTTCAGATTGAGAGCCGCGCAAACGGCGAGTCGTATATCAAGGTGAGCAGCGTACAGCCGATCAATGATCCTTTCGTGAGCATGCTGGTCGAGTTGACATGGGCGTCCGGCAAACTGCTGCGCGAATATACTTTCCTGCTCGATCCGCCGGATTATGTTGCGGAACAACCCAAGCAGGCGGAAGTACAAGCCGTCGGACCGGCAGTGCAGGCCGCGCCGCCGGAAGCTGCCGCCAAACCTGTTGAGCAAGCCGCTCCGGTAGCCACAGCACCGGTTGAGAGCCAGCCTACCGAGAAACCAGCCAGCAAGCCAGCGATGGTGGCGCCAGCCAAACCGGCCGCAGCCGTGCCTGCGGAAAAAAGTGTCGCGACAGGCAGCATTACCGTCAATCGTGGCGACACGCTGAACAAGATTGCCATGCAGAACAAGCCGGCTGAAGTGAGCCTGGAGCGTATGCTGGTCGCGCTATACCGCGCCAACGCCGATCAATTCGACGGCAAGAACATGAACCGCATCAAGGCGGGCAAGATACTGCGCTTGCCTGACCAGAGCGAGTTGATGGGTGTGGCGCAGTCCGATGCGGCAAAGGAAATCCGCGCCCAGACAGCCAACTGGAATGTCTACCGGCAAAAACTGGCTGCTGCTGCCCCGGCTGCCAGCCAACCGCAGGAAGCCCAGCAAGTCGCCACCGGCAAGATCGCCAGTTCGGTTGCCGACAAGGCCCCGGTTGCCAAAGAGTCCGCCAAGGAAGTGCTGAAATTGTCCAAGGGCGAAGCCCCTGGAGACAAGGCCGCCACGGGTGCGGCAGGTAAATCCATGTCTGCCCAGGACAAGAAAAATGCCGAGCAGGAAGATGCAATCGCCAAGACCAAGGGACTGAAGGAAGAGCAGGCGCGCGCCGCATTGCTGGAAAAGAACCTCCAGGATATGCAACGCCTCGCCCAACTGAAATCCGAGGCTGCGGCACTGGCGCAAACGTCAGGCGCGGCATCTGCGGTTCCAGGGCCGGCATCCGCAGTCGCTGCCGCTTCCTCGGTGGCAGCCGCCAGCGAAGTCAAGCCGGCGCCCGTCGCCAAACCTAAACCAAAACCCCAGCCAGCGGTTGTGCCGCAACCTTCCATGGTGGACAAGATACTGGGTGAGCCGCTTTATCTTATTGGCGGCGCGGCAATTCTGCTCGGTTTGGGCGGCATTGGTTTCATGTTGAGCCGTCGCAAGCAAGCTCCTGCTGCTGGTGGGCAAAGTGAAGATGTTGGCGCAACAACCGGGCACATTACTGCGCCGGTTGCGCCTTCCCCCGAGACCGGCGATTTCACCAGTGCGGCAGTAGTCCACGCCGAAACAACTCCTCAACCGGATGACGTTGATCCGATCAGCGAGGCGGATCTATTCCTGAATTTCGGCCGCGATGCGCAGGCGGAGGAAATACTGAAGGAGGCACTGCAGAACACGCCAAATAATCATCAGATTCATCTCAAGTTGTTGGGTATTTACGCCGCTCGCAAGGATGTGAATTCCTTCTCGGTCATCGCGCGCCAGTTGAAGGATTCCGGCGATGAAGAGGCATGGCCACAGGCTGCGGCAATGGGACGCAAGCTCGAGCCGAATAACCCGATGTATGGCGGCGCCGGAACCATTGAGGATGACGGCAGCGCGACCATGCAAACGACCATGCTCAATGCGATGCCGGACTTTGTTATGGACGACACGGCGGTGCAGGAAACATCGACCCCCGATGTAGATTTTGATTTGGGCGATACCGAAAAAACCTCGACCCTGTCAACTGACGACAAGGCTGTGGCTCAAGCGGAAGCCATGGATTTTGATGTGACTTCCACTCGCCCATCGCTCAGTGCGCCGACGGAGATGGATTTCGATATCACCTCGACCAGTCCTTCGATGCCGGCGGCTACCGGAGAGCCGGAAACCGCACTGCCCAACTTGGATGATCTGATTTTTGATGTTACCTCCACTCATCCATCCATGCCGGCAGTACAGCCGGAGGCCAGCAAACCGGCAGCACAAGCCGACGATGCTGGCATGGAGTTCACGCTGGACTTCCCAGTTGAGGGTGTGGCCGAGAAGCCTGCACCTGTGGCGCAAGCCGAGACCGGGTTGGCGGGTATCAGCCTGAATTTTGATGGAGCCGCGACGCCAGGCGAGCCGGCATCGGATGCGAAGGATGAACATTGGCATGAGGTTGCCACCAAACTCGATTTGGCCAAGGCCTATCAGGAAATGGGTGATGGGACCGGTGCGCGTGAAATCCTTGACGAAGTCATGCGCGAGGGCGATGCGGGGCAGCGCGAAGCTGCGCAGTCCATGCTCGATCAGCTCGGTTAATCATGGCTTTGTGATGACGGCAGCCCGGTAGCGGGCTGCCGTTTTCTTTTGAGGCAATCAATGAAGTTCCATCCCGCCGCGCAAATCCTGACCTGGTGCCTGCTGGTTGCTGCGATGCAGGTGTTGGCATCCGGCATATTTCTGATGGCAGCCGGTTTGGTCATGCTGTGCGCTTTCGCTGTTTCCAGGCACAAATTCATGCAGTTGGTGCGCCGCACCCGCTGGATCATGCTGTCGCTATTGCTGATCTACGCCTATAGCACGCCCGGACAACCGCTGTCGGATGCGCTCGGCATATTCAGCCCAAGTCGTGAAGGACTGGTCGATGGCGTGCTGCAACTGACCCGTTTGCTGGCCGCACTGGCCGGATTGGCGATCCTGCTGGATCGCCTGCATCGCCAGCAGTTGATCGCCGGGCTTTACACCTTGTTTGTTCCGTTGCAATGGCTGGGGCTATCGCGCGAACGGTTCGCGGTGCGGCTGGCTCTAACCTTGCATTATGCCGAAGTTGCGATGCTGCGCAGCACGGGAGGCTGGCAAGACACCTTGAACAGCTTGTTTGAGCCGCATGGCGAGACCATACGTCACATGGAATTGCCGCTATACCGTTTTGGTATTGGCGATGTGCTGTTGCTGGGCTTTGCGTTGTTGCTGTTGCTGGGGGCGCTGCGATGAGGATCGCAATCGGTATCGAATACGACGGCCGCCCGTATTGCGGCTGGCAGAGCCAGGCGGATGGGCGTACCGTGCAGGACACGCTGCAACGTGCGTTGAGCCAAATCGCCGATGAACCGGTTGCAATCCTTGCGGCGGGACGCACCGACACCGGGGTGCATGCGCTGGAGCAGGTGGCGCATTTCGATACCCAGGCCGAACGCCCGCTGAGCGCGTGGATGCGCGGCGTAAATGCGGCACTGCCGGACAGCATCGCGGTGCGCTGGGCGCATCCGGTGCCGGACGAATTCCATGCGCGTTTTTCCGCGCACGGGCGCAGTTATCGCTACCTGCTGATCAACCGCCCTGTGCGTTCTGCCATCCATACCGGCAAGGCGGGCTGGTTCCACGTGCCGCTGGATATCGCGGCGATGCAGGCCGCCGCGCAATGCTTGCTGGGCGAACATGACTTCAGCGCGTTCCGTGCGTCCGAATGCCAGGCCAAATCGCCAATCAAAAACCTGCGCCAACTAGACATCCGCCGACAGGGTGAGATGCTGATCTTCGATTTGAGCGCTGATGCGTTCCTGCACCATATGGTGCGCAACATCGTCGGTTGCCTGGTATACGTTGGCAAGGACAAGTATCCGCCGGAATGGCTCGCAGAAATATTGGACGGCCGCGAGCGCCGCCTCGCCGCACCAACCTTCGCGCCGGATGGCTTATACTTGCGCCGCATACAGTACGACGCGAAGTGGGGGCTACCGCAAATGGATAACGAAACAAGGTTGGGAGAATTGCTGTGACGCGCATCAAGATCTGCGGCATCACCCGCGCGGAAGATGCGCAGGCCGCCGCACAAGCCGGTGCGGATGCTATCGGGCTGGTGTTCTATGAGCGTAGCCCGCGCCATGTCAGCATCGCACAGGCCGCGCAACTGGCGGCCGTGCTGCCGCCGTTCGTGTCTGTGGTTGGCCTGTTCGTCAATGCCGAAGCCGCATTGGTGCGCGAGGTGCTGGCGCATGTGCCGCTCGACCTGCTGCAATTCCACGGTGATGAGTCGCCGGAGTTTTGCGCGCAATTCGTCAAGCCCTATCTCAAGGCGATCCGCGTCAAAGCCGGGGTGGATTTGCTACAATGCGCGGCGCATTTCCATACCGCCAAGGGCTTGTTGCTGGACGCGCATGTGGAAGGCATCCCGGGCGGTACCGGGGCGACCTTCGACTGGAGCCTGATCCCGCCGCGCCTGCCGCTGCCGGTGATCCTGTCCGGCGGGCTGGATGCGGAAAATGTCGCGGCGGCGATCAAGCAAGTGCAGCCCTACGCGGTGGACGTGTCGAGTGGTGTAGAGTCGGGCGGCGTAGAGGCAGGCAAAAGAATCAAGGACGCGGCAAAGATCGCCGCATTCATCAACGAGGTTAACGAATAGATGTACAACTATCCCGATAGTACCGGCCACTTCGGCCCTTACGGCGGCATTTATGTCGCCGAAACCCTGATGGGCGCGCTGGACGAGCTGAATCAGGCCTATGAGAAATACCGCCACGATCCGGAATTCATTGCCGAACTAAACTACGACCTCAAGCATTACGTCGGACGTCCCAGCCCGATCTATCACGCCCGGCATTTATCCGACCATCTCGGTGGCGCACAAATCTACCTGAAACGCGAAGACCTCAACCACACCGGCGCGCACAAGGTGAACAACACCGTAGGACAGGCGCTGCTGGCCAAGCGCATGGGCAAGAAGCGCGTGATCGCCGAGACCGGCGCGGGACAGCACGGCGTGGCAACGGCGACCGTTGCGGCACGTTACGGCATGGAATGTGTGGTGTACATGGGTGCGGAAGACGTGCAGCGTCAATCGCCGAACGTGTTCCGCATGAAACTGCTCGGCGCGACGGTCGTGCCGGTGGAGAGCGGCTCCAGGACGCTCAAGGACGCGCTCAACGAGGCGATGCGCGACTGGGTGACGAATATCGAGAATACTTTTTACATCATCGGCACTGTGGCGGGACCGCATCCGTATCCGATGATGGTGCGCGATTTCAACGCCATCGTCGGCAAGGAGGCTGTGGTGCAGATGCCGGAACTGGCCGGCCGCCAACCGGATGCGGTGATTGCCTGCGTAGGCGGCGGTTCCAACGCGATGGGCGTGTTCTATTCCTATATCGACATGCCCGGCGTCAAGCTGATTGGCGTGGAGGCGGGCGGGCACGGCATCGCCAGCGGATCACATGCCGCACCGCTGACCACCAACAGCCCGGTGGGCGTGCTGCACGGCAACAAGACCTATCTGATGCAGGATGCGGACGGCCAGATCATCGAGACGCATTCCATCTCGGCAGGGCTGGATTATCCCGGCGTTGGCCCCGAACATGCATGGTTGAAAGACAGTGGGCGCGCCGAATATGTCGCGATCGACGACGACGAGGCGTTGCGCGCGTTCCATGACCTGTGCCACTTCGAGGGCATCATCCCGGCACTGGAATCCAGCCACGCATTGGCGCACGCACTGAAGATCGCGCCGACGATGGGCAAGGACAAAGTGCTGCTGGTCAACCTGTCCGGGCGCGGAGACAAGGACATCAACACCGTGGCTAAACTAGCGGGAATCACGCTATGAGCCGTATCCAGACCGTTTTCGAGAAACTCAAACAACACCGGCGCAAGGCGCTGATCCCGTTCTTCACGGCGGGCGATCCCGATCCCGCGCTCACCGTGCCGCTGCTGCACGCGCTGGTGGAGGCGGGTGCGGACATCATCGAGCTGGGCGTGCCGTTCTCCGACCCGATGGCGGACGGCCCGACCATCCAGCGAGCTTCAGAGCGTGCGCTCAAGCATCACGTCGGCCTGCATCATGTGCTGGATATGGTCGCCGAATTCCGCTGCAGCAATGCCGAAACGCCCATTGTGCTGATGGGCTACGGCAATCCAATCGAGGCGATGGGTTGGGAAACTTTTGCGCAGCGGTGCGCCGAAGCTGGCGTAGACGGCGTGCTGACCGTGGACTTTCCGCCGGAAGAAAGCCATGAGGCGTTTGCCCATCTGACCAAGCATGGCATCGATCCGATCTTCTTGCTCGCGCCGACCAGCACCGATGCGCGCGTGGCGCGCGTCGCCAAGCAGGCGCGCGGCTATGTGTATTACGTGTCGCTGAAAGGTGTGACCGGCGCGGGGCATCTGGATCTGGATGCCATCGCACAAAAGATTCCGCAACTGCGCCAGCATATCCAGTTGCCCATCGGCGTCGGCTTCGGCATCCGCGATGCCGCGACTGCGCTGGCGGTGGCGAAGCTGTGCGACGGCGTGGTGGTGGGCAGCCGCATCGTGCAGGAAATCGAAAACTCGACCGAACAGAATGTCGTCGCCAATGTGGGCAAACTGGTCAGTGAATTGAGACAGGCCGTGGATCAGGCCTAAGGAGAAATGAGCATGAGCTGGTTCCAAAAATTATTGCCGCCCAAGATCAAACGCCGAGAAGGTGAGGCCAAGAAGAACGTGCCGGAGGGCCTGTGGCACAAATGCCCGTCCTGCCAAGCGGTGCTGTACCACTCCGATCTGGAAAAGAACCAGAGCGTCTGCCCGAAGTGCCATCACCATCACCGTATCGGCGCGCGCACCCGGCTGGATTTGCTGCTGGACGGCGAGGGCCGTTTCGAGATCGGCGCGGAAGTGCTGCCGATCGACACCCTTAAATTCAAGGACAGCAGGAAGTATTCGGAACGCCTGATCGCATCTAAAAAAAGCACCGATGAAGACGATGCGCTGGTGGTGATGCAGGGCAGCATCCATGCGGTTCCGGTGGTCGTTGCGGCATTCGAATTCGACTTCATGGGTGGTTCGATGGGTTCGGTGGTCGGCGAGCGTTTCGTGCGCGGCGTGCAGGTCGCGCTGGAGCAAAAATGCCCGTTCATCTGCTTCGCCGCCAGCGGCGGTGCGCGGATGCAGGAAGGCCTGTTATCATTGATGCAGATGGCCAAGACCTGTGCTGCACTCACGCAACTCAGCCAGGAAAAACTGCCGTTCATCTCGGTGCTGACCGACCCAACCATGGGTGGCGTATCCGCCAGCTTCGCCTTCATGGGCGACGTGGTGATCGCCGAACCCGGCGCGCTGATCGGCTTCGCCGGCGCGCGTGTGATCCAGCAGACGGTGCGCGAGACCCTGCCGGAAGGTTTTCAGCGTGCCGAATTCCTGCTGGAGCACGGCGCGGTGGATATGATCGTGGATAGGCGTGAGATACGTAAGCAACTGGCGACGCTGATCACCTTGCTGACCAAGCAGTCGGCGGTGGCGGAGATTGAGTCGGCTTGATGTAAATGTTTTACTACGCGCTAAAAATTGGCATTTCCGCATTAGTCATTGTGGCGATAACGGAAGTTGCCAAACGTAATAGCAGTTTTGCGGCATTGCTCGCTGCATTGCCATTGATCTCATTACTGGCGTTCGTGTGGCTGCATATCGAGGGCGCAGAGCCTTTACGTATCGCCGATCTTTCCAGCCAAATCTTCTGGCTGGTTTTGCCGTCGCTGGTTCTGTTCCTGTTGCTGCCGTTGTTGCTCAGACAAGGCTTTGGATTTTGGCTTAGCTTGGCACTTTCAATTTCAGCTACCGCTGCTTGTTACTTTGCCCTGTTGCCTGTGCTGCGCAAATTTGGGGTGCAATTGTAATAGCTGAACTATCGAAAGCAAGTAGCCTGGATGGAATGAAATGGAATCCGGGATTGATGTAACGCCACAAACCTTCCCGGATTCCGCTACGCTGCATCCGGGCTACGAATAACCAATTCGATATGCCCAATACACTGACTGATTGGCTGACCTACCTCGAATCCCTGCACCCCAAGACCATCGCGCTCGGCCTGGAACGCGTGGTGCAAGTCAAACAGCGGCTGAATCTCAATCCCGATTTTCCCATCATCACGGTCGGCGGCACCAACGGCAAAGGCTCGGTGTGCGCGATGCTGGAGTCCATCCTGCACGCCGCCGGCTACCGCGTCGGCTGCTACACCTCGCCGCATCTGCTGCATTACAACGAACGGGTGCGCATCGCCAAGCGGCAGGCGAGCGATGCGGAGTTATGCACGTCGTTCGAGAAGATCGAGCAGGCGCGTGGCGACATTCCGCTTACCTATTTCGAGTTCGGTACACTGGCTGCGATGCAATGTTTCATCGGGCACAAGGTGGATGTCGCGATCCTCGAAGTGGGGCTAGGCGGCAGGCTGGATGCGGTGAACGTGTTCGACAACGATTGCGCGGTGGTGACCAGCGTAGACATTGACCACACTGATTATCTCGGCGAGACGCGCGAGCAGATCGCGTTTGAGAAGGCCGGGATTTTCCGTAACGGCAAGGTGGCGATCTGCGCGGATGCTGATGTACCGCAGGCGATCCGCAATCATGCGCAACAGATCGGCGCGAAGCTGTGGTGCATCGGCAGCGAATTCGGGTTTACAGAGAATTTTCTTCCCTCTCCCGCAGGCGGGAGAGGGATTGAGGGTGAGGGCAGTGGCAATGGAGCACGCACTATTTCCATTGCACAGCCCCTCACCCGCCCTGCCGGGCACCATCTCCCGCCAACGGGAGAGGGGAAAGCGCAGTGGAGCTACCGCAGTCTTGTGGGTTCGCGCAATGTGCTGCCGTATCCGGCGTTGCGCGGTGCGTTCCAGTTGAACAACGCCAGCGCCGCGCTGGCGGCGCTGGATGCGCTCAAGGATAAATTGCCGGTGAGTATGGAGGCGGTGCGGCGCGGGCTGGTCGAGGTGCAACTGGCGGGCCGTTTTCAGTTCGTGCCGGGCAGGCCAACGCTGATCCTGGATGTGGCGCACAACCCGCATGCGGCGCGTTCGCTGGCGCAAAATCTCGCCGGCCTGCCGCCTTGCCCTCACACCTTGGCGGTGTTTGCGATGCTCAAGGACAAGGATATGGTGGGGGTGGCGGCGGCGCTCGATCCGCTTATCGATACCTGGCTGGTGGCGGGGATTGCCGCGCCGCGCGGCGCGACTGCCGGAGCGTTGGCGCAAGTGCTGCAAAACACTGGCGTGCGCGGGGATATTCAAACCTTCTCTAATGTCGGCGAAGCGTTGCGTTATGCCTATAACGCGGCAGGCGAAAATGATAGAATTGCGGCCTTCGGATCGTTCTATACCGTGGCGGAAGCGATGGCCGCAAAAGGACTGAAATTTTGAGATTCGCTAAGGGTTCCATAAAGCATGGCAAAACAGCTGACTGACGATGAACTGAACCTGAGGCGCAAGGCGCGCCGCCGCCTGATCGGGGCCGTCGCGCTCACGCTGGCGGTGGTGGTGATCCTGCCGATGGTGCTGGACAGCGAGCCCAAGCCTACCGGACAGGACATCGAACTGCGCATCCCGGCTCCCGACAAGGTCGGCGAGTTTATTCCGGGCGTGGCGGTTTCCGAGGTGGCGGTAGTTTCGCCGTTTGCCGCTTCCTCAGTCGAGGTTGCTTCGATACCACTGGCCGCCTCCGCGGTATCCGGTGTGGCGCAGGCCAAACCGGCTGACGCACCGGCTGCTCCGTCCGTTGCGGCGCCAGGCAAACAACCGGTTGCCGCAAGCAATCCCCATACTGAAGCGCAGGGCAAGATACAACCTGCCGCCAATAAACAACCGGAAGCCAAGGCTGTTGAATCGAAGAACCCGGAATCCAAGAGTATGGACAAGCCGGCTGGCGGCGAAAGTTTTGTCGCGCAGGTCGGTGCTTATGCCAATCCCGATACTGCAAGGCAGGAAGCGAACCGGCTGAAAAAATTGGGCTTCAAGGCTTATACCGAAAAAGCAGGCGACAAGATTCGCGTGCGCGTGGGGCCGTATACGGAGCGTGAAAAAGCCGAGAAGGTGCGCCATTTGCTGGAAAAACATGGGCTGCATCCGGTTGTGACCAGTGCGAAGGGCTCGTAAAGGGATAAATTGAACATTCGCCGATACCGATTTGAGCGCATTCCTTTACGAGCCCTAGATGACAGGATTTGATTTTGCCGTCATAGCGATATTGCTGGTTTCGTTGTTGTTCGGTTTGTGGCGCGGCCTGGTTTATGAAGTGCTGTCGCTGATGGGCTGGCCGGTTGCGTTTGTGCTGAGCAAGTTGTTCGCCGGCAACGTGGCGCCCATGATGCCAGGGACGCAGGAGACGATACGGATCACGCTGGCCTACGCCGTGGTGTTTGTCGCGGCATTGATCGTGTGGGGCGTGCTGGCCTGGCTGCTTTCCAGGCTGGTGAAAGCGGCCGGGCTGGGCTGGCTGGACCGTGTGTTGGGTGGGTTGTTCGGTGTGTTACGCGGTGGGCTGGTGATACTCGTGCTGGTGTGGCTGGCCGGGATGACGGCTGCTCCCGATCAACCATTCTGGCGTGACGCACAGATGAGCAAAACGGCGGAGGATGCCGCCTTGCTGACCAAGGTGTGGTTGCCGGACAATATTGCACAACGCGTGCGTTACAGAATTCGTAGTTAATTGTTGGGATAAAAATTCATGTGTGGCATTCTCGGAGTGGTCTCGCAAACACCAGCCAATCAACTGCTGTATGACGGCTTGCAAGTCTTGCAGCACCGCGGTCAGGATGCCGCCGGTATCGCCACGCTGGACGGCCATACCTTCCATCTTCACAAAGACAATGGGCTGGTGCGCGATGTGTTTCGCACGCGCAACATGCGCGCGTTGCTGGGTAATGCGGGCATCGCGCATGTGCGCTATCCCACTGCCGGTTCTTCAGTGGATCACAACGAGGCACAGCCGTTCTATGTAAATTCGCCGTTCGGCATCATGCTCGGACATAACGGCAATCTGACCAATGCCGAAGAGTTGAAGAAGCAGTTGTTCGTGGATGACTTGCGCCACGTCAACACCAATTCCGATTCGGAAGTGTTGTTGAATGTGCTGGCGCACGAGTTGCAGGCCAGATCCAAAGGGCTGCGTCTGGATGTGCCGACTATTTTTGCTGCGGTGTCCGCTGTGCACCGGCGCTGCCGCGGTGCGTATGCCGTGGTGGCGATGATTGCGGGCTACGGTTTGCTGGCGTTCCGCGATAAACATGGTATCCGCCCGCTGGTGGTGGGGGTGAACGAAACCGCTCTGGGACAGGAATATCTGGTTGCTTCGGAAAGCGTGGCGCTGGATACGCTGGGCTTCAAATTTTTGCGCGATGTCGCACCCGGCGAGGCGGTATTCATTAATTTTGACGGCAATTTTCACAGCCAGCAATGCAGCGACAGGCCCAGCCTGAATCCTTGTATCTTCGAGTATGTCTATCTGGCGCGCCCCGATTCGATGATAGATGGCGTCTCGGTCTACGAAACGCGCTTGTACATGGGTGAATATCTTGCCGATAAGCTCAAACGCAACTGGGGCGATATAGATATCGACGTGGTCATTCCGATTCCGGATTCCAGCCGCCCCAGTGCGCTGCAATTGGCAAACCGTCTCAACCTCCCGTTCCGCGAAGGTTTTGTGAAAAACCGCTACATCGGACGCACTTTCATCATGCCCGGACAGGCGATGCGAAAAAAATCGGTACGCCAGAAGCTGAATGCCATCGGCATGGAGTTCAAGGGCAAGAACGTGTTGCTGGTGGACGACTCCATCGTGCGCGGCACCACCAGCCGCGAGATCGTGCAGATGGCACGCGATGCTGGTGCGCTGAAAGTGTACTTTGCTTCCGCCGCTCCGCCGGTGCGTTTTCCGAATGTGTATGGCATCGATATGCCGAGCCGAAACGAGCTGATTGCGACGGGACGCAGCGATGAGGAAATCTGCCGCGAAATTGGTGCGGACCGCCTGATCTACCAGGATTTGGATGACCTCAAAGCAGCGGTGCGCAAAAATAATCCTGAGATCAATGCTTTTGATGCATCTTGCTTTGATGGCAACTACATCACCGGCGACATCACGCCGCATTATCTGAATGTGATAGAAGCGCTGCGTGGTGGCGGAAATGCCAACAAGTTATTGGACGACGACCAGATGGAGTTGGATCTGGCGGCAAATGCGACTTCAATGTGAATTTCAGAAGGCAGAAATCAGAGATATTGAGGATAAGATGAGCGAACAAAACCATCAAATGAAAAACTGGCAGCCGGAAACCCTGGCAGTGCGTGCGGGCGCGGTGCGCAGTCAGTTCGGCGAAAATAGCGAGGCGTTGTTCCTGACTTCGAGCTTCGTGTTCGAGAGTGCCGCGCAGGCCGCCGCACGCTTCATCGGTGAGCAACCGGGTAATATCTATTCGCGCTTCACTAATCCGACCGTGACGATGTTCGAGGAGCGGCTCGCCGCGCTGGAAGGCGCTGAGCAATGCGTCGCCACGGCATCGGGCATGTCGGCGATCCTGGCGTGCGTGATGGGCTTGCTGAAGGCGGGCGACCACATTGTCGCCTCGCGCAGCATCTTCGGCGCGACGATCAATTTGTTCAACAACGTCATCAAGAAGTTCGGCGTGGAGACGACTTATGTTTCCGCCACTGATGTGTCCGAGTGGCAGGCGGCGGTGCGCCCCAATACCAGACTGTTCTTCCTGGAAACACCGTCCAATCCACTCACCGAGATTTCCGACATCGCCGCGATTGCCGCAGTGGCGAAACGTTGCGGCGTGCTGCTGGCGGTGGACAACTGCTTCTGCACGCCGATCCTGCAACGCCCGTTCGAACTGGGTGCGGATATCGTAATCCATTCCGCCACCAAATATATCGACGGGCAGGGGCGCGTGCTGGGCGGTGCGGTGCTGGGCAGCAGGAAGAACATGGAAGGCGTGTACGGTTTCCTGCGCACCGCCGGGCCGACGATGAGCGCGTTCAACGCCTGGATATTTCTGAAGGGTATGGAAACACTCAAGCTGCGCATGGATGCGCACAGCGCCAATTCTCTGGAGCTGGCGCGCTGGCTGGAAGCGCAGCCCAATGTGGCGCGGGTTTTTTATCCGGGCCTGCCGTCGCATCCGCAGCATGAGCTGGCGATGCGCCAACAGAAGAGCGGCGGCGGTATCGTGTCGTTCGAAGTCAAGGGCGGCAAGGATGCCGCATGGCGCGTGATCGACAACACGCGGATGATTTCCATCACTGCCAACCTCGGCGATACCAAGACCACCATCACCCATCCGGCCAGCACCACCCATGGGCGCATTTCGCCGGAGGCGCGCGCTGCGGCAGGCATCACGGACGGACTGATTCGCATCGCGGTTGGGCTGGAGGCGGTGGTCGACATACAGGCTGACTTGGCGCGGGGTTTGGATTGAATTCAGGAACGATAACCAGCCACGGATTAGCACGGATAATCACGGAAGAACCAGTGTCGTTATCCGTGTTTCATCCGTGTTAATCCGTGGCTAAATTGTTTTTTTAAGGTTAGCTGAAATGAATATTCTGGCGGCTCAAGTCGGTGGAGCGCTCAAGGCGCACGGGCTGATGCTGGCGACGGCGGAATCCTGCACCGGCGGCGGCGTGGCGCAGGCCATCACCGACGTGGCGGGCAGCTCGGCATGGTTCGAGCGCGGTTTTATCACTTATTCCGATCTGTCCAAGCAACAGCTGCTGGGCGTGAGCGAAGCGACGCTTAACCAGCATGGCGCGGTGTCCGAGGCGACGGTGCGCGAGATGGTGGCGGGCGCGCTGGCCAACAGTACGGCGCAAGTGGCATTGGCGGTCAGCGGCATCGCCGGGCCGGATGGCGGCACGCCGGACAAGCCGGTCGGCACGGTATGGTTCGCCTGGGGAATCAAACATGGCGCGACTCACGCGCAGCGGCATCAAATCAAGGGCAACCGTGCTGGAGTGCGCGCCCAAGCGGCGTACATTGCTTTGCAGGGCGTGATCGACCTGCTCGGGCGGCGGACGGAACTGGCTTAGATTTCTGCACTCGCTACTTGCGGAGTAACCAGCGTCCAGGAATTCCATCAGAGGGCCGGGGTGAGGGAAACGGGTATGTCGGGTTTCATCATCGAGGGCGGCGTTTTTGCCATACTGGTTAAAAAATCCAATAAAGAACGTTCGTTCTGTACAAGTGCGAATTGATGTGCCACAATCCCGCACCATTTTTTGAAAGGGAATCGTAATGGATGACAATAAAAGCAAGGCGCTCGCGGCGGCTCTGAGCCAGATCGAGAAGCAGTTCGGCAAGGGCTCGATCATGCGCCTCGGCGAACATGACGTGGCGCGCGATATTCAGGTTGTGTCCACCGGCTCGCTGGGTCTGGACATCGCGCTCGGCGTGGGCGGCTTGCCGCGCGGCCGCGTGGTGGAGATATACGGCCCGGAATCCTCCGGCAAGACCACGCTGGCTTTGCAAGTCATTGCCGAAATGCAGAAGCTGGGCGGCACGGCGGCGTTCATCGACGCGGAACACGCGCTCGACCCGAGCTACGCGCAGAAGCTCGGCGTGAAGGTCGAAGACCTGCTGATCTCGCAGCCGGACAACGGCGAACAGGCGTTGGAGATCACCGACATGCTGGTGCGTTCCGCCTCGGTGGATGTGGTGGTGATCGACTCGGTCGCCGCGCTGACGCCCAAGGCCGAAATCGAAGGCGAAATGGGCGATGCGCAAATGGGCCTGCATGCGCGCCTGATGTCGCAGGCATTGCGCAAGCTGACCGGCAACATCAATCGTTCCAACACGCTGGTGATCTTCATCAACCAGATCCGCATGAAGATCGGTGTGATGTTCGGCAATCCAGAAACCACCACAGGCGGCAACGCGCTCAAGTTCTACGCCTCTGTGCGCCTCGACATTCGCCGCATCGGCGCGATCAAGAAGGGCGACGAAGTCATCGGCAACGAAACGCGCGTCAAGGTGGTGAAGAACAAGGTCGCCCCGCCGTTCCGCGAGGCGTTGTTCGATATTTTGTACGGCGAAGGCATCTCGCGCGAAGGCGAAATCATCGACCTCGGCGTACAACACAAGCTGGTGGAAAAAGCCGGTGCCTGGTACGCCTACAAGGGTGACAAGATCGGCCAAGGCAAAGACAACGCACGCGAGTATTTGCGCGAACATCCCGAAATCGCGCGGGAAATCGAAAACAAGGTGCGTGAAATAGTCGGCGTGGCGTTACTCGACCCAGTTGTAAAGCCCACCGCGAAAGCCGCCGACAAGGCGAGCGCAAAAGCGGGCGCGAAAGCTTCCGAATAACTTTTGATGGAACCACTGATAAGGCTACTAGCCATTCCGCTAAGCCCCGAAGTGCGGGGCAAGCGGCTGGTTATAGCCATTCCGCTAGGTAGCGAAACAACCGCAACCAAGCGGCTGGTTATGGTCGGGCACCCGGGTGAGAAAAAAGCCTGAGGTAAGTCTACGCACGCGGGCGCTACAGTATCTGGCGCGCCGCGAATACAGCCGCGCCGAGCTGCGCAGCAAGTTGTTGCCGCATGTGCAAGTTGAGGAAGATTTCGAACAGTCATTTGATTCCTCTGTGGCTGATTCTTCTGGGCTGGGCGATCTGGATGCGCTGCTGGACGACTTGACGGCGCGCGGCTGGTTGTCGGATGCACGTGCCGCCACGCAATTGTTGCACGCCAAGCGCAGTCGATTCGGCACGCAACGCATCACGCATGAATTGCGCCAGAAGGGCATCGCGGAAGAGTTGATCGAGGCCGCGTTGCCGGTATTGAAAGAAAGCGAACTGGAAGCGGCGCGCGGCGTGTGGCAAAGAAAATTCGGCACGCTGCCGCAGGATGACAAGGAAAAAGCCCGGCAAATGCGCTTCCTGCAATCGCGTGGTTTCGGGTTTGAGGTGATTTTTCAGGTGCTGCGACTTGATGATTAAGAAACTTAGTTTTTGGCAGCACAACTTGGCGAATTCCATGTCGTCTAAGTTATGTTAGGCAGTAAAAAGAGGAGTCTGAGAATGCACGTTCGCCGGTTGGTTATGCCACTTTTGTTCTTTCTATATGCCAGTTTTGGTGCAGTGTTCGCGTACGCGCAGGAATCACCACGCGATGGTTACTTTGGAGTCGTATCAAAAGCCGATAAGCGCAAGCCCGGCCAGCATTTACGTTTGCAAATCTCCGGGCACAACGCCCATTTGTTACTTTTCCAAGCGGCAACGGCGAAGAAACCACAAAGGTTTTCGAAGACGATGAGACTATTGTTCTTATCTTCGTAGCACACCTTACAGGAAGTACTGAGACGTTCTACTTAAACAAAAAACGATATCGCTTCACCCTAATCGAGGTCGGCGCGTTGGAGGCTACAGCGACCGGAGCGGATTTCCGGCCTGACATTACATATGGCACGCTCAAATAGACATTTGCTGCCCAACCCCTCACCCCACCTGCGCCGCGCGATGGAGCCGCGCAGCGCAGGTGAATTCAAACGTTGGAGCTCTTGATGAACACGCATGGGAAGATATCTGTGCCACATACCGATTGCATGCACAAATGAAAAAGTTCGTCTGGGATACCTCTGCAATCCTAAATATCAAAGAGCCTAACGCGCAGGGCTACTCTCCAGGTCACAGTCTTATGAAAGACTTATCGGACGGCTGGATTTCCGGCCCCTATCAGAACATCTTTCCGTCAATTGCTGTATTTGAGGTAGATGCATCAGTTTCAAGAATGCACCGCGAAGGAAAGAAGATTCTGCGCGAGTTCTACATTGTTGACGACTGCGCCGTCATCTACCCGGTCGACCAAGAACTGATCCATCGGTGCAGTGATCTTGTAACTGTGGATGGTTTCTCCAAGCTTCGAGGCGCTGACTTGATTTTCGCTTGCATTGCGTATTTGGAGAGCGCGTGCCTCGTTACGCTTGATGGACACTTTAATGGCGTATCCCACCACGTCAACGTCCTAGACTTGAACGAGAGCCGCGACACTCCAAAATATCGTAGGGCATTTGGCATATGAGGGTATCAGTTCGCGTAGGGTGGAACGCTTGCGGTTCCGCCGGATGATTTTTTCCGCCGAATGCAACAGCACATTGAATTGCGGCGGAACGCTCCTGCTGGGCTTCCGCCCTACAACTACTGAAAATCAAGAGTGATTTTCTATTGCCACCTATCCCGATTTGGGACTAAAATGCGCCCATGCGTGTGATCACCTTGTCCACCCTTAAAGCCTTCTGGGAAAACAATCCAAACTATCAGGATGCACATGAGCCGTGTCTTGCGTGGTATCGGCAGGTGTTGGTGGCAGATTGGATTTCGCCCGCTGCGGTGAAGGCTGATTTTGGCAATGCCAGTATCCTGAAAGATGGGCGGGTGGTGTTTAATGTTGCGGGCAACAAATACAGACTGGTGGTGTGGATCAATTACACTTATCGCGTGGTGTATGTTCGCTTCATCGGCACACACAAACAGTATGACGCGATAGACGCGCAAACAATATGAGGTGCAAATATGGACATTAAACCAATCAAGACCAAGGCGGATTACCGTGCGGCGCTCAAGGAAATCGAGGGGTTGATGACGGCGAGCGCAAATACGCCGGAAGGAGAGCGGCTGGATGTACTGGTAACGCTGGTGGAAGCCTACGAACGTAAGCACTATCCGATGGAGTTGCCCGACCCGATCGAGGCGATCAAGTTCCGCATGGAAAGCTTGGGGCTGAAGCCGAAAGATTTGCAGCCGATGATAGGCGGGTTGAACCGCGTGTATGAAGTGCTGAATCACACGCGCCCACTGACGCTTTCGATGATTCGCCGTTTGCACGAAGGGCTGGGCATTCCGGCGGAGTGTTTGATCAAATCTACCGCGCATCAGCGGCAGGCGGCTTGAGTGTGTGCTATACAAATTTGCGATTAGAAAGTTGATGAAATGAAAAGCAGTGAAATCCGCCAGAAATTCCTAGATTATTTTGCGTCCAAAGGTCACACGGTCGTGCCTTCCAGTTCGCTGGTACCGCACGAGGATCCGACGCTGCTGTTCACCAACGCGGGGATGAACCAATTCAAGGATGTGTTCCTCGGTTTCGACAAGCGTCCCTATACCCGTGCCGCTTCTTCGCAGAAATGCGTGCGTGCCGGCGGCAAGCATAACGACTTGGAGAACGTCGGCTACACCGCGCGCCACCACACCTTCTTCGAGATGCTCGGCAACTTCAGCTTTGGCGATTATTTCAAGCGCGATGCGATCAATTACGCCTGGGAACTGCTGACGGTGGTGTTCAAACTGCCCAAGGATAAGCTTTACGTCACCGTGTATGCCGAGGACGACGAGGCGTACGATATCTGGACCAAGGAGATGGGGCTGGCGGCGGATCGCGTGATCCGCATCGGCGACAACAAGGGCGCGCGCTACGCCTCGGACAACTTCTGGATGATGGGCGATACCGGCCCCTGCGGCCCCTGTACCGAAATCTTCTACGATCACGGCGAACATATTCCGGGCGGTCTGCCTGGCACGCCCGAGGAAGACGGCGACCGTTACATCGAAATCTGGAACAACGTATTCATGCAGTTCAACCGCGACGAGCACGGCGTGATGCATCCGCTGCCCAAGCCATCGGTGGATACCGGCATGGGGCTGGAGCGCATCTCGGCGGTGTTGCAGCATGTGCATGCCAACTACGAGATCGACCTGTTCCAGGCGCTGATCAAAGCCGCCGCGCGCGAAACGCACTGCGCCGATCTGGATTCGCCTTCGCTGAAGGTGCTGGCCGATCATATCCGTGCCTGCTCCTTCCTGATCGCCGACGGCGTGATCCCGGGCAACGAGGGGCGCGGCTATGTGTTGCGTCGCATCATCCGCCGCGCGATCCGTCACGGCTACAAGCTGGGTGTGCGCGACGCATTCTTCTACAAGATGGTGCCCGACCTGGTCGCTGAAATGGGTTCTGCCTATCCCGAACTGACCGCGGAAAATGTGCGCGTGAAGGGAATTCTCAAGCTGGAAGAGGAGCGCTTCTTCGCCACGATTGAACATGGTATGGCGATTTTGGAAGCTGACTTGGCCGAGATGGCACAACAGGGTAGCACGGTGTTCAACGGCGAGACCGCATTCAAACTGCATGACACTTATGGATTTCCGCTCGACCTGACGCAGGACGTGTGCCGCGAGCATGGTGTGACGGTTGATGCTGCGGCTTTTGGCAAGGCGATGGCGCACCAGAAGGAGCAGGCGCGCGCGGCGGGCAAGTTCAAGATGGCGACTAACCTGGAATACGAAGGCCCGGCAACAGTTTTTCACGGTTATGACCTGCTGGAAAGCAAGGGTAATGTGCTGGCTTTATACAAGGACGGCGTGCCGGTGAATACGCTGAACGAGGGCGAGATCGGCGTGGCGGTGCTGGACGATACTCCGTTCTACGCCGAGTCCGGCGGGCAGGTCGGCGACAGCGGCGAACTGCGCAGCGTACACGGCATCTTCGCGGTGGAGGATACGCAGAAGATTCAGGCAACGGTGTTCGGCCATCACGGCGTCGTGAAGACCGGCAAGCTGACCGTGGGCAACGGCGTCACCGCCAGGGTGGATGTCGCGGCGCGCAACCACACGATACGCAACCACTCGGCGACGCACCTGATGCACAAGGCGTTGCGCGAGGTGCTCGGCAGCCATGTGCAGCAGAAGGGGTCACAGGTGGATGCGGACAAGACGCGCTTCGACTTCGTGCATACGCAGCCGCTGACCGACGCGGAAATCCTCAAAGTGGAAAGTATCGTGAATGCCGAAATCATTGCCAACGCGGAGTGCCAGGCGCGCGTGATGTCCATCGAGGATGCACAGAAGACCGGCGCGATGATGCTATTCGGCGAGAAGTACGGCGACGAAGTGCGCGTGTTGGACATCGGTTCGTCGCGCGAATTGTGCGGCGGCACGCATGTGAAGCGCACCGGCGACATTGGCCTGTTCAAGATATTGGCTGAGAGCGGTGTCGCGGCGGGCGTGCGGCGCGTGGAGGCAGTGACCGGCGAAGGCGCACTGGCGCTGGTGCAGCAGCAGGAGATGCAATTGCGGCAAGTGGCGGATGCGGTGAAGGCGCAGCCTCAGGAGGCGGCGGCACGCGTCACACAAATACTCGACAACATGAAGACGCTGGAAAAAGAGCTGGCGCGGCTGAAATCGAAACTGGCCAGTGCACAAGGCGATGATCTCATTAACCAGGCGGCGGAGATCAACGGTGTCAAGGTGCTGGCTGCGATGCTGGAAGGCGCGGATGCCGCGGTGTTGCGCGAAACGCTCGACAAGCTTAAGGATAAACTCAAATCGGCCGCTATTGTGCTGGCGGCGGTGGACGGTGATAGGATTAGTCTGATTGCCGGTGTGACTTCAGGGCTGACTGCGAAAATCAGGGCCGGGGATCTGGTGAATATGGTCGCGCAACAGGTCGGCGGCAAAGGCGGCGGCAGGCCGGACATGGCGATGGCAGGCGGCACGCAACCCGAACATTTGCCCGCGGCATTGGGTTCGGTTGCAGGTTGGGTAAAGGCTCGTCTATAAAGGAGCGATGCAGGTGAACACAGGCCGTTATAGCGTATTGCTGGTCGAAGATGATTTGCTGGCAACAGATTTGGCGCACCGCGCCGCTGTTGAGTTTTGCCCTGAGATTAATCTGACTGTGGTGGGGGGCGGCGATGCCGTGCTGGATTGGCTGAGCGATAGCATCGCTAAAAAAGAACAAATGCCGCATATCATCCTGATGGATATGAAGCTGCCGAAACTGGATGGTTTGGCGGTATTGCGCAAGCTGCGCATGCATGCCGCCACGCGCGATATTCCGATCGTGGCGTTTTCGGCGGAATATACGCAGGCTGACGTGCTGATGAGTTATCAGGTCGGGGCGAACAGTTTCGTGGCCAAGCCGGTTGACCTTGCGCAGTTCGCCGGATTTTTCCGCGAGCAGTTGGCATACTGGATGCAACCGCGCCAGCGCGAGTTGGTCTTTGCCGCGGGGCAGGGCGCAACGGGCCGACCCTGACCGTTGCTCCGTCAATGTTGGCTACGCCAATTGGTGTGGATCCTTAGAACGGCAGCCGCAAATGCGGTGCGGCCTGCCGGAATATCCCGCGGAAGTCGTCCTGGATGCGTTGCAGCGCAGCCTCGCTGTCCGCCTCGAAGCGCAGCACGATCACCGGCGTGGTGTTACTGGGGCGCGCCAGCCCGAAGCCGTCGGCATATTCCACGCGCAGCCCGTCCAGCGTGATGATTTCTTTTGCGGCGGCAAACTTTGCGGTTTGCTGCAATTGTGCGAGCAGCGTGTGATTTTCTCCTTCGGCGGTGTGGATGTGCAGCTCCGGGGTGCAGAACGCGTCCGGCAGGGCGTTCAGCGTGGCGCTCGGGTTTGCTACCTTGCTCAGGATTTCCAGCAGGCGCGCACCGCTGTACAGCCCATCGTCGAAGCCGTACCAGCGTTCCTTGAAGAACATATGGCCGCTCATTTCGCCGGCCAACAGTGCGCCGGTTTCGCGCATCTTGGCCTTGACCAGCGAATGCCCGGTCTTCCATAACGTCGGTTTGCCGCCGTGCGAGCGTATCCAGCCGAACAGGTTGCGCGTGGATTTGACATCGAAAATGATTTCCGCGCCGGGATTGCGGCTCAGCACGTCAGCGGCGAACAGCATCAACTGGCGATCCGGAAAAATGATCCTGCCGTCCCTGGTGACCACGCCGAGGCGGTCGCCGTCGCCGTCGAACGCCAAGCCCAGCTCACTGTCGTTATCGCGCAACGCGGCGATCAGGTCTTCGAGGTTGTGCGGGTCGGACGGGTCGGGATGGTGGTTGGGGAAATGACCGTCCACTTCGCAATACATTTCTTCTACTTCACAACCGAGTTGGCGATACAGGTTGGCAACGTAAGCTCCGGCCACGCCATTGCCGCAATCAACGGTGATCTTCATCGGGCGCGCCAGCTTGATGCCGGAGGCGATGCGTGCGATGTAATCCGCGCTGATGTCTTGTTGCGTGTAGCTGCCGGAGCCGTGCGTGAGGTCATTCTGTTCGATGCGTGAGCGCAGTTTCTGTATCGTTTCGCCCGATAAGGTTTCTCCGGCCAGCACCATCTTCAGGCCGTTGTAATCCGGCGGGTTATGGCTGCCGGTGAGCATCACCGCACAGTTGGTATGCAACTGGTAGGCGGCGAAATACACCATCGGCGTGGGAACGCAACCGACATCGATCACGTCGATGCCGCTCTTCCGGATGCCTCGTGCCAGCGCGGCGATCAGTTCCGGGCCGGACAATCTTCCGTCGCGGCCAATCGCAATCTTGTGTTGCCCGCGTGCCGCCGCTTCCGAGCCGATGGCATGGCCGATGGCCTCCACCACTTCAGGCGTCAGCGTCTGGCCGACGATGCCGCGAATGTCATAGGCCTTAAAGATTTCTTTCGGTGGATTTTTCAGCATGGTGCATTTTGCCTTAAAGCAGAGGAGTTAATTTGTTCCAGACCATGTCCGGGGTAAGTTGCATCATGCAGTTGAAATGCCCGAGCGGGCATTCGCGCTCGAAGCACGGGCTGCACTCGATGTCGAGTTTGATGACCTGTGCCTGCGTGGACAGCGGCGGGGTGAACTGCGGGCTGCTGGAACCGAACAGCGCGAGCATCGGCCGGTCCAGCGCGGCGGCTAGGTGCATCAGGCCGGAGTCGTTGCTGATGACCAGCTTTGCGCATGCCAGCAACGCGATGGCATCGCCCAAGTCGGTGCGGCCGCACAGGTTGGTGCATTGCGCACCGGCAAGCAGGTTGATTTCTTCGGCGGCATGCTTATCCTTGACGGAGCCGATCAGCCACACCGCATAACCGCGTTGCTTCAGGCGTTGTGCGATGTTCGCATAATAGGCCGCCGGCCAGCGCTTGGCGGGGCCGTACTCGGCGCCGGGGCAGAATGCCGCGACGGGTTTGTCCAGCGTCAGGCGGGTGCCCGGACATAAGTTTTTCGTATTTAGCTTGCGCAGCGCGTCATCGCGCTGCGCTTCAGAGATCGCCAGTTTGGGGTTTGCCAGGGGGCGCGGGATTTCGCCTTGCGCATCTTCGGCGAGCTGTGCGAAGCGTTCCACCATCAGCGGCAGTTTCTGTTTGTCGAGCTTGCGCGCATCGTTGAGCAGGATATAGCGCGACTCGCCGACAAAGCCGGTGCGCAGCGGGATATGCGCGAAGAATGGCACGAGCGCGGATTTCCATGAGTTGGGCAGCACGATGGCCTGGTCGTAGCGCGCGGCGCGCAGTTGTTTGCCGAGCCGGTAGCGCGCCGCCAGTTGCAGCGCGCCATGCGGGAATGGGTTGACGATGACATCATGCACCTCCGGCATCTGGCGCAACAGCTTCTCCGTCCACGACGGGGCGAACACGTCGATGCGGCAACCGGGGTGGCGTTGTCCGAGGCGCATCAGCATCGGCTGCATCAGCATGCAGTCGCCTACCCAGCTCGGGCTGATGACTAATATTTTTTGCATTCCGACAGATTACCTGGATTTAGGAAATCCCCTAAAACCGTAGCGAGCGGCTCGATAGTAAGGAGCACGGAGCACAGCGACTGAACCATACCTGATAGGTAGGCGAAGGAGCGAGCACCGCGCGACGCAGCTATCGAGTCGCGCAGTAGGTTTTTAATGATGCGCCTTGGGCAATTCACCCTTGAATTTGTACAAGGTGCCGCAATACGGGCAACGCGCTTCGCCACCATGATTGAGCGGGATCATGACTTTCGGGTGGGCATTCCACAAACTCATGCCCGGCATCGGGCAGGTCAATGGCAAGTCGTGTGCTGTTACTTCGATGTAGCGCTGGGTGATGTTTTCGTTGCTCACGATATTCCCCCTTAAACGTAGGCTAGCCAATCGGTGTGCTGCGGATGCTTGCCTGCGACACAGTCGAAGAAAGCCTGTTGCAGCTTGGTGGTAATCGGGCCGCGCGAACCGCAGCCGATGGTGCGGTTATCCAGTTCGCGGATCGGGGTGACCTCTGCTGCGGTGCCGGTGAAGAAGGCTTCATCTGCGCAATACACTTCATCGCGGGTGATGCGTTTCTCGATCAACTCGATGCCGAGTTCTTTTGCCAGCGTGAGGATGGAGTCGCGCGTGATCCCTTCCAGGCACGAAGTCAGATCGGGCGTATACAGCTTGCTTTTCTTGACGATGAAAATGTTTTCGCCGGCACCCTCCGCAACGTAACCATCCACATCCAGCAGCAATGCTTCATCGTAGCTATCGTGCGCTACTTCCTGATGCGCCAGGATGGAGTTGGTATAAGTACCTACCGATTTGGCGCGGCACATATTCACGTTGACATGATGACGGGTGAAGCTGGAAGTCTTGACGCGGATACCTTTTGCCATGCCCTCTTCGCCCAGATATGCACCCCACGGCCATGCGGCCACGGCAACGTGGGTGCTGAGGGCAGTGGCGGCGATACCCATCGCCTCGGAACCGTAAAAACAGATCGGACGGATGTAACAGGATTCCAACTTGTTGACGCGCACTACTTCGCGATGTGCTTCCATGATGGTTTCTTTGTCAAACGGCATCTTCATCTGGAAGATGTGCGCGGAATTGAACAGCCGGTCAGTATGCTCCTGCAAACGGAAGATGGCCGTACCATTGGCAGCCTTGTAGGCGCGCAAGCCTTCAAACACGCCCATGCCATAGTGCAGTGTGTGGGTCAGCACATGGGTAGTGGCATCGCGCCACGGCACAAGCTTGCCGTCATACCAGATAAAGCCGTCGCGATCGGACATCGACATAATGGGGTTCCTTTGATGGGTCGGTTGCAAAGCGTGAATTCTAGCGTTTTCTGGCCGGTTTATGAAGAAGCATGGTTAAATTACCCAGTTCAATAACCAGCCTTATTTTTAGCCGATAATTCGGGTATGATTGCCGCGTTTGCTGGACGATGCCTTGATGAGTCATACCCGAAGGGCAACTGCACCGATGATCGAACTCCCTGAAATCACCGCAGAAATAACAGATACGCAAGAAGAAAAATTGCGCAAGAGTCTGTTGATCTTTGCCTGCGCCTTCATGAACCTGGCGGTAGTGTTGTGGCTGGCCATTTACTGGATGATGGGGCTGAACTTCTCGGCGAACGTGCCCTTGGGCTATCAACTGGTTTCCGTAACTTCGCTGATCTACTATTTTAGAACCCGGCGGTTTGAGCCGTTCCGTTTTGTGCAGTTGAGCCTGTTCCTGTTCGCGCCGTTCGTCATGCAATGGAGCATCGGCAGCTCGGTGACATCGAGCGGGGTGATGCTGTGGGCATTGCTTGCCCCGATCGGCGCGCTGGTCGTGTCGGGCTGGCGCGAATCAATCCCCTGGTTTGCCACTTATATCGTGATGACGGCCATATCCGGGACATTCGATTACTTTCTCGGTTCCGGAAGCGATGGCGGGATGCCGATGAAGACCATCGGCGTGTTCTTCGCGCTAAATTTTGCCGCGATGTCCTCCATCATTTATTTCCTGGTACGCTATTTTGTCGTGGAGATGGACAAGATCAAGAATCAGCTCGACCAGCAGCACCAATTGCTGGCCGAGGAGCAAAAAAAATCCGAGCGCGTGTTACTCAACATATTGCCAAGCAGTATTGCGCAGCGGCTGAAAAATCATCAGGGCCTGATCGCGGACGGCCATGCGGATGTAACGGTTATGTTCGCCGATCTGGTGAATTTTACGCAACTGACCGAGTCACTTTCTCCCGAACAAATGGTCGCTCTGCTCAACACCATCTTTTCCGGCTTTGACGAACTGAGCGAAAAATACGGCGTGGAGAAAATCAAGACGATTGGCGATGCCTACATGGTGGTCGGCGGGCTGAACCGCGACAGGGCGGATTACACCTGCGATATCGCAGACTTGGCTTTGGAAATGCGCCAGTTTGTGGCTAACCATCCCGAACTTGCCAGATTCAAATTGGGTATACACACCGGCATCGCCACCGGCCCCGTGGTTGCCGGGGTGATCGGCACCAAGCGTTTTATTTACGATTTATGGGGCGACACGGTAAACATTGCCAGCCGTCTGACCGACGAAGCGACGCAGGGCGTGATCCAGATGGACAGAACAACCTACAACCGGATCAGGCATGACTATGCCTTCGAACCCCCCGCCACGATCTATGTCAAGGGTAAAGGCGAAATGGTCATGTATCGCCTCACCGCCCGCCTCGACGATTCCACGCGCCGGGCCAATATGATGTCGTCGGGCGCAGTGCCAGAAATTTCTACTTCCTCTGTTTAAGTATTTTCAAAAAGCACGTCCCACAACTTCCTGCACGCGGTAACTTCGATCTGGCCGTATTCAACGCGGCACGGCAACTGGCTGTTGAGCCGGATGCGGTGTTGCGCCTGGCGCAACGTACGGTACAGCGTGCGAGTCTGTTCGGCAAGTTCGACAGGAATCAGGCCGAGTTCACCCGCCAGTTTGAGCAACGCCAGGTTGCCGATATTGCCGGTCAGTTGCGGGTGTTGATGGGCGTAGGCGAGCACGAGGTATTGCACCATAAACTCGATGTCTACCATGCCGCCCCGGTCGTGCTTGATATCGAACAGATTGGTGTTATTGGGGTGGCCGTCGAGCATTTTCTGGCGCATCGCCAGAATTTCTTTGCGTAAGGTAGCCAGATCGCGCGGCTGGCACAGCACCTGCTGGCGGATGTTTTCAAAGGCGGCGCCAATCTCTGCGTCACCCGCGCTGAAGCGGGCACGCGTCAAGGCCTGATGCTCCCATACCCAGGCTTGTTGCTGCTGGTATTCGGCAAACGCCGTGATCGAGCTGACCAGCAAGCCGCTCGCGCCATTCGGGCGCAGGCGCAAATCGGTTTCGTACAGGCGGCCGGAAGAGGTGTAGCTGCTCAGTATGGTGTTGATGCGCTGCCCCAGCCGTGCGTAGTTTTCCTGCGCATCGGTGTGGTCGTCATCGTAGAGAAAAATCAGGTCGAGATCTGAGGCGTAGCTCAGTTCCTTGCCGCCCAGCTTGCCATACGCGATGATGGCGAATCTCGGTTCGTCGCGATGTCGTTTGCGCGCGGTTGCCCAGCTCAGCTTCAGCACATGGCGCAGCAGCAAATCGGCCAGATCGCTCAGGTGGTCGCTGAGTTTTTCCAGCGGTAACAGGCCTTGCAGGTCCATCGCCAGCAGTTGAAAGGTTTGTTCCTGCTGGACCAGGCGCAATACATCCAGCTGCCGTTCGGCATCTCCGGCGCAGTCATCCAGGCGGCCTTGCAAGTTGCGGTCGATTTGCTGCCATTGGGGCGGCTGGTACATCTCGCGCGCATCCAGCAATTCATCGAGCAGCGCCGGGTGTTGGGTCATGTACTCGCCTGCCCAACTGCTGGCGGCAACCATCCGGGTCAATCGTTGCATCGCCTGCGGATATTCGGCCAGGAAGGCGAGGTAGGAGGCGCGGCGGCTGATGCCTTCCAGCAGGGCGAGCAATCTGGACAGCGTTTCGTCCGGATTGGCTTGCTGGGCGCACAGGCCGATGAATTGCGGGATCAGTTTGTCCAGCCGCTGCCTGCTGAGTTCGGGCAATTGCCGATAGCGGTTGCCGGCTTGCAGTTGCAACAGGCGCTGTGCACTGTCGTTTGCAGCGCGGTAACCGAGCTTTTCAAGGCGGGCAAGCAATGCTTCGGCGCTGACACCTTCATGCCAGAATTGCTCGTCGTCCTGTCCTTCCTCAGGCGCGCCGAAAATCTGCTCGAATTGCTGGTTGACCAGCGCGCGATGGCGATTGAGGTCGTCCAGCAGCGTAGCGTAATCCGCGTAGCCCATCGCATCGGCGATGATTTCCCGGTCTTCGGGTTTTTCCGGCAGTTCCTGGGTTTGCTGGTCATCCAGATATTGCAGGCGGTGCTCAAGGTTGCGTAAAAACACATAAGCCGCATCCAGATCGGCGACGACCGGCGCGGGCAGCTGGCCGTTTTTTGCGAGCTGTTGCAACGCCGCCTGGGTGGGGCGGATGCGCAACTGGGCGTCGCGCCCGCCGCGTATCAGCTGGAACACCTGCGCGGCGAATTCGATTTCGCGGATGCCGCCCGGGCCGAGTTTGATGTTGTTGAGCCGGTCGCGGCGTTGTACTTCCTGACGGATTTGCGCATGCAGCTTGCGCATCGAATCGATCGCGCCGAAGTCGAGGTATTTGCGGAACACGAACGGTTGCGCGAGCCGCATCAGTTCGGCGGTGTGCGGGCAGTCTGCCGGGGAAATGACGCGCGCCTTGATCCAGGCGTAGCGCTCCCATTCGCGCCCCTGGCTGACCAGGTATTCTTCCAATGCGGCGAAACTCATCACCAGCGGGCCGCTGTCGCCGTAGGGGCGCAGCCGCATGTCCACGCGGAATACATAGCCGTCGCTGGTCGGTTCGTTGATCAGGTTGATCAGGCGGCGGCCCAGCCGGGTGAAAAACTCATGGTTGCTCAATTTGCGTGATCCATCCGTTTCGCCGTCTTCCGGATAAACGAAAATCAGATCGATGTCGGACGAAACATTCAGTTCGCCGCCGCCCAGTTTGCCCATGCCGATGACCAGTAAGGGCTGCGGCGTTGCGCCGGTTTCGTCCAGCGGGGTGCCGAATTGCGCCTGCAAGGATTGCATCAAACAGGCCTGCGCCTGCTGTACACACACTTCCGCCAGCGCGGTCATGGCTTGCATCACCTCGTTCAAACCGGCCAGCCCATTGAGGTCGCGCAGGATCAGCTTGACCATTACCTGCTTGCGCAACTTGCGCACGGCACGCGCCAAGCCGGCTTCAGAATCAAACGAGTCTGTCGCGTTAGCGACTCGATTGCTCCCTCCCTCGCAAGCGGGGGAGGGTTGGGGTGATGGGCTGGATTGTTGCAGCAGAGCAAGCATTTCCGCGCGGTCGCACGGCGTGGTGTAATTTTCCTGCAACCAATTCAGCAGCGACGGGTCTGCTTCCAGTACATGCTTGGCATAACGGCTGCAGCGCTGCATCTTTTGCAGTAGGCCATCGAAGGTTGTGGGCTGTGAGTCCATTGCGGTATTCATGGGGAAGCGCTTCAAGTTAGAATGCGTATTGTCTTATGATTAGCCGTCAGTCGCTAGTCGTTAGTTAAACCAGAAGCAGTCGCTAGCCATTAGACGCTAGTGGCTAGTTAAATCAAACCGTAATCACCAGCTAGTAACTAACGACTAATAACTGAACTCATGTTGAGATATCTTCCCATCCGCCTGCTCTGGCACAGTTTTAACTGGCTGACGCGACTTGCCATCGTCGCGTCGGCGGTGATGGCTGTGCTGACGGCGCTGGCGATCCTCATGCTGCGCTATTGGCTGTTGCCGAATGTCGAGCAGTATCACGACCGGATCGCTGTTTCTTTGGCGGGCGCGATCGGCAATCCGGTCACCATCGGCAAGATCGAAGGCGATTGGCAGGGCTTCCGGCCGCGTCTGAGCTTTACCGAAGTGCATATCCTGAACGAGCAGCGGCAACCGGCGCTGGTTCTGCCCCGCATTGACGGCAGCGTATCGTGGATGTCGTTGTTCACTGCGGAGCTGCGGCTAGCCAGCCTGGAAATCGACAGGCCGGAGTTGCTGATACGCCGCGATGCGCAAGGGAAAGTTTTTATCGGTGGCGTGGCGCTCTCCAAACAAGGCGGCGATAACGATTTGGCCGATTGGCTGCTGCGCCAGTCGCGTATGGTGGCGCGCGACGCGCTCATCGTCTGGGTGGACGAACAGCGCGATACGCCGCCGCTGGTATTGCAACGGGTCAATTTGCGTATCGAAAACCTGTTCAGCCATCACCGCTTTGCTTTGCGTGCCGCACCGCCAGCCGAACTGGCGACCCCGCTGGATGTGCGCGGCGATTTTTATGGGGCAAGTTTTGATGACTTGAGTGCCTGGCGCGGCCAGATGTTTGCTCAGCTTGATTACACCGATGTGACAGCCTGGAGGCCCTGGCTGGATTTGCCGGGCGAATTCAGCCAGGGCCGCGGCGCGCTGCGCGGCTGGCTGGATGTCGAAGCAGGCAAAGTGACAGGGATCACCGCCGATCTGGGCTTGCGCGATGTAGTGACCAAGCTGGCCGAGGATGTGCCGGAAATGAGATTGCTCGATTTGCGCGGTCGCGCCGCATGGAAAAAAGTGGCGGGCGGCATGGAAGTTTCCACCAGGCATTTGGCGATGCGAATGCAAAACGGCATCGAGTTGCAACCGACGGATTTTTATTTTCGTACTGCAAAGGCTGCCAAGGGGCAACCTGCCGTCAGCGAGATACGCGCCAACCTGTTGCAATTGGAAAGCCTTAACAGTTTGGCCAATTTTCTGCCGCTGGAAGCCAGCTTGCGCGCCAAGCTGGATGCGTATGCGCCAAGAGGAAGGGTGTCCAACCTGAATGCGCAATGGCAGAGCACATTTGAAAAATCGGATAGCCACGAAACTCTGAATTACAAAATCCCGAGCTACAAAATAAAAGGGAAGTTCGAAAACCTTGCGCTGCGCCAGGTTGGCGCGCTACCCGGCTTTTCCGGCTTGTCGGTGGATGTGGATGGCAGCGATGCGGGCGGCAGGCTGCATATCAATTCGCGCCAGTTGACGGTGGATGCGCCGGGAGTGATGCGCGAACCGTTATTTTTTGCCACTTTGACCAGTCAGGCCGGCTGGCAGCACAAACGCGGAGAGTTGTTGATCAACGTCGATAATGTTGCCGTCGCCAACGACGACCTGGCGGGTAACTTGTATGGCAGTTATCAGACCAAGGCAGGTACTTTGGGTGTGCTGGATCTGACCGTCAGCCTGACGCGCGGCGATGTCAGGCGCGCCGCCCGCTACACCCCGCTGGTCGCGCTGGACAAGGAGGGCAGCGATTGGCTGAACGGCGCGATGCTGGCGGGGCATACCGAGGATTTTCGCGTGCGCGTCAAGGGCAATCTGAGCGATTTTCCGCTGGGCGGTACGACACGGTGTGCGAAAGCATCTGGTGCGGGAGTGCCGCCCCCTCGCCTCCTCCCGCAAACGGCTGACTGCGCCAGTAACGCGTCGGAGGCGAACGGTACGGAAGATGCATTGCTTGAAATCGGCGGACATGCGCGGGGCGTCGCAATGGAATTCGACAAGAATTGGCCTCATATCGAAAATATCTCGGGCGAATTCTGGATACGCGGCAACAAGCTGGAAGTGAAATCGCCGTCTGCGACTATCCTGGATGCGCATTTGCAGAATGTCACCGTCACCATAGCGGATTTGCTGAGCGATTATTTGCCGCTGGAAATAAAGGGAAACGCGGTGGGCCCGAGCAATACCTTTCTGCAATATATCCAGCAGAGCCCGGTACGCGGCTACATAGATGGCTTTACCGACGGTATGAGCGCCAAAGGTAACGGGTACCTGGATTTGTTTGTGCATGTTCCGTTGTTGGGTGACAAACCGGTAAAAGTGTCGGGAGCCTTGCGTGTACAGGATAACGATATTGATTTGGGAGAAGGGGTGCCGCTGTTGCGCAACACGCGCGGTGAGTTGGCGTTCACCGAATCGGGTATGCAGGCCAGCGGCGTGTCGGCGGAAATACTGGGTGGAGCGGCCAGCATCAATGTGCAGACCGCCGCAGGCGGCGTGGTACATGCCACTGTGAAAGGGCGCAGCAACCTCGATGCGCTGCGCAAGATCAATCCGCATCCGCTGCTGAACTATTTATACGGCAGCGCGGCATGGGATGCCGACATTGCAGTGGTAAAAAAATCTGCGCAGTTAACCATCAATTCCAATCTGCAGGGCCTTGGTTCCAATCTGCCGCAACCTTTTACCAAGCGCGCTAATGAAGCGATGTCGTTGAGACTGGAGAAGAAGAATGTCGCCGAGGATCGGGACGTCATTAGCGCGCAGCTGGGCAAGCTGCTCAGCGCGCGATTGGTGCGGCGCGATGAAAACGGCGCAATGGTCATCAGGCGCGGCATCATTAATTTCGGCGGAGAAAATATTTCCGGTAATCAGGGGCGGCGATCGGGTACCCGGAGGCTGCTGGAGCAACTTGGGGCCATTGACTCTCTGCGAAGCAAGGGCGGCTCTTCGACTGAGCTCAGGACAGGCATATGGCTGAGTGGTAGTTTGCCGGAACTGTCTTTGCAGGGTTGGGGCGATCTGCTTGGCGCCGCTGGCAGCATGGATGGTGGTGTGCTCATTGCCGGCGCGGATCTCGTGATCGGCAGGGTGAGCGGCTTAGGGGTGCATATCGACGACCTGAATATCGATGCCGGCAAGCGCGGTGACGGATTGTCCGTACGGTTATCCAGCAGCGCGCTGAATGGCGAGGTGGAGTGGCAGCCGCGCGGGGAAGGTAAATTGACAGTACGGCTGCAGAACCTGCTGTGGAGCGGCGATGACCGTGCGCCAGCCGCTCCCGCTCAGCCTGTCAAGCCCACACCGGTGTCGCCCGGCAGCCTGCCCGCGCTGCAAATTGCTATCGAGAATTTGCAGATGGGCGGCAAGCAGGTCGGGCGGCTGGAACTGGTGGGGCATCCCGACGGCAATGACTGGCGGTTGCGCCGGTTGAATATCGTCAACCCGGACGGCAGCCTGGTCGGGGATGGGGTTTGGCGCGGCGGCCAGGCGGACGGCATGACACGGTGCGCGCAAGCGTCCGGTGCGGGAATGCCGCCCCCCCGCCTCCTCCCGCAATCGGCTGGCTGCGCCAGTAACGTGTCGGAGGCGGGCACGCAAACCCAGGTCAATCTGCTGCTACAAATCAGCGATGCCGGGAAAATTCTGGCGCGCTCCGGTTATCCTGGCACCGTCAAGAGCGGCAGCGGAAAACTGGCGGCAAATTTGTCATGGGCCGGCAATCCCGGCGAATTCAACTACGCCACGCTGGGCGGATCGCTCAAGCTGGATACCAGCAAGGGACAATTCCTCAAAATGGATCCGGGTATCGGTAAGTTGCTGGGCATTCTCAGCTTGCAGGCATTGCCCAAACGCATCACGCTGGATTTCACCGACGTGTTCAGCGACGGTTTTCAATTCGATAACATCAACGGTAATGCCACGATCAGGCACGGTGTGATGGATACGCAGGATTTCCATATTGACGGATCCTCCGCCAAAGTGACCATGAAAGGCAGCATCGATTTGAATAGCGAAACCCAGAATTTACACGTAATAATTTTACCGACGCTGGGTGATAGCGTGTCGCTGCTTGGCGCTTTTGCCGCTGGCCCAGTGGTGGGTATCGGCTCGCTCATCGTCAACAAAGTATTAGGCAATCCGCTCGATAAGTTAGTATCGTTTGAATACAATGTCAGCGGCACTTGGAGCGATCCCAAGGTGATCAAGGTTGGCGAAGCGCCAGTCAAGGCAAATAATCAGAGTAAATAGAAAGCAATTCATGCCGCAAGGAACTACCGCACCACGAGCCAACGCATTCAAGGTGGCCGCCATCCAAATGGCTTCCGGCCCGAACATTACGGGTAATTTGAACGAGGCACGCCGCCTCATCGCCAAAGCCGCCGAACAGGGCGCGCGGTTGGTGGTGTTGCCGGAATTTTTTGCCATCATGGGCATGGCCGAGCAGGACAAGATTGCGGTGCGTGAGCAGCCGGGGCAGGGGCCGATCCAGTCGTTCCTCAGCGAAACCGCGCGCCAGCACAAGATCTGGCTGGTGGGTGGCTCGATCCCGCTGGCGGCAAGTGCGCCGGGCAAGGTACTGAACAGCTGCCTGGTATTCGACGAGCAGGGCGAGCAAGTGGCGCGCTACGACAAGATCCATCTGTTCAGTCTGGAGTTGGGCAATGAGCGTTATGACGAAGCCAAAACCATCGAGCCGGGCAATCAGGTCGTGGTGGTGGATAGCCCGTTCGGGCGCATCGGGCTGGCGGTCTGTTACGACCTGCGCTTCCCCGAGCTGTTCCGCGCGATGAAAGAGGTGGATATTATCGTGCTACCCGCTGCGTTCACCGAGACCACCGGCAAGATGCACTGGGAAGTGCTGGTACGTGCCCGTGCCGTGGAAAACCTGGCGTATGTGATAGCCGCAGCACAGGGCGGATACCATGTAAATGGTCGCGAGACCCACGGCAACAGCATGGTTGTCGGCCCGTGGGGCAGCGTGCTGGACAGGCTGCCGCGCGGCTCGGGCGTGGTGCTGGCCGAAGTGAATTCGTCTTATCAGGCCAGCCTGCGCGCCAGCCTGCCCGCGCTGACACACCGCGTTTTGTTTTAACCGCCAATTGATGAATACCATGCAAAATCAGACTTTTGACACGCTATTCGCCACGGCGCAGCAGTCGTTGCTGACCCCCTATGCCATCGAGGCGCGCCAAATCGAACAGGTGTTCGCCAGCATGCTGGCGCATCGCCTCGATTACGCCGATTTGTACTTTCAATACAGCCGTGCCGAGAGCTGGTCGCTGGAAGAGGGGATCGTCAAATCCGGCAGTTTCAACATCGACCAGGGGGTCGGCGTGCGCGCGGTGAGCGGCGAGAAGACCGCCTTCGCCTATTCCGACGACATCAGCATGAATGCGCTGGAAAGCGCGGCGCAGGCCACCCGTGCGATTGCCAAGCAGGGCGGCACACAGACTGTGCCTGTCATTCATCACGGTTCGCGGCGCGAAATCTATCTGCCGCATGACCCGATCGCCAGCCTCAAGGATGCCGACAAGGTCGCGTTGTTGGAGCGGCTCGAAGGCTACGCGCGCGCGCTCGACCCGCGCGTGGTGCAGGTGATGGCGGGGCTGGCGGGCGAATACGAGGTGGTGATGGTGGCGCGCAGCGACGGCTTGCTGAATGCCGACATCCGCCCCTTGGTGCGCCTGTCGCTGCAAGTCATCATCGAGAGCAACGGCTGCCGCGAGCAGGGCTCGGCAGGCGGCGGCGGACGTTTCGATTACGGTTATTTCGACGATGAAATGTTGCGCCGCTACGCCGCGCAGGCGGTGCATCAGGCCGTGACCAACCTCGATGCCTCGCCCGCTCCGGCAGGCAATATGACCGTGGTGCTGGGCAACGGCTGGCCGGGCATCCTGCTGCACGAAGCGATCGGCCACGGGCTGGAAGGCGACTTCAACCGCAAGGGCAGCTCGGCGTTCTCCGGCCGCGTCGGCGAACGCGTCGCGGCAGAAGGCGTGACCGTGGTGGACGACGGCACGCTGGCAAGACGGCGCGGCTCGTTGCAGATGGACGATGAAGGCAATCCCGCGCAATGCACCACATTGATCGAGAACGGCATCCTCAGAGGCTATTTGCAGGACAGCCTGAATGCGCGGTTGATGGGCGTGGCTACAACAGGCAACGCACGCCGTGAGTCCTATGCGCACCTGCCGATGCCGCGCATGACCAACACCTACATGCTCAATGGCGATAAAGACCCGCAGGAAATCATCGCCTCGGTGAAACACGGCCTGTACGCGGTGAACTTCGGCGGCGGCCAGGTGGACATCACCAGCGGCAAATTCGTGTTCTCCACCGCCGAGGCCTACATGATCGAAGACGGCAAGATCACCCATCCGGTCAAAGGCGCGACCCTGATCGGCAACGGCCCCGACGTGCTGACGCGCATCTCGATGATCGGCAACGACATGGCGCTCGATCCCGGAGTCGGCACCTGCGGCAAGGAAGGCCAGAGCGTACCGGTCGGCGTCGGGCAACCGACGGTGCGCATCGACGGGCTGACGGTCGGCGGGACGGCCTGATGTTTTATGTCGATCTCTTTTCCGCACTTGCCCGCCACAAGGTGGGCTACCTGCTGATTGGGGGTCTGGCTGTGTCGCTGCACGGCGTGGAACGTGCCACGATGGATGTGGACATCACCGTCGCAATGAACCCGGATAACCTGGCCGCCTTGATCGACGCGGCAAAGGAGCTCAAGCTTTCTCCCGTGCTGCCGGTTCCACTTGAATCGCTCGGCGATCTGGAATTGTTGCGCCAGTGGCACGCGGAGCGCCACCTCGAAGCGTTCGCGCTGCGCAGCGCAGATTTGGCTGGTGTCACCGTCGATGTGCTGCTGTTTCCTCCCGTTGAATTTTCCGGCATGGCATTGCGTGCCGACGTGTTTAAAGTCGCGAACACCGACATTCATGTTGTATCCATTGATGACCTGATCGCGCTCAAACAGGCTGTCGGACGCCCGATCGATGTTATCGACATCGAACATTTGCAACGGATCAAGGCGCAATGAAAACAGACTTCCCGCCCGGCGACCGCACTTACTACGTCAGCGACGAACGGTTGCGCGCATTCAGGCAGCTTACCCCGGAGCAGAAGTTGCGTTGGGTGGAAGAGTTGGCGACGTTTTTGCGGATGGCGAAAATCAGCAGGGAAAAGCCGCAGGAAATTCCAAAGCGAAGCTGACCCGTTTAAAGCCGATCGATGGGTTGACGGTGGGTGGAGCAGCATAGCGATGTCTCATTTGCATAACCAATTTATTCGATGGCATGAACCAAATTTCGCCGGAACTGGCAAAGAAACTCACCTTGGCTGTGGAAAAGATGCCCGCTTTTCCCAAGAGCGTGCAAAAAATCCTGGAGTTGACGAGGAACCTGGATTGCGAGCCGAAACATCTGGTGCAGGTGATCGAAAAAGACCCAGTGATGACGGTCAAGATCCTCAGGGTGCTCAATTCCGCCTATTACAACCTGCCCAACAAAATTACTTCGGTCAATCACTCGGTGGTTTTTCTCGGCTTCAATACCATCAAGAACCTTGCGCTCAGTATCGCCTCGGTCGGTATTTTACCCAAGCACAATGCCGCCGGTTTCGATATCCAGCAGTATTTGCTGCACTCCCTCACCACCGCCGGCATTGCCAGATCGCTGGGTGGCAAACTGGCGGGCACCGACCCGATGGATTGCTATATCGCCGGGTTGCTGCATGATTTCGGCAAAGTGGTGTTTGCACAGTTCATGCCCGACGAATTTAACCAGGCGATGCTGAAAAGCGGCAGTAAAAATATATCGCTGCATCTGGCGGAAAGCCAGGTAATCGGCGTTGATCACACCGTCGTTGGTTCGATGCTGGCGGAGAAATGGCAATTTCCTCCGGCGCTGATCAATTGCATACGCAACCATCATTCCACGGATGGCGGGGAAGGCGGGATGTGGGCCAGCGTTTATGCCGCCAATCAGATCAGCAAAAAAATGTCTTTCGGCGATAGCGGTAACCCCTGTATTGAGGCGCTACCATCGGCAGTCCGCAATTATTTCGGCGGCGATATTGATGAAATCATTGCCTCCCTTGGCGATATGTCGAAAATCGCCGAGGAAGCACAGGTCTTTTCCCAAGTCGGAGCCGACGCATGAAAATCAAATTCTGGGGTGTGCGCGGCTCGATTTCTTCTCCCGGCCTTAACACTGTCAAGTATGGCGGCAATACCACCTGCATCGAGATACGCACCGACGACAACGAACTGATCATCCTCGATGCCGGCACCGGAATTTTCGCGCTGTCGCAAGTGTTGCTCAGGGAAATGCCGGTCACCGCGAATGTTTTTATTACCCACACCCATTGGGATCACATCCAGGGTTTACCGTTATTTACTCCGATTTTTATTCCCGGCAACACCATGCGCCTGCACGGCGCATTCGATCCCATTTCCGGGCGCGGTATCGAGCAGATCATGGAGGTGCAGTTACAGTACAGCTATTTTCCGGTGCGCGAAGCAGAAATGAAGGCCAAGATCGAATACGAAACCCTGATGCCGGAACAAAGCGTGCAGATCGGGTCGGCCACGATCACGCCGACGCTGCTCAATCACCCGGTCATCAACTTCGGCTACCGCATCGACTGCAACGGTAAATCGGTATTTTTTACCGGCGACCACGAACCCCATTACAATATTTATGCCCCCGGTGACGAAGGCTACGAGGAGTACCAGATGCTGATCGAGGATAAGGAAAAATCCATCATCGAGGCTATGCGCGGCGTGGACGTGCTGATTGCCGATTCGTCCTACACCGCCGGGGAATACCCGTCGAAAAAAGGCTGGGGGCATGGCACCTTTGATTCCTGCATCGCCATGGCAAAAAAATCCGGTGCAAAACTCGTGTATTGCACCCACCACGAACCCACCCGCAGCGACGAGGCATTAGAACAGGAATTTGAGAAAGCGCTGCTGCGTCACCCGAAACAGGCCGGTGGCCCGGAATGCCGCCTTGCGCGTGAAGGCGAGGAAATTTTACTATGAGATGCCAGCGGTGTTCTGTTGAAAAGATTGGCCTAACGGTGGTTTGCACATTTACTTAGCTCGGCGTATTCCCCTGCCTGTCAGGTATAATCCGCGCCCATGTTGATTCTACGCGGACTTTATTCTCCCGATACCCAGCCTGTTGCGCTTACCATCGGTAATTTCGATGGGGTGCATCTGGGCCATCAGGCGTTGCTGAACGAATTGCGTGCAGCGGCGCAAGCGCGCGGGCTGCCGGCGGCAGTGGTGATTTTCGAGCCGCATCCGCGCGAGTTTTTTACGCCGCAGCAAGCGCCGACACGGCTGACCAGTTTGCGCGAGAAACTGGAGCTATTCGGTTCCATGGGCATCGACCGTGTGCATGTATGCCGTTTCAATGCGCGCTTTGCGCAGATCAGCGCGGCAGGCTTTATTCACGCGCTGCATGAAAAACTGTCGGCCAGGTTTGTGCTGATCGGTGATGATTTCCGCTTCGGTAGCGGGCGTGCCGGCGATTTCGCGCTGATGGAAAAAATCGGCTTACAGCACGGCTTTGCGGTGCAGGCGGTGCACAGTGTGCTGCATAACGGGGTGCGTATTTCCAGCACGGCGGTGCGCGCCGCGCTGGCGGAGGGCAATATGCGCGTGGCGCAGTCCTATTTGGGGCGGCCCTACAGTATCAGCGGGCGCGTGGAGCATGGCGATGGCCTGGGCAAGCGGCTTGGCTTTCCGACCGCCAATATCCAGTTGAAACACAACCGTCCGCCGCTGTCCGGCATTTTCGTGGTGCGCGTGCAGGGCGACGGCCTGCCGCCGATGCAGGGCGTGGCAAGCCTGGGTGTGCGCCCGACGGTGAGGCAGGACGGCAAGCCAGTGTTGGAAGTGCATGTGTTCGATTTTTCAAACCAGATTTACAACAGGCACATGCGCCTGGATTTCCTGCACAAGCTGCGCGATGAGGAGAAATATCCTGATGTGGAGACGCTGACGCGGCAAATCGCGTTGGATGTGGAAAATGCAAAGCAATGGTTCAAACAACATGACTGATTATAAAAATACGCTTAACCTGCCCGATACCCCGTTCCCGATGCGCGGCGATCTCGCCAAGCGCGAGCCGCAGATGGTGGCGCGCTGGCAGGCGCAGCAACGTTATCAAAAAATCCGCGCGGCCAGGCAGGGCAAACCGAAATTCATCCTTCACGACGGCCCGCCATATGCCAACGGCGACATCCATATTGGCCATGCGGTGAACAAGATCCTCAAGGACATCATCGTCAAGAGCAAGACGCTGAGCGGCTTCGACGCGCCCTATGTGCCGGGCTGGGATTGCCACGGCCTGCCGATCGAGCTGCAGGTGGAGAAAAAACACGGCAAGGCGATTCCTCCGTCGCAGTTCCGCGAACTGTGCCGCGCCTATGCAAAGGAACAGATCGAGCGGCAGAAGAAGGACTTCATCCGCCTCGGCGTGCTGGGCGACTGGGATCATCCCTACCTGACGATGGACTTCAAGACCGAGGCCGACATCATGCGCGCGCTCGGCAGCATCTACGAACGCGGCTATCTGTATCAGGGACGCAAGCCGGTGAACTGGTGCCTGGATTGCCAGTCGGCATTGGCCGAGGCGGAAGTGGAATATGAGGACAAGACTTCGTCCGCGATCGATGTAGCCTTCGAGGTCAAAGACAGGCCCGCGTTGGAGAAGGCGTTCGGCGTGTCGCTGCCGGGCGATGCCAAGGTATATGCGGTGATCTGGACCACCACGCCGTGGACGTTGCCTGCCAATCAGGCGGTGAGCGTGCATCCCGAGCATGAATATCGGCTAGTAAAAACCGACAAGGGTTATTTGCTGCTGGTTGCGGAACTGATGGAAAGTTGCCTGCAACGCTATCAACTAAGCGGCAACGAGGTTGGGCAGTGCAAAGGTGCGGCACTGGAAATGTTGCCGCTGCAACACCCGTTCTATGAGCGCACCGTGCCGATTATCTGCGGCGAGCATGTCACACTGGAGGCGGGAACCGGACTGGTGCATACCGCTCCGGCGCATGGTCTGGACGATTATTTTATAGGCCAGAAATACGACTTGCCGACCGACAACCCGGTCGGCGACGATGGCAAGTTCATCGCCAGCACGCCCCCTGCGGGAGAGACAACTTTGGCGGGGCTGTTCGTGTGGAAAGCCAACGACGTGGTAATCGATACGCTGCAAGCCAGCGGCCATTTATTGCACCTGGAAAAAGTGCAGCACAGCTATCCGCATTGCTGGCGGCACAAGACGCCGATCATCTTCCGTTCCACGCCGCAGTGGTTTATCGGGATGGATAACATTGGTTCTGGCGGGATGACCGATTCGGAAAGTCTGGTGCAAGAAAAACGTTCGCACTCAGGCAAGCCCGAAAAACGCAATGGAATGCCCCTGCGCGATCTCGCCAACCAAGCCGTTGAACAAACCGAATTCTTTCCCGCCTGGGGGCGCGCCCGCCTCGAAGCGATGATCAAAAACCGCCCCGACTGGTGCGTGTCGCGCCAGCGCAACTGGGGTGTGCCGATGCCGTTTTTCGTGCACAAGGAGACGATGCAACTCCATCCGCGCACGCCGGAATTGCTGGAGCAGGTTGCCAAGCTGGTCGAGCGCGATGGCATCGAGGCATGGTTCAGCCTGAACTCGGTGGACCTGCTGGGCTCAGAAGCAGAGCATTACAAAAAACTTACCCATACGCTGGACGTGTGGTTCGATTCGGGTGTCACCCACGCATCCGTGTTGCAGCGCCGCGCTGAGTTGCATTCAGCCTCAGATCATCTGGCAGACCTGTACCTGGAGGGTTCCGACCAGCATCGCGGCTGGTTCCAGTCATCGCTGCTGACCGGCTGCGCCATCAATGGCCGCGCGCCTTTCAAGGCCTTGCTGACACACGGCTTCGTGGTGGATGGGCACGGCCACAAGATGTCGAAATCCAAGGGGAATGTGATCGCCCCGCAGAAAATTTTCGACACACTCGGCGCCGACATCCTGCGTTTGTGGGCGGCCCTGACCGATTACTCCGGCGAGCTGACCATCTCCGACGAGATTCTCAAGCGCGTGGTGGAGAGCTACCGGCGCATTCGCAACACGTTGCGTTTTTTGCTGGCCAATATTTCCGATTTCGATCCGCAGCAACACACCCTGCCGGTGGAGCAGTGGATGGAGATCGACCGCTATGCGCTGGCAATGGTGGGGCAGTTGCAGGGCGAGGTGAAACAGGATTACGCGCGCTATGAATTCCATCTGATCGCACAAAAATTGCAGGCTTTCTGTTCCGAGGATCTGGGCGGTTTCTATCTCGACATTTTGAAGGACCGCCTGTACACCGCCGGGGAAAATTCCGCCGCACGCCGCTCCGCACAGAATGCGCTGTACCACATCACCCACAGCCTGGTGCGCCTGATCGCGCCGATACTCAGCTTTACCGCCGAAGAGGCGTGGGAGGTGTTGGGTGGCAGGGATGACAGCAGTGTGTTTTTCGAAGAATGGTACGGCTTGCCCGATGCGCAACTGGATGGCGAGGCGATTGCCGCATGGCTGAAGATCGGAGCCTGGCGCGCGAAGGTGAACAAGCAACTGGAAGAAGCGCGTACCGTGGGGTTGATCGGCTCGGCGCTGGCCGCCGAAGTGGACGCGTATGTTGCGGGTGAAGATTACGAAGTGCTGGCGCGCCTCGGTGTCGATTTGCGCTTTGTGTTCATCACCTCGCGTGCCACGGTGCATCGCGTTGCGACAGAAGCCGAACAACATATCGATGTTTCCGCCAGCCTGCACGACAAATGCGAACGTTGCTGGCATTACCGCGCCGATACCGGTGCGGACGCGCAGCACCCGACGCTGTGCGGCCGTTGCGTGAGCAACCTGTTCGGCAACGGTGAGGCGCGGAAGTATGCTTAATCGCTGGCTGTGGTTGAGCGCGCTGGTCATTGTGTTCGATCAGTCCAGCAAGCTGTGGATCACCAACCACTTTGCCTATGGCGAAAGCCTTCCCGTCCTCGGCATATTCAATCTGGTGCTGGCGCATAATACCGGCGCGGCATTCAGTTTTCTCAGCGATGCGGGTGGGATGCAGCGCTGGCTGTTCGGTAGCATCGCCATCGTTGTGTCGGTGTGGATCGTTTGGCTGTTGCGCAGGCACAGCGCGCAAACGCTGTTCGCGCTGGCGCTGAGTCTGATTCTCGGCGGTGCATTGGGCAATCTGATCGACCGGATCGCCTATGGATATGTGGTGGATTTTCTATCGTTTCACTGGGGTGAGCATTATTTTCCGGCATTCAACCTTGCCGATTCCGCAATCACCTGCGGCGCATTTTTGATGATTCTGGATAGTTTTAAGGAGCGCAAACATGGACCTGCTGCTGGCTAATCCGCGCGGCTTCTGTGCCGGCGTGGATCGCGCCATTACCATCGTCGAGCGCGCGCTGGCATTGCACGGCGCGCCGGTTTATGTGCGTCACGAGGTAGTGCACAACAAATTCGTGGTGGATGATTTGCGCCGCAAAGGCGCGGTGTTCATCGAGGATTTGGCCGATGTGCCGCCCGGCAGCATCCTGGTTTTCAGTGCGCACGGCGTGCCGCAGTCGGTGCGCCGCGAGGCCGAAGCGCGCGGCCTGACGGTATTCGACGCGACCTGTCCGCTGGTGACCAAGGTGCATGTCGAAGTGTTGCGGATGCGCGGGCATGGCAAGGAAATTATCATGATCGGCCATGCCGGGCACCCCGAAGTGGAAGGCACGATGGGGCAGAGCGAAGGCGGCATGTATCTGGTCGAATCGCCCGAACAAGTTGCCGGTCTCAAGGTAACCGATGAACGCAACCTCGCTTTTGTCACGCAAACCACGCTGTCGGTGGACGATGCCAGCAGCATCATCGCCGCCCTCAAGGCGCGTTTCCCCGACATCGTCGGTCCCAGGAAAGACGATATCTGCTATGCCACGCAAAACCGCCAGGATGCGGTCAAGCTGCTGGTCAAGCAATGCGATGTGGTGGTCGTGGTTGGTTCGCCGAACAGTTCCAATTCCAACCGCCTGCGCGAAGTCGCGGCGAATGTCGGCGTGCCGGCCTATCTGGTGGATGACGCCGGCGGGTTGCAACCGGAATGGTTTGCCGGTAAGGCGCGTGTCGGCATCAGCGCAGGCGCGTCCGCCCCCGAGCTGTTGGTGCAGGGCGTGGTCGCGCGCCTGCGCGAGATGGGCGCGGACAGCGTCACCGAGTTGCAAGGCATCCAGGAGAACGTCGTGTTTCCGCTGCCCAGGGCGCTGCAATAGTGCATACCTTTAAGGTTCCCTTGTTGTAGCGCGTCCTCTATAATCGCCCCGTTTATGCTGGAGTAGCTCAGTTGGTAGAGCAACGCACTCGTAACGCGTAGGTCGGAGGTTCGATTCCTCTCTCCAGCACCATCTTTAAGTCAGGGTAGAAGGCCTGCCCAGATCATCCTGTCAGCATGGTTGAACCAGTATTTGGGGAATTCGCATGACATTGTCTCGGCACCGTGAACAAAACCGCCTCCTGAAATATCTTCCTTATCTCGTGGTGCTGCTATTGCTGGCGGTGGCGGCCTGGTACTTTACTCGTCCCGAGCCGGTTCGCGTGCAGTTGGCCAAGGTTGAGCGCGGGATGGTGGAAGCGACGGTGAGCAATACCCGTGCGGGAACGGTGAAGGCGTGCCGCCGCGCCAAGCTGGCGCCACCGGCGGGCGGGCAGATTGCGCATCTGCTGGTGAAAAAGGGCGATCGAGTCAAGGCTGACCAGATATTGCTGGAATTGTGGAACGACGACTTGCAGGCGCAGGCGCGGCTGGCGGAGCAGCAGCTTAAAACGGCAAGTACGCACGTCGATGAAGTGTGCACTGTCGCGGACATGAGCAGCAAGGAAGCGGTACGTGCGCGGCAGTTGCGCGAGCGAGGCTTCATTTCGACGGAAGGGCTGGAACGCGCCGAGGCGGACGCGAAAGCCAAACAGGCTTCCTGCACGGCAGCGCGCAGCGAGATAGCGCAAAGCCGCTCGCGCATTGACGTGGCTCAAGCCGGTTTGCGGCGCATGGTGCTGCGCGCACCGTTCAACGGCATCATCGCCGACATCAGCGGCGAGTTGGGCGAATACGCCACGCCTTCGCCGCCCGGCATCCCGACGCCGCCTGCAATCGACCTGATCGACGATAGCTGCATGTTCGTCAGCGCGCCGATCGATGAGGTGGATGCGGCCAACATCAAGGTCGGGCAGATGAGCCGCATCACGCTGGATGCGATCAAGGGCAAGTCCTTTGCAGGCAAGGTCAAGCGTATCGCCCCCTATGTGCTGGAGCTGGAGAAGCAGGCGCGCACCGTGGAAGTCGAGGTGGAATTTGTCGAGCCGCCCACATCGGAAAATCTATTGGTCGGCTATAGCGCCGATGTCGAAATCGTCCATGACTCCCGCGCAAACGTGCTGCGCATTCCCACGCAAACCATGCTGGAAGGCAAGCGTGTGCTGCTCTATCGAGCCGATGGTGTGCTTGAAGAGCGCACCGTGACGACAGGATTGGCCAACTGGGAACAGGCCGAGATCACCGCCGGGCTGAACGAAGGCGACCAGATCGTGATGTCGCTCGACCGGGCCGGAGTGAAGGCCGGTGCGCGGGTGCAGCCGGAAGTAAATAAACCCGCTAAATGATTCGGCTAGAAAAAGTCAGCCGCAGCTTCACGGTCGGCGATCAGCAGGTCGCCGCGTTGCGCGGCATCGACCTGAACATCGCGGCGGGTGACTATGTTTCGATCATGGGGCCATCCGGTTCCGGCAAATCCACCTTGCTCAATTTGATCGGCCTGCTGGATCGTCCGAGTTCCGGCGCTTACCGGCTGGATGGCGGGGACGTTACCGCATTGACCGATGAACAGCAGGCCAGGGTGCGCAGCGAAAAAGTCGGCTTCGTATTCCAGGCGTTCCATCTGGTGCCGCGCCTGACCGCCGCGATGAACATCGAGTTGCCGCTGATATTGGCGGGGATTCCTCCCGCCGAACGCAAGACACGCGTGGCGCAATTGCTGGAGAACTATGGCTTAACCGATCGCGCCGATCATCGCCCCGACCAGCTCTCCGGCGGGCAGCGCCAGCGTGTCGCAATCGCCCGCGCGACCAGCATGCACCCCGCCGTGCTGCTGGCTGACGAGCCGACCGGCAACCTCGATCAAACTACCGGCAAAGAGGTGATGAATCTGCTCGAACAACTAGTCGAGCAAAAAGTCGCCTTGATACTCGTTACCCACGATCCTGCTCTAGGCGGGCGTGCAGCGCGGCAGATTCACATGGTGGATGGGCAGATCGTCCGCGATACCGGAAGAAGCACGTGAGACTGATTGATGTCGCGCAGTTTGCATCAGGCAGCCTGCGCGGCAGCCCGACGCGCACGCTGTTGATGATGCTGGCGATGTCTATCGGCGTCGCGGCGGTGGTGGTGCTCACTGCCCTCGGTGAAGGCGCGCGCCGCTATGTGGTCGATCAATTCTCTTCGCTTGGCACCAACCTGGTGATTTTGTTGCCGGGGCGTACCGAGACGGCGGGCATCACACCCGGCATGTTGATCGGGCAGGTGCCGCGCGAGATATCGCTGGATGATGCGGAAGCGATCCTGCGCAGCCATGCCGTCAAACGCATCGCGCCGCTGACCATCGGTTCCGCCACGCTTTCGCGCGATGCGTTGAACCGCGAAGTGGTGGTGCTCGGTTCGACCTCGGACTTGCTGGAAGTGCGCCACATGAGCATGGGCATCGGCAAATTCCTACCCGCGGGCGACATTCACGAAAGCACATCGGTATGCGTGCTGGGCAACCAGATCAAGCGCGAATTGTTCGGCAACGAGCAGGCTGTCGGCGCTTGGGTGCGGCTTGGCGACCGGCGGTTCCGCGTCATCGGCGTGCTGGCATCGCAAGGCGAATCGATGGGGATGCGCACCGACGAGCTGGTGATCGTGCCGGTCGCGTCCGCACATCAGATATTCAACACGTCGGGACTGTTTCGCGTCCTGATCGAAGCGAAGAGCCGTGATGCGGTCGAGCAGGCCAGGCACGAAGCCGAAGAGATCATGTTCCAGCGCCACAGCGGCGAGAAGGATGTGACGGTGATCACGCAGGATGCCGTGCTCGCCACCTTCGACCGGATACTTACCGCGCTGACCATGGCGGTTGGCGGCATCGCCGCGATCAGCCTGGTGGTGGCGGGCGTGCTGATCATGAATGTGATGCTGATCGCCGTGGCGCAGCGCGTCAGGGAAATCGGGCTGCTCAAGGCACTGGGCGCGCCGGGCAAACAGATACGCGCATTGTTCTTTGCTGAGGCGGCCTTGCTTTCCGCTATCGGCAGTGCGGCAGGGCTGGTGCTGGGCTATGCGGGCAGCACCATCATCGGGCAGATATACCCCAGCCTGCCGGTCAGCCCGCCGTGGTGGGCGGTGCTCGCGGCCTGCACCACGGCGTTGGGGACGGGCATCCTGTTCAGCGTGTGGCCTGCACGGCGCGCAGCGCGGCTTGATCCGGTTGCAGCGCTGGCTGGAAGGTAATGAGTGCAATCATGGCAATGAATTTCGTCATTCCCGCGAAGGCGGGAATCCAGTGTTTTTATTCAACAGGCAGTTTGGTTTTGTCCCGCTTCGCGGGGTTTGTTCAATTAGCTGGATTCCCGCCTTCGCGGGAATGACGCGCCATGTTATTTCCTGACCTCGTCAAACTGACCACCTCCAGCTTCCTGTCTTACCGGATGCGCAGCTTCCTGACCGGCCTGGGCATCGCCATCGGCATCACGGCGGTGATCCTGCTGACATCCATCGGCGAAGGGTTGCATCAGTTCGTGCTGTCCGAGTTCAGCCAGTTCGGCACCAACATCATCACCATCCAGCCGGGCAAGACGAAGACCCACGGCGGCAATGTTGGCGTGTTCGGCTCGGTCAGACCGCTTTCGCTGGAGGACGCGGATGCGCTGCGCCACTTGCCTTATGTCGAAAACGTTAATCCCAGCGTGATGGGCAACGCCGAGGTGCGCGCCAATGGCAAGACGCGGCGCACCACGGTGTTGGGCGAAGGGCGCGATTTTGCCAAGGCGTTCACGATGAAAGTGCAGAGCGGCAGCTTCTGGACCGATGAGGACAACGAGCAGGCGCGCGCGTTCGTCGTACTCGGTGCGAAGGTGAACCAGGAACTTTTTGCCGGGCAGAATCCGCTCGGCAGTTATCTGCGCGTCGGCGGGCAACGTTACCGCGTGATCGGCGTGATGGAATCCAAGGGACAGATACTCGGTTTCGATATGGACGATATCGTGATTATCCCGGCAGCGCGCGCGATGGAGCTGCTCAACCGCTCGGGGCTGATAGAGATGCAAGTGAGCTATCGCGCCAGCGCCGATGTTAATGCGGTGATACGTTCCATTACCGAACGTCTCAAGGACAGGCACGGGAGCGAGGATTTCACGATCATTTCGCAGGAGCAGGCGCTTGACGTGCTGAGCTCGGTACTCGACGTCATCACCTTCGCCGTCGGCGCGCTGGGCGGCATCTCGCTGCTGGTCGGCGCAGTGGGCATCCTGACCATCATGACCATGGCGGTCACCGAGCGCACTTCCGAGATCGGCCTGCTGCGCGCCTTGGGTGCGCGCGAACGGCAGGTGCTCGCGTTGTTTCTGGGCGAGGCGATGCTGCTGTCTGCGTTGGGCGGATTGGCCGGACTGGCGCTTGGGGTCGGCATCGCACAAGGCTTGCACCTGCTGTTCCCCGCGCTGCCGGTACATACGCCGTGGCTGTTTGCCGTGCTTGCCGAACTCAGCGCGGTGACCATCGGCCTCGCGGCAGGCGTCGCACCGGCCATGCGCGCGGCACGGCTCGATCCGGTGGAGGCGTTGCATGCGGAGTGAGTCATGCGACATTTTCTGCAACGTTATCGACAACTACGGCGATATCGGCGTGTGCTGGCGGCTGGCGCGGCAACTGGCGCATGAGCATGGCCTCGCCGTCAGGCTGTGGGTGGATGATTTGAATAGTTTGGCCAAGCTGTGCCATGAGGCGGATGCGGCGCGGGACATTCAGTATTGCCGGGGCGTGGAGGTGCGACGCTGGTGCGAATCGGGCAACCCGCCCACTCTTCAATACCTCAGCCCGAACGGAGATGAGGAAGCGATTCGCCCCGCCGAACTGGTGATTGAAGCATTCGCCTGCAAGTTGCCGGAGTCTTATGTCGCGGCGATGGCCGCGCAGCAGCAATCCGTCTGGATCAATCTCGAATATCTCAGCGCCGAAGACTGGGTGCGTGGCTGTCATGGTCTGCCGTCGCCGCATCCGGGCTTGCCGCTGACCAAATACTTCTTCTTTCCCGGCTTCACCAGCCAGACCGGTGGCCTGTTGCTGGAACATGACCTGCTTGCGCGGCGCGATGCGTTCCAGAACGATGCCGCGCGGCAGCAGGTATTCTGGCAGTCGCTCGGCATGGAAATGCCAAGCGCAGAAACATTGAAAATCTCGTTGTTCGGCTACGAGAATGCCGCGCTGCACGATTTATTCGATACTTGGGCAAGCGGCACACAAACCGTGTTATGCCTCGTGCCGGAGGGGCGCATCCTGCCGCAGACAGGGCAATATTTCGGCGATGTCGCACCGCGCGCGGACAGCAGTTACGCACGCGGCAACCTGCAGGTACGCGTGCTGCCGTTCGTCGAGCAGGAACATTACGATGAACTATTGTGGGTATGCGATGTCAACTTCGTTCGTGGCGAGGATTCCTGCGTACGGGCGCAGTGGGCGGCGCGTCCGTTTGTCTGGCAAATTTACCCGCAGCACGATGCGGTACACTGGAATAAGCTGCAAGCCTTCTTGGATATGTACTGCGTACCGCTCAGCGCGGCGGTGGGTCAGGCGATGCAAGACCTGTGGCGGGCGTGGAACAGCGGCGGAGGTGCAGGGCAGGCTTGGCCTGCTCTTGCCGCCGCACGAGGTGAGTTGAACGAGTATGCGCAACACTGGGCGCGGCAATTGGCCGCAAACAATCTGGCGTTGAATTTACTGGATTTTTCTCAAAAAATCGGTAGAATGCGCGCCTTGAAAATTGAGGGGCAGTAAACATGAAAACAGCACAAGAAGTACGCGTAGGTAACGTCATTATGGTGGGCACTGACCCGATGGTCGTGCTCAAGGCGGACTACAGCCGCTCCGGCCGTAATGGCTCGGTGGTCAAGATGAAGATGAAAAATCTGCTGACCGAATCCGCAAAAGAAACCGTGTATAGCGCTGATGACAAATTCGAACAGATCCTGCTGGATCGCAAGGAAGTGACTTATTCCTACTTTGCCGACCCGATGTATGTGTTCATGGATGGCGAATACAACCAGTATGAAATCGAAGCCGAAAGCATGGGCGACGCGATCAATTACATCGAAGACGGTATGCCGTGCGAAGTCGTGTTCTACAACGAAAAGGCCATTTCGGTCGAGTTGCCCAACACCATCGTGCGTGAAGTCGTGTATACCGAGCCCGCTGTACGCGGCGATACTTCCGGCAAGGTGATGAAGCCGGCCAAGATCAACACCGGTTTTGAATTGCCTGTTGCCGCCTTCGTCGAAATCGGCGACAAGATCGAAATCGATACCCGCACTAACGAGTTCAAAAAACGCGCTTAATCAAGGATCAATATTCATTCTTCCCGAGGGAGAATGAACGATTACCTCCTCACCCGCTTGCGGGATAACCAGCGACTTGGTCATCGTTTTTTGATGGCCTAGTCGAATGGCTGGTGGTTTCATCAGAGGGTTGAGGTGAGGGAACCGACTTTCGATTTAAACAGAAGGCCAACCGTGAGGTTGGCCTTTTTGTTTTTCTGATTGCGCGTTCAAAGAATGCCGGTGGTAAGATTCGCTGCAATTGATGCGGTTTTCCCGATGTGTGGACAGGGGAGAGCAGGCGAACCGCAACAAAGGGGAATACGACTAACAGGGTGTAATCAGGATGGCGCAAGAGAACGACGAACTGATTCTTGCTCAAGCGGGGCTGCGCGATTTTAAGCGCACAGTGGTTGCTTTGCGCCAGGAGTTGGAGACTGCTCACGCGGAAACGGACGAGCGGCTGCGCGCCTCGGCCATTGCCACTAACGCCGATATCGCGCAACTGAAAACTACCGTGGCCGCGTTGCGCGAGGAGTTGGAGAAGGCGCGAGTGGAACGTGAAAAGGCGGTTCAACAAGCCACCGTTGCCAACCATCATGAACTCCTGCAGTTAAAGGCAACGGTTGCCTCGCTACGCGACGCTCTTGAAGCCGCGTACATCGACAAGGACAGCAGTACCAGGCAGGCGATCAGCGGGGCGAGTGCCGAAATTGCCCAATTGAAAGCAACCATTGCCACCTTGCGCGAAGCCATCGAACTTGCCCATACCGAGCAGGAAAACGCGCTGCGTGATCAGCTTAACCAGCATCATGGCGAACTCACGCAGTTACATGGCACAATCCGCATGCTGCGTGAACAATTCGAAACACAATCCGCGAAAACCATAACCTGAACCTGCCGGGATGAAGATGGAACAGCCAAACGCCAACGCATCACGCAAGAAGCCGAAGCCGGATGCCGAGCAGAACGGTACACAGCAGCGCCGCCGTTTGCACATGGCCGAGTTGCTGCTCGACGTCTCTCACAAGATGGCGGAGTTCGACACGCTCGACGAGGTGCTCAACGCACTGGTGGATATGACTACCGCCCGGCTCAATGCGGAACGCGGGTCGTTGTTCCTCAACGACCCGGAAAGCAACGAACTCTATTCCCGCGTCGCTCAAGGCAATATCCAGCGCGAGATTCGCATGCTCAACAACAGTGGCGTTGCCGGCAGTGTGTTCATCACCGGTGAGCCACTGATCATTCACGATGCCTACTCCGATCCGCGCTTCAACCGCTCCATCGACGAGCAGACCGGTTTCGTCACGCACAATATCCTGTGCGTGCCGATCAAGACGGTGAAGGGCGAGGTCATCGGTGTCGCGCAGACGCTCAACAAGCGCAAAGGCAAATTCAACCGGCATGACCTGCACCTGCTCGAAGCGATGACCAGCCAGGGAACGCTCGCGCTGCAAAGCGCCCAGTTCATCGAGCACATGAAGGTGCTGCACAAACAGGAGATGGAGTTCATCGACGTCGTCTCCGAAGTCACCGCCGACATCAAGCTCGGCTCGCTGTTGCAGAAAGTGATGGGCGAGGCGACGCGCATGCTCAATGCCGAGCGCTCCACGCTGTTCCTCAACGATGAGAAGACCAACCAGTTGTGGTCGGAAGTCGGGCAGGGGCTGGAGTCGATGCAGATACGCCTGCCCAACCATCTCGGCATCGCGGGCGCGGTATTTACCTCCGGCAAGTCAATCAATATCCCTTACGCCTACGCCGATCTGCGCTTCAATCCGGGGTTCGACAAGAAGACCGGCTTCTTCACGCGCTCGATCCTGTGCGTGCCGATCATCAACAAGCACGGCAAGACCATCGGCGTGACCCAAGTGCTGAACCGGCACGGCGGCCCGTTCACCAGCGACGACGAATCGCGGCTGCGCGCCTTCACCGCACAGATTTCCATCGCGCTGGAAAATGCCAAGCTATTCGCCGACGTGCAGGCGATGAAGAACTACAACGAGGCCATGCTGGAATCGATGTCGAATGGCCTGATCACGCTGGACGAGAACGAGTGCATCGCCACCTGCAATGCGGCCGGCCTGCGCATTCTCAAGGCACGCGCGGAAGAAGTGCTGCACAAGCCGGTGACGGAATTTTTCGTGGACGCTAACGCCTGGGTGCTGGAAAAACTCAAGCTGGTGCACGAAAGCGGCGAGCAGCAGACTTCCATGGATGCGCCGCTGCAAGTGGCTGGCGAGACCCTGTCGGTCAACCTCACCGTGCAGCCGCTGCTCAACATCGACCAGAAGCGCATCGGCTCGATGTTTGTAATCGAAGATATCAGCAGCGAGAAACGCATCAAGTCCACCATGTCGCGCTACATGGATCCCGGCATCGCCGACCGGATGGTGGCTGCCGGCGCGGAAGTGCTGGGCGGCAAGGACGTGGAATGCACGGTATTGTTTTCCGACATACGCGGGTTTACCACGTTGACCGAGCAGCTCGGCGCGCAGGGCACGGTGGCGTTGCTCAACGAGTATTTCACGCTGATGGTGGAGTGCATCCAGCGCGAGGAAGGGATGCTGGACAAGTTCATCGGCGATGCCATCATGGCGGCGTTCGGTATCCCGGAGGGGCACGAAGACGATGCCGATCGCGCGGTGCGTGCCGCCATCGCGATGATCAAGACGCTGGAAGCGTGGAATCATCAGCGTATCGGCGAGGGCAGGCTGCCGGTCAATATCGGCGTCGGCCTGAATACCGATAGCGTAGTGTCCGGCAACATCGGCTCGAAAAAACGCATGGATTTCACCATCATCGGCGACGGGGTCAACTTGGCTTCCCGCCTGGAGTCTGCCTGCAAGCAATATGGCACCAGGATACTGATCAGTGAATTTACGGTGCGCAAATTGCAGGGCACCTACCGGAAAAGGGAAGTCGATCTGGTGGTGGTCAAGGGCAAGACCGAACCGGTGTCGATATACGAAATCCTCTCTTACCACACCGAGGAGACGTTTCCCAACATCGCCGAGGTGCTGGAGTTGTTCAAGGATGGGCTGGCCAGCTACCGTGCCCGCCGCTGGGACCAGGCCATCAGGCTGTTCACGGAGGCAGTGGCGCTCAATCCCAATGACAAGCCGAGCCAGCTCTTTATCGAGCGCGCCGAACACCTCAAGGTTAACCCGCCGCCAGACGATTGGACGGGAGTGTGGGTAATGGAGTCGAAATAAACGGAGGATGCGCCGTCATCGATAAACAGATCATGTAACTCTGCAAAAATTTATCACCGAACAAGTATCAACTTTTTATTTCCCGCAAAACGCGCCGAACCGGCCAGCCGGTAATGGCTTGCTGAAATGATAATAGTTGCCCTTCGCTAAACAGCCGTTTTCACTGGCCATTTCCGCACCTTAAATCTGCTTGGTTATGGGTCATTTGGCCGACCTTTTTTATGGCGTGCCGTATAATTTTGCCCGCTGTAACCACGGCAACTTCGAAGGCGCAATTTATCCGGCAAGGCATCCAAGCCGATATTTTGATTCGAGGTTTAACTTGAAAATACAAACCATGAGTAACGCGACAATGAAAACTTTTTTTGGCCTGATTTTTACAGTATTTTTCCTTATGGCTAGCGCAGGTGCGCAGGCCGGTTTGCATGAGGGAGTCGTTGCATACAGAAATGGCCATTTTTCTGTGGCATTAAAAGAACTGATCCCCCTTGCGGAGAAGGGGGATGCCAAAGCGCAAGTGCTCCTCGGGGAGATGCATGGCAGCGGAAACGGCGTTCCGCAGGATCACGCAAAGGCGGCATCATGGTATCGCAAGGCAGCCTTGCAGGGTAATGCACAGGCGCAGACATCTCTTGGCGTGATGTACGAAAAAGGGATCGGAGTCCCGCATGACGACAAGGAAGCCGTATCGTGGTATCACAAGGCGGCTGAGCAGGGGCATGGGGAGGCGCTGTATATCCTCGGCGGGATGTATGAAAGGGGGCAAGGCACAGTACAGGCTGACTTGGTGCAGGCGCACAAGTGGTTTAATCTGGCTGTGGCGGCAGGTTTTGAAGTGGCTCAGGACAACATGGATGAGATCGAAACCAGGATGAGCCGCGAGCAAATCGAAAAGGCGCGATCCATGGCAAAGGAGTGGCTGGCGAAGCTGCCCGCCCATAGCGGCACTTCAAAATAAATCAGGGTTTTCGCTTGTCCGGACGGTCGCGTGAGGGGATGCGGTAGAGCCAGATTGCCATCGCCAGCCCGAAGGCAGTCAGGGCCAGTTGCAGCCGGCCATCTTTGACAAAAAATAGGATCGAACTGCCAAAGGTCAGGATCATCGTGGCTATTGCTACCAACTTGACCCGCCAGGGGATGCTCCGGTAGGTGCGCCATTCGACGATCAGCGGCCCGAAAGCCGGCTGGTTCATCAGCCAGTTGTAGAAGCGGCGCGATGAGCGGGCGTAGCAGGCGGTGGCCAGCAACAGGAAGGGCGTGGTCGGCATGATTGGCAGGAACGCGCCAATAATGCCGAGCAGCAGGAACAGGGTGCCTAGCGCGGCGAAAGCAAGCCGCACCCACAGGAGGCGGTGCTTGCGCACCTCGTGGCTGTAATCCTGATGCTGTTTTGACTTGGCCCGGCTCAATCTACACCTCTTAATATTCCGATGAATTGACCGATTTCTTCGCGCGACATCTGTCGCGAGGTTTCGAATTGTGCATGGGCTTCCGGGTGTTGCATATCCAGGCGGATGCCCCATAGCGGGCGGGTGCTGGTGGGCAGCATAGCGTAACGCACATCGCCGAGCAGGCCAGGGTCTTCCGGGTGCAAGGCCAGATAACCGTCCGAAAAAAAGTCGAAGCGCCGGATGTCCTGGTGCAGCACCGAAGCGGAGGAAAGCGCAGGCAGGTCGCGGGACAGGTCGAAGGCGCGCACCGTATTGCCCGGATAAATCTGCGCGGCTCCGCCCGGCCCGACCCGCACCGCATCGACGTAATAGACACCGCCGGAGCGGTAGATCGAGCGCCACAGCAGCAGGTTGCCCATGGTCGGCTTGACGGTCAGTTTCTCCGCTTCGTGTCCGCGCAGTGCGGCGGTTGCGCGCATCGCCTCTTCGGCGCGCTGGTGCTGGAGCCAGCCGACGGACAGATAGGCCGCCGCCAGCAACAGGCCGATGCGCGCCGGCAGCGTCTTGCGCCAGCGCAGGCCGGCCAGCATCGCCGCGCCGAGGATCAGCGAAAACAGCGGGTCGAAGATCGGGACGATGCTCCAGGCGATGCGCTCGTCGGTAAACGGCCACAGCAGATGTGTGCCGTAGCTGGTGCAGGCATCGAGCAAGCCGCTCGTGGCGCAGCCCAGCAAGGCATACAGATAAATGCGCCGGAAACCGAGCGGGCGCCCGAATGCCTTGAATGCGGGCCAGAGGATCAGCGTAACCAGCAGCGCCCCAAAGGGAATGAAAATCAGCGAATGGGTGAACTGGCGGTGGTATTCCAGAACCAGCAGCGGATCGGTGGCAGAGTGGATCAGGGCGTCGGCATCCGCCAGCAGAGCGGCAAGGAAGCCTATTGCCGTGGCGGCGCGCGTTTCACTTTTACGGCTGCACGATTGGGCGAGGGTTCCGCCCAGCAGGCCGTGGGTCAGGATGTCCATATAGCCGCGTTCCGTCCAATAAGGGTAACAAACCATTCCCGGTGCAGGTGGAGCAATATTCCCATGGGGGGGCGGTCGGCAAAGGTAAGCAAGGGCATGATCGGTGAGTCGATGCCCGGCATGATGCCGGGGCGGCGAGTTTATCAATTGCCCGAATTGGTGTCCATTGAAAGCCACGGTACCCAGTGAGTCAGGCACTGTTGTGCGGTTACAATTCCTAGTGTGCTAGACTTAACCGAAGCTTAAACCAGAGGGGTGATCGCCATGAAAAAATTTCTGCTGATTCTGTTAATGTTGGTCAGTGCAAATGCTATTGCCGAACTCAGTAAATGGGTGGATGCGGATGGTAAAGTGCATTATTCCGATCAACCGCCCCCTGCCAATGTGAAAGCAAAGACACTACGCGTTACTTCAGATGCTGCCGCTCACATGAGCGCAAGCGGCGTGGCTGCTGCGAGCGCGCCTGCCGCGCCAAAAACTATCGCGGAACGCGAAGCAGAATTGAAAAAGGTTCAACAGGCGAAAAAAGAAGCCGCTGATAAGGCAGTTCAGGAACAGGCCAGAAAAGAAGCAGAAAGAGCCAATTGTGCCGCCGCGCAACAGAATTTGCGTACCCTGCAGGAGGGGATGCGCATGGTGGAGATCGATGCCAAAGGCGAACGTTCCTATCTGGACGATGAACAGCGTCGGCAACGCATTGAAAAAACCCAGCAGGATATCAAGACTTACTGCAAATGATTAGGATTCGGTGAGCCGCCTTTCCTCAACAAAAACACCTGTTTTTCGCCGCAACACAATTCGCCGCTACAATCTATATGCCGAAATATATAGGCATTTCGGCATATAGGTATTCTCCGGTTTCGGTGGTAAATTTTCAGCGCGCAAATTTACCAAGGAGTTATCGTGAATACTGTGAACACCGTAAACCCGGATGAAATGAAGTCATTCAGCCTCCAGGCCGAAATTATCAGGCAAATACAAATCAATGATGGGCAGACTCCTTGTTATGCCACTTCTGCCAGCAAGCAGTGCGACAAGAAGGAGTGCGGCTGGCGCCATGACTGCTTTGACGAAGCCCGTGAATGCGGGTAATGGCAACCGCAAACCTGTCGAGTGGGACGCTGATTTGTAGCGCCCGGTATTACTTCAATAATTATTCGAGGCTGACCCCTTCTAATCATAGAATAAAACAAAACCCGAATAATGCCGATTAAGGGGTATTATCTAAAACTGCGGGTTGACTGAAATTCTTGGCTAAATTATTTTCCATCGAATGTTCACCAAAGAACAAGCTTTGTTTATTATAGGGGCGGTTGCGATCCCTGTGATTTTGTTCGTCATGAATCTGATCTTGCGAAGGGCTTTTCAGAGACCATTGACTGCAGCTGCAGATTGGTTTTTATTAGCAATTGCTTTTGATGCGACTGCCATACTTGCAATTAAGGATTTGCAGCCTTTAATTAGTGATCAATTAATTCGCGACATTGCTGTCGCAACGTTTTTAGTCTTATTGCTGATATCCATAGTAGCTTGGCTTCTCAGTGTCGGAATTCTTGAAAAAAAGCTGGAACAAGCATATGGAAAAAATCAATCGGCAGGGATAATCGGCTGGTTTGGATTATCTTGGGGCATTGCCGCGTGCGTGACAGCGGTTAACGTGCTAGTTTTTACTTGGAAAACGACGACATCATGAATAGCTTTTATTTGGCTGTAGGTTCCATCGTTATACTTAGTTTCACTTTGATTTATGGGAGCTTATTCCTTCTGTCTAAGGGCGGCTTCTTGTTTCCGAGAATAAGTTTGGCAACAGATACGGAGGTTGCTGCTGGCTGTTGTCAAAAATTTGTCTCAGAGGATGCAATTCAAAGTGCTGTAATGGAAATAATTATTCCGACAGAGAAAAAGAGCAATCAACGATTAGTAGCGGGATTTGAAAGCTCTGCGAGTAAAGTTAGCTTTGGGGAGCCAATTAGGATGCCTCATAAAATTGACTTCATTCAAACAGTGAGATCATATACCGATCTATATATTTTTCCATGTGGTCTTAAGACAGCAGTATGAAAACTTTTCCAACTGACGCTAAAGTAGTCTTTCTTCTTTGTGAAGATTTTAGAGCCGAACTCGGAGGGAAAGCCTCTTTGCTTGGTGCTTTTCTAGGTGGGGACATTGTTATTCAAGAGAAAAAAGTAAAGGGTTTGGCCTTGCCTTCCTTGGCGTTTATATTCATGTTTAATGATGGTTCAGGAAGCTTCGACTCCAAATTTGAAATTCTATCCCCCGACGATAAGCCTATTATTCCTGATTCTGGAACCACTTCTGCTATAAAAAAACCTGATGCTTCAATGAATATTATATCCAAAGTCGCTCCCTTTCCAGCAGAAGAGGGGACGTATAAAGTTCATGTTCAATTAGACGATAAGCTTTATAAACGAGAGTTCAAAATAAGGTATCAAGAGCAAGGTTAAATTTGAACTTGTTGGTTTCTCGTTGACTATACGGTTGGTTTGGGTGGCGCAATAACAACACTATTACTCAGCGCCCAGATTCATCTCTTCGAGCTAAAAGGGGCAGCTTCGATTAGCTTTCCAAGAACCTCATGATCGCGAGCTGCGCTCGCGCAGGAATTGGCCATCCTGGCCAGCCAACGCGCCTGCATGCGCGTTGTCGTTCGCAGGCTCACAGCGGTGCTGCTCGAATTCCCCGCTGCCTTGCAGGCCGCGCAATCGCTTGCAAGCGATTGCCGCTCCGGGCTACAAACAGCACGCAGGTGCTGTTTGTTTAACGCCCTTCGCCCCCGCGCCCGTTCCGGACGCGGGTTCAATTCCCGTGCAATTTCACAACCCAACAAACAAAAACGACACCCTGCGGTGTCGTTTTTGTTTGTTGGTGGAGACGGCGGGAATTGAACCCGCGTCCGCAAGCACTCTACAGGCAGTTCTACATACTTAGCCATGCTATTTAATTTGATCCCGGACACGCCAACCGGCGGGCTGGTACGGAACGAGTCACCTTGTTTTTAGCTCCGATCAAAGTGACCCTGACCGGCACGATTCCATGTAATTTACCTCACTCATCTCAGCCTTGCGACTTTGAGCCCCTCCATGGACAGCAGGGTGTGAGGTTCAGCCGACTAAGCGGCTAAAGCGTAGTTTTCGTCGTTTGCGACTAGTTTTTTCCAGCTGATTTACGAGGTGGCGGGTCCTCGGTATGCCCTACACTGCTTTGCAACCCACGTCGAAGCCAAGTCGTCCCCGGTTCGATTTTGCTACTGCTGCACAACGTGCACAGATTGTAGCAGACTCAGAGGGCGAGACAGCCGAGAAGTTCCGTTGGCTTGTCGATAATGCCGTGCGCGCCCCAGCTGTCGAGTTGGGCGTCGTCGCCGATGTAGCCGTAGCGGGCGATGATGCCCGGCATTTTTGCGGCGTTGGCGGCTTGCATGTCGCGCAGGTCGTCGCCCAGGTACAGGCAGTGTTCCGGCGCGACGCCGATGAGCTCGCAGGCTTTGAGCAGCGGGTCGGGATAGGGTTTGGCGCGCGCGCAGGTGTCGCCGCTGATCAGGCAGGCGGCACGTCCGGCATAGCCGAGGGCTTGCATCAGCGGCACGGTGTAGCGGTGCGGTTTGTTGGTGACGATGCCCCACCGGATGCCGCGCTGCTCCAAAGCGGTAACCAGTTCTGCCATGCCGGCGAACAGCCGGGTATGCACGCAGATGTGGTGTTCGTAGTAGTCGAGGAAGATGTCGCGCAGTGCGCCGTAATCCGGCTCATCCGGTTCGATGCCGAAGCCGGTTTTGAGCAGGCCGCGCGAGCCGTGCGAGGCCTGCGGGCGGATGGTCTCCAGCGGCAGCGGCGGCAGGTTGCGGGCGGCGCGGGTGTGGTTCAGTGCGACGGCGAGATCGGGTGCGGTGTCGGCGAAGGTGCCGTCGAGGTCGAACAGGACGGCTTTGATCACCGTCAATCCTTGCGGCAGGCGATCATGTAGTTCACGTCCGTATCGCTGCCCAATGAATAAACCTGGCTGAGCGGGTTGTAGCTCATGCCGATGAGGTCGGTCACGCTCAATTCCGCATGGCGGCAAAATTGCGCCAGTTCGGAGGGCTTGAGGAACCTGGCGTAGTCATGCGTGCCGCGCGGCAACAGTTTCAGCACATATTCCGCGCCGAGGATGGCGAACAGATAGGATTTCGGATTGCGGTTGAGCGTGGAGAAGAATACCCAGCCGCCCGGTTTGACCAGTTTCGCGCAAGCCGCAACCACGCTTTGCGGGTCGGGCACATGCTCAAGCATTTCCAGGCAGGTGACGACATCGTAGTGGCCGGGCTGCTCGGTGGCGAGGTCTTCCACGGCAATCTTGCGGTAGTTGACGTGTTGGCCGCTTTCCAGCAGATGCAGCTTGGCGACTTGCAGGGCTTTGTCGGACAGGTCTATGCCGCTGACGTTCGCATTCAGCCCGGCCATGCTTTCCGACAAAATGCCGCCGCCACAGCCGACATCCAGCACAGTTTTTCCGGCCAGGCCGGCGTGGCGGTCGATATATCCCAAGCGTAGCGGGTTGATGTCGTGCAGCGGCTTGAACTCGCTGTTCGGGTCCCACCACTTGTGGGCCAGTAGCGAGAATTTTTCCAGTTCGATGGGGTCGGCGTTGGTCATGGCATGGGCACTGATTAGTGAGGGGCTGACTTTAACAAAACTTACTGCTTCAGCCAAATAATATTGCTAACCATGCGGGTGACTTAGGGAGGCAGCGCTGTGCTAAAATGCGCGCTTTGTTATACGTCGATTGCCTTAGGTCAAAGCAAAATCCATGGAACAGAAATTCGCTAAAGAGACCCTGCCGGTCAGCCTCGAAGAAGAAATGCGCAAGTCCTATCTGGACTACGCGATGAGCGTCATTATTGGCCGCGCGCTGCCGGATGTGCGCGACGGCCTGAAGCCGGTGCACCGCCGCGTGCTGTTCGCGATGCACGAGCTGTCCAACGACTGGAACAAGGCCTATAAGAAATCGGCGCGTATCGTCGGCGACGTGATCGGTAAATACCATCCGCATGGCGACACGGCGGTGTACGACACCATCGTGCGCATGGCGCAGGATTTCTCGCTGCGCTACACGCTGGTGGACGGGCAGGGCAACTTCGGCTCGGTGGACGGGGATAACGCGGCGGCGATGCGTTACACCGAAATCCGCATGGCGAAAATCGCCCATGAGCTGCTCGCCGACTTGGACAAGGAAACGGTCGACTTCGGGCCGAACTACGACGGCTCCGAGCACGAGCCGCTGGTGTTTCCGGCGCGCTTCCCCAACCTGCTGGTGAACGGCTCGTCCGGTATCGCGGTGGGCATGGCGACCAACATCCCGCCGCACAATCTGAACGAAGTGGTGGATGCGTGTCTCGCGCTGCTGAAGAATCCCGATCTGGATATCGAGCAGTTGATCGAATACGTACCCGCGCCGGATTTCCCGACTGCCGGCTACATCTACGGTCTGGCCGGCGTGAAGGAAGGCTATCGCACCGGGCGCGGGCGCGTGGTGATGCGTGCGCGCACCCATTTCGAGGATATCGGCAAGGGCGAACGCCAGGCCATCATCATCGACGAGCTGCCCTACCAGGTGAACAAGGCCAATCTGCTGATCAAGATCGGCGAGCTGGTGCGCGAGAAACGTCTGGAAGGTATTTCCGAGATCCGCGACGAATCGGACAAGTCCGGGATGCGTGCGGTGATCGAGCTGAAGCGCGGCGAGAATGCCGACGTGATCCTCAACAAGCTGTACAAAGATACCCAGTTGCAGGACAGCTTCGGCATCAACATGGTCGCGATCATTGACGGCCAGCCCAAGCTGCTCAACCTCAAGCAGGTGATCGATGCGTTCCTGCGCCATCGCCGCGAAGTGGTCACGCGCCGCACCATTTTCGAATTGCGCAAGGCGCGCGAACGCGGCCATATCCTGGAAGGTCTGGCGGTGGCATTGTCCAACGTGGACGAGATCATCGCCTTGATCAAGGCTGCACCGACCCCCGCCGATGCCAAGCGCGAGTTGATGGCGCGTTCGTGGCGCTCTTCGCTGGTCGAAGATATGCTCAGCCGCGTCAGCGGTGCGTCGCGTCCCGAAGGCTTGCTGCCCGAGTTTGGCTTGGTGGGGCAGGGCAATACACGTGGCTATCGTCTCTCCGATGCGCAAACCCAGGCGATCCTGGAATTGCGCCTGCAACGCCTGACCGGGCTGGAGCAGGACAAGATCGTCGGCGAGTACCGCGAGGTGATGGACAAGATTGCCGACCTGCTCGACATCCTCGCCAAGCCGGAACGTGTGACGCAAATCATTCATGATGAGCTGGTTGCAGTGAAAGCGCAGTTTGGCGATAAGCGCCGCAGCGAGATCATCACGCACACCCAAGACATGAGTATGGAAGACCTGATCGCGCCGGAAGACGTGGTGGTCACCCTGTCGCATGGCGGTTATATGAAGGCGCAGCGTCTCGACGAATACCGCGCGCAGAAACGCGGCGGTCGCGGCAAGCAGGCGACGGCGACCAAGGAAGACGATTTCATCGACAACCTGTTCATCGCCAACACCCACAATTACATCCTGTGCTTCTCGAATCGTGGCCGAGTCTACTGGCTCAAGGTTTACGAAGTGCCGCAAGGCAGCCGTATTTCGCGCGGCAAACCGATCGTGAATCTGCTGCCGCTGGAAAATGGTGAGAAGATCAACGCGGTGTTGCCGGTGAGCGAGTTCGTCGAGGATAAATATGTGTTCTTCGCCACTGCCAACGGCACGGTAAAAAAGACCGCCCTGACCGATTTCTCGCGCCCGATGAAGCGCGGCATCATCGCGATTAATCTGGATGAGGGTGATCATCTGATCGGGGTCGCCGTCACCGACGGCAAGCATGACGTGATGCTGTTCTCGAACGGCGGCAAGGCCGTGCGTTTCGACGAGAACGATGTACGCCCGACCGGACGCGCGTCGCGCGGCGTGCGCGGCATGAAGCTGGCAGCCAAGCAGCAGGTGATCTCGTTGCTGGTGGCCGAGGACGAGCAGCAAAGCGTGCTGACCGCAACCGAGAACGGTTACGGCAAACGCAGCCCGATCGTCGAATACACCCGCCACGGACGCGGCACGCAAGGCATGATCGCGATCCAGACTTCGGCGCGCAACGGCAGGGTGGTCGCCGCGACGCTGGTGAGTGTTGAAGATGAAATCATGCTGATCGGCACCAGCGGCGTGTTGATCCGCACCCGCGTCAAGGAAATCCGCGAAATGGGGCGCACCACGCAAGGCGTCACGCTGATGAACGTGGAGAAAGGCGAGAAGCTGGCCGGTTTGAGCCGCATTGCCGAGCCGGAAGAAGAGGAAGGGCAGGATTGAGGAGCGAGGATCGGGGATCGTGTGAGAAGCGGAGCAGCGGATTTTGCTCGATCCTCACTCCGCAATCCACGATCCTGAATTTTATTCATTAAAATTTGAATTGAAAATGACCATTTACAACTTCAGCGCGGGCCCGGCCGTATTGCCGAGAGAAGTGTTGCTGCAGGCGCAGGCGGAATTGCTCGACTGGCACGGCAGCAGCATGTCGGTGATGGAAATGTCGCATCGCGGCAAGGAATTCACGGGCATCCATGCGCAGGCCGAAGCCGATTTGCGCGAGCTGATGGGCATCCCCGCCAACTACAAGGTGCTGTTCCTGCAAGGCGGCGCGCATCTGCAATTCTCGATGATCCCGCTGAACCTGTTGCGCGGCAAGGCTTCCGCCGACTATGCGAATACCGGCGAATGGTCGAAGAAGGCTATCGGCGAGGCAAGGAAGTTTTGCGCCGTCAATGTCGTGGCGGATAACGCCGACAGGAATTGCACCTACGTTCCCGCATTCGATACCTGGCAGTGCGACCCGGATGCGGCCTATCTGCATTACACACCGAACGAGACCATCGGCGGCGTGGAATTCAACTGGGTGCCCCCAACAGACAATATGCCCGGCGGCGTGCCGCTGGTCGCGGACATGTCGTCGAATATTTTATCGCGTCAGATTGATGTGTCGAAATTCGGGCTGATCTATGCCGGCGCGCAGAAGAACATTGGTCCCGCAGGACTGACGCTGGTCATCGTGCGTGACGACCTGATCGGGCAAGCGGCGGCGAACACACCGACCATGCTGGATTACAAGACCCATGCCGACAACGGCTCGATGTACAACACGCCGCCGACCTACGGCATCTACATCGCCGGACTGGTGTTCCAGTGGCTGAAGAAGAGCGGCGGCATCGCCGCGATAGAACAGACCAACATCGCCAAGGCCAACCTGCTGTATGCAGCGATCGATGCCAGCAATGGTTTCTACAACTGCCCGGTGAACAAGCCGGATCGTTCGCGCATGAACGTGCCGTTCACCCTGAAAGACGCCCCTTCGACAGGCTCAGGACTCGATGGCGATTTCCTGAAACAGGCCGAGGCGCGCGGGTTGCTGCAACTGAAGGGGCACCGTTCAGTGGGCGGGATGCGCGCCTCGATCTACAACGCGATGCCGCTGGCTGGCGTGCAGGCGCTGGTGGATTTCATGAATGAGTTTTCCGGACAACATGGCTAGCCTTTGGGCGGGGACAGCATGAGCGAGAAATTAAAACAGCTCCGCAAACAGATCGATCATCTGGATGATGAGTTGCTGACGCTGGTCAATCAGCGTGCCGCTTTGGCGCAGCAGATCGGCCATCTCAAGGAAGATGGTGTGGTATTGCGCCCGGAACGCGAGGCGCAGGTATTGCAGCGCATGCAAGGCAACAACCAGGGGCCATTGAGCAATGCCGCCGTGGCGCAGTTATTCACCGAAGTGATGTCGCAATGCCGCGCGCTGGAAGCGCCGCTGACCGTGGCTTACCTGGGGCCGGAAGGGACATTTACCGAGGCGGCAGCGCTGAAGCGTTTCGGTAGCGCAATACAGCAGTTGCCGTGTGCGACCATCGATGAGGTGTTTCATGCAGCGGAAAGCGGCGCGGCCCATTACGGCGTGATCCCGGTGGAAAATTCCACCGAAGGCGCGGTGGGACGCACGCTGGATTTGCTGATGCACAGCCCGCTGCAAATATGCGGTGAAGTGATGTTGGCTATCCATCAGTGCCTGCTTGCCCGACAGTGCGATTTGAGCGTGATCAAGACTATTTACTCGCATTCGCAGTCATTCGGCCAATGCCAGAATTGGCTGAACAAGCACTTGCCGAATGTTTTGCTGGTACATGTTTCCAGCAACGCCGAAGCGGCACGGCTGGCCGCAGAGAATTCGCACAGCGCGGCTATTGCCGGCAGCCAGGCGGCAGCGCTGTTCGGCTTGAACGTGTGCGTGGAAAATATCGAGGACGACGCCAAGAACACCACGCGTTTTCTGGTATTGGGCAACCAACTGGTCGGACCATCCGGCAATGACAAGACATCGCTGGTGTTGTCTGCCGCGAATCGTCCCGGCGCGGTGCACGACCTGTCGGCGCCGCTGGCCAAGCACGGCGTGAGCATGACTAAATTCGAGTCGCGCCCGGCCCGTTCAGGATTGTGGGAATACGTGTTCTATATGGACATCGAGGGACATCGGAATGATGCCAAAGTGGCTGCCGCACTGGCTGAACTCAAGCAAGTCGCAGCGTTCATGAAAATTTTGGGTTCATACCCGGTTGCCGTATAGGCGGCTGTTTGGGAGTAAATGCATGGCAATGCCGCAACTGTGTTGGGACATCGGGTTCCTGAAAAATAATCCAACGTTGCAGGATGAAAATTACGGCATCCCTGCCGAAGTGAAACACACCGATTATCCGGTACGCATGGTGCGCTACTGGTTCATGTATCACTTCCTGCGCGAAGACGCGGCGCGTAAAGGCGCACTGGATGTGTGCGAAATCGGCGTGGATGTCGGGCAGATGCTCGGCTTCATGCACGCGGCTGCCGGACATGGCGGCGAGAAGGTGCCGCTGGCCAGTTGGGATGCGGTGGATGCGCTGATCCGCAAGGACATCCTGGAACGCGCCGGCTATAACCATTTTTACGAAGTCGACCTGGAAAACGCCGAGTTCAAGCTCGACAGGCAATACGATGCGATGATCCTGCTGCATGTGCTGGAGCATCTGTTCAAGCCGGAAGAGCTGATTGCGAAAATCGTGCCGCACCTCAAGCCGGGCGGCATGCTGATCGGCGGTTTTCCGTCCACGCCGGATTCCATGGCGCAGTCGCGTGAAGGCAAGATCCGCCCCGGCGCCATGAAATACGGGCATGTCAGCGTGTTTTCGCCGAAGCGCGTGCGCGACATGGCGGCGGCGAACGGGCTGGAAGTGGAATTTTTGAGCGGCGCGTTTTTGATGCGCAAAAAAGGCTTTTTCTTGGAAAACTACCGCTGGTGGTTGCGCTTCAACCTGTGGTTCGGCGCGCTGTTTCCGGGCTGGCCCGGCGAGACGTACTGGATATTGCGCAAGCCAGCCAAATAATTTATAGATTTTGAGATGATGGATTACACACAACTGGCTCCGGCCTATATCCGCGCCATTGCGCCCTACCAGCCCGGCAAGCCGATCTCTGAGCTGGAGCGCGAGCTGGGCATCAGCGGCATCGTCAAGCTGGCCTCGAATGAGAATCCGTTGGGCGCGAGCCCGAAAGCAGTTGCTGCGGCGCATGCCGCACTCGATGAAATAGGCCTGTATCCGGACGGCAACGGCTTTGCGCTGAAAGACGCGTTGGTGAAGCGTTATGGCGTGGCGCACGACCAGGTCGTGCTGGGCAATGGTTCCAACGATTTGCTGGAACTGGCGGCGCGCGCCTTCCTGACCGTCGGCGACAAGGTGATTTATTCGGATCATGCTTTCGCGGTGTATGCGCTGGCGACGCAAGCGGTCGGCGCGACCGGCGTCAGCGTCGCGGCCAAGGATTTCGGCCACGACCTGGAAGCGATGCGCGCGGCGGCGGTGGAGCAGGGCGCGAAAATGATTTTCATCGCCAACCCGAATAATCCGACCGGGACATTTTTGCCGGGCGATGCCTTGCACGCGTTGTTGCGTGCGTTGCCCGCGAATATTCTGGTAGTGCTGGATGAAGCCTATAACGAATACCTGCCGGAGGAATGCCGTTACGATTCGGTGGCGTGGCTGAAAAAATCCCCCAATTTGATTGTCTCGCGCACCTTCTCCAAGGCTTATGGGCTGGCTTCGCTGCGCGTCGGCTATGCGCTGGGCGACCCGCAAGTCATCGATATGCTGAACCGCGTGCGCCAGCCGTTCAACGTCAACAGCGTGGCGCAAGCGGCCGCAGTGGCGGCGTTGCAGGATGCGAATTTTGTGCAGCAGACTTTTGTGCTGAACCGGTGCGGCATGGCGCAGATTACCGCAGAATTAAGCAAGTTGGGATTGGAATATATCCCGTCCTTCGGCAACTTTGTCAGCTTCAAGATTGCAGATGCAATGGCCGTTTACCGCCGCCTGCTGGAACTGGGCGTGATCGTGCGGCCGATTGCCAATTACGACATGCCGGGCTGGCTGCGCGTGAGCATCGGCCTGGAAAAAGAGAATGATAAATTTTTGTCCGCGTTGAAGCGGATACTTGGAGAGCAATAAATGATTATCGTAATGGGAAAAGATGTCACTGACGAACAGATTGGCGCAGTGGTGAAGAGGCTGGAAACGGCGGGTTTGAAAGCGAACATTTCGCGCGGTATCGAGCGCACCGTGATCGGCGCGATCGGTGATGAAAGCCCGTTGACAGAGGAAATGTTTACGCCGCTGCCTGGTGTGGAATCGGCGATGCACATCGCCAAACAGTACAAGATCGTTTCGCGCGAATCGCATCGCGCCAACACCGTGATCGACATTGGCGGCATCCCGCTCGGCGGCAACCAGATTCAGGTGATCGCCGGACCGTGTTCGGTGGAGACGCAGGAGCAGATGGATTTGTCCGCCAAATATGTGCATGAGGCGGGCTGCCGGCTGATGCGCGGCGGCGCGTTCAAGCCGCGCACCAGCCCATACGCTTTTCAGGGTAAGGGCAAAGAGGGCTTGGACATGTTTCGCAAGGCAGCCAGCCCATACAAGTTGCCCATCGTCACTGAATTGATGGACGTGCGCCAGATCGATATGTTCATGGAATACGACGTGGACGTGATTCAGATCGGCACGCGCAACATGCAGAATTTCGACCTGCTCAAGGAAGTCGGGCGCATCAACAAGCCGGTGATCCTCAAGCGCGGCATGTCGGCGACCATTTCCGAATGGCTGATGTCGGCGGAATACATCGCGGCAGGCGGCAACCACAACATCATTTTCTGCGAACGCGGCATCCGCACTTTCGAAACCGCCTATCGCAATGTGCTGGACGTGACTGCGATCCCGGTGCTGAAGAAAGAGACCCACCTGCCGGTGATCGTCGATCCCTCGCATGCCGGCGGCAAAGCGTGGATGGTTCCGGCGCTGTCGCAAGCCGCCATTGCGGCAGGCGCAGATGGGCTGCTGGTCGAGATGCACCCGAACCCGTGCGATGCATGGTGCGATGCGGATCAGGCATTGACCCCGCAGGAACTGAAAAAACTGATGGGCGCGCTGGGCGCGATCGCCAACGCGATCGGGCGCAGTCTGTAGGGGCGGGTTTGAAACCCGCCCCTACGTTGGTTTCAAACCCGCCCCTGCGGGGGAATCCATGACCGAACCGCAATTCAAAAAAGTCATCATCTTCGGTGTCGGCCTGATCGGCGGCTCGTTCGCTTTGGCGTTGCGCAAGGCAGGGGCGGTACGCGAAGTGGTGGGCTTCGGGCGTAGCGAGACAACGCTGCAGCAAGCCCGGCAACTCGGCATCATTGATCGCGTCGGACAGGATGTGGCTGATGAAGTCGGCGATGCGGATTTGATATTGCTGGCCACCCCGGTCGGGCAGATGGCGGAGATTATGGCGCGCATCGCGCCGCATCTCGGCGCACACACTCTGATCACCGATGGCGGCAGCACCAAGAGCGACGTAGCGCGCGAGGCTTATGCACAACTGGGCAGCAAGGTGGCGCAGTTCGTGCCCGCGCACCCGATTGCCGGAGCCGAGCAGAGCGGCGCGGCGGCAGCGCGTGCCGATTTGTATGTGGGCAAGAAAGTGGTGTTGACGCCGCTGCCGGAAAATACGCCGGAAGCCGTGGCGCGCGTGCAGGCCGCATGGCAAGCGTGCGGTGCGAACATTTATCGGCTGACCTGCGCCGAGCACGACACCGTGTTTGCGGCTGTTAGCCATTTGCCGCACCTGTTGTCGTTCGCGCTGGTGCATGATCTGGCGCAACGCGATAACCGCGACCTGCTGCTGTCCTTTGCCGCCAGCGGTTTCCGCGATTTCACCCGCATTGCGTCCAGTTCGCCGGAAATGTGGCGCGACATCTGTCTGGCAAACCGCGAGGCATTGCTGCAAGAATTGCAACTCTACATCGCAGAGTTGACCAAAATGAGCGCGGCGCTTGCGGCGGGCGATGCGGCACAACTCGAACAGACTTTCCGCACCGCCCGCGAATTGCGCGCCGGCTGGACCGAACAATAAAAGACAATGAGTAATCGTATCTCAACCAAACAGGCTTGGTGGCTAGTTGTCGCCATTGCGCTGATCTGGTTTGCCAATCTCGAATACCGCACGCTGATCAAACCTGACGAAGGCCGCTATGCCGAGATCCCGCGCGAGATGGCGGTGAGCGGCGATTGGGTAACGCCGCGCCTGAACGGACTCAAGTATTTCGAGAAACCGCCGCTGCAATATTGGGCGACGGCCACCGCTTATACCCTGCTCGGCGAACACCAATGGACATCGCGCCTGTGGACCGGGCTGACCGGTTTTGCCGGCATCCTGCTGGTGTGGTTTGCCGGGCTGCGCCTGTTCGGGCGCGAGGCGGCGGGCTATGCCGCGCTGCTGCTGTCCAGCAGCCTGCTGTATGTGCTGATGGGGCATATCAATACGCTGGACATGGGCGTGACGTTTTTCCTCACGCTGGGTATTGTCGGCTTATTGTTGGGTCAAGCACAGGCGGATACAACAAAACAGCGCAACTGGATGGTTCTGGCGTGGGCGGGCCTGGCACTGGCGATGTTGAGCAAAGGCTTGATGGGGCTGGTGTTGCCGGGCGCCGCGCTGTTCATTTATTGCGTCGTGCAGCGCGATTTCAGCGTGTTGAAACGCATGCATTGGCTGCCCGGTTTGGCGGTGTTTTTTGTCATCGCCGTGCCGTGGTTCGTGCTGGTGATGAAAGCCAACCCGGAATTCTTCGAGCGCTTTTTCATCTACGAGCACTACACGCGTTTCACCACCAAGGATTTGGGGCGCTACCAGCCCTGGTATTACTTCATCCCGATTCTGCTGGCCGGGGCGTTGCCGTGGACGGTGCTGATGTTCGACACCCTGTTCCGCACATTGCGCAACAGCGGCCTGCCGGACAAGATGTTCAACACCCGGCGCTTCCTGCTGATCTGGGCGGTATTCATCTACGTATTTTTTTCCGTATCCGGCTCCAAGCTGCCGTCCTATCTGCTGCCGATGTTTCCCGCTTTGGCCTTGCTGATGGGTAAGCGTATCGCCGAGATGCGCGAGCGGGTGCTGTTCTGGCAGGTCGCACCGGCAGTGCCGGTTGTGCTGGTGCTGCTGGGGTTGGCATTGAATGTGGGCAAGCTGGCCGATACGCCGAACCAGGCCGGGTTATATCCGCATTACGGCGCATGGCTGGTTGCCGCAGCTTTGGTTTCGCTGGCCGGTTTGCTGGCGGGGATGCTGCTGTTATGGCGTGAAAAGAAGTCCGTTGCGGTGATAGTGCTGGCGCTGAGCGCCCTGTTGGCCGCGCAAATCGGGTTGTCCGGTTATGAAACTGTGGCGCGCGAGCGTTCCGCCAGGCATATCGCCGAGGCGATCCGCAGCGAGGTCAAAGCGGATGTGCCGTTCTACTCGGTGCTGACCTACGAGCAGACCCTGCCGTTCTATCTAAAACGCACTTTTACCCTGGTGCAGTTTCAGGACGAGATGGCTTTCGGCATCAAGCAAGAGCCGCAACGCTGGATTCCTACCCAGGAAGAATTTGCCAAGGTCTGGGCCGCACAGCGTGAGGCGTTGGCCATCATGCCGGTGTATGCTTACGCACAGTTGCAACAACAAGGTCTGGAAATGAAAATTATTTTTGAAGACACGCAGCATATTGTGGTGAAAAAACCATGAGCCTGGTCAGCTTCGGCCTGATTTTTATCGGTGTGATGCTCAACGCAGCCGCGCAGATATTGATGAAGACCGGTACCAATGCGATCGGTTATTTCGAATTCAGCATGGAAAATATCCTGCCTATCGGCTGGAAGCTGGCGACTGAGTGGCATATCGCCGCCGCGCTGTTTTGTTATGCGCTCAGCGTGGTCATCTGGATACTCGCGCTGTCGCGTGTGCCGGTCAGCATTGCTTTTCCAATGCTGTCCATGGCCTATGTGGTGAATGCCGTGGCAGCCTGGTATCTGCTTGATGAAGCCTTTAATCCGACCAAGCTGGTCGGCATGGGCGTGATCATTCTCGGCGTGGTCATCATTTCGCGGGCTTAAACACCACTCCGTCATTCCGGCGCAGGCCGGAATCCAGTTAATGGGAAGACTGCCCCGCAAGGCGGGGACAAAACCCAAAGGCATATTTGGATAAAACCGCTGGATTCCGGCCTGCGCCGGAATGACGGGTTTTTCGAGAATGACAAATTCATAGAATTTTTTACGGATATATCCATGAGCAATTTCCTTCCTTTCTCCCGCCCCACTATAGATGAAGCCACCATCGCCGCAGTGGGCGAAGTGCTGCGCTCCGGCTGGATCACCAGCGGCCCGAAGGTGCAGGAATTCGAGGCCAAACTGTCCGAATATTTCGGCGGACGCCCGGTGCGCACCTTCAATTCCGGCACCTGCACCATGGAAATCGCGCTGCGCATCGCGGGCATCGGGTCGGGCGACGAAGTCATCACCACGCCGATCTCGTGGGTGGCCACCGCGAACGTGATCATCGAAGTCGGCGCCACGCCGGTGTTCGCTGACATCGACCCGGTCACGCGCAATATCGATCTGGATAAGGTTGAGGCGGCGATCACGCCGAAGACCCGCGCGATCATCCCGGTGTATCTGGCGGGCAAGCCGGTGGACATGGACCGGCTGTATGCGCTGGCGGCCAAATACAAACTGCGCGTGATCGAGGATGCCGCACAGGCCATCGGCTCGACCTGGAAGGGCAAGCCCATTGGTTCATTTGGCGGCTCGTTTGGCGACTTCGTCTCGTTCAGTTTTCAGGCCAACAAGAACATCACCACCTCCGAAGGCGGCTGCCTGGTGCTGAACAACGCGGCAGAAGCCGCACTCGCAGAAAAGTACCGCCTGCAAGGCGTAACGCGCAGCGGCTGGGACGGCATCGAGGTGGACGTGCTGGGCGGCAAATACAACATGACCGATGTCGCCGCCGCGATTGGTTTGGGCCAGTTCGCGCAACTGGATGCCATCACCGCGCAGCGGCGCAAACTGGCGCAGCATTATTTTGCCACGCTCGGCAAGGACTTCGAGAAACAGACCGGCGCGCAACTGCCGCCAGAAGATTACGAGAATACCAACTGGCACCTGTTCCAGATCGTGCTGCCGGAGCGCATCACCCGCGCCGATTTCATGGCGCGCATGAAGGAGCGCAATATCGGCATCGGCTACCACTATGCGCCGATCCACCTGTTCAAGCTGTATCGCGCACTGGGCTTCAGGGAAGGCATGTTCCCGGTCGCCGAGCGTGTCGGCAGGCAGATCGTCTCGCTGCCGATGTTCTATGCGATGAATGAAAGCGATGTCGAGCGCACCTGTGCGGCGATGCGAGAAGTGCTGGGGTAGGGCGCGGAGCACGTAGCACGTAGGCTGGGGTGATAACCAGCCACTTAGCAATCGTTTTTGGATTGCTTAGTGGAATGGCTAGGTGTTCCATCAGGTACGAACCCCAGCGTTTGCTGTGCTTGGGCATGCTGGGGTTCGCTTTGCTCACCACTAGCCAGCGTAGCGTGCGCTACGCGCACGACATAATTCAGGAATCGTGCGCACAGCGCACGCTACATTGATGTTTTGCCGTATAGGCTAATTCCCGATTTCGCTAACCCAGCCCCATGCGGTAAAATGCCGCCCTATGAGCAACCCCCAACTTTCCGTCGTCATCCCCGTCTATAACGAAGAGCAGGGCCTGCAGAGCCTGTTCGACCGGCTGTACACGGCGTTGGATAAACTCAATATCAGCTATGAGATCGTGTTCATCAACGACGGCAGCCGCGACCGTTCCGCTGCGATATTGCGCGAGCAATTCCAGAAGCGTCCCGATGTGACGCGCGTGATCCTGTTCAACGGCAACTTCGGCCAGCACATGGCGATCATGGCGGGCTTCGAGCACAGCCGCGGGCAGCGCGTGGTCACGCTGGACGCCGACCTGCAGAACCCGCCGGAAGACACGGGGTTATTGTTGGCGAAGATGGACGAAGGGTACGATTACGTCGGCTCGATCCGCCGCCAGCGCAGCGATAGCTGGTGGCGGCATGTTGCATCAAAGGCGATGAACGGGCTGCGCGAACGCATCACGCGCATCAAGATGACCGACCAGGGCTGTATGTTCCGCGCCTATGACCGCCACATTATCGACGCGGTGAACAGTTGCAAGGAGGTGAACACTTTCATTCCGGCGCTGGCCTACAGCTTCGCGCGCAATCCCGCCGAGGTGGTCGTGGGGCACGATGAACGCGCGGCGGGCGAATCCAAGTATTCGTTGTACAGCCTGATCCGCCTGAATTTCGATTTGATGACCGGCTTCTCGCTGGTGCCGTTGCAGATATTCTCCATGCTGGGGATGCTGATCTCGGTGTTTTCCGGCCTGTTCTTCGTATTCCTCGTGGTGCGACGCTTGGTGATCGGCCCGGAAGCGGAGGGCTTGTTCACGCTGTTCGCGCTGATGTTCTTCCTGATTGGCATCGCGCTGTTCGGCATCGGCCTGCTGGGCGAATACATCGGACGCATCTACCAGCAAGTACGCCATCGCCCGCGCTATCTGGTCGAGGCGGTGCTGGAAGAGTCGGCGAAGGGCAAAGGGAAGCGGATGAAGGGTTCGCAGTCTGATGCCGTCGCGGGAGAGGTCGATCCGTTTGCCGTCGCAGCGGAACCTAGAAAGAAAAAAGCCAAACCGGTTGATGATGCGGCACATCCTTCGTTGTTTTCGGATGCCCAGGAATGAGCCGGGCAGTCGTATTCGCGTACCACAATGTAGGTGTGCTGTCGTGCCACGGTGGGCGCAGCCTTGGTGCGGGCACGACGAGCGGGACGCCGATGCTTTGTTTGCGGGAAGCAAGCGATGAGTAGCGCCGTTGTATTCGCGTACCACAATGTAGGTGTGCTGTCGTGCCACGGTGGGCGCAGCCTTGGTGCGGGCACGACGAGCGGGACGCCGATGCTTTGTTTGCGGGAAGCAAGCGATGAGTAGCGCCGTTGTATTCGCGTACCACAATGTCGGCGTCCGCTGCCTGTCCGTATTGCTCGCGCACGGCGTGGATGTCGCGCTGGTGGTCACGCACCGCGACAACCCGAAAGAAACCATCTGGTTCGACAGCGTGGCGGAACTGGCGGCGCTGCACGGCATTCCGGTGATCACGCCGGACAATCCGAATACACCGGAAGTGGTGGAGCAGATCCGTGTGTTGCAGCCGGATTTCTTTTTTTCGTTCTATTACCGCGAGATGCTAAAGCGCGAATTGCTGGAAATCCCGAAGCGCGGCGCGCTGAACATGCACGGCTCGCTGCTGCCGAAATACCGTGGTCGCGTGCCGGTGAATTGGGCGATAATTCACGGCGAAACGGAAACCGGCGCGACCCTGCATTACATGACGGAGAAACCGGACAACGGCGACATCGTCGCGCAGCAGGCGGTGCCGATATTGCCCGACGACACCGCGCTGCAAGTATTCCAGAAGGTGACGGTGGCGGCGGAGATCGCGTTGAACGGCGTGCTTCCCGCATTGCTGGCAGGTCAGGCGCAGGCGGTTAAACAGGACTTGAGCAAGGGCGCATATTTCGGCGGGCGCAAGGCGGAAGACGGCGTTATCGACTGGTCGCTGTCTGCACAAGCCATCCACAATCTGGTGCGTGCCGTCGCGCCGCCGTATCCGGGCGCAACCACGCAACTGCTGGGCAAGCCGATGCGCATTCTGCAAACCCTGGACACAGGTTGCACGGTCAGCGGTGAAAAGCCTGCGTTCTACGTCAAGGAAGGCAAGGCCTACGCGGCCTGCGGGCGGGGCGTGCTGCGCGTGGTGCGTTTCGAGTTGGATGGCGTAGCGATGAGCGCCGAGGATTTTGCCGCACAGTATGGCGTGGGAAAATTTGAATTAGGTAACTAAAGTTTTGTCATTCCGGCGCAGGCCGGAATCCAGCAGAAAAAAACTCCGTGTAGCGGACACAATCAGAACCAGAATTTGTCCCGCTACGCGGGAGAGTTTTAAATTAACTGGATTCCGGCCTGCGCCGGAATGACGATGGAATTTAATTGTTAAGGAAACGGAAATGAAAAAAGTATTGATCCTCGGCGTGAACGGCTTCATTGGCCACCACTTGTCCAACCGCATCCTCGCTACCACTGACTGGGAAGTGTACGGCATGGATATGAATTCTGAGCGCATCACCGACCTGCTCGGGCACGAGCGTTTTCACTTCTTCGAGGGCGACATCACCATCAACAAGGAATGGGTCGAGTACCACGTCAAGAAGTGCGATGTGATCCTGCCGCTGGTGGCGATCGCCACGCCGGCCACCTACGTCAAGCAGCCGCTGCGCGTGTTCGAGTTGGATTTCGAGGCAAATCTGCCAATCGTGCGCGCGGCAGTGAAATACGGCAAGCATCTGGTATTCCCGTCCACTTCCGAAGTGTACGGCATGTGCCATGACGGCGAATTCGACCCGGAAGAATCCGAGTTGGTCTGCGGCCCGATCAACATGCCGCGCTGGATATACTCCTGCTCCAAGCAACTGATGGATCGCGTGATCTGGGGCTATGGCATGCAGGACAACCTGAACTTCACGCTGTTCCGCCCGTTCAACTGGATCGGCGCCGGGCTGGATTCGATCCATACGCCGAAGGAAGGCAGCTCGCGCGTGGTGACGCAATTCCTCGGACACATCGTGCGCGGCGAAAACATCAGCCTGGTGGATGGCGGGCATCAGAAACGCGCGTTCACTTATGTCGACGACGGCATCGCCGCGCTGATGAAGATCATCGCCAATAAGGACGGCATCGCTACCGGCAAGATATACAACATCGGCAACCCGACCAACAATTTCGCGATTCGCGATCTCGCCGACATGATGCTCAAATTGGCCAGGGAATATCCGGAATACAGTGAGCTGGCACAAAAAGTGAAAATCATCGAGACGACTTCCGCAGCGTATTACGGCAAGGGCTATCAGGACGTGCAGAACCGTGTGCCGAAGATCACCAACACCTGCGAGGAGCTGGGCTGGAAGCCGACCGTCAACATGGCCGACACATTGCGCAACATTTTTGATGCGTATCGCGGTCAAGTTGCAGAAGCGCGCGGCCTGGTGGATTGATATATATGACAGGATTGTAGGTCGGGTTTCAACCCGACATGTCGGGCTAAAGCCCGACCCACGCCTAATAGATTCACTCATCGTTCCCCAATCCTGAATGAAACAACTTGCCCTGAAAATAGATGTGGACACTTGGCGCGGCACGCGCGAAGGCGTGCCGCGTCTGGTTGAAACCCTGCAACGCCATAATGCGCAGGCCACTTTCTTCTTCTCACTCGGCCCTGACCACACCGGGCGCGCCATCAAGCGCGTGTTCCGCCCCGGTTTTCTCGGCAAGGTATCGCGCACTTCGGTGGTGGAGCATTACGGCATCAAGACCTTGCTGTACGGCACGCTGTTGCCCGCACCGGACATCGGCAGGAAATGCGCGGGAATCATGCGCAGCGTGCGCGACGCAGGCTTCGAGGTCGGCATCCATTGCCACGACCATATCCGCTGGCAGGATTATGTGGCGGGCAAGGATGAAGCGTGGACGCGGCGCGAGTTGCAACGCGCGGTAGACCGTTACACGGAGATTTTCGGCGAAGCGCCGCATGCCCATGCCGCCGCCGGTTGGCAGACGAACCGCCACGCATTGCGCCTGACGCAGCGCATGGGGTTTGACTACAGTTCCGATACGCGCGGCACGCATCCTTTTATTCCCACCTGGCAAGCCGAGATCATCGCCTGCCCGCAACTGCCCACCACCCTGCCGACGCTGGATGAATTGATGAACCGCGACGGCGTCACGCTGGACAACATCGCGCAACACATCCTGCAGCTCACCGAAAAACCGCCTGTTACCGGCCATGTGTTTACCCTGCACGCCGAACTTGAAGGCGGCAAATGGATGCCGATCTTCGAGAAATTATTGCAAGGCTGGCAGGCGCAGGGCTACGAATTGGTATCGTTGCAGCAATACCTGCAAGGGCTGGATGCCGGTGCGCTGCCTCGCCATGAAGTGACGATGCGCGAGGTGGAAGGGCGGGTCGGCAAATTGGCGGTTGCGGCCGAAGCGATGTAAAGCCTGCAAGACCGTTCCTCCGGGTGCGAATAAATCGCATCTGTCCCAACCCGCAGCTTTTTGAAATCATCTGTGCAACCCAGAAGATTGCTAGTATATTGCCCGACAAAATAGGGGGGCATATGTCGGAAACGGGGGGGCTGGAGCACTGGGTTGCGGTACTCACACGCGCGGACTTGCCGGTCATGAAACAGACCGCACGCGATTTGGCCGCACTGCGCGCGGATGACAAAAGACTGAATACGTATTCAGTCGCCGAGATCATCGCGCGCGATCCCATCATGACCGTCAAACTGTTGCGCTATCTCCAGCAGCACAAACACAAAAGCCAAACAACCGAAGTCGTCCAGGTGGAGCAGGCCTTGCTGATGCTCGGTATTGAAGCACTTTTCAATAAAGTGCCTCCTGCTCCTCTGGTAGAAGAAACACTGAAATCGCATATTGCGGCGCTTCCTCCCATGCTGCGTGTGGTGCATCGTTCGCAGCGCGCCTCGGAATATGCCAAGGACTGGGCGGTGCAGTTGCGCGACCTGCATTATGAGGAAGTGCGCGTTGCCGCGCTGTTGCACGATATTGCCGAAATCCTGATGTGGTGTTTTGCTCCGGGGCCGATGCTGGAAATTCGCGACATTCAGCACAAGGATAAAACGCTGCGCAGCCGCGATGTCCAGCAGCAGGTACTGGGATTCATGCTGCTCGACCTGCAAAGAGAACTGGTGGCGCAATGGGGCTTGCCGCAATTGCTGTTGACCCTGATGAATGATTCCAGTTCGAAGCAGCCGCGTGTGCGTAATGTAGAACTGGCGGTCAACCTGGCGCGCCATACCGCCAACGGCTGGGACGATGCCGCATTGCCGGATGACTACAAGGACATCGGTGAGTTGTTACGCATGCCGGCGGAGCAGGTAATGATCATGCTGGAAGCGGATGCAGGTATCGTGTGCGATCTCAGCAAGCCGCACTGAGGCGGGGTACGTAGCCAGCCTGTAGGTGCGGATTCATCCGCACAGTATTGTGAGAAAAACGGGCGAATACCCACAGGGTACAAGAACCTCTACGAGGTGAATTCGCCCCTACATGGGCATTGCTGAGGTTCGTACATATTTTCGTAATGGATTGGAATGCGATGGGAAATAATCCCGGATTACTGGTTTGCCTGATCAACTTCTCTCTGCGGGTCATTACCGTGGTCTTGGCGTTGCACGTGACTCCGCTTCGCTCTTTTTAAAGGAGCAGCCATGTTAATCGGCTCGTTTACTCATCCTCTGGCCGTTGCACTGCAACTGCTCATGATCTACTGGGCATTGCGCCTGATACCGCTTACCGGCAGGGCAAAAGCCTGGATGGTATTCACAGCTGCTTTCGCGCTGATGGGTGTGCGCCGGACATTGGAATTGCTGGAACATAACGGTGTAATCCCGAGCGGGATCGCATTCGATAACCTGAATGACATCATCGCGCTGGCCATCTCAATATTGATGGCGCTGGGGATTTACCTGATACGCGGGATTTTTGAAGAATGGCAGCAGGCGCAACAAAAACTGCAACAGCAACTCGACGAATTGTTGCGCTTCCAGAAACTCACCGTCGGGCGCGAATTGCGTATGAAAGAACTGGTGGAAGAGAACACCGTGTTGCGCAACCAACTTGCCTCTGCCAAGCCTGGCAGCAGACAATCATGAGCGATACGGTAGAAAAACTACGGTACGAACTGCAAGCGGCACGGCGCACCATTGATGAATTGCAGGACCAACTGGAAAACCGTGAAACAACGCACCGGCTGACCACACTGGAGCTTGAAGAGAGCCGCAGCGCACTGCTGTTCATGCTCGAAGACCTCGAAGCAGGGCGCAAGAAAATCGAGCAGGCACACCAGGAATGGATGGCCGCGCTGGATGTGGTGAATGATCCGATTTTCCTGCACGACAAAGAGTTCCGCATCCTGCGTTGCAACAAGGCTTATCAGCAACGTGCCGGGGTTCCCTTCGAGCAGATCATCGGCCAACCCTATTACGCAATCTTTCCCAAAGCCGACACACCGCTGCCCTGTTGCCTGCACGCGATGGAAAAAGTAGAAGAAGAAAAAGAAGAAGAAGTGGCGATCGGCGAGGCAATCTACCGCTCGCGTTCTTTCTCCGTGCATGACAAGCAGGGTGCTCATCTTTACTCCGTGCACATCCTCGAAGACATCACCGAGAGCAAGCGTGCGGCGGAGGCGTTAAGTGGGAGTGAGACTCGATTTCGGAATCTCGTAGAGACTACCAGCGATTGGATTTGGGAAGTTGACGAAAATGCCGTCTATACCTACGTGAGCCCGAGAGTACATGCCATCCTCGGTTATGAGCCCGCAGAAGTGCTCGGGAAAACGCCCTTCGAACTGATGCCTGCCGAGGAAGCCAAACGGGTCGCAGATATATTCGGCTCGATAGTTGCAGCGAAAAAATCTTTCACAAACATTGAAAACACAAATCTTCATAAAGATGGCCATTTGGTAGCTCTTGAGACAAGCGCTGTTCCGGTTATCGACCCGGAAGGAAAATTTTGCGGCTATCGCGGCATAGACAGAGACATCACCGAGCGCAAGCGGGCGGAGGATGAACTGCAGTTAAGGGCGCAGCTTCTGGACAGCGCCTCCGATACGATCTTCGTGGTTGATTTCAACGGGAACTTCGTTTACCTGAATGAAGCCGCCTGGAAGACGCGCGGCTACACGCGGGACGAGCTGATGGGAATTAATCTGCATGTGCTCGATACGCCGAAGTATGAGAAGCTCATTGAGTCCAAAATGAGGCACCTGAAGGAAAAGGGCTGGAGCATCTTCGAAACCGAGCACCGCTGCAAGGACGGCTCCGTCATGCCGGTCGAAATCAGCGCCCGCCTTATTGAAGCGGGCGGCCGGAAGCTGGTGCTCAGTGTGGCCCGCGACATCACCGAGCGCAAGCAGGCGGAAATCGCACTTAATCACGCTAACCGCGCCCTTGCCACACTGGGCGCGGTGAACCGCAACTTGGTGCATGCGACCAACGAGGACGAACTGTTGCAGGCGATTTGCCAGGCCATCGTCAGGCAGCGCGGTTATCGGCTGGCTTGGGTGGGTTATGTGCAGCACGACGAAAACAAGTCCATAAAGATCATGGCGCATGCCGGTCATGACGAAGGTTATCTGGACGCCACGCAGATCACTTGGGCAGAAAATGAGCGCGGCAAGGGGCCGACCGGGCGCGCCATCCGCAGCGGCGCGACACAGTTGTGCCAGGACATCGCCAATGATCCGCTCAATTTGCCGTGGCGCGATGCAGCATTGCAACGCGGCTATGCGGCCAGCATCGCGCTGCCGCTGCTGAATAGGGATAACACGGTGTTCGGCACCTTGACCGTGTATGCCGAAGAAGTGAACGCCTTCAGCCCCGGTGAAATCAGCCTGCTGGAAGAAATGGCCGGGGATTTGGCGTTTGGGGTGCGCACCCTGCATACCCGCCAGCAACGCGATAACGCCTTAGTAAAAAACCAGGAGCAGCTGGTGCAACTGCACAAGAGCCTGGAAGATACCGTGCGGGCAATGGCCGCTATCGTCGAAATGCGCGACCCCTATACCGCCGGCCATCAGGCCAGAGTGGCCGATCTGGCTACGGCGATTGCCAAACAAATAGGGCTGCCCGAGGAACAGGTGCATGGCATCCATCTGGCCGGCACAGTACATGATTTGGGAAAAATTAACGTTCCGGCAGAAATACTCAGCAAGCCGGGCAAGATCACTGATATTGAGCGCAGCCTGATCAAAATCCATCCTCAAGCGGGTTATGACATTCTGAAAGGCATCGACTTTCCCTGGCCGATTGCGCAGATGGTGCTGCAACATCATGAGCGGTTCGATGGTTCTGGTTACCCGCAAGGGCTCAAGGGCGATCAGATTATTATCGAGGCGCGCATTCTCTGCGTGGCGGACGTGGTCGAAGCGATTTCGGCGCACCGCCCGTATCGTGCCGGCTTGGGGATTGAGGCGGCGCTGGAGGAGATCACCAAAAACTGCGGAGTTTTTTACGATCCGCAAGTGGTGGATGCGTGCCTGACGTTATTTCGCGAGCGGGGTTACAGCTTTAAGTAGGTGCGCGATTTGTCCGCACAGTATTGCGCAGTGGATGTACTCTTAAAGACACCTCTAATAATTCAGATTTCGTCATTCCGGCGAAGGCCGGAATCCAGTCTTTTCAATAGGCTGGACACCGGCCTTCGCCGGTGTGACGAGTTATTAGAGGTTCTCTCAACCCTCGCGCCCAATGCCGTGATACTCGATGCCCAATGCCTTGATGTCGGCGGGCTCGAACAGGTTGCGCCCATCGAAAATGACCGGCTGTTTCAGGCGTGCCTTGATGACGTTGAAGTCCGGGCTCTTGAACGCTTTCCACTCAGTGACGATAACCAGCGCATCGGCTTCGTGCAGCGCATCCTTGGGGTTCTCGGCATAGCGCAGATCGGCGCGCTCCCCGTAAATATGCCGGGTCTCCTTCATCGCAGCCGGGTCGTAGGCGGTGACGGTCGCACCCCTTGACCACAGCCCTTCCATCACCACGCGGCTGGTCGCCTCGCGTATATCGTCGGTGCCGGGCTTGAAAGCCAGCCCCCACAGCGCGAAGTGTTTGCCTTTCAGATTCTCGCCGAAGCGTCGGATGATCTTGTGCAGCAGCACGGACTTTTGCGCGTCGTTTACGTCTTCCACGGCTTGCAGCACCTTCAGCGGCAGGCCGTATTCTTCAGCGGTGCGCTTCAAGGCGCGCACGTCCTTGGGAAAGCACGAGCCGCCGTAGCCGCAGCCCGCATACAGGAAATGGTAGCCGATGCGCTGGTCGGAGCCAATGCCCTTGCGCACGTGTTCGATGTCCGCGCCGACCTTTTCGGCAAGGTTGGCCAGTTCATTCATGAACGAGATGCGCGTGGCGAGCATGGCATTGGCGGCATATTTGGTCAGCTCGGCAGACTTGATGTCCATCACCATCAGGCGGTCGTGGTTGCGCTGGAACGGCGCGTACATCTCGCGCATGACCCTGATCGCCTGCTCGTCCTCGGCACCGATGACGATGCGGTCGGGGCGGTTGAAGTCGTCGATGGCCGCGCCTTCCTTGAGGAATTCCGGGTTGGACACCACAGAAAAACCAGGATTGAGGATCGAGAATCGAGGATCGAGACCGCGCTTGTCCAGTTCTTCCTGTACCGCCTGCTTGACCTTGTCGGCGGTGCCGACCGGCACGGTGGACTTGTCGACGATCACCTTGTATTCGGTCATGGCGCGGCCGATGGCGCGCGCGGCGGCGATGACATATTGCAGGTCGGCGGAACCATCCTCGCCGGAAGGCGTGCCCACCGCGATCATCTGCACCAGCCCGTGCGCCACGCTTTCGGCCACATCGGTGGTGAAACGCAGGCGGCCTGCGGCGACGTTGCTCTTGATGACTTCTTCCAGGCCGGGTTCGTAGATCGGCACGCCACCGTTGTTGAGGATGTCGATCTTGCGCGGATCGACATCCAGGCAGACGACATCGTTGCCCAGTTCGGCGAGGCATGCGCCGGACACCAATCCGACATAGCCGGAACCGATTACCGTGATCTTCATTGCGTCAGACTTTCAAAAAACGAGGCGCACATTATGCCGCAGAATGAACGGCGGCGTCAGCCGCCTACAAGTTGGCCAGCGCGCGTTCGATCTTCGCATCGGCCTCGCGCGCCAGTTTCGTGAGTCCGGCATCGCCGAGTATCTGCATCATCGCGCTCGGCTTGGCGAGTTCCAGCGAAATTTTTCCCGGTGCGATTTCGCGGATCACCGCGTTGCACGGCAACAGGCTCGCCACATCGCTGTTCGCGGTGTAGGCCTCGTATGCCAGCATCGGGTTGCATGCGCCGAGGATCACCGTGGGAATGATCTCCTTGCCGGTCTTTTCCTTGATCTTGCTGTGCATGTCGATACGCGTGAGGATGCCGAAGCCCTCGGCGCCCAGCGCCTTGGTGATGCGCTCGATGGCATGGTCAACGGTGTCGGCGATTTCGCGTTTGAAATTGATGGTGGTCATGGTTGTGCTCCTTTGTGGTGGTTGAAAATGAAGGTGTCATACCCGTTGGCTATTGCGCCCGTTTGCCAGAGATTCCTATATGTAATTCCGTATGGTGCGTGAAACACACCCTACGCCGGCTTGTAACCTGGAACATCGGCACTACCTCATGGGTATTTGAATATTAGCAAATGCTAACACAGCGACTCGCCAAATAATAGCGGTGTGCCTGTTTAAATGCTTCCGGTGAGAGCGTCGAATACCGTCTGCGTCAGGCCGGGCGCGAGGCAATCCAGTTCGATATTCTCCGGCATGGAGCGCAGCCAGGTGAGCTGGCGTTTGGCCAACTGGCGCGTGGCGGCGATGCCGGTCTCCAGCAGTTGTGCTTCGTTGATTTCGCCCTCCATGCACTGCCAGGCTTGGCGGTAGCCGACGCAGCGCATGGAGGGTAGATTGGGATGCAGCAGATATTTTTTGCGCAGCGCGCGCAGTTCATCCACTAGGCCGAGTTCGAGCATGGCCTTGAAGCGGGTAGCGATGCGGGCGTGGAGTTGGGTGCGGTCGGAGGGGATGAGTGCGATGGAGAGGATGCGATAGGGCAGCTTGGTGATTTCCTGTTGGGCAATCAGCACGGACATCGGTTGCCCGGTGAGGCGAAAGATTTCCATGGCGCGCTGGATGCGTTGCGTGTCGGTCGGCTTCAGGCGTGCGGCAGTTTCGGCATCTACCAGGGCGAGTTGCTGGTGCAGGTGCTGGATGCCGTGCTGCGCGATCTCGGCATCGAGCGTGGCGCGCACTTCGGGGTCGGCTTGTGGCAGGTCGCTGAGCCCTTCGCGCAATGCCTTGAAATACAGCATGGTGCCACCGACGAGCAAGGGGATGCGTCCGCGTTGCGTGATGTCGTGCATCAGGCGCAGCGCATCGTGGCGAAACGCGGCGGCAGAATAAGCTTCGGTCGGTTCGATGATATCGATGAGGTGGTGCGGCGCACGGGCGAGGGTGGCAGCGTCCGGCTTGGCGGTGCCGATGTCCATGTTCCGGTACACCAGCGCGGAATCCACGCTGACGAGTTCCACCGGCAGGCGCTGCGCCAGTTCCACTGCGATGCCGGTCTTGCCGCTGGCGGTGGGGCCCATCAGAAAGATGGCGGGGGGAAGATGGTTATTCATAGTCGAGATAGCCGTCACTCCCGCGCAGGCGGGAGTCCAGCGGGTTTAACCCGGATAGTTCATTAGAAAAACTACGTCATTCCGGCGAAGGCCGGAATCCAGTTGATTAACAAATTCCCACGTAAGTGGGACAACACCTTGGTTTTGTCCGCTTCGCGGAGTGTTTTTTATAGCTGGATTCCTGCCTGCGCGGGAATGACGAGGTTTGGGTTTCATTTGCCGCGCATGAACATCTTGTCCAGTTCGCTCATGCTCAACTGGAACCAGGTCGGGCGACCGTGGTTGCACTGATCGGCGCGTTCGGTCTGCTCCATCTCGCGCAGCAGCGCATTCATCTCGGTGATGCTTAAAATGCGATTGGCGCGTACGGCGCCGTGACAGGCGAGGGTGGCGAGCAACTCGTTGCGCCGTTCGGTGAGTGCGCGCGATGCGCCAAATTCGCGCAGTTCGTGCAGCACCTCGTGCGCCACCGTTTCGGCTTCGGCCTGTTTGAGCAGCGCCGGCATCGCGCGCACCACGAGCCGGGTGGGCGACAGTGGGGCGATGTCGAAGCCGAGTATTTTGAGCGCATCCTGTTCCGCTTCCACCGTCGCGACGTCCAGCGGCTCCGCATAGAAACTCACCGGGATCAGCAGCGGCTGCGTGGCGATTTGTTTTTCGTCCAGCGCGGTCTTGAGGCGTTCATACACAATACGCTCGTGCGCCGCGTGCATGTCCACCACCACCAGGCCGTGCGCATTCTGCGCGAGGATGTAGATGCCGGAGAGTTGCGCGAGGGCGAAGCCGAGCGGCGGGACTGGGGAGTGGGGAGTAGGAAGTGGTGAGTAGGGAGTGGGGGCGGTTTCCCCACTTGCCGCATCCAATTCACTACTGCCTGTCTGCATTTCCCACAGCCGATATGCGGCTCCCTGCTGCGCGACGCCCAATCCGATGTTCTGCTGTTGCGGCAGGTAAGGCGCTGGTGCTTGGTCGGGTTTAAACCCCGCCCCTACCGCATCCCGTTTTACGCCCGATGCCGGAATCGACAGCGCCTGTTGCAGCGTATGAAAAATAAATTGATGAATCCCCTGACTCTCGCGGAAGCGTACTTCGCTCTTGGCCGGATGCACGTTCACGTCCACCTGTTGCGGCGGCAGGTCGAGGAATAGCACGAAGGCCGGGTGGCGCTGGTGGTGCAGGATGTCCTGATACGCCTGGCGCAGCGCGTGGCTGGCGACCTTGTCGCGCACGAAGCGGCCGTTGACGAAGAAGTATTGCGCGTCGCGCGAGCTGCGCGAATAGGCGGGCAGCGCGGCCAAGCCTTGCAGCGTCAGGTTCGCCGCCTGGCGCTCAACCGGCACGGCGGCATGGCCGAATTCTTCGCCGAGGATTGCGGAGATGCGATTCAGAGCACCTGCCCTTACCCTTGTCTCCTCCCCTGAAGTGGGGTAAGCAGGCAATCCGCGCAGCGGATGCTCGCACAAGGGGAGGCCGGGAGGGGTTGCGGGAAGTTGCCAGATAGTCTTGCCGTTGTGTTGCAACGAAAAGGCGACATCGGGGCGCGACAAGGCGATGTGTTTGAAGGCTTCTTCGCACCAGGCGAATTCGGTGGCCTCGGATTTCAGGAACTTGCGACGCGCCGGCGTGTTGAAATACAACTCGCGCAGTTCGATGCTGGTGCCCGGCGCATGGCTGGCCGGCGCGGGTTCGCCGACGACGCCGTTCATTGCATCTACTTTCCAGCCATGCGTGTCATGCACGGTGCGGCTGGTCAGCGTGAGATGCGCCACCGCCGCCATGCTCGCCAGTGCCTCGCCGCGAAAGCCCATGCTGGCGACTTGCTGCAGATCATCCAGCGACGCGATCTTGCTGGTGGCGTGGCGCATCAGCGCCAGCGGCAATTCCTCCCTGGCGATGCCTTTGCCGTTGTCGCGCACGCGCAGCAGCTTGATACCGCCGCCCTCCAGTTGCACCGTGATGTCGGTCGCGCCTGCATCCAGGCTGTTCTCCAGCAATTCCTTGAGCGCCGAGGCAGGGCGCTCGATCACCTCGCCGGCGGCGATTTGATTGATGAGCAGGTCGGGCAACAGGTGGATGGCGGGCATATCGGCAAACAGGTATGGTGGCAATTCGCCGCAGATTATAGCGGATGGGCTGATCCGGCATCTGTCGGGTTATAATCGCCGCCGCAAAAATAATTCATCAACGGACGATTACCGGCAAACGCCGAATGTGCTAGAGGCAAAACGAAATGACAACAGAACAGAGCAGCAAAACCTATGAAGTCGGTTTCTCGACAGACAAGATGCAACATATATTTTATGTAAGCTGCCAGGATGACAGTGATGCAAAATCATTTGCGCATGCAGTCTTCCATTATTACGACACGCCGGCAGATTGGGGTAGAAAAGGCTGTATAACGGCGATCGCTGAAATTAAACCCAGTAATTGCATACCGGATTTCCTGCATATCGGCTTGCAGGACAAAAAAGAATTGGCGATGCCGGAAGAAAATGAAGAATCGCACCGGGCAGTCGGGAAAATGATCAAACAGGTCATGGATGATGGATGTGTGCCGATGGCTATCTATGACGAAGAAAATAAAACCATGACCGTCTATGCGACTCAAAAACTGGAAATTTCTCCGCAAACCGGCGCGGCCAGCGTGGTTCTGAATTTCAGCAATGCTGGTGGTGTTCCGGTTAAAAAGAAGTAAGCCCTATTTGTGCGGCGCATGTGTCCAGTAGTGGCGGTGCGTCTTGCGGTAGCGTTCCACCTGCAAGCCTTGTGCGTTCATCTCGACCAGGATTGCGCCGTCTTCGTCCGAGCGCAGCAGTTCCGCGCCGCTGTCGGCGTAGCGTTGCAGCACTTCCTCCCTCGGATGGCCGAAGCGGTTGCGGTAGCCGGCGGTGAACACCGCATAGTCCGGCAGCGTGGCGGCGACGAATTCATCGCTTGAGGAACTCTTGCTGCCGTGATGCGGCACGACCAGCAGGCTGGTGAACAGCTTGCCGGCATGTTGCTTGAGCAGGCGCATTTCGGAAGTCTTCTCGATGTCTCCCGCCAGCAGTACGCTGTGTTTGCCGGTGCTGATGCGCAATACACAACTCAGGTCGTTGTCGTGCGGCTTGGTGGTGTTGTCGTTGCCGTACACAGGGTGCAACATTTCGAATTGCACGCCGTTCCAGCTCCAGCTTTCGCCATCCCGGCAGCGTCGCGTATGGTTGGCTGATTGCAGCAGCGGGTGCGTGGCGGGCAGCGAAGACGAGACCCAGCCGACCGGCATGGCCTGCATGATCGAAGCGGTGCCGCCGGTGTGATCGGTGTCGTCGTGGCTGAGAATCAAACCGTCCAGTTCGGCGATGCCGAGTGCGCGCAGCGTGGGGATCAGGATGCGGTTGCCGCTGTTGGCCTCGCCGGAAAAATCCGGACCGGTATCGTAGAGCAGCGCATGCTGCCGGGTCTGCGCGGTGACGGCCAGACCCTGCCCGACATCGAAAACGATCAGGCGTAGCGTGCCTTGCGCGGGTGGTTCAGGCGTATTCAGAAACATTGGCAGCAGCAACAGGAAACCCAGCCAACGTGCCGGAAAGCCGCGCGGCAGCAGTATCCACAACACCCCCAACATGCCGGCGGCGATGCTCCATGCGGGCGGTGCGTGTTGCGTCCACACCGCTTGCGGCAAGGCGTTCAGCCATTCGAGGAAATGCATTACGCCATCCATCGCGATGTGCGCCAGCCACAGCGGCGCTTCTATTGGCAGTACCGCACCGAGCAGGGCGAGCGGCACGACGATCAGGCTCACCAGCGGGATCGCTATGGCGTTGGCGATGGGCGAGACCAGCGAGACTTGCTGGAATAGTCCGAGCAGCATCGGTGTCAGGCCGAGGGTCATTGCCCATTGCACGTTGGCGTATTCCGCAAGCCAATTGGCCTTTCCGATACGATGCGCCGTAACATACAGGATGAGCGCTACTGCACCGAACGACAGCCAGAAGCCTGCCGACATCACTGCCCACGGATCGGGGATCAGCACGCCGAGCAGCGCGATGCTGACGATCTGCCCGAGCGAAAAATTGCGGTTCAGCCACAAAGCGGCGGCGACCGCACCGACCATATACACGGTGCGTTGCGCGGGCACGGCAAAGCCGGATAACAGCGCGTAGCCAAGTGCCGCCAGCAACGCGGCCAGCGCGGCTGCCTTGCGTGCCGGTAAGCGCAGTGTCAGGCGTGTACTGCGCCGCCACAACCAGTAGACTGCGGCAAAGGCGAGGCTGGCGAGCATGGTGATATGCAGGCCGGAAATACTCATCAGATGATTCACGCCGGTGCGCGTAAATATCTGCCATTGCGGCGGCGAGATGCTGTTCTGGTCGCCGATCGCCAGCGCACTCAATACGCCGGCGTATGGCGCGCCACCGAGCGTGGCGTTGAATTTGTCGCGCACCGTTTCGCGCCATGTTTCGATGCGATAGCCGAGGCCGTCGGCCCGTTCGTCAATGCGCCGGTTATCGCCCTTCGGGTGCCCGGCCAAAAGTTTTTCGGAGTTGTGCACATAACCTATTGCGCGGATGTTGCGCTCCAGCGCCCACATTTCGAAATCGAAGCCATGCGGGTTTGCCGCGCCATGCGGCTGTTTGAGGCGCAGCGTGAGCCGCCAGCGTTCTCCGGCTCTCAACTCGAGCGGCGCTGTCTTGTCGTCGGAATAGGTGCTGAGATAGATATGCTGCGGCACACTGGCTTGCGGTACGAAAAACTTTTGGCCGGGCACCCGCGTGACGGTCTGCTCCACGTCGAAACCGAAGCGCAAGCCGCGCTCGTAACGGCGCGGCAGTTCCGCAACCACGCCGATCACCTCGATGTCGCGCCCCTGCCATTCGTCCGGCAGGTTCACGGCAAGGCGTTGTTCGGCCTGCCATGCGGCGTGATAGAAACCCGCCCCGCAGGCGAAGGCGGCGAGCAGCAGGACGCGGAGGGAACGAACAAAAAGATGCTGAAAATTGCTCTCTCTTTCAACGCCCCTCACCCTAGCGCTCTCCCGCCAGCGGGAGAGGGGATGGAGTAGAGGAAAGCCGAGCAGCAGCCATGCCCAGGCAAGATCCGGCAGCGCGGCCTGCTGTTGCAACAGCCACACGCCCAGCGCAAAGAAGATGGCGAAGACGACCATGCGCTAGTGTAGCGCTTTACAAGTGTAGAAGCCGTTGTAGGGGCGGATTTATCCGCCCACGGGCGAATGAATTCGCCCCTACAGAGCATCTGCCTATGGATCGAATAGTTTCATCTATTCCAAAGCAGGCCTTGAGACCAGTGCAAATCCTTTCAGGTTATGCGATCCAATGTTTGATCAAACAGGGACGCAGGGTCTTCCAGAGGCTCGAGATGGGTAGTCACATGGGCGCGGGGCACTGCACGCATGATGTCGGCCTCGATCCGTTC
>JAQTLM010000005.1 GCA_028714895.1 Gallionella sp. | reverse complement strand
ACCGGGTCTTCCGCCGTCCATATCTTGGTGTCCGGCTTGTTGATGTATTTGAGGATGGAATGCAGCGTGGTGGTTTTGCCGGAACCGGTCGGGCCGCACACGAAGAACAACCCGTATGGTTTGCTGACCGTCTCCTTGATCAGCTCATTGTTGCGCGCCGAGAATCCCATTTTCTCCAACGGCAACGGCTCGCCGGAAGCGAGAATACGCATCACCACGTCTTCAACACCCCCTTGTGACGGGATGGTTGCGACGCGCAATTCGATGTCCAGCGGCCCGTATTTCTTGAACTTGATCTTGCCGTCCTGCGGCTTGCGCTTCTCGGAAATATCCAGATCGCACATGATCTTGAGGCGCGTCACCAACGCGTTGCGATAGGTGGACGGCACTTCGATGTAATTCAACAGCGAACCATCCTTACGCAGCCTTATCCCGGTCTTGCCCTTACCCGGCATCGGTTCGATATGGATGTCCGATGCACCCATCCGGTACGCATCGACGATGACCTTGTTAACCAGTTTGACCAACTCATTATCGGCGGCAGCACTGACATCTTCCTGGCTGACGCCGGTACCTTCTTCTTCATCTCCACCGAGACTGGTCAGCAAATCATCCATCGATGACTCGTCCGTAGCGAAGCCACCGGTGGTATCAGACGCACCTCCACCATAAAACAAATCCAGGGTCTGCTTGAATTCGCGCTGCGAGCAAACCTTATAGACCAGCCGGTTCTTGGGGAAAATATTGTTGACCACCCGCGATGCCTGAATCCGCTCGGGATCGGTAGTCAAAATGACCAGCCCCTCCTGTGTCTCCTCGATCGGAATCCAGTGGCTGCTTTCCACATATTCCCGCTTCAGATTTTTTAGCAACTCGGGCGGCTTGATGCGATCCGCCTTGTATGGCTCGTAAGGAACCCCGAAGAAGCTGGACAATGCATTACCCAACGCAGCGGTGCTGACCTGAAATTCATCGATCAACACCTCCTCGATGTCAATGCCTTTACGGCGCGCGGTGCGGGTTGCCAATTCGAATTCCGCCGTGGAGAGCACCGCATCGGCCACCAGATAGTCATACTTGGTTTTAACCGTAGTACTCTGCTGGCGCTGGCGCAATGCCACTGCCATAGTCTGCGCCAGTTCCTGCACGCCTTCCTCGACCATCGCCGCAAAAGGGGCGCCAGCCTTATTATTGATGACTTGGATGACGCCGACCAGATCGCCGCCGGTATCCAAAATCGGCGCAACCAGCATCTGTTTGGTACGGTAACCGGTGCGTTTGTCTACCTCCTGCAGAAACCGTAACTGCGGGCTATAGGCGGCCAGTTCCTGCCCGTCATAGACATCCTTGATGTTGAGCAGTTTTTTGTGCATTGCCGCATAACCGGCAACGCTCTGTTCGGCGATCGGCAGCTTGAGATCCTTGAAGGAATTCAGTCCGGTCTTAACCTTGGAAATAAGCGAGGCATTGTCTTCGCCCACCACATAGATGGTCAGCCGGTCTGCATTGAACAGCGTGCAGATATCCTTACTGACATCCAGCATGATTTCGTCGATATTGCTGGTGGCGTGTATCTTGTTGATGACGTGATTGAGGTTCTTGGTGAACTCAAGCTTAAGGCTGATTTCACCAACATTGCCTGCTGCGACATTGTCCGCCATGACTGTACTCATTCCTGCTCCCTTGCCCGTTTCACCAAGCTACTGCTGCACCGATCTCGGCACCGACCACAACCCGCCATCCAGAACCTGCACATCGTATCCGGCCTGCGCCAGGATGAATGCGGCAGCCGCGCTGCGCCGCCCGCTCTGGCAGTAGGCGATATATTTCTTGCTGCGATCCAGCACGCCAATCGCATTGCGTATGTCATTCAAGGGCACATTCATCGCCCCGTGCAGCCTGTCGTAACGGTACTCCGGCGGATGCCGCACATCCAGCCACACCGCACCCTGCGCCACAGCTTGCATGGCCCGTTCATAACTCAATTTATGCAGCAACGGCTCTTGCAGCAGCGCCAGGAAATCCTGCCGCCCAAGGCGCAATAATACCCCGTTGGATTTCATCGTGACGGTCGCATTGCGTTTAACGCCGGAAACCAGCGCTTCCTCGCCAAACACGTCACCCGCCTTCAGGTTGGCAAGCGGCATATTCACGCCGCCAACGCGGCGCGTCACTTGGGCACGACCGCTATCGATCAGGTAGTAATAATCGCCCTCCTCGCCCTCGCGGATGATGACATCGCCCTCCCACACGGCAATCGCTTCAATGCGCTGCAACAACGCGCTGATGTTCGCCATCGGCAAATGCGCCAGCGGTCCGTTTTTGATGTTGTCTGCACTGAACATGCCGGAGTTCAGCAAATGCTTGATGCTGGTCGAGGCATCGACGCGGTCTTCGCGGCCAGCCACGGGGGGAGAACGCTCCGCCGAATCATGCTGGGGCAATTGATCCAATGTCACCATCCGGTCCAGCAATTCGTCATCAACACGCAACAACTGGCTCTCGCGCAATGCCGAAGCGGAAACGATGTACGGCTGGCGCTTGCCCAACGGGTGCTTGGCCCATTCGGACTGCGCGCTGACTACCACCCTGTTGCCGTCCTGATAAACCAGCTCGAGTTCGCCGTCCACCAGATAGACCGACTGGCCTTGCAGGCCATGCACCTTGAACGGGTCGCTTCCTTTTCGGATTGTTTCGATGTGGCAATAATCGAGCAACTCGCGCAACCGCGCCGGGCCGAATGAGGAGATCGGCTCCAGTCCGGCCAGAACTTTGATATCGAGTGCGTAAGTCATCGCCTGCTTTCTATAACCAACGACTTGGCAACCGTATTTTGGTTGCTTATAACCAGCCACTTGGTTGCTGTTAACCAGCGGCTTATGTCACCGTATTTTGCGAGTTGGGCATAAAGCCGCCCATCCCTGCGAACCCCACTTGGTGACTTAGCCGAATGGCTATGCAAAGCCTCTTGAGAGCTTAGTCGAATGGCTAGTTGTTTCATCAGTAGTTCCACCAGTGGGGTGGCTAGTTGTTTCATCAGAACTCAAACTCCTGGTTGTTCAGCAACATTTTGGGGCGCTGGTCATGAATGCTGCTTTCAATCTGCTGCATGGTCAGTTCCACCTCGCCGGGCTTCAGATGGGTGACGAACACCTCCGCCTCGCGCTGGAATTTTTTCAATTCTTCAGCCAATAAACTGGGGCAAAGATGCTTGGCCAGAACCGCCAACTCTTTTTCGTTATCCGAGAACGCGGTTTCGATAATAAGATAGCGCAAATTTTCAATCCGGTTGACCACCTTCCATACCGCATCATTGGTGGTGGTATCCCCGCTAAATACCAAGCTCGCCTTCCCGCTATCCAGATGGTAGCCAACCGCAGGCACGGCATGATTGGCCGGGATAGCGGTTATCTTGCGCCCCCCCAATATGACAGTCTCGCCCACCCCTATCGTCTGGTAACGCATGGAAGGTTGCCGGGCATTAGGAATTTCGCTGAAATCCGGCCATATTTTCCAGTTGAAAATATGTTGCTTTAGGGTGTCCAGCGTCTCCTCAATGGCGTAAATGGTCAATGGACGATCGCGCATGGCCCACGCGCTATCCACCATGAACGGGATGCAGGCGATATGATCGAGATGCGAATGAGTGATAAAAACATGGTCGATCATGCTGATCTCGGTGAGGCTGAGCTCATTGACGCCCGTTCCCGCATCGATCAGCACGTCATGATCAAGCAGGAACGAGGTGGTGCGCAGATTGCCACCGATCCCACCGCTGCACCCCAGAGTCCTGAGCTTCATCGTCCTGTCAGCTTTCGTTATTCAACTTGAGTTACTTGGTCTGAAACACGAACACGCCATCCCACTCTGCAGCTGGCGGATTTTTACGGAAGTAGGCGATGCGCTCGGCGTAAATTCCATACAGCGCGGTTTCAGGCGACATGCGCTGCAAGTTCATCAGCTGCAATTCGGCCTGTTCCCAATCCTGCCTGCGATACAGGCGGCGCACTTCATGGAACAGCTTGACTTCATCCTGCAACGCCTTGCTCACTTCGCTGAGCAAGCCAATTGGCTCGTAAATCGCCACGGGCTTATCCTTGCCTTTTACCCGCACATGATCAAGCTCGCGATAGACAAAATCGGATACGGCATTTTTGGTATTTTCGCCGACAATCACGCCGACACCGTATTGCTTGGTGATGCCTTCCAGACGCGAGGCAAGGTTCACCGCGTCGCCCATCACCGTGTAAGCCACACGCACTTCCGAGCCCATGTTGCCGACACTGACGCGCCCGCTATTGATACCCACACCAATACGAATTTCCGGCCAGCCGCGCTCCTTGAAATGCGGCTGCAAGGCTTTTAGGGTCGCCTGCATCTCAATGCCCGCCAATATGGCATTGCGCGCATGTTTCTCATCCGGCAGAGGGGCGCCCCAGAACGCCATGATGCAGTCGCCCATGTACTTGTCTATGGTGCCGCGATGTCTGTAAACAACGCGAGACAAGGGGGTCAGGAACTCATTCATCAACAACGTCAGCTCTTTCGGGTCCAACCCCTCCGAAATGGTGGTAAAGCCGCGCACGTCGGAAAACAGGATGGTCATCTCGCGGCTCGCACCTTCCATGGACACGCTTTCCGGATGCTCCGCCATTTCCTCGACCAATTCGCTCGGTACATATTGCCCGAACAACCCGGTAATCTGGCGCTTGGTGCGCGATTCGACAAAGTAGCCGTAGGACATATCCAAAGCAAATAGCAGCGCAATCATCACCAGACTGTTAGCCACCAGCATTAACACATTGGCATAGTGCCAAGCCGCCAGACTCAGTCCTATGGTCGTAGCGAACATCAACACCGAAACCAGCATGGCCTTGGCGGGGCTCAAGGCTGGCAACAAAAAACTCAAGGTAACACCAATCAGCAACAGCCAAACCACCTCGGCTCCATCCATGTAGGCCGGCTGCTCCTTCAAATTCTGGTCGAGGATACCGGAAATCATGTTGGCATGAACTTCCACCCCAGGGTAAACCTCCGCCACCGGTGTGGCACGCATATCCAACAACCCCGGCGCGGTGGTGCCCACCAGCACGATTTTGTCCTTGAGTTGGGCAATCTCAACGCGGTCGTGCAGTACATCCGCAGCCGAAATATAGCGGAAACTCCCTTGCCCACCGCGGTACGGCACAAACGTCGCCACATTATGATCCACCGGGATTTTCAGTTTGCCGGCGGACGTATCCAGTTCCAGCCACTCCAAACCACCATACCCACTGGTCTTGCCCTCAACAAAGCCCGGTAACAATTCAGGTTGACCGAGCAAGGTGCGCACCATCGCGAGGGGTAGGGATTCGTAATAGGCGCCGTCGTATTCCGCAAGCATCGGCACGCGGCGCACCACGCCGTCGACGTCCACCAGCGGATTGAAGTGTCCGGCACTCGCTGCGGCCTTTTGTAATTCGGGAAGATTTGCCCCGTAACCGCTCCAGACCGTGAATCCGATTGGCATCCCCTTGAACGTGCCTGCCGGGAAGACCGGTTTGGGCAGCGCCCCAGATATGTTAGCGCCCTTCTGGTTGGTCAGGTAATACCCCAATACCACATTGCGATTCTTGATCTTGCTGGCAAACAGATTGTCGTATTCAAGTTGCGGCTGGATCTGGGCCAATGTCGCCTGAAACTGCGCGTCACCTTTGAGTTGATTTTGCCCAATTTTTTGTAATACCTTGAGTCCAGAACTCTCGTCTTTCTCGGCAAATACAATGTCAAAACCAACCACCGCAATGCCGTACTTATCGAACAGCTTATCCATCAACAAAGCGAGTCGGTCGCGACTCCACGGCCAGCGACCTTCTTCCTTGAGGCTTTTTTCATCGATATCGAGAATAACGATGCGATTGTCCACCGTACGCGGCATGGTCAGCTGCAAACGATAGTCGTACAGGGTAGCGGACAACTGATTGACAAAATTCAGCTGATAGAAGCGTGCGGCATTGCCAACAAAAAACAAAACGATCAACAGCCCAATTCCGATCAGTATTGCGTTTTTTTTCACACCGTGAATCATGGCAATGAGCAGAAGGCAGAAATGCCCGTAAGGGGTGCGCAGAAAACGAACCACCCGCCGCCCGGCAAGCCGGGCATGGAATGGATACAAGGGAAGGTGGGAGGAGTTATCCTCAATCCTCGCATCTCAAACCTCAAAATTTTCTCCTCTATTTAATAAGGCAGCCATGGGGGATTGCCCCTGCGGTTTTTGCCTTCTGTTACCCCTTGAAATAAAACTCCATCTTCACCCCGGCCAGCTCGATCACATCATGATCATTCAGCTGATGCGGCTGGTCGCCCAATGACATTCCGTTCACCATCGGATGGCTTGCGCCTTCCACGTGGGTAATAAAATAGCCGTGCGGGCGGCGGGTCAGGACAGCCACCTGTACGCCGGGTTTGCCCAGCGTGGTGAGATTTTTAACCAACTCCAACTCCTTGCCGGCATTAGGGCCAGTCAGGATTTGTATCACAGCCGCCTGTGGCGCGGAGACGGCCACCGCCGGCTGGACAGCCGGCGGTGCAACCGGTGGGTTCGGTTGAGGTACGTCAAATTTGCCGGTTTTCTCTATCGCTTCTGCTGCCGGTTTGACATTCGGAATAATTTGCGTCTTCATAAGGCCCATAGTTGCATCGCCTTTTTCCGCACTTGAAGCGGCCTGCTTGACCGGCGCACGCAGCACCATGGTCTTCTCGAAATCAGCCGGATTTACCTGACCGGCTTGGTCGTTAATGTATTTCAGCTTGTATTTGCCGATTTCTACCAGGTCATTGTTTTGCAGAAAGTGCTTTTTGGTTGGAACCCCGTTCACTTCCAGCCCGTTGGTGCTGTCCAGATCCTCGAGAAAGGAGTCGTTCTGGATGGTGACGATCGCGGCATGTTCGCCGCTCACCGCCAGATTGTCGATGACAATATCATTGTGCGCCTTGCGCCCGATGGTCATGCGCTCCTTGCTCAATGGGTATTCCTTGAGTACCACCCCATCCATGCTAAGTATCAATTTTGCAGCCATAGTCGTGACCCTTCCCCAAACTGAATTTTGAGCCGATTTTTTCTTAAACCACCAATTATTTCTTAAGCCAATTGAGCAACTTGGCCAGCCAGCCACGCGGCGCGGCAAATTCGCCGTTCACCTTTACCAGCATCACCGAAATATTATCGCGGCCGCCGTTATCATTCGCCATCTGGATCAATTGCTCCGCCGCCAACGGCAGATTGCCCTGCATCGCATACAGCGTGGACTGGATATCCTCGTCTTCCACCATGTCGTTCAGGCCATCTGAACACAACAGGTAAATATCTCCGGCCAGCGCGTCATGCACATGAATTTCCGGCACCACTTCAGCATCGATCCCGACCGCGCGCGTTACCAGATTCTTGTTCTTGGACACGCGCGCATCCTCGACGCTGATCATCCCGCCGTCAATCTGTTCCTGCAGCAGGGAGTGGTCGCGGGTAATCGTCTCCAGCGTTTCGCCGCGCAGCCGGTACATGCGCGAATCTCCCACATGGCCGACAACCACGCGGTTGTCGTAAAACAGTCCGGCAACGATGGTTGTACCCATCCCCGCATATTGCGGCTGGCTCTGCGCGGCATGAAAAATCGAAGCGTTCGCCCGCTGAATATTGTCGCGCAGCAGCGCCACCCCCAACTCCTCGCCGCTTGCCTCATCGCGATCCGTCGGACTCGCATCCTGCAGGTGTTGGCAGACCTCCGTCGCGACTACCGAAACGGCAATACCGCTCGCCACCTCACCGGCATTATAGCCACCCATGCCGTCTGCCAGCACGACCAAGCCGCAGGCCAATTCCTGCGCAATGCTGTCTTCGTTGTGCGAGCGCACCATACCCGGGTTGGTTTGACTGACTATCTCAAGCGCGTCTTCTATTTTCATAGTTCACTCCTGCAAGCTGGCTGCGCATTGGCGTAATGCTTCGGCCATCTCAGCACCATTGGCATAACGGCCTTCGTTCTGTTTGGCCAGCGACTTGTTGACGATTGCCACCAGGCACGGTGGCAAATCCGCCCGGATGCTCAAAATATCGGTGTGCGGTTCATTGGCGATACGGTACATCAACTGCGCCATCGAGTCTCCCTCGAATGGAAGCTTACCACAAGCCAGTTGGTACAAGCTCACCCCCAGCGAGAACAGATCGGAGCTGCCCTGGATTTTTTTGCCGGCCAGTTGTTCCGGCGACATATACGATGGCGTGCCCAGCACCATGCCGGTTTTGGTTTTGCTCGAGTCGGTAATGCGCGCGATGCCGAAATCAGTCACCTTGGGCGTATCCGTTTCCGGGTCGTACATAATATTGGCCGGCTTGATGTCGCGGTGCACCACATTCTGCTTGTGCGCGTAATCCAGCGCGTCGGCGACGCGGGCGACGATGCTCATCACCTTGGGTAACGGCAACAAATTATCCGGTTTGGTAAACGGCACCAAATCCTTGCCTTTGAGGAATTCCATCGCGATGTAGGCCAGATCATGCTCTTCGCCCGCATCGTAAATTGACACGATGTTCGGATGGTTCAAACGGCCCGCCGTTTCGGCCTCGCGGAAGAAGCGTTCTTTCACATCCTGCAATTCGTCGGCTTCAAACTCCTGCGCCAATGCCATGGTCTTGATCGCCACCACCCGGCCGATCTTGGGATCTTTGCCGTAATACACCACCCCCATCGCACCCTTGCCCAGTTCCTTTTCGATTTCGTAGCGGCCCAGCATCGGTTTGGACACGCCCGCCTTGCCCAACACCATAGTGCTGGCGTTACTCTTGCCGGACGAACCGCCGAGTATCACCGTTTCCGACATCGCCTTGGACTGCGCCAGGCGCACATCCAGATCGCGGAATTTGGGATTGTATTCCGCCATGTATTTGAATACCGACTCTGCCTTGTTGAACTGGCGCTTGCGCTCGAAATCCAGTCCCAGGTTATACAACACCTCCATCAGGCTATCGTCGATTGGTACCTTACGGAACTTGTCAAAGGCAATATCCAATTGCCCTTGCCCCTGGAAAGCCAGACCCAACATGCGGTTGCTTTCCGCAGATTCGGCATCGGACTTTTGCTTGCCTTTCTCCGTCAGCAGGTGGCGTTTGGTCGTCAGCAACAAATGGCCCACCACCAGCAGCGCGGCGGGCAGCATCAACTGCAACCACAGCGCCTGCGTCGTCATCAGCACGAAATGCGTTACCAGCAACGCCACGAGCAACGCGCCGGTAACCAGCGCGCCAATCGCCGCGCTCAGGCGCGGCAACAGCAGGATCAGATACAGCGCGACGAGCAGGAACACGCCTATTTGCGCCATCGTCCCCCAGCCCGGCGCAACGAAATAATCCCCCTTGAGGATGCTGGACACCGAATGCGCCAGAATCAGCGCGGGAGCCATGCCCGAAGATATCGGTGTCACTTGCAGCGTGCCCACACCGGCTGCCGACGCGCCGATCAACACAATCTTGTCGCGATATTTTTCCGCCGGAATCTTGCCGGTGAACACATCATAGAAGGAATCCACCGGAAAGGCAGGCCGCCCATCCCGATCCTTGTAAAAATAAGTGTGCATTTGCAAGGCTGGGTCGGTGGCGATTTTCTGGTTGCCCAACTGCACGCCCTCCCCCAAATTGACGTGTATATCCTTGGGTTCGAGATTGAGGCTCTTGGCTGCCAACATCAAGGATAGCGACGGGTAATATTGGTTGTAGTAGCCCACCACCAGTGGTTCGGTACGCACCGCACCATCCATGTCCGGAAAACTGTTCAGATGCCCAATGGCCAGAGCTTTGCCGCCCAACGCCGGAATCGGCGACAGCACGCTCCGCGAAGGCAACGGCTGCGCGCCGGAGCCGCCGGCGGCTTTCACGTTATCGAGATTATTGCGCAACACATAGTCGGGCAGTGCATGATTGGGCTTGCCTTGCGGCTCGCCCAATTCGAAGAACATCGCCAGCAACACATCGTTGGCCTTAGCCATGCTTTCGCTGAGCTTCTTGTCGTTATCGAGATTCTTTGCCGCCTCCAGCAGCAACGCATCGAGTTGGGATAATTCCGCCGGATTGGCAGGAGCAACCATGCTTGCCGGGCTCACCGCGCTTGCCGGAACGACCATGCCAGCCAAGCTTTCCGGGGTGGCATTTTCCGGGGTGGCACCCTCCAGCAGGGAAGGCTTGCCGAGCAGATCGGCAATCTTGTAAATATAGCCCAATCCGGCATCGACCTGCGGCTCGAAGAAAAATGCGGTATGTCCAATCACCTTGGCGTGACCCGCCGCCAGAATATCCACCATCCTGGCGTGGATCTCGCGCGGCCATGGCCAGCGCCCCAGATTAGCGATGCTCTGCTCGTCAATCGCGATCACCGCAATCTTGTCGCTCGGCGTGCGCGACGAGGCCAGCACCCCCAAGTCATAAGCCTTGCGCTCCAGACTTTGCATCAGGTCGCTGTTCGCACCAAACATGAACACCAATGCAACCAGCAAACCGACGAACCAGTCTTTTTTCCAGAACGACCACTTTTTCATTGCCACTCCCTGATGCTTATCGCCAAGCAGATTACATCGCGGATATTAAGGTATTTCTCAACAACGCACCATAATCCTTTTGATTTATAGCGAATTTAAGGAAATGGAAGCCTTAGGGATTCCCTTTATTTGACCAGCAATACCGGACAGCTTGCCAAGTGCAACACCTTGTTCACTACCGACCCCAGTAGCAATGCTTGCAAGCCGCCCTGCCCCTGCCTGCCCATCACAATCTGATCGACACCCTGCTCTTTGGCGTATTGCACGATCGCTTCCGCCGGTGTACCGATGCTGATGTGATATTGGTAGGGCAATGCGGCGGCATCCAGGGCGGCGCGCGCCGACTGCAATGCCGCCATACCCTGTTCGCGATAATAATCGTTGATGGTTTCCTGGTTGATGAACAGCTTGACGTTGCCGGTCGCCACATTCCACTGCACGTTCAGCAACAGCAGTTGCGGCAACTCCTTTAGTGCAGCAATATTTTTGATCATGTGGTCAACCGCACGCTGCGCGTTGGCCGAGCCATCTACCGGAATCAGTATCTTCATCATTTACCCCCTTTACGATTTATTGTGCGAGTTGGGCGATTTATCGCCTATCCCTGCCAGAACCTTTTCCGGTGCAGCGGCCACCTTCCCGTCCACCAGATCGATCGCCGCCGCAGAAACGGCCTTGCGCATCGCCAGCCATTTGCCGATCACCAGCACCAGCAACGCGCACGATGCCGGCATCAACCAGTGCAGATAGTGGCGCGCTTCGACAATCGTTGCGAATGACGCCTCGCTGGCCAGCATCTCGCCCGCCACATAACCGAGCAGCGCGCCGCCCGCGTAAATAATAAACGGGAAACGATCGATCAGCTTCAGCACCAACTGACTGCTCCACGCAATCAGCGGAATGCTGATCAACAGACCAAACGCCAGCAACGACACATTACCCTTGGCCGCCGCAGCCACGCCCAGCACGTTATCCAGGCTCATCACGAAGTCGGCAATGATGATGGTTTTGACCGCACCGAACAGCCGCGTATCGGCCTTGATGCTGCCCACATCGTGTTCCTCTTCGGGCAGGATCAGCTTGATGCCGATCCACAGCAACAGCAACGCACCGATCAATTTCAGATAGGACAGCGCAAGCAGATTGACCGCGAAGAAGGTCAGCACAATGCGCAACCCGATTGCTCCGCCCACGCCGAACAGGATACCTTTCCTGCGTTGCGCCTCCGGCAGGTTGCGGCACGCCAGCGCGATCACCACCGCATTGTCACCGCTCAGCAGCAAGTCGATCACGATGATCTTGAACACATCCACCCAGAACTGGGTGGTAGAAAACATTTCCAGCATTGCCTAACCTTTCAGAACTTTTTGGTCGCGCGCCCTATCGCCGCCAGCTTGCCATTCGCGATTTTTATGATGGATAGCCGCTTGAAGCGGACGCGCACCGCGGCCGGCGCGCGGGCGCAATCTTACCGAATTATCCGCAGCGGCGCGGAAAGATTTGCGCGAGTAGCAGCCGCGCTGCGCAACGATAAAGCGCAAGGTTTGCATCAAGGGCGATTAGAGAATTAGAGGGCTATTGTCGATGGATGGCTGCGACCTGTCCTGATATAGTCGCGCCAACTATCAGCCCGCCATCAGCCATGATTAAACATACCACTCCCGATCACGCACGTCTCGATCGCGTCGTCGCCGAAGCACGTCAACAACGTGACTTGCGTGAAACCGGCTATCGCGAGCGAGCACTCAAATTATTTCCGTGGATATGCGGGCGATGCGCTCGCGAATTTTCCGGAGCGCGCCTGCGCGAGTTGACGGTGCATCACAAAGACCACAATCACGACAACAACCCGGCGGATGGCAGCAACTGGGAGCTGCTCTGCCTGTACTGCCACGATAACGAACACTCGCGTGTTCTGGATGAGATGGTGCGGGGCAGAGGTACCGGGGGTCAAGCAATGGCAACGCATAATCCCTTCGCTGACCTGCAAGCACTGCTGAAGAAAAAATCAGATTGATTTGGCTTCCTGAATCGTGTTGCTGCTCGTTGAATATTGATCAGTCGCCCTCAACAAGCACAGCCAATTTATGCGCATATGGAATTCCACCATTTCTTGTGGCATTAAGAGAGATTGACAGCAGAACGTTCGTTCTCTACCATACGAAGAACGTTCGTTCTGCACAGGTAAAGCCATGACTGTTTTCGATACCCCCACACCCGAGTCCAATCCCAAGGACGCCGAGTACCTAGCGAAGCTGCAAGACTACTACGCCGAATGGAAAAGCATCCCTTCCTACGCTTCGCTGTGCGAGGTATTCGGCATCGCCTCCAAGTCCTGGGTTAAAGCGATTCTGGATCGACTTGGCAAGGCTGGCTTTATCGAGCGCACGCCTGATGGCATGTGGATCCCGACACGCCAGTTCTTCGCCCGCCCCTTCGCCGAATCGTCTGTCCAGGCAGGAATGCCGGTGTCGGTGACAGCAACGCAGGGCGACTATTTCGTCATCGACGAGATGCTGATCGACACCCCGTCCCTGACCACGATGATTCCAGTCAAGGGGGATTCGATGATCGATGCGGGCATCCATGATGGCGACATTGCCGTGGTGGAAAAACGCAATTTGGCAAATGTTGGCGACATCGTGGTGGCGATAGTCGATAACGATTTCACGCTCAAAACACTGGGCAAGGAAGGCGGCAAATTCATCCTGCGCCCGGCTAACTCAGCCTACCCGGTCATTCGTCCGCACGGCTCGCTGGAAATCTTCGGTGTGCTGGTTGGGTTGATACGCAAGTACCGGAAGTAAAGCCATGCAACAGACCGCACTCAATCCCGGTCAACGCGCCAGCTTTTCGGCTTTGCTATCAATGACGCACCCGAACAAGGAATTATTCCAGCGGCATCGTGCCTTGTTGCGCCGTGCTGTTCCGGCAGGCTTCCCCTCACCTGCCGACGACTACGCTGAACATCGGCTGAGTCTCGACGAACACTTGATCCAACACAAGGAATCCACCTTCTTCATGCGTGTGGCGGGCGATTCGATGCGCGGCCTGGGCATCTTCGATGGAGACCTGCTGGTCGTGGATCGTTCCGTCCCGGCCACCAACGGCTGTGTGGTGATCGCAGTTGTGGATGGAGAATTCACGGTCAAGCAGTTGTTGCATACTCCAGAGGGTCAAGTATTGCGTGCGGCTCATCCGTCCTATCCCGACGTGGTGATCAAGCCGGAACAGGATTTTTCGATCTGGGGTGTGGTGCAATGGAATGTGCATAAGCTGTAAGTCATGCAACGCGCCATCGCACTGGTGGTAGCGAGTTAATTTATTGCTCCCCGCCAGCACCGAAGCATAGACTGGCACCCCTGCGAAAAAAATTTGAGTATTTGGCAATACCCTTGTAGGATAGTAACCGAATACTTACTTAAGAAAAATGTTATGGATCAGGGAATAGCCAGACGTCGCTTATCTACGGAAGAGAGGCAAAGCGAAATCATCCGTGTTGCCGTGCACTTGGCCGCAGAAAAAGGCATCGATAGCGTCACCACGCAGGATATGGCGGATGCCATGGAGGTCACTCAGGGTGCCATTTTCAAGCATTTCCCGACCAAGGATGACATCTGGTTTGCAGTTATACACTGGATTCGTGAGCGCCTTATGACGGTACTGAAAAAGGCTGCATCAGAAGCTTCCGATCCCATCAATGCGATTGAGCGAATGTTTTTTGCGCATATCGCTTTCATCAGTAAACACCCTTCTATTCCGAGATTGCTGTTCTCGGAGTTGCTGCACAAGAAAAACAGCAAACTTCGTGATCTCATCCAGGAAATCATCTCGGGCTACGAAGGCAAGATTGCCGGCCTGCTCGAAGCAGCAAAGGAGCAGTCTCTGGTAGCCCGCGACCTCGATAGCAAGAATGCCGCTGTACTCTACATCGGCATGATCCAAGGGCTTTTCATGCAGGTTTCAATTTTTGGCGGCAAGCGTTTGCTGCTGGATGAGGCCAAAAAAACTTTTCCCATTTATCTGCATGGCATCAAGAAGCGCGATGAAACCGTTTAATTTTCAATCCAACACAAAAAAGAAATGAAGATGAAAAATTATCGCGCATTGGCCACCGCTATCGTCAGTCTATCCCCCGTTAAACCGCATATTTGTTATCTGATTCACATCAGGGAAAAATGATGAAAATTCCTGTGAACTTGCCGCGACAGTTCTGGTTTGCCGCCTTCAGCATTGCGCTGCTACTTGCCTTAGTCTGGGTGACTTTGAAAAGCGGTCCACTCGCGCCGATACAGGTGACCGTAACCCAGGCCGCCAAGGGAGAAGTTTTCCCCGCTTTGTTCGGTATCGGCACGGTGGAGGCGCGACGCGCTTATCTGATCGGGCCGACCACCGCTGGCCGGGTCGGGCGCGTGCTGGTTGATGTGGGTGATACGGTTCAATCCGGACAGTTGCTGGCGGAAATGGATCCGGTGGATCTCGATGCGCGGGTGAGCTCTGCGGCTGCGGCTGCGGTTCGCGCCAAAAGTGCCGTAGCGACGGCACAAGCCCAGTTACAGGATGCGCAGAGCCGTCAGGCATTGGCTGTCAGCGAGGCGCGCCGTTATGTTGAACTGGGGCGCAAGGGGTTCATCAGCACTAGCGTGGTGGATGCCAAGTTGCAGCAACAACAGTCGGCGGATGCCCAGCTTGCCGCCGCCGAATCCACTCTGGCGGGCGCCCGGCAAGACCTGGCCCGCTTGGACGCCGACCTCGAAGGGGTGAAGCAGCAACGGGTGAATATCCGCCTCGCTGCGCCCACCGGCGGTGTAGTGACTTCACGCGATGCCGAACCCGGCGCCACCGTCGTGGCCGGGCAGGCGGTGCTCAAGCTGGTGCAGCCGGACAGCCTGTGGGTGACGGTGAGGCTGGATCAGGAACGCTCCGCCGGTCTCCAAGCGGGACTGCCAGCCGAAATCACGCTTCGCTCCAACCCCGGCAAACCCCTTACGGGCAAGGTCGCCCGCGTCGAGCCGGTCAGCGATAGCGTGACCGAAGAGCGTATCGCCCAAGTAGTTTTCGACCTCATGCCGCAAGGCGCGTCCATCGGCGAAATGGCCGAGGTGACGCTGCGCCTGACGGCAATCAGCGACGCGTTGCTCATCCCCAATGCCAGTCTGCGCTATCGCGGCGCCCAGGCCGGTGTCTGGTTGCGTGCCAACGGGCATCTACGCTTTGTACCGGTGAAAACGGGGGCGGAGAGTCTCGATGGCAAGGTGCAGATTATCGAGGGTGTGAAGGCCAGCGACGAGATAGTGGTCTACAGTGAACGCGACCTCGGCGAGGACAGCCGCATCAAGGTAGTTGCTTCATTAGCCGAAAAAACCCAATGACCTGCAAAGCAAAATGATCAGCCTCGCCGGCCGCGACATCCTGCATTCCTGGAGTAAATTCATCCTGACCGGTCTAGGGCTCGGGCTGCTCATCGGCGTCACATTCACCATGGCGGGGGTTTATCGCGGCATGGTAGACGATGCCAAGGTGCTGCTTAACAACAGCAGCGCCGACCTGTGGGTGGTACAGAAAGATACCCAGGGCCCCTATGCCGAATCGTCCAGCATTCACGATGATGTCTATCGCGGCATTCTCGGCATGCCCGGTGTGGCGCAAGCCGCCAATGTCACTTATCTCACCATGCAGGTGCGTAAGGGCGCCGCCTTCTCTCCTAACTCTCTCCCAGAGGGAGAGAGGGGCGCAGGCTCGCTGCGCGAGTCTCATAATTCTGACGTGCGCGCCATGGTGGTGGGCTTCGAGCCCGGACAGCCGGGCGAGCCGGGCTATCTGGTGGCGGGCCGGCGTGTTACCCGCACCCATTACGAGGCGGTGGCCGACATCAAAAGCGGGTTCGCCTTGGGCGACCATATCCGCATCCGCCGCCATAATTACATCGTGGTCGGCCTCAGTCGGCGCATGGTGTCCTCCGGTGGCGACCCGATGGTGTTCATTCCGCTCAAGGACGCTCAGGAGGCGCAATTTCTCAAGGATAACGACGCTATCATCAACGAGCGCGCCCGCACTGCCGCCAATCCCGCTCTCAACCGCCCCGGTGTGCCGGGCCTGCTGAATGCGATTGAGGCAGCGCAATCCAGCAACCACAACGTCAATGCCGTACTGGTGCGCGTGGCCGAGGGCCGCTCTGCCGAGGCCGTGGCGCAGGATATACGCCGCTGGAAACATTTGCAGGTCTTTACCCGCGAGCAGATGGAAGAGATTCTGGTTGCCAAGCTGATTGCCACCTCCGCCAAGCAGATCGGCATGTTCCTGGTGATCCTGACCATCGTCAGCGCGGCCATTGTCGCTTTCATCATCTACACCATGACCCTGGGCAAGATCAGGGAGATCGCCGTGCTGAAGCTGATCGGCACCCGCAACCGCACCATTGCCGGCATGATCCTGCAACAGGCGCTGGGCTTGGGCGTGATCGGCTTCGCCGTCGGCAAAATCGCCGCCACCATCTGGGGGCCCGCCTTCCCGAAATATGTGCTGCTTGAACCGGGTGATGCGGTGCGCGGCTTCGTGATCGTGATGCTCGTTTGCACTCTCGCCAGCACGCTGGCAATACGTGCGGCGCTCAAAATCGATCCGGCCACCGCCATCGGAGGCTGACATGGACAAAGGCATCGGCATCCACATCGAAGGCTTGAGCAAACGTTACGGCGCGGGCAATACCGCCGTCGATGCGCTCAAGGAAGTGAACATGAGCGTCGCCCCCGGCGAGGTGGTCGGCCTCGTCGGCCCCAGCGGCGCCGGCAAAAGCACGCTGCTCAAATGCCTGGGTGCGGTCATCGAACCGACGCAGGGCCGCATGACCTTGGGCGGCGAGGTGATTTACGACAACGGCTGGAAGATTCCCGACCTGCGAATGCTGCGCCGGGACCGCATCGGCTTCATCTTCCAGGCGCCTTACCTGATCCCGTTTCTGGATGTGACCGACAACGTCGCACTGTTGCCGATGCTGGCGGGGCGGCCCAATGGGGAAGCCCGCACAAGGGCGCTGGAACTACTGCGGGCGCTCGACGTGGCGCACCGGGCGAAAGCGCAACCCTCCGAGCTTTCCGGCGGCGAACAGCAGCGGGTCTCCATCGCCCGCGCGCTGGCCAACCGGCCCCCGGTGATTCTCGCCGATGAGCCCACCGCACCGCTGGACAGCGCGCGGGCGCTGGCCGTGATGCGTATCCTTAACCAGATGGCCAGCCAGTATCAGACGGCCATCATCGTCGTGACTCATGACGAGAAAATCATCCCTACCTTCAAGCGCATCTACCACATCCGCGATGGGCGGACCTTTGAGGAGGTAGGGGAAGGGCGGTCGCTCGAGTAATCAGGGAGAGCACTCTGCATGTGGTGTGAGCCTGCCGCATCAAGGCTTGAAGCTCACCGTCACCCGCAACCCCTGCCCTTTGCTCGCCGGCAGTATCTGCAAGGTTGCGTCATGCACCTCGGCAATCCGTTTGACGATGGACAACCCCAAGCCGCTGCCGCTGGCCTGCGTGCCCAACGGGCGATAAAACCGCTCCAGCACCTTGACCCGCTCCTGCTCCGGAATGCCCGGCCCGTTGTCGCTCACCGACAGGCAGACCGCTCCCGGCTCATGGGTGATGCTTACCTGAACCGTCGTGCCGGACGGGCTGTGCCGTATCGAATTGTCGAGCAGGTTGCGCAGCAGCACCCGCAGCAGCCCCGGATTGCCGCGTACCTCCGACACGTTACTGGTAGAACTACTAGCCATTCGACTAGGCGAGCCAACTACGCTCGCCGAGTCGCTGGTTATGGCGTAGCCAGCCGATTGCGGGAGGAGGTGCGATGCGGGCACTCCCGCACCGGAAGGCTCCGCCTCACCGTGTCGTGCCCGCACCGTGGCTTCGTCGCCCGCCAGCAATTCCAGTTGCACACCCTTTTCCAGCGCGGCCGGCGCAAGCGCGGCAATCGCCTCGGCGGCGATGTCCATGAGTTGGCATGACTCTACTACCCCGCGGTTCAGCGTGTCGACCCGCGCCAGCGTCAGCAGTTGATCGATCAGATGGGCGGCACGGTCGCAGCCGAGAATCGCGTTGTCGAGCGCATGGATGCGTTCCGTTTCTCCGGTAGCGGCTCGCGCCACTTGCGCCTGCGCCTTGATCGCGGCCACCGGAGTGCGCAATTCATGCGCGGCATCCGCGGTAAAGCGCCGCTCTTTTTGCATGGACGCCTCGATGCGCACGAACAGCCGGTTAAGCCGCTTGATCAGCGGCACCACTTCGCGCGGCGCGCTCGATGCATCGAGCGCGGCGAGATTGTCCGGTTCGCGTTGCTCCACCTCGCGGGTCAGCTTGTCCAGCGGGCGCAAACCGCGCATCACCGCGATCCACAGCAGCAATGCCAGCAGCGGCAGGGAAAACCACATCGGCCGCAGCAGGTTAACTGCAATGTCACGCGCCAGTCCCTCGCGCACATCGGTGCGTTCCGCGACATGGATCAGGTATTCACCGGATTCATCCCAGGTGCTGAAGACGCGCCAGCGTTTTCCGTCGATGATGTTATCGCTGAAGCCGCGCTCCCTGTTCGCCAGCGGTTCTTGCGGGGCGTTGGCGGAATGCAGCCGGAGTTGATGCCCTTTATCCCATACCTGAAACGCGACACGGCGGGCATATTTGTGCAGCAGTGGCGCATGCTCTGTTTCGAGCTCGTCGAGATCGTGCGATGCCTGTACAACCAGCAGCGCAGCGGCCTGCGCCAGGTGCGCATCCAGCACCTCGTCAAATTCCTCACGTGCATCATGGTAGGTAAAGGCGGTCGCGCCGAGCCAGACCAGCGTTATCGCCGCCAACACCAAGGCAAGCAGCCGTTGTTTGAGCGATGCGCGTTGCCACATATCAGGCGACCTTGTCGCGCGGCATCAGATAGCCGACGCCGCGTATGGTTTCGATCAGTTCGGGAAAAAGCTTGCGGCGCAGATGATGGATATACACTTCCACCGCGTTGCTTTCGATCTCGTCGCCCCAGGCATAAAGCTGTTCTTCAAGCTGGGCGCGCGACAGCACTTTCCCCGCATTGAGCATCAGCGCGTGCAGCAGCGCGAATTCCTTGGCCGAAAGTTCAACCGGCTTATCCTGATACAGCACGCGATGGGCGGCGGGATCAAGCTTGATTCCGGCAACCTGCAACAAAGGCTCGGTCTTCCCGCTGGCACGGCGAATCAGCGCGCGCAGACGCGCCGCCAGCTCGCCCATATCGAACGGCTTGACCAGATAGTCGTCCGCGCCGGCATCCAGCCCCTTAATGCGGTCATCCACCGTGTCCATCGCAGTCAGGATCAGCACGGGCGTCAGTTTATTTATTTGGGTATTTGTTGGGACATTGCGGCTGCGCAGACGGTGCAGCACCTCCAGCCCGGAAAGACGCGGCAGCCCTAAGTCCAAGACCACCGCCGCATAAGGCTCGGTGGTGAGCGCCTGCTCTGCCGAGGCGCCGTCTTTCATCCAGTCCACGGCGTAGCCGGACTGCTTCAAGCCAGCCTGAATCGCATCGCCCAACAGGGCATCGTCTTCGACTACCAGCACGCGCATCATCCGCCCGTAAAAAATCAATCAATCGCCATCGTGGTGTTTGACCTGCGCCGTCTCCGCGCTCGGCGTCGCCATCCAGATGGCCGGATAGACGATCCAGAATGCCACAACGGCGACCAGCATTATGACACCCAGCCAGAGATATGAGCGACGGATGCCTTGCTCCGGTTCGGCGGATTTGAAACCGGTGACCATGGCGCGCACCAGATTCTCGCGATGCAGCACACTGCTCACCACCACCCCGGCAATGTGGATCAATACCACGGCCAGCATGGCATTGGACACAAACTCATGCATCTCCTCCAGCGCATCGCCGCCGATATCCTGGAATATCATTACCCCGCTCACCCCTGACAAGATGCCCAGCCCCAGCAGCAGCCAGACCGACACGCTGCCCAGCGGGTTGTGCCCGATGTAATGCGCGGGCTTGCCTTTGAGCATCGATAACGAGTAAGCAACGATCTCGCCGGGCTTGAACAGGAACGAACGGAACTGCGCATAGCGTGTGCCGAAAAATCCCCACAGCAACCTGAATACAATCAGGCCCAGCAAAGTATAGCCAAGCACCACATGGATATCGCGGTCAAGCTCCGATTCGGCGGTCAGGTAAGCACCCGTAAATGACAGCACCAGCAGCCAGTGAAAAACCCGCGTCGGCACGTCCCAAACCAGGATACTGCGAAAAACTTTTGTCCGGGCATCCGGTTGACTCATGATGATCTCCTTTTTGATGCGTTACTTGGGCATTCTTATGTCATGTTCGTTGAAATCGCCGCGCTCCGCCCGAGGATGGCAAGCCGCGCAGTTTGCCGGACTCTTCACCTGCGGATTTTTCCAGATCGCTGGATTGATCTCGTGGCTGTCATGCTTGCGCTTGAACCAGGCGGTTTCAGTAATTTTCAATGGCGCAGTCGGGGCGTTCCAGCGGTTGGAGGCATTGTTCACCAGGAATGCGGTGATCTCCTTGTTGTCCTGGGCATCCAGCGACGCATCCGAGCCGAAATGCTTGTCCAGGCCGGCCATGACCTTGCGCCAAGATTCGGCGGGCAATAGCCCCGGCATATAGGCGATGTGGCAATCGGAACATTCCTTCTGGAACTTGGCGTTGGTTTGCGCGGGCTGAAGCGGCTTGCCGCGGTTTTCACCGCCATACTTCCCGCCGTGTTTTTCGCCGTATCTTTCATCGCGGTCATCATCGGCCTGTGCGGCAGACATTGTTACGCCCATCGCCAGCAAAGCAACTGCAAGCATCCGGAAATTTTTTTGCTTATGCATCGACATGGCAGTCCCCTTATTTCTTGATGGTGAGCAGATAGGCAAGCACGTCGCCCTTTTCCTGCGGCGTGCAGACACGGCTCAGCACATCGTTGCAATTGCGCTTGAACCATTTGTCCACTTTTTTCGGGTTGGTGAACCGCTCCGCGTTGGCAGACGGGGCAAGCGGGTCAATGACCTTGCCGGTCTTGGCGTGCTTGCCCAAGGCGGCTGGATTTTCAGTATGGCAGGAAGCGCAGCTCCATTCTCCGCCGTGCTTTGCCTTGAAAAAACTTTCCCCGCGCGCGGCCGAGAACCCCTTAAAACCGGGTGTGCCCGCCGCTTCCTTTTGAATGGAAGCCAGTATCTCGTTGGGAGTTTCCGCAAAAGCCGGTTGTGTCGCCAATCCGGCAACAGCCACAAACACCAAACCCAGTTTATAGAATATACGAAACATTTTTGAACTCCTGAATTAAACGTTGAGGCGTGCAGGATAAAAGGCCAAGCTTAAAAGATGCTTAACACAAAAATATTTTTGGGGTGTCTCTCCACAATGAGCTGTGGCCGCTGAAATGATGGTGCCGCTTGTCGGATTCGAACTGACGACCTACCGCTTACAAGGCGGTTGCTCTACCAACTGAGCTAAAGCGGCTTTAATACGAGGCTACCAAAGACTCTTTTGCAGCTGGTGGGTCGTGCCAGATTCGAACTGGCGACCAACGGATTAAAAGTCCGCTGCTCTACCGGCTGAGCTAACGACCCTTCGCAAAAGAGCGCGAATTATACGGGTTTAGCCCACCCTGTCAACGCAAAATGCCGCTTGCCACAAGGCTTGGCGGCTATATTGCACGATAGTCAGTCGGATCAGCCACGCCGGCGGCAATAAACCCGGCACTGCGCAAGCGGCATGAATCGCATACGCCGCAGGCGCGCCCCGATTCATCGGCCTGGTAGCAGGAAACGGTTTGCGCGTAATCCACGCCGAGCACAGTTCCCTGCAGGATAATCTCCGCTTTGGACAAATACAGTAAGGGCGCATGGACGGTCAATGGATGGCCTTCGACGGCAGCTTTGGTGGCGAGATTGGCCATGCGCTCAAAGGCCTCGATATAGGCGGGGCGGCAATCGGGGTAACCGGAATAATCCACCGCGTTCACGCCGATGAAAATGTCCTGCGCTTGCAATACTTCAGCCCAAGCCAGTGCCAGCGACAGCATGATGGTGTTGCGTGCGGGAACGTAAGTCAGCGGGATCCCTTCGGCGGGCTGTTGCGGCACGGCAATATTGTTGTCGGTGAGGGCGGAGCCGCCGAATCCGGTGAGGTCAATGTTGATCACCCGTTGTTCATGCGCGCCGAGCATTTGCGCGACGCGCTGCGCGGCAGCCAGCTCGGCGTGATGGCGCTGCCCGTAATCGACGCTCAGCGCATAGCATGTAAAACCTTGTGCGCGCGCCATGGCCAGCACGGTTGCCGAATCCAGCCCGCCCGATAGAAGCACGACGGCGTTTTTCATCATTAATATCTTTTCATCAATGTCCGGGGACGTTGTCCCACAGCAGCTTGTGCAATTGCAGCAGCATTCTGACCGGCAGGCGGTCACGCAAGATCCATTCGGCCAGATGTGCGGCATTCAGCGCGCCGTGCGCCGGCGAAAAAAACACAGCACATTTTTCGGCCAGCCGATATTGCAGCAGGATTTGCTTTGCCCATTGGTAATCATTTTCGTCGCACAGCACGAATTTGATTTCGTCATGCCGGGTCAGCAATGGCAGATTTTCCCAACGGTTCTTTTCGGCTTCACCGGACGCGGGAGTCTTGATGTCCACCACGCGCATCACGCGCGCATCCACCTCGCCGATATCCAAAGCACCGCCGGTTTCCAGCGACACCTCGTAGCCCGCATCGCATAACGCGCGCAACAACGGCAGGCAGTTCTTTTGCGCCAGCGGTTCACCGCCGGTGACGGTCACATAACGCGGTGAGTAGCCGGCAACCTGCCGGAGGATTTCCGCCACGCCCATGTTTTGCCCGCCCGTAAAAGCATAGGACGTGTCGCAGTAGGTGCAGCGCAACGGGCATCCGGTTAAACGGATAAACACCGTGGGCAGGCCGATGCGGCTGGTCTCGCCTTGCAGGGAAAAAAATATTTCGCTGATGCGCAGTTGCGCGTCCGGGTTCGCGTGCGGCATAAGGGACTACTTGGCGGTAGTAATGAGTTTTTTGGCTTTCCCGGCAGCTTCGCTGTCAGGATACTTGGCGACAAGTTGCTTGAGGGTTTTTTGCGCGGCCGCACCTTGCTTCAACTCTTGAAGGCATCCGGCAATGTTGAACAGTATATCGGCCACTTTAGGCATGCTGGGAAAAGCCTTAAGCAAGCCTTGGTAGGTAGCGAGCGCGTTCTTGTAATCTTTCAGCGCGAACTGCGCATTGCCCAGCCAATAATTGGCATTGGGGACATGCACCGACTCGGGATATTTTTTGAGAAATTCCTGAAATGCCTTGGCCGCATTTTCATGGCTCCCGCCCTTGAACAAGCCGTAGGCGGCCTCAAAGGCGCGATCCTCCGCTGCGGGGTCATCACGGTCAACCGGCGCCACAGCAGCATCGCTGCCGGTTTGCGCCGCATTATCTGTGGGTTCAAAACGGCGCAGGCGCGTATCCAAATCCACATAAAAATCTTTTTCGCGTTTTTCGGCATCCTGCAAGCCGTGCGCCAGCTCTTCATTCTGCCCGCGCAGCTTGCGGATTTCACCGTTCAGCGCTTCGATCTGCCCCAGCAAGTCCAGCAGTGACTTGGTTTGCTGTTCGGCGGACGCTTCCAGCTTAAGCATACGCGCCTCAAGTTGCTGGATCTGTTTGCGCGCATCGTCATCCGAAAACAACCCCGCTTGCGCGGGAGCGGCAAAACACAAAGCCAGCAACAAGAGGGCCCGCTGCTTCAGCATCGTTTTACTTTGCGTAATTCAGGTCGGTGCGGCGGTTCTGCGACCAGGAGGCTTCGTCATGGCCGGATGCCCTGGGTTTTTCTTCGCCATAGCTGACGCTTTCCAGCTGATCCGCTTTCGCGCCACCCAGCACCAGCATTTTATTCACGCCATCGGCGCGGCGCTGGCCGAGACCGAGGTTATATTCATTGCTGCCGCGTTCATCGCAATTGCCTTCCAGGCGTACTTTACGGTTGGCGTGTTCGCTCAAATATTTGGCATGCGCTTGCACGACCGGCTTGTCGGCATCCTGCACCACAGCCACATCAAACGGGTAGTACACACTGCGCTTGGCCAGGATGCTGGCCGGGTCATTCAGCGGATCGACTTCGGCTTTTGCGGCGGGAGCCAGGGCCGCCTTAGGCGCTTCTGCCTTGGGTGCGGGTGCAGGTGCTACCTCTTTCGGTTTTTCGCTGGCACAAGCGGCGAGCAAATTGACCAATACAATGCTGATTATTAATTTTTTCATGGCGTTCCCCTTTACTAGGTTAGGTTAAGGATAGGGTCCCCACGTTGGTTCGCGTGCATCACCGCTTTGCGTAAACATGTGCTGCTTGACACGACCGTCACTGGAAACAGTGGCTAATATACCACGGCCGCGCGCCTCGCTGGCAAACAGAATGAGTTTGCCGTTGGGCGCGAAGCTGGGTTTTTTCTCCCATCCGCCTTCGGTGAGCAGGGACCTCTGCCCGGCCTGGAAGTCCTGCACGGCAACATAAAACCCGCCATTATTGAGATGCGCAAATACGAAGCTCTTGCCATCCGGGCTATACCGTGGCGAAAAATTGGTGCCTTCGCCGAACGTCATACGCTCCGCCAAATCGCCATCCACCGGCATGCGATAAATCTGCGCGCTGCCGCCGCGATCCGAGGTAAACAACAAATATTGCCCGTCCGGCGAAAAGTTCGGCTCGGTATCGATCGTGCCGCTGAAGGTGACGCGCCGGAGGCCGCTGCCGTCCGGGCGGATCAGGTAAAGCTGCGAACTCCCATCGCGCGTCAGCACCACGGCCAACTGCTTGCCGTCCGGCGACCAAGCCGGTGCGCTGTTGCTGCCGCGAAAATCGGCCAGCACCATGCGCTGATTGGTGTACAGCGATTGCACATAGACCACGGCATGTCCGGTCTCGAAACTCACGTAAGCGAGGTGGCTGCCATCCGGTGACCAGGCGGGAGACATGATCGGCTCATTGTGCGCCAGTACGGTCTGTTCGTTGTGGCCGTCGCTATCCGCCACGATCAGGCGAAAACTTTTTCCCTGACGGTTCACATAAGCGATGCGCGTACTGAACACACCCTTGTCGCCGGTTAATTTTTCATAAATCAAATCCGCGATACGATGCCCGATGGCGCGTATCTGATCTTCGCTTGCCGAGACCGCCTGGCCGGCCAACTCCGTTTGCTTGACTACGTCCATCAGGCGAAAGCGCGCCTCGATACGGCCATTGGGCTGCGCCGCAACCGTACCGATCGCCAACGCCTCCGCACCGCGCACCTGCCAATCCGGATAGCTGACTTCGGCGGGTTCATGCGGCGATTTTCCCGTCGGATCAACCAAACGGAATAATCCGCTGCGCTGCAAATCTCCCGTCACCACTTCATTGATGGATTGCGCCAGTTTGTCGTCCCCGCCGAACGGCACGATGGCAACCGGAATCTGGTGTTCGCCCGCACCGATGATTTCAATACTCAGCACCGCTCCGACCATTGAGGCCTGTGCCAACAACAGCAAACCAACGATGCTCTGTAATACGCGCATAAACACCACTCCTACTCTTTTGGCTTGAAGCCCAATTTCATTTCACGAAACTTACTGAACATCGCCATATCGGCGGGTAACGGCAACGGCTGGGATTTCAAAATCGCACGCTCCACCGCATCGTCATAAGCCGCATTGCCACTGGATTTAAGCAGCCTCGGAGGAAGCACCGAACCACCCGGCAATACCGTCACCAAGAATTCGGCGCGCGCATCATCCGCCACACTCGGCGGCATCACGATGTTGCCACGTATCTTGGCGGCAATTTTACCCTTGTACTCGCCCACCACCCGGTCGCCCGCCGCCGCTTGTTCGGCCCGTTCGCGCGCGGCCTGGTCTGCAATGCTAGAGCCCGTTCCTTGTCCGGCAGATTTGGCTTCAGCCCCTCCGGCGGAACCCGGAACAGATTTCTTCTTATCCGGCTTTACCGGCTTGGTTTCAGCCTTCTTTTTATCCGGTAGCGCAATATCCGGCTCAACCATTCTTTCCGGTTGCGGCGGTTGCACCGCCTCTGGCTTGATAACTTTTTCTGGTGGCGGTGGCCTCACCGCCTCCTCAACCTTCGCTTGACCAAGTGGTGCGCCTGCCGCGCCCGGCAGACTCTGCCACAACTCCACGCTCATCGTCCCGGCGGGCTGCGTCTGCCACGCAAAACCAAAATACAGCAGCGCGAAAAACGCGCCATGCACCGCCACGGCCAAGATGCCCGCGGGCAACTTGTAAGGTTCGCGATAAACGATTGCGCTCATTTGCCCTTTGCTTGAGTGAGCAAACCGACCTTCTTGATGTGCTGCTGTTGCAGCACATCCATCACGTTGATGACTTCTTCGTAGCGCACATTCTTGTCGGCGGAAATCACCACCGCCTGCTCCGCCTCTGCGCCCTGCCTGGTTTTCAGGATCGCAATCAGCTCGCCGCGCGACACGCTGCTTTCCTTGCCGCCCTTGGAATGGTCGCGCAATGCCAGTGTGGCATCTTTTTTGATGATGACTTCCAGCGGCGCGACAGGCGGAGCCAGCGACTTGCCGATCTGCGGCAGATCGATCTGCCCGGGATTCATCAGCGGCGCAGTCACCATAAAAATCACCAACAGCACCAGCATCACGTCGATATAAGGCACGACGTTAATTTCATTCATCAGGCGATTACTAGTGCGGCGACCCGTTCTCATAGGAGACAAACCCTCATGGCTGGCGTTGCAACACGTTGGAGAACTCTTCGGTGAAGCTTTCGAAGCGTGTGGCCAAACGGTTGATGTCATGCGCGTAACGGTTGTAGGCAACCACTGCCGGAATCGCCGCAAACAAGCCCATTGCGGTTGCCACCAGCGCTTCGGCGATACCCGGTGCGACATGCGCCAGTGTCGCCTGCCCGACATTTGCCAGCCCGCGGAACGCGTTCATGATGCCCCATACCGTGCCGAACAGCCCGACATACGGGCTGACCGAGCCGACCGAAGCGAGAAATGCCAGATGCGATTCCAGCCGATCCATCTCGCGCTGATAGGTCGCGCGCATCGCGCGCCGCGTACCGTCCATCACCGCGCTGGCATCCACCCCATGCTGTTTTTTTAGTTTGACGAATTCGACAAAACCGGCGGCAAAAATGCGCTCCAATGCGCCCTGGTCGCGCTGCGAACCGCTGCTTGCCTGCTTGTAAAGCTCATTCAGGTTCTGGTTGTGCCAGAACGCCTCTTCGAATTCTCCGGTCAGCCTGACCTCGCGGCGGATGGCAAACAGCTTGAGAAAAATGTACCACCACGACAGCAGCGACACCAGCAGCAGCAGTCCCATCACCAGTTGCACCAGCACACTGGCACTGCTGATGAGATGTATGAACGACAAATCCTGCGTTACTTCCATTTTAATTCCTTTGGCATTTCATTCCTTCCCAGTTCAAATTTTCAACTGCTTGCGCAACACCTCCGGCACACTGACCGGCTTGAAACCTTCCAACGAAACGCACACCAGATGCACTTCCGCTTCAGTCAGCAGCTCGTCCCCGCGCAGCACGCTCTGCAACAAGGTAAGGCGACTGCGCCCAACCTCCTTGATCTGTGCCGTTACGCCCAGCAAATCGTCGAGCAGCGCGGGTTTGAAATAGTCCAGTTTGAGCGAGCGCACCACGAACACCACGCCGAATTCCTTCATCAATCCGGCATTGCTGTAGCCGTGCGTGCGCAGCCACTCGGTGCGCGCCCGCTCCATGAAATTCACATAGCTGGCGTGATACACCACCCCGCCCGCGTCGGTGTCCTGGAAATAGACCCTGACAGGCAGCGCAAAAATTTTGCTCCTACTCATCCAGCAAATCCCCGCTGACCGGATTGTTCGCTACTACCAGCCCGAAATGACGGTAGGCATTCGCGGTGGCCATGCGCCCGCGCGGCGTGCGTTGCAGATAGCCTTGCTGGATCAGGTACGGCTCCAGCACGTCCTCGATGGTGTCGCGTTCCTCACCGATTGCCGCGGCGAGGTTATCCACGCCGACCGGCCCGCCGAGAAATTTCTCGATGACGGTCAGCAGCAGTTTGCGGTCCATCACATCCAGGCCCTGCGAGTCCACATCCAGCATGGTCAGCGCGGCATCCGCCACTTCGCGCGTGGCATTGCCATCGGCGCGAACATCGGCGTAGTCGCGCACGCGGCGCAGCAGGCGGTTGGCGATGCGCGGCGTGCCGCGCGAACGTTTGGCGATTTCCAGTGCGCCATCGGGCGAGATGGGCAGTTCCAGCAAACCGGATGAGCGGGTGACGATGCGCTGCAACTCTTCCGGCGTGTAAAACTCCAGACGCGCCACGATGCCGAAACGATCGCGCAGCGGATTGGTCAGCATCCCGGCGCGCGTGGTCGCGCCGACCAGGGTGAACGGTGGCAGGTCGATCTTCACCGAACGCGCGCCGGGCCCTTCACCGATCATGATATCGATCTGGTAATCCTCCAGCGCGGGATAGAGAATTTCTTCCACCACCGGCGACAGGCGGTGGATCTCGTCGATGAACAGCACGTCATTCGGCTCGAGATTGGTCAGCAGCGCGGCAAGGTCGCCGGCGCGCTCCAGCACCGGGCCTGAAGTGTGGCGCAGGTTCACGCCCATCTCGCGCGCGATGATCTGTGCCAATGTAGTTTTACCCAAGCCGGGCGGGCCGAACAGCAGCACATGATCGAGCGGCTCGTTGCGCCGTTTCGCCGCCTCGATGAATATCTCCAGCTGGCCGCGGATTTTTTCCTGCCCGACATACTCGTCGAGCTGCTTGGGGCGCAGCGCGCGCTCCAACACCTCCTCATGTTTCGAAGCAGGGGTGGAGGCAATCAAACGCGGTTCGGCGGAGAGGTTGTCGCTGTGGATCATGCTTTGGATAATAACTTAAGCGCTTGGCGGATGCCGTCCGAGACGCTGGCATCCTTGAGCAATTGTTTGGCCGCCCAGTCCGCTTCCTTCTCGTTGTAGCCAAGAGCCAACAGCGCATTGACGATATCGTTGCCGGCCGATGCGGCCGCCGCGCCTTGCGCAGCAGTTGTGCCGGTTGCCGCAAATTTGCCCTGCAATTCCAGCAGCAGCCGCTCGGCGGTCTTTTTGCCTACGCCGGGAATTTTGGTGAGGCGACCCGCCTCCTTGTTCGCCACCGCAATCGCCAGGTCGTTCAGGCTCAACCCGGACAGCACCGACAATGCCAGCTTGGGGCCGACCCCGCTGATCTTGAGCAACAGGCGAAACGCGACGCGCTCTTCGTGGCTCAAAAATCCGTACAGCAAATGCGCATCTTCGCGCACGATGAGTTGCGTGTGCAGCACCACTTTTTCGTGCAGCACCGGCAGGTTGTAGAACGTGCTCATCGGCACGTCCAGCTCGTAGGCCACGCCCTGCACATCCAGCAAAATCTGCGGCGGATTCTTTTCCAGCAAAATGCCTGTTAAACGACCGATCATTTCAACGCACCTCTATCAATCTCGATCCTGTCATTCCCGCGAAGGCGGGAACCCAGTTGATTTATAACCCCCCGCCAAGCGGGACAGCTTTGTCCGCTACGCGGAGTGTTTATCTTGCTGGATTCCCGCCTTCGCGGGAATGACGGAAGCGCATAGATGCTCATTAAACCAACCTGCCTTTTTTTACGCTAAAACCTTTGGTCGCCAGCGCGCCCAAACCCATCCCGCCGTGCGCATGGCAAATCGCGCAAGCCAGCGCGTCCGCCGCATCCGGGCTGGGCGTGCCGGACAACTTCAGCAGGCGTTGCACCATCTCCTGCACCTGCTCCTTCTTGGCATGGCCGTTGCCGACCACGGCTTGCTTCACCTGCAACGCGGTGTATTCCGCCACCGGCAGATTCGCCAGCACCGCCGCGCAAATCGCCGCACCGCGCGCCTGCCCCAGCAGCAGGGTGGATTGCGGATTGACGTTGACGAACACCTTTTCCACCGCCACCTGATCCGGCTTGTGCTGCGCGATTACCTCACCCAGGGAATTCAGAATTACCTTTAACCGCTCCGGCAACTCGCCGTCAGGCGTCTTGATGCAACCGCTGGCGACGTAGTGCAATTGCTGCCCGACTTTGTCCAGCACGCCAAAGCCCGTCACCCGCAGGCCGGGGTCTATGCCTAAGATGCGGATTGCGGAGTGCGGATTGTGGAGTGCGGAATGCGGGGTGTCAGATGTACCATTCCGCATTCCGTATTCCGCATTCATCATTCTTCGATCACTGCTGTCGTATAGACTTCCTGCACATCATCCAGGTCTTCCAGCGCATCGAGCAGCTTCTGCATCTTCACCGCATCGTCGCCGGTAAAAATCACTTCGTTGGCTGGCTTCATGATGACTTCGCCGAATTCCGGTTTGTAGCCCGCCGCTTCCAATGCCTGCTTCACGTTCACAAAATCATGCGGCGCGGTGATCACTTCGATGCTGCCGTCGTCGTTGGTCGAAATATCCTCCGCACCGGCATCCAGCGCGACTTCCATCAGGCCGTTCTCGTCGGTGCCCGGCGCGAAGATCATCTGCCCGCAATGCTTGAACATAAATGAAACCGAGCCATCCGTTCCCAGATTGCCGCCGTTCTTGGAGAAGGCGTGGCGCACTTCCGCGACGGTGCGCGTCTTGTTGTCGGTCATGCAATCCACCATCACCGCCGCGCCGTTGATGCCGTAACCTTCATAGCGCAGTTCCTCGTAATTCACCCCCTCGAGCTGGCCGCTGCCGCGTTTGATCGCGTTCTCCACGGTATCTTTCGGCATGTTGTTTTCGCGCGCCTTTTCGATCGCCAGGCGCAGGCGCGGATTGGCTCCCGGATCGCCGCCGCCCATGCGCGCCGCGACGGTGATCTCCTTGATCAATCGCGTAAAGATTTTGCCGCGCTTGACGTCCTGCTTGCCCTTGCGGTGTTGAATGTTTGCCCACTTGCTATGCCCGGCCATGCTGTTCCCCCAAAAAAATCATGGTGCGATGTTATCATTTACGCTTCAATATCCCAATACAGGCCAACCCAAGCCGGACTGCCATGACCGAACCGCTGCTGATCGCCAAGAACCACGAACAAGAACTCTACCTGCTGCCGCAGATGGCCAACCGCCACGGGCTGATCACCGGTGCAACCGGCACCGGCAAGACCGTCACATTGCAAACACTGGCGGAAGCGTTCAGCCGCATTGGCGTGCCGGTATTCCTCTCCGACATCAAGGGCGACCTGTCCGGCATCAGCAAAACAGGCGGCGGCAACGCAAAAGTCGCCGCGCGGGTGGAACAGCTCAAACTGGAAAATTTCACGCACCGCGCCTATCCGGTAACGTTCTGGGATGTGTTCGGTGAAATGGGCCATCCGCTGCGCGCCACCGTCTCGGACATGGGGCCGCTGCTGCTCGGGCGCATGCTGAACCTCAACGAGGTGCAGCAGGGCGTGCTCTCGCTGGTGTTCAAGATCGCTGACGACAACGGCCTGCTGCTGCTCGACCTAAAAGACTTGCGCGCGATGGTGCAGAACGTCGGCGAGAACGCATCCGAGTACACCACCGAATATGGCAATATCTCCACCGCCAGCATCGGCGCAATCCAGCGCGGCCTGCTGCAAATCGAGACGCAGGGCGGCGACAAGCTGTTCGGCGAGCCGATGCTCAACATCGCCGATCTGATGCAGACCGGCGACGACGGCTGCGGCATGATCAACATTCTCGCTGCCGTCCGGCTGATGACTTCGCCCAAGGTGTATTCCACCATGCTGCTGTGGCTGCTCGCCGAGCTGTTCGAGAACCTACCGGAAGCTGGCGATCTCGAAAAACCCAAAATGGTGTTCTTCTTCGACGAGGCGCATCTGTTGTTCAACGATGCGCCCGCCGCGCTGCTCGACAAGATCGAGCAAGTGGTGCGCCTGATCCGCTCCAAGGGCGTGGGCGTATATTTCGTCACGCAGAACCCCGCCGACGTGCCGGACAAGGTGCTGGGACAACTCGGCAACCGCGTGCAGCACGCCCTGCGCGCCTTCAGCCCGCGCGACCAGAAAGCCGTGAAGGCCGCCGCCGAAACCATGCGCGACAATCCAAAACTGGATGAAGCCGCCATCATCACCGAGCTTGGCGTGGGCGAAGCGCTGGTTTCTTGCCTCGATGAAAAAGGCACGCCGAGCATTGTCGAGCGCGCGCTGATCGTGCCGCCGCAGGCGCAGATCGGCCCGGTTACGGATGCCGAACGCCAAGCCATCATGCAGGGTTCGCTGCTTGCCGGACATTACGAAAAATCCGTGGATCGCGATTCTGCCTATGAAATCCTCAAGGGGCGCACCAACGAAAAACAGGCCGAAGCCGCTGCCCGGCAAACCGCGCAAACTGCCGCCAGTAGCAGTGGTGGATTGGGTGGTATGCTGGGCGGCATCTTCGGCAGCGGCTCTTCCGGCCGCCGCGAAGGCGCCGCCGAAGCGCTCGCCAAGAGCGCCGCGCGCGCCATCGGCTCTGAAGTCGGGCGGCAGATCATCCGCGGCGTACTGGGGTCGCTGCTGGGGAGCCGCAGATAGACACCGTCAATACTCAGGGGAGCATGGGTAAAATGAAAACCATTCTGATTGCGAATCCGAAGGGCGGCAGCGGCAAAACCACGCTGTCGATCAATATTGCCGGCTATCTGGCCAACTGCGGCCAGCACGTGGCGATGCTTGACCTGGACCGGCAGCAATCCTCCGCCTTGTGGCTCGCCACACGCCCCGCCGATCTGCCGCGTATCCGCACGCTCGATTCCAAAAAGGAGCATGACCGCCCGAACGACTGGCTGGTGATCGATTCGCCCGCTGGCCTGCATGGCAAGAACCTTGTTCATGCCGTCAAGCTGGCGCACAAAATCATCGTGCCGGTCGCTCCTTCCCTGTTCGACCTGCAAGCCAGCCGCGACTTCCTGCAAATACTGGCCGAGGACAAGGCGGTGCGCAAAAGCAAATGCCATATCGGCATCGTCGGCATGCGCATGGAGATGCGCACCAAGGCCGCCTGGGCGCTGGAGCATTTCCTCGCCACCCTCGACCTGCCGATACTGGCCTACCTGCGCGAAACACAGGTATATGTGAATGCCGCCTTCGAGGGGAAATCCCTGTTCGACCTGCCGCCCTATCTTGCCGAGCGCGAGCTGGAACAATGGGCGTTCTTGCAGGACTGGCTGGAAAAATAAGGGAATCGCTATAAAATCATATATTTCGGGGGCAACGCCTTCGCCGCCATCATGTTGGATGCCGGTTTTTGCTAATATGTGCGCCCGCATCGACAGCAGTGTTGCCATGAACCCATTTAACTACCTTATTGTCGGCAGTTTGCTGCTCACCGCCTGCGCGCAAGCTCCTCAGCGTACCGTGCCGGTGCAGCCCCCCGAGCCGCAGGCGGAAGTCGCGCCGGTGCTGCCCAATGTCGAATTGAGCGACGAGTTGCTCTATGAATTCCTGTTGACCGAAATAGCCAACCAGCGTGGACACAAGGCATTGGCCGTGGAAGGCAGCGCGGACATTGCCAGAAAAACCCGCGATCCGCGCTTGGCAAAGCGCGCCGCACAACTGGCATTCGAGTCCGGCGACATGAATAAGTCGACCGAAGCATTCCGGCAATGGCAGGAAGTTGAACCCGCTTCGCCCTTGGCGGGACGCATGCTGGCTTCGATATTGTTGCGCGGCGGAAGGCTGGACGAAGCACAACTGGAACTAGCCAAGATGCTGGAAGCGGAAAAAGCGAATCCCGGCATCAGCATCATGCAGATTTTCCAACTGATTGCCCCTTACCCCGACAAGCCCGCCGCATTGAAGTTGATGCGCGATCTCGCGCAACCCTATCCGCAGGCCGCCGAGGCGCATTGGTCGGTGGCGCAACTGGCGCAGCAGGCCGGCGACAACCCGCTTGCGTTAAGCGAAGTGCGGCAGGCACGCAGCCTGCGCCCGGAATGGGATATGGCAGCCTCGCTGGAGGCGCAGTTGTTGCAGAAAAACAAGCCGCAGCAGGCTCTGGAGGTACTGCACCGCTATTTGTCCGATTATCCGGATGCGCGCGAAATCCGCTTGCAATATGCCCGCATGCTGCTCGAGCAAAAACAATACCGGCAGTCGCGCGCCGAATTCCAGCGCCTGGCGAAAGACAATCCGGACAGTCCCGACCTGGCATTTGCGATTGCGCTGATTTCCTTGCAGATGAATGATTTGCGGGATGCGGAAACGCAGCTCCGGCGGGCGCTCGAAAAAGGCAAGAAGGATCAGGATACGGTGCAGTATTACCTCGGGCAGTTGGGCGAGGCGAAAGAAAACGAAGACGAAGCGATAGCGCATTATCGCGAAGTAAAGGGCGGCGAATACCAGTTCGCGGCGCGGTTGCGCGTGGCTTATTTGCTGAGCAAGCGCGGCAAGCTGGATGAGGCAAGGGAGTATCTGCAACAGACGCAAGCCGCCAACAATCAGCAGCGCGTACAACTGCTGTTGATCGAGGCGCAACTGTTGCGCGAGGCAAAGCGATTGGAGGATGCCTATCAGGTGTTGCAGCAAGGTTTGGCGAAGCTGCCCAGCCATCCCGACCTGCTTTATGAAACCGCGATGCTGGCAGACAGGATCGGCAAGCCGGATGTGTTCGAACAGTTGATCCGCAAACTGATCCAGATCAAGCCCGACCACGCGCACGCCTACAACGCGCTGGGCTATAGCCTGCTGGAACGCAACGAGCGGATTGCAGAGGCGGTTGAACTGGTGGAAAAAGCCTTGCAGCTTGCCCCCGATGATGCCGCCATCATGGACAGCGTGGGCTGGGGCTACTATCGCAGCGGCAGGCTGGACGAGAGCCTGAAGTTGCTGCGGCGCGCCTTTGCAGGCAACCCCGATCCTGAAGTCGCGGCGCACCTTGGCGAAGTATTGTGGGTGCATGGTGACAAGGAGGAGGCCAGGAAGATTTGGCAGGACAGCCTCAGGGCCAATCCCGGCAACTCACCGTTGCAGGCCATCATCAAGAAATTTATTCCCTGATGAGAGCCTCTAAAAATTCAGAGTTCGCCCAAATGCAAGGCGCGGAAAAAATTTCGCCGCGCCGCATATGTTTTATATGTAAGCAAGAAATTTTTTCCGCAACGCCGCATAACCAGCGACTTGGCTGTCGCCTTTTGACAGCTTAGTCGAATGGCTGGTAGTTATATCAGTTGGGATGAAATGAGGATTTTTAGAGGCTCTCAGATGCGTTGGTTGGGCGTATTGCTGGCAGGCATGTTGAGCAGCTGCGCGTTATTGCCGTCCGCGCCCGCGCCGGGCGTGCGCCCCGCACAACCGGAATCCGCATCGTTCGCGCTGAACGGACGTATCTCGGTCAGCCATCAGGGCACCCGCCACTCCGCCGGATTGCGCTGGACGCATACAGCGCAATCCGACGAGGTTCTACTGCTTGCGCCGCTCGGGCAAACTGCCGCGCGCGTCTATCACGACGCGCAGAATGCAACGCTGGACGATGGCGATAAACACTATCAGGCCGGCAATGTGGAAACTCTGATGCAACAGGCGCTGGGCTGGTATTTGCCATTGAGCGGCCTGCATCATTGGGTATTGGGCATGCCGACCACCAACAGCTCCGCGCAAATTGAACGCAATGGCAATGGGCAAATTGCCGCGTTGCATCAGGATGGCTGGGAAGTACGCTACCTGCGTTATGCCGACACCAGACCCGACAGTTTGCCGACACGCCTGCAATTGAGCCGCAATGGCTTGCAGATGCAATTGCTGATCGATGAATGGGAAATACCGTGATGCCAACGATCAGCTGCCCGGCTCCAGCCAAGCTTAATCTGTTCCTGCATGTCATCGGGCGCAGGCCGGACGGCTACCACCTGCTGCAAACCCTGTTCCGCTTCATCGATCTGCATGACACGCTGCATTTCACCCTGCGCAACGATGGTGCGGTGCGGCGTACCAGTGTCATCGAAGGCGTGGCAGAGGAGCAGGATTTGTGCGTGCGCGCGGCACGGCTGTTGCAAAGCGAGACCGGATGCGCGCGGGGCGTGGATATTGTGGTTGAAAAACATATCCCGATGGGCGGTGGCCTGGGCGGCGGCAGTTCGGATGCAGCGACCACGCTGATCGCACTGAATCGCCTGTGGTCGCTGGGTCTGCCGCGCGCGCGCCTGATGCAGCTCGGCCTGCGCCTGGGCGCGGATGTGCCGGTGTTCGTGTTCGGCGAGAATGCGTTTGCCGAAGGCGTGGGCAATGAGTTGCAAACCTATCCGTTGCCGGAGGCGTGGTATGTGGTGCTGTTCCCTCCGGTGCAGGTGCCAACCGCGCAGATTTTTGCGCATCCGGAATTGACACGTGATACGGTTTCCATCACAATGCGCGCCCTCTTGGAACGGCAACTTCTGGACGGACAGCAATTGCACAACGATTTGCAATCTGTGGTGTGCAACCTCTACCCGGAAGTGGCGCGTTACATGGCTTGGCTGAACAGTTTCAGCAAAGCTAGGATGACCGGGTCGGGTGCGTGCATATTTGCCGAATTTACTGATCGCAGCCGGGCCGAAGCGGTGCTTACCCGGTTGCCGCAGGATATGCGCGGCGTGGTAGCACAAGGTTTAACACGGCATCCGTTGCATGATTGGATGCCTGAGTAGGGGCGATTCATGAATCGCCCGTGATTTGGGGTGGCATTATTGCCATGCCCGTTAGGTTCAGATGGGGAGTCGCCAAGTGGTAAGGCACTGGGTTTTGATCCCAGCATTCGTAGGTTCGATCCCTACCTCCCCAGCCAAAACATAGTTTCGGCGTAGGCCAATGTGAGCGAAGCGAACGTTAAGCTCGCATAAGCGAGCGGCCAGAGCCAATTTTTAGGGCGTTTGCCCTGTTGTTTTCGTTTCTTTAAAGGATTGCACGTGTCCTACGACCGCTTGATGGTATTCACCGGCAATGCCAATCCCAAGCTCGCCGCATCGGTCGCGCAGCACCTGCACATCCATCTCGGTCGCGCCACGGTGAGCCGCTTTTCCGATGGCGAAGTGATGGTGGAACTCCTTGAGAATGTGCGCGGCAAGGATGTGTTCATTCTGCAATCCACCTGCGCACCGACCAATGACAATCTGATGGAAGTGCTGGTCATGGTGGATGCGCTGAAGCGCGCTTCTGCCGGGCGCATCACTGCTGCGATGCCGTATTTCGGCTATGCGCGCCAGGATCGCCGGTTGCGTTCGGCGCGTGTCGCGATCACCGCTAAACTGGTGGCCGATATGCTTTCCAGCGCCGGTGTGGATCGCCTGTTGACGATGGATTTGCACTCGGATCAGATTCAGGGGTTCTTCGATATCCCGGTGGACAACATTTATGCCAGCCCGATTTTGTTGTCCGATGTATGGAAGAACAACTATCCGAACCTGATCGTGGTGTCGCCGGACGTGGGCGGCGTGGTGCGTGCCCGCGCCTTGGCCAAGCAACTGGAAGCGGATCTGGCGATTATCGACAAGCGCCGCCCAAAACCGGGTGTGGCGAAGGTGATGAATATCATCGGCGAAGTGGCTGGGCGCACCTGCATCATCATGGACGACATGGTGGATACCGCCAACACGCTGTGCGAAGCCGCCAACGCACTTAAGGAAAAAGGCGCGGTACGCGTCTTGGCCTACTGCACCCATCCGGTGCTGTCCGGCCCGGCGATTGAGCGCATCGAGAATTCCGCGCTGGATGAATTGGTGGTCACCGACACTATCCCGTTGAACGAAGCCGCGCGCAACTGCAAACGCATTCGCCAGCTGAGTACGGCAGAGTTACTGGCGGAAACGATACGCCGCATCAATAACGAAGAGTCGGTGAGTTCTTTATTCACTGAATAGAATGAGCAGCAGTCATGTTGATTGTTGCAGTGTGAGGATCGTCTGGTCGCGGACGATTCTGTTTTTTGGAGAAATGAAATGACTATCGAAATCAATGCAACAACCCGCAAAACGCAAGGTACGGGTGCGAGCCGCCGTCTGCGTAATTCCGGCCGCGTGCCAGGAATTATCTATGGCTCCGGCGACGTCATGATGATCGAAATGGATCATAACGATCTGTATTACAAGCTGCGTTCGGAAGCATTCCACGCTTCCGTGCTGACACTGAATCTGGAAGGCAAGAAGGAATCCGTACAGTTGCGCGACTTCGTAATGCATCCGTTCCGCCAGCAAGTGCAGCACATCGACTTTCAACGCGTGGATGCGAAGAAGAAGATGCACATCAAGGTGCCGCTGCACTTCCTGAATGCGGAAATCGCACCGGGCGTGAAGACCGGTGGCGGCAAGATCAGCCATGTAATGACTGAACTGGACATCACTTGCCTGCCTAAGGATCTGCCGGCCTTCATCGAAGTAGACCTGGCAAATCTGGGACTGGGTCATTCCATCCACGTTGCGGATCTGAAGATGCCAAAGGGCGTGGAAGCCGCTGCACATGGTACACATACCACCGAAGCAGTAGTAGCCACGGTGCAAGTGCCGCGCGGTGCAGTTGAAGCGGAAGTGGCTGTAGAAGCTGCTCCAATTGCAGCAGCGCCGGCAGCCAAAGCTGCACCAGCCACCAAGGAAGCCAAGAAGTAATTCAAGGGATATCCTTGTGAAGCCCGCCATTGCTGATAAAGGCATGGCGGGTTTTTTCATTCAGACACCATGAGCGCAATTCGTTTGATCGTTGGTCTGGGCAATCCCGGACGCGAATATGAAACCACCCGGCATAACGCCGGTTATTGGTGGGTGAATGAGCTTGCACGCTTGCAAAAATTGAGCTTCAAGAGCGAGGCAAAGTATCACGGTTTGACGGCGCGCGGCCAGTTGCACGGCCATGAAATGCTGTTACTCAAACCGCTTACGTTTATGAACGTAAGCGGACGCGCCGTCGGCGCACTGGCGCAGTTCTACAAGATTGCGCCAGCAGAGATACTGGTGGTACACGACGAACTGGATTTGCCGCCGGGAGTGGCGCGCCTGAAGATGGGCGGCGGGCATGGCGGGCATAACGGTTTGAAGGACATCATCGCGCATCTCGGCAGCAAAGATTTCTGGCGGCTGCGTCTCGGCATCGGCCATCCCGGCGACCGCGCAGACGTAGCCGGCTACGTGCTAAACGACCCGCGCCGCGAAGAGCGTGAACTGATCGACGAGGCTATACAGCGCGCGCTGCATGTCGCACCGCTGATTGTAGAAGGAAAAACCGAAGCAGCGATGTTGAAGCTGCATAGTAGTTAGAGGAGCGGGGATTGAGTAGATGCTGGGCAGTTGTTTTCGCTCAACCCTCGATCCACGATCCTCAATCCTGAATTTAAAAGAGAGAAAACCATGAGTTTGAAATGCGGAATCGTCGGGCTGCCCAATGTCGGCAAATCCACTTTGTTCAATGCGCTGACCAAGGCGGGCATCGCGGCAGAGAACTATCCGTTTTGCACCATCGAGCCTAACGTCGGCATCGTCGAAGTGCCGGATGCGCGCATGGCGGCACTGGCGGAAATCGTCAAGCCGCAGCGCATGCAGCCGGCCATCGTCGAGTTCGTTGACATCGCGGGGCTGGTCGCAGGCGCGTCCAAGGGCGAAGGGCTGGGCAACCAGTTTCTCGCCAACATCCGCGAAACCGACGGCATCGTCAACGTGGTGCGCTGTTTCGAAGACGACAACGTGATCCACGTCGCGGGTAAAGTCGATCCGATCTCCGACATCGAAACCATCAACACCGAACTCGCGCTTGCCGACCTCGCCACCGTGGAAAAAACGCAGCAACGCAACAGCAAGCAATCGCGATCCGGCGACAAGGAAGCCGCCAAGCTCGGCGCGTTACTGGAGCAGGTCTCCGCTCATTTGAACGAGGGCAAGCCGGTGCGCATGCTGAAGCTGGATGCCGATCAACGCGCGCTGCTCCATCCGCTGTGCCTGCTCACCATCAAGCCCGCCATGTATGTCGGCAACGTCGCGGAAGGCGGTTTCACCAACAACCCGCTGCTGACGCGCCTGGAAGAATACGCCGCAAAGGAAGGCACGCCGGTCGTGCCGATCTGCGCCGCGCTGGAAGCAGAAATCGCCGAACTGTCCGATGCGGACAAACAGGAATTTCTGGCCGATGCCGGCCTGGCCGAACCCGGCCTGAACCGCCTGATCCGCACCGGCTACCAACTGCTCAACCTACAAACCTACTTCACCGCCGGCGTTAAGGAAGTGCGCGCCTGGACCATCCACAAGGGTGATACCGCACCGAAAGCGGCCGCCGTGATCCACAACGACTTCGAGCGCGGTTTCATCCGTGCCGAAGTGATCGCCTACGAAGACTTCGTGAAATACAAAGGCGAGCAGGGCGCAAAAGATGCCGGCAAGATGAGGGTAGAAGGCAAGGAGTATGTGGTGCAGGACGGCGATGTAATGCACTTCCGCTTCAACGTCTAGAAACCGCTTCACTCGCTAAGAGCCGCAACTCGAATAGGCTGACGCAAAAAACGGGCTACTCAATATGCCCGCAGCCGCACAGCTTCTGCACTGGCTGAGGCATCGCACATGCTGCCGGCAAAATTCCTATCCAGAACGCATAATCCCCGCTCTGCACACCCGGAATTCAGGGAACGCAAACGGTTGCAAACCATCAGGTTTGCAACGGCGACGAAAAAGTACGCCAACATTGCGTTAACGAAACAAAGTCGCTCACGCACTAATTAGTGCGCAAAAAGCCTAACAATCGGGAAAACCCCTTACCACCAAGGCATCAAGGGGCAGCCGAACACGCACCTCCCACACCATAACCAGCGACTTGGCCAACGTTCTTTGATGGCCTAGTCGAATGGCTAGCAGTTTCACCAGGAGGATGCCTCTCACCGTGTCGTGGCGGCTGCCACAACAGCACCCCAGATTAGTTCGGCTTACCGATTCCCGGTGTAGGAAAAGGCCATGTTGCAGCCGGACGTACAGGTGCTGGCGCAGAAGGGGCCGGTGCTGCTGGCTTGGCTGCTGCGGGAATTGCCGGTTTAGCTACAGCTGGCTTAGCTACAGCCGGTTTTGTGGCTACCGGTTTCTTTGCTGCTGGCTTCTTCGCCGCTACCGGCTTCTTGACTGCCGGAGCCGCCTTCTTTGCTGCCGGTTTCTTTGCCGCTACCGCTTTTTTGGCTACCGGTTTCTTGGCTGCAACCTTTTTGGCGGCCGGCTTCTTGGCAACAACTTTTTTAGCTGCCGGTTTCTTCGCTGCTACCGCTTTTTTAGCTGCCGGTTTCTTGGCTGCAACCTTTTTGGCGGCTGGCTTCTTGGCAACAACTTTTTTAGCTGCCGGTTTCTTCGCTGCAACCTTTTTGGCGGCTGGCTTCTTGGCAACAACTTTTTTAGCTGCCGGTTTCTTCGCTGCTACCGCTTTTTTAGCTGCCGGTTTCTTGGCTGTAACCTTTTTGGCGGCTGGCTTCTTGGCAACAACTTTTTTAGCTGCCGGTTTCTTCGCTGCTACCGCTTTTTTGGCAACAACTTTCTTGGCTGCCGTAGCCTTCTTTGCCGCTGGTTTAGACTTCTTTGCTTCTGCCATTTCGACCTCCTTGTAATAATGAAAGTTAACGAAAACAACACTTGCGACTACTACACCCCCAACTCTCGCTTAAATTCAAGCACGAGCCAAAGCCTGTTAATTTCCCACCCTTGTTAATCTCTGGGTAACAGCACTCTTGCCGCGCATACGACAGCGGCCTATTACCCTGCACTGATCGAACAAATTGGAAAAAGATAAAACGAAATCGGAAGTGCCGCCGGCAAGCATTGAAGAGCCTGAAATACTATCGGTAGCAGCATGCGGCATATACGCACTCCCTGAAATTTTTTACTAACCATGGACTCAAAAAGCACTACATTTAGCTATTTTTCCCATTGGCATAGCTAATTGTAGTGGTTAACACAAATACCGTAAGCCGAGAAAAGAACTATATATTTCGCCCAATTTATCCTTTTACCTATCCTGTCAGGATACTGACAACATGGCAGGATAGCCGCTCTACCCCGGTAATTCCGCGAGATAGCGCACCCAGTCAAAGCATGGACCCGGGTCAGTCTTGCGCTGCGGCGCAATATCACTATGCCCGGCAATACCGCGTATTGGATAGGCTTTGCGCAACGTCATGGTCAAGCGGTGGAGTGCGGCATATTGCGCATCTGCAAACGGAACGGCATCGCTGCCTTCCAATTCGATGCCGAGCGAAAAATCGTTGCAGCATGCCCTGCCTTGCCAACAGGATACTCCCGCATGCCAGGCACGCTTCAAACAGGGGACAAACTGGATAATCTGTCCATCGCGGCGCACGAAGAAATGCGCCGACACTTTCAGACCCGCAATGGTTTGATAATAAGGATGGGCCGCCACGTCGAGCGTGTTGGTGAACAGTCGCCGCACCCCATCGCCGCCAAACTCGCCCGGCGGCAGGCTGATGTTATGTATCACCAACAATTCGATCTCAACTGCGGGACGGTCGTCGCAGTTCGGCGACGGGATATATTCGCCGCCGACCAGCAACCCTTGCGTATCAATCCGCATCATCCGCACCGCTCGGGCCTTTGATGCCCAGCCGCTCCATCCGGTAACGCATGGTGCGGAACGTCAATCCCAGCAATTTAGCGGCTGCCGTGCGATTAAATCCGGTCTGTTCCAGCGCTTCCAGCAAGACTTGTTTCTCGACACGGTCCAAGTATTCCGGCAGCGGATATTTACTGCTGAGGGCGGCATGATCAAGCTGGTTATGTTCCACGGGCACCAGCAATAAATCCTGTTCCTCGATCACCCCTTCCGTGCATAGCGCCAATGCCCTTTCAATGATGTTTTCCAGTTCGCGCACATTGCCCGGAAAACTGTAGCCTTGCAACGCATGCAACGCTTTTTCGGAAAAACGCACTTCCGCAGCACCACGTAAACGCTCCAGAATCCGCTGTGCGATTTCCGGAATATCCTCGCGTGACTCGCGCAAAGCGGGCATCTGGATCGGAATCACATTCAGCCGGTAATAAAGATCCTGGCGGAATTTGCCTTGCCGTACGCATTCGGCCAGATCGCGGTGCGTCGCGCTGATGATGCGCACGTCCACCGCTTCTTCGCCGCTCCCCCCAATTTTGCGCACGCATTTTTCCTGTATCGCGCGCAATAACTTGACCTGCATGTCCAGCGGCAAATCGGCCACCTCGTCGAGGAACAAAGTCCCGCCGTGCGCCGCTTGAAAAAACCCGTCCCGATCCTTGTCTGCCCCGGTAAACGCACCTTTTTTGCAGCCGAAGAATTCGCTTTCCATCAGGTTGCCCGGGATGGCCCCGCAGTTCACCGCGATAAACGGCTGATCGTGCCGCGTGCCGCTTTGCACGATGAGGCGCGCCGCCAATTCCTTGCCGCTGCCCGATTCGCCGCTGATATGCACCGGCGCTTGGCTGCGTGCCACGCGCCCGATCAGATCGCGCACTTTCTGCATCGCAGGCGAATGGCCGAGCAGCATCTTGTCGCCGGATGGGCCTGCCTGCGGCAACTTCAACGCGGATTTCACCAAGGCGCGCAACTGATTCAGCGAAACCGGCTTGGCCAGATAATCGAAGGCGCCCGCCTTGAGCGCGGTTATGGCATTTTCCATGTTGCCGTGCGCGGTAATCACCGCCACCGGCACATCCAGATTGTTTTGCATGATGTGCTGCACCACTTGCAAACCATCGCCATCGGGCATCCGCATATCGGTCAGGCACAGATCATAACGGCGCGCCGCCAGCTTCGTCAGCGCCTCGCGCACATTGCCTGCCCTATCCACCTCCAATCCCATCTTGCGCAGTGCCAGTTCCAGCAACTCCAGGATATCCGGCTCATCGTCCACCAGCAGCACCGTGGCGCTTTTCACCCGATGGTTATCCGCCATGCTCACGCCCCCCGCCATTTCCATGCAGCTCTCCGAACGTTATACGGAAGCAGGCGCCCGCCTGCCCCTCCGGTCCTTCTTGCCCATGATATTCCAGCAGCGCACCATTTGCCTCGCACAACTCCTTTGCGATATACAAGCCCAAACCGGTGCCGTCGGCCGCGGTCGTGAAAAACGGCTCGAACAACCTGCCTTGGTGTTCGGCGGAGATGCCAGGCCCGTCATCTTGCACATCCAGCATCGCCCGCCCATCCGCCACACTCATCGTCAATGCCAGGCTGCAGGGCAAGTTGCGGCCATAGCGCAACGCGTTGCGGCATAAATTCCACAGCACCTGGCGCAAGTGGCCACGATCAAAGAAAACCTCTACATCCCGCACTCCAGCCAACGTCACCACACCCGGCTCAAGCCGTTCCGCCAAGTTAAACTCTTCGACAAAAGTGCGCAGCATCGCATCCAGCTCAAACACCTCCGGCTGCGCACGGTCGCGCCGGTTCAGCTGCATCACGTCTTGCACGATGCGGTTAATGCGTTGAGTGTTGTCCAGCACGATTTGCAACAGCCGCTGCTGCTTCGCATCGCCCTGCTCCTCTTGCATCAATTCTGTCGCATAGCTGATCGCCGACAACGGATTGCGCACTTCGTGCGCGATGCTGGCGGTCAAACGACCCAGCGCGGCCAGCTTGATCTGTTGCGCCTCGGCCCGCACGCGCTGCATATCTTCCAGAAAGATCACTGCGCCATGCGCCGCATCCCGCTCGACGGCCACAAAGCGCAATCTTGCCTGCACCCCGACATCCAGTTGCAAGGTATCGCGGCTGGCCGCACCGGTTCTTTTCCATAGCGCGTACTGTCCGAACAGCAACGGAAAATTTTCCGCCAGCGAGCTTCCGGATACCGCACTGTGGCGCAACAGGCGCGCCGCGCTTGGATTCATCTGCATAATCACGCCCTGCTCATCCACCACCAGCACACCATCCTGCATATCGCGCATCACCAAACTGTTCGCCTCGGACAAACTGGCCAAATCGTGACCACGGCGTTGCGCCAATTGCTGGCTGTCCACGGCGTATTTTGCCAGCGTATGCGCCAGCCAAGCCACCGCAAAGTAGGACACGCACAGCAAGCCGACCTGGACATACTGCGCCACCACGGCATCGTCATACAGCACATCGTAGGAATGCTCCAGCAATGCGGCAATGCTCGCCAGTGCGGCAAAGAACAAGGTGATTTTGCCGCGGCTGATCATTCCTGCCGCCGCCAGCGAAACCAGCAGCAGCAAACCGATACTGCTCTGTATCCCGCCGCTGGCGTAGGAAAGCACCGACAAGCCGATAATGTCGCCGCCAATTTGCGCGGCCAGCTGCCAGGTAAAACGCGGCCAGCGTAGCCGGAGCGGGATAAAGGAAAGCATCACCACTGCCGCATAAATCAGGCTGGCGACAAAAAATACCGTCCAGTTGCGCGCGCCCAGCGACAGCGAAGGGCCCAATGTCCCGGCGAGAAACACAAACAGGCTGGCCAGTGCCAGCCGATACAGATTGAAATAGCGCAGGGAGCGCCAGAAATCGACAGGGGGAGACTCTGCAATAAGCTTGTCAGTCATTAGTTTATGCAATATGCGTCACGCTGTTTACTTGCGATAGGCATCACGATGTTCCGCGCTGCAAAAAAAATGTCCGTCAGCCTGAACGCTCTCGCCTTTGGGCAAATGCACGCCGCATTGTGCGCAGCGCACCATATCCTCGGCAGAGGTTTTATCCTGCTGCGGCGTTTGCTTGCGGTAAGACCTGATCAACAGGTAAATCACCGCCGCGATGGCAATTATCAATATCAGGCGGCTCATTCAGGGTCAGCTCCACGTGGCAGGATCGGGGTGGGAATTGTACTACGCAATCAACGCCACACTCTTTACCTGCGCGAATACTTCCATGCCTGTCGTCAGCCCGAGCTGGTCGCGCGAACGGCGGGTGATGCGCGACAGCAGTATCTGTCCGTCACCGGCAGCCAGGCGCAAGCTCACGCGGTCCGGCCCCTCATCCTGAATCCCGGTGATGCGCGTCGTAATGATATTGCTGATGCTGGAGCCTTGCGGCATGACGGTAGCGATACTCACATCGCGCGCCAACACCCGGGCGCGCACCGGTGACCCGGCGGCGCGTTCCACCTTGCTCACCCACAGGCTGCCGCCGGAAAAATCCAGCCGGGTGAGATGATATTTTTCGTCATGAACGGCCACGCTGGCTTTGATCACCGCACCCGCGTCATCCAGATGCGCCGTGGGCAAATCCAGCCGCGCCAGAATTTCGTTGAGCGCGCCGCTGGCGATGATGCGCCCCTGCTCCATCAGCGCCAGATGATCGGCCAGCCGCGCCACTTCATCCAGCGCATGACTGACATAGATCACCGGGATTTCCAGTTCGCTGTGCAGCCGCTCCAGATACGGCAGGATTTCCCGCTTGCTCGCGGCATCCAGCGCCGAGAGCGGCTCGTCCATCAGCAGCAGGCGCGGGCTGGTGAGCAGCGCGCGGGCAATGGCGACGCGCTGCCGTTCGCCGCCCGACAGCCCGGCCGGACTGTCGCGCCCGATCAGTTTATTCAGACCGAGCCACTCCACTACCTGCTCCAGTTGCACCTTGCGCTGCGCGGGTGGAATGCGCTTCAGGCCATACTCCAGATTCTGTCGCACCGACAGATGCGGAAACAGGCTGGCCTCCTGAAACACATAACCCAGCGGGCGCTGATGCACCGGCATGAAGTTTGCGCCGTCCTGCCACACCTCATCCTGCACGCGCAGCATCCCGTTGCCTGTCCGTTCCAGCCCGGCAATACAGCGCAGCAAGGTCGTCTTGCCCGAACCGGACGGGCCGAACAGCGCGATGATGCCATGTGCAAATACCTGCAAATCCGCGTGCAGCGCAAAGCCGGGATAGGCGAGATCGAAACGTGCCTGGATCATTGAGCCGCCCCTCCGTGGTACTGCACAGCACATTGATTCGCGATGGGCGGCTGGGCGGCCGTTCCCGCTGCGAAAGGGTGGCAGAGAAGCTGCCGGGTACCCATCAGCGTACTCCTTGCGGGTGCAATCGGCTGGCTTCGCCAGTAACGTGTCACGACCGCCGCCTCCCCGTCGGGTTGAGCGTATACAGGGCCAGCAGCGCGACAAAGGCGAACACCACCATCCCCGCCGACAGCCAGTGCGCCGAGGCATATTCCATCGCCTCGACATGGTCGTAGATCTGCACCGACACCACGCGCGTCTTGTCCGGGATGTTGCCGCCGATCATCAGCACCACGCCGAATTCGCCGACGGTATGCGCGAAGCCGAGCACCGATGCGGTTAGGAAGCCAGGCTTGGCCAGCGGCAGCACCACGCTGAAAAAGGTATCCCGCGCGGAAGCGCGCAGCGTCGCGGCAGTTTCCAGCGCGCGTTCCGGGATAGCCTCGAAGGCGTTTTGCAGCGGCTGCACCACGAACGGCAGTGAATAGAACACCGAGGCGATCACCAACCCCGCGAAGGTGAAAGGCAGCAGGCCGATCCCCAGGGACTGCGTGAGTTGACCAAGCGGCCCGGACGGCCCCATCGCCACCAGCAGATAAAAACCGATCACGGTCGGCGGCAGCACGATCGGCAGCGCGACCACCGCACCGACCGGCCCCTTCCACCAAGAACGGGTGCGCGCCAGCCACCATGCGATCGGTGTGCCGACCAGCAGCAGAATGACGGTCACCACCGCAGCCAGCTTGAAGGTAAGCCAGATCGCGGACAGGTCGGCGGAAGAGAAAGCAGATTCCATGGTGATAAGTTTTTTGTAAGCTTGTCATTCCGGCGAAGGCCGGAATCCAGCGGTTTTATTCGATATGCCTTTGGACTTTGCACCCGCGTTGGGGGGATGCTGTTTTATTGACTGGATTCCGGCCTTCGCCGGAATGACGGAACGGCAGGCATCCATATATTTTTCTTCCATACTCGAATAATAAAACAGGTTCATGGCAAGCCTACCAATTATTTCACTTCTCCCGGCAACACAAACCCATAACGCGTCATGATTGCGCGTGCCTCCTGTCCCGCCATGAAACTTGCGAACGCCTGCGCCAGCGGGTTGGTGGCGGCGCGCTTGGTGACGATGAAACCCTGCTCCAGCGGTTGATGCAGCTTGTCAGAAATCAGCATATAGCCGCCCTGCTTCGCCAGCTCCGGGCTGAGCGCTAGCGACAACGCGATGATGCCGGCCTGCGCGTTGCCGGTCTGCACGAACTGCGCGGCCTGCGCGACGTTTTCGCCATAGACCAGTTTAGCTTCCACCTTTTCCCACACACCTGCTGCTTTCAGCGCCTCTTCGGCACGCTTGCCGTAGGGCGCGTGTTTCGGGTTGGCGATCGCGATCTTGCGTATGGCCGGGTCGGCAAGATCGGCAAGCGTCATCCTACCGGCGTCGCGCGACGGACTCCACAGCACGATGCGCCCCACCGCATAGGGCTGTACTTCGGAGCCGGCAGAGCCTTCTTCCTTGAGCGCACGCGGATAGGCGATGTCGGCGGAGAAATACAGATCGAAAGGCGCGCCCTGCCGGATTTGCGTGTGGAATTTGCCGGATGAACCGTAGATGGTTTCCACCTGATCCGCAGGATGCGTCTTGTTAAACAGCACGACGATTTCGTCCAGCGCGAACTTGAGATCGGCGGCAGCGGCGATGGTGATCTTCTCGCCCGCGTGCGCCGTTTGCCCTGCGACAAACAGGCAAACGAAAATCAGCAGCCTTGCTGAAAACTGACTAATTGAGCGCATCTTGATTAGCTTACCGAGGGGCAGTCAGAAAATATATTTTCAAGAAGTCTTTTCGTTACTGACAAAGTTGATAATTGACTCAACTTCAGCAATGGTCGTATCGAACCACTCACGCCCGGGCGCATTTTCACGCCACTTATTGCGTGCCTTCAGAACATTGTGAATCGCCAACTCCGTTGGACCAACACGTTTGACTTGCCAGCGACCAAGAATCACAGGCTGCTCGAATGAAGCTGAGCCTTTTGCCTGATCTGCCACCCGCGTATCTACATCACCTACTGTTTTGCCTATCTTAATGGGGAATACACTGTTTGCTTTAACAATGATGGGAAAGCTGAAGGCATAAATCCACCCATCAAATTCGCCCGCTTCCTCATCACCACTGTCAATTGCTTCATCAACTAAATCATCTTCGGAAATATCAGCTTCTGAATGAACACGAAAGTAGCCGTTGCCCATCGACTTGAATAGATCCAGCCCCTTAGCGAGGAAGTTGACATAAAATCGAACGATGCTGGCCATGCTGTCATCCCCTTCGGATTGAGCCCGAGGTATACGCACAGATTGCTGCTCTTTGGTCAATAGACGATCAATGATCGGCCAGGCAATTTCACGAAGCAAAAAAGGATTGTCACCAAGCGAAGCCACTTCCTTAGTTACTTCGGGCAGCACTGTATAGCGAACAAACCGATAGGCAAAACTGCGCGTCGGTTCAAAATTTAGTTGACTGTCTGGCATGATTTTCCCTCTATATTTGGTAGATATCTATCTTGGTTTCGCATGCGCGGGACGAAACGCCTTGCACTGCTCCGGGTCGGATTCCAGATACGCGCCCTCGATCAGGTCGATGCAGTAAGGGATGGCCGGGAAAACGGCGTCCAGGCAGTCGTCGATCGCGGAAGGCTTGCCGGGCAGGTTGACGATCAGGCTCTTGCCGCGTATCCCGGCGGTTTGCCTTGACAATATCGCAGTCGCCACGAACTTCAGCGACGCGGTGCGCATCAGTTCGCCGAAGCCCGGCATCATCTTCTCGCATACCGCCTCGGTGGCTTCCGGCGTGACGTCGCGCAACGCCGGGCCGGTACCGCCGGTGGTGACGATCAGGCAGCAGTTCTCCACGTCGCTTAACTGGCGCAGCGCGGCTTCGATCTCCGGCTGTTCGTCGGGAATCACTTTCGCCACCGCCTCCCACGGCGAGGTCAGCACGCGCGTGAACCACGCGTGGATGGCGGGGCCGCCCTTGTCCTCGTATTCGCCGCAGCTGGCGCGGTCGGAAATGGTCAGAATGCCGATGTGTGCGATTGTCATAGCTACTCCTTAAAACCTGCGTCATCCTGAAAAACCGTGCCGTCGAGCAACTGCACCGCCACCGTGCTGCCCGCCGTCAATCCGTTGCAGTCGCCCGGTACGACCGCCAATCCGTCTGCTCTCGCCATGGACAACAGCATACCGCTGCCCTGCGCGCCGGTAGAGGTTGCCGTATAGCCGCCCGGCTCCTTCGCCAACAGCACGCGGATGAACTCGGTGCGTCCCGGCTGGTGCTTCACGTTATGCGTCATCCGCGCCTCGATGGTGCGACGGTGGGTGCGCGCGTGTCCCATCATGCGGCGCAAGGCAGGCACGACGAACTCTTCAAAACACACCATGCTGGAAACCGGGTTGCCGGGCAACCCAAAAATGATCTTTTCGCCGACCTTGCCGAACGCGACCGGATGCCCCGGCTTCATCGCCACGCGCCAGAACAGCATCTGCGCGCCCAACGCCTCGATGGTCGGGCGGACGTAATCGTGCACGCCGACCGAGGTGCCGCCGGAAACCAGCAGCACGTCATATTCCAGCCCGCGCTTCAGATAGCGCGCCAGTTCGTCGGGATCGTCGCGCGCGATGCCAAGCAGCACCGGCTCGATGCCGAGCGCCTGCACCTGACCCATCAGCGCGTAGCTGTTGGAATTGGGTATCTTGTTCGGATCGACGGGTTCGTCGAGGCCTTCCAGTTCGTTGCCGGTGGACAGGATCGCGACGCGCGGCCGCCGGTACACCTGCACCTGCGCGCGCTTCACCGTCGCCAGCACGCCGATCACGCCCGGCGTGATTGCAGTGCCGGGAGTCAACACCACCTCGCCGTTGCGCATGTTTTCACCGAGGCGGCGGATGTCGTTGCCCGGCTTGACCGCCTGGTTGATCTGCACCACATTATTCGGTTTTGCTTCAGTATCCTCGACCCGGATCACAGCATCGGCGCCCTGCGGCATCGGCGCGCCGGTCATGATGCGCGCGCATTGGCCGGATGCCAGCGTCTTGGTCGGCATATCGCCGGCCTTGATGTCTTCGACGATCTCCAGCGTGGCGGGAATACCGGCCAGATCCGTGCTGCGCAACGCGTAGCCGTCCATCGCCGATATGTCATAGGGCGGCTGGTCACGGTTGGCGCGCACTTCCTCGGCCAGCACGCGGCCCAGCGATTGTTCGAGTTTCACTGGCTCCGCACCAAACGCGGCCACCGATTCGAGGACGCATTGTTGCGCTGCTGCTACGGATAAATATTCCATTACCTCACTCCATTCAAGGCCGCCGCAAAATCCTGCGGCGTGTCCAGATCAAAAAAACTGCGCAGTTGCGGATCGGCTTCCAGCATCTCGGCTTCGTCCACATAGCGCACATCCAACTGTTTCAATACACCGCGCAAACCTTTTTGCTGCGCCACCAGACTTGTGCGCAGCGGCGCAAGGCAACTGGTCGCATAGAATGCCGCCAGCGGCTGCGGATGCCCATGCACAACGGGCACGACCGCCTGATGCTGCAAACGATACCCTGCAAGCAGCTCGACCACTTCCGGCACGACAAAAGGCATGTCGCAGGCCACCATGAACGCCCACGGCGTGGTGATCTGCCCCAGGCTAGCTACCAGCCCGGCCAGCGGGCCGCCATCGGGTTGTTCGTCGCAGATTTGCGGCAAATCGACTGCTGCGCGCGGCTGGCGCACGCTGACAATCACCTGGGGAAACAGTTGTTGCATGGTTGCTATCACGCTTTGCAGCAGCGTTTGCCCGTCGAGCAGCAGGCTCGCCTTATCCGTCCCCATGCGCTGCGAGTCACCGCCCGCCATGACTATCGCCGTGCAGTCTGCAATCATTTGCGGTCGAGCATGAACTGGGTGATACCTGCGATGTCTTCCAACCCGAAATGCGGCAGTTGCGGATAGATTTCATCCATATCGGTGACGATGGCGATCAGCCCATCCTCGATTGTGCAGCGCGGCGGCTTGGCACACTCGCGGCGCAGCACTTCGATCTTCGCCCCTGGGCAGTGGGAAAAACCTTCCGCCAGCACCAGATCGGCCTCGCCGAGGAAGCGTTGCGCCAGTTGTTCCGGCTCGCGCTGGTCGACCGCGTCGGCGACTAGTTGCAGCTCGTTGGACGTGACCAGCATGCTCATCACCGCGCCCGCATGTTTGTACCGGTAGCTGTCCTTGCCGGGGGTGTCCAGCACCACTTTATGATGCGCATGTTTGATGGTCGCCACGCGCAGGCCTCTGCCACTCAGCTCGCGCAGTAATTTTTCAACCAGCGTGGTCTTGCCGGAACCGGAGTGGCCGACAACGGTAAATACAGGCGGATTTGTGGATGCAACACTCATGGATGCGGTGTCACCCACGCCTCGCCCTGCGGCGTGATTTCCTTTTTCCAGATCGGCACGCGCTGCTTCAGCTCGTCTATCATCCAGCGGCAGGCTTCCAGTGCGGCGACGCGATGCTCCGCGCCTGCCGCGATAAAAACGATATTTTCACCGCCCTTTACCGTGCCGATGCGATGCACGATGCGTGCATCCAGCAGGCCGAATTTCTCGATCGCGTCGCTGCGCAACCTGTCCAGTTCCGACAGCGCCATGCTGCCGTAGGCATCGAAGCTAATTTCCGAGACCTCGCGGCCTTCCGAAAAATCGCGCGCGCAGCCGAGAAACGTGGCGATGCCGCCCATACGTTTCGAACTGGCTTGCAATGCCCTGATTTCCTCGTCCTGGGAAAAGTCTTCCTGCTGAATCCTGACTGCCGGTTTCATCCTATCCTCCCGAAAACCTGGCCATGAAGGCCACTTCGCTGTTGTCCGCGAGCGGCAGCGACATGTCGCGCACATGCTCGCCGTTGGCTGCGGCGAAGCAGACGATCTCGAATGCCTGCGGGTATTGCGCCGCCAGTTCGTCGCGCACATCCTGCAAGCGGATACCGGGACGGAATGCGACCGCTGCCTGGTTGTTGCCGATGCGTTCGGCGACTGGCCCGAAGAACAACACTCTGATCATATGGAGGCCTCATAAAATCCAGATTTCATCCCAACTGCTGCGTTGCAGGAAAAATTCCTTGCTTGCATATCATCCCATATGCGGCGCGGCGAAATTTTCCCCGCGCCTTGCATTTGGGCGAACTCTAAATTTTCTGAGGCCTCCATATTGGCTCCTTCGTAACTCATTTCAATTATTTCCCAAACTGTTCATCACGTCGCCAAACGCCGCTCTTGCCGCCGCGCTTTTCTTCCAGTTGAACGCACTCGATGCGCATTCCCCGGTCAATCGCCTTGCACATGTCGTAAATGGTCAGCAGCGCCAGACTGGCGGCGCACAACGCCTCCATCTCGACGCCGGTCTGGCCGACACAGCCTGCCGTGGTGACGACCTTGATGCCCACGCAACCGCTTGCATCCGGCTCGGTGATCTCGCTGAACTCGACGTCCACGCCGGTCAGCGCGATGGGGTGGCACATCGGGATCATGTCGGAGGTGCGCTTCGCCGCCATGACCGCGCCGACATCGGCCACCGTCAGCACGTCGCCCTTGGCGATCCGCCCGGCCCTGATCCGCTCCAGTGTCGCGGGCTGCATACGCAGAACGCCGCTGGCGATCGCGACGCGCTGGGTATCCGATTTTGCCGAAACATCCACCATGCGCGCCCGTCCAGCATCGGAAAAATGAGTCAATTCGTTCATATGAATACCTGTTCAGTCTAGGAAGGCGTGCCGCCGCAGGCGTGGCAGGCGGGGTCTTTGCTCAACGAGCTGCGCATGATATTCATGTCCAGCGCGTTGATCGTCAGCAGCTTGCCGCTCAGGCCTCGCTCTATGCCCATCAGCAACTTGAGCGTTTCCGCCGCCTGCAGCGAGCCGATGATGCCGACCAGCGGGGCGAACACTCCGGTGGTCGCGCAGCGCAATTCGGCGGCCAGGCTGTCTTCGGGAAACAGGCAGTTGTAACAGGGCGCATCTGTTTGTTCAAACGCATCCGGACTGCGAAAATCGAATACCGAAACCTGCCCGTCGAACTGGATCGCCGCACCCGAGACCAGCGGTTTGCGCAGCTCCAGACAAACGCGGTTGACGGCGTAGCGCGTCGCGAAGTTATCGCTGCAATCCAGCACCACATCGGCCTGCGCGGCCAGGTCGCGCAACTGCGCTTCATCGGCGCGCACCGGCAGCGCGATGCACTCGACTTCGGGATTGATGTCGCGCAACGCGGCCTGAGCGGAGACAACCTTGGGCTGACCGACCGATGCGGTGCGGTGGATGATCTGGCGTTGCAGGTTGCTGAAATCCACCGTGTCATGGTCGCACAGGGTCAGTTGCCCGACCCCGCTGGCAGCGAGGTACAGCGCGGCGGGCGAACCGAGCCCGCCGAGGCCGATGATCAGCACCCTGGCATCGAGCAGATGCTGCTGCCCCTCGATGCCGATCTCCGGCAGCAGGATGTGCCGGCTATAACGCAGCAGTTGGTGGTCGTCCATGCGGGCAGTCTGTAATTCTTAAGGTTGTCTGGATAATTATGTGCGGCAGAGGGGCAAGCAGGCAAGCCGCATAGCGGCTGCTCGCAAAAATTCTCATCCGCCGATATAGGACATTTCTATTTTTTCTCTGGGTGCTTCTGTCACGGCATGGCGCAGTTGCGAGTAGCGGTCGTTGCGCCGCCCCCAGTGGTCTGCGATCAGGCCGGCCAACATCTGATCGGTCGCGCTCATGCGCAACGGGTCGCGCAAGTCTGTGCCGCTGCTGGCGAACAGGCAGGTGTAGAGCTTGCCATCGGTGGAAAGCCTGGCGCGTGTGCATTCGTGGCAAAACGCCTGCGTGACCGAGGCGATCACCCCGACTTCGCCGCTGCCGTCCGCATAATGCCAGCGTTCCGCAACTTCGCCGGTGTAGTTGGGATCGACCTGCCGGACAGGGTAACGGCTATTGATCTGCTCCACTATTTCCCGCGCCGGAACCACATCGTCCATGCGCCAGCCATTGGTGCAGCCCACATCCATGAATTCGATGAAGCGCAACACGACGCCGCTGTTGCGGAAATGCCCCGCCATCGGGATGATCTCATGGTCGTTCACACCGCGCTTGACCACCATGTTGACCTTGACCGGCGCAAGACCAACACGCTGCGCGGCGGCGATGCCGTCCAGCACGGTTTTGACGGGCACATCCGAATCGCTCATGCACCGGAAGGTGGCTTCGCTCAGCCCGTCCAGGCTGGCGGTAATGCGCGCCAGTCCTGCATCTTTCAGCGACTGGGCTTTCTGGGACAGCAGCACGGCATTGGTGGTCAGGGCGACTTCAACAGGCTTACCCTCGCGGGTGTTCAGTCTGGCGAGCGATTCGATGATCCGTTCGATGCCTCGGCGCAACAACGGCTCGCCGCCGGTCAGGCGGATTTTCTGCACACCCAAATGGATAAACAATCTGGCCAGCCGCTCAATTTCTTCAAAACTAAGCAGATCGGCGCGCTGCAGGAAGGCGTGATCCTTGTCGAAGGCTTCGCGCGGCATGCAATAGGTGCAGCGCAGGTTGCAGCGGTCGGTGACCGAAATGCGCAAATCGCGCAGCGGCCGCTGCAGGGTATCGGCGACTTGCCCATAGCCATGCGGCACGCCCAGCCCGGTGTAGTCCTGTACGGCGCCGGATTGCTGCGCAACACTGGCCGTTGCAGATGTGATCGGAATAATTCTAAATATTTCAGTCATGAGACATGTTAATGCGCAAGAGCCAATCTGTCATCTGTGCGTGTCATCTGGTCGTGGTGGAGGGAAGCAATATCGCCCGATCCAGTATGTGGGTGGCGATATTTTCGATATCGGCATGCGTAAAGCTGAAAAGCACGTCCGGCGGAGGAACGCCGTCGATGACGACGGTCTGGATATGCGTGTCTCGCTTGTATAACGGCTCGGCAGGATTATCGGCGCGCATCACTTCGAGTCCGGGCAACGGCACATTATCGAATCCGACTGCCAGAACCAGGTCGCATTCGGCGAGATGTCCCGCCAGCAGGATCGGGTCGGGCTCCGGCTGGCCGGGCGTTTCGCACAGCAACCCCCAGCGGTCGCGGTTGGCAATCAGCGTCTGTCGGCAGCCGCCCTGGCGCAGGTTCCAGGTTTCCGAACCCGGCTTATCCATATCGAACGGCTTGTGCGCATATTTCACCACCGCAACCCCGATTTGCCGGAAGTTGAATTCTTCGGCAAGCCTGGATACCAGTGCGCTGCGTCCGCCGCCATAACCGCAAATGCGGAACATCTTCATGCAACTCTCCCAGGCACTGACCTACCGGTCAGTATTACTAAAAATAGAGAATCGCGTATTTTTTCGGTAACAGATTAATTCAATGACAACCAAATATGTTTCTCTGTTACCACATGCGTTAACAGTACTGACGGAGAATAATCTGGGTGTGGATTAAACCATACCAACCACTTCACCGGTATAGCCAAAAATATCTAGGCCATTCGGCCTAACAATGTCTTTCCTGGGCAAATGACGAATGCCCACTCATGGCACTTGGCACCCAAACGTCCATGCCGATTGCCTTCATATAAGCGGCGCCGGAAATCCTGCTTGCAGCAGATGGGGAATTTAGAAGACCCATTTTGATTGGTCGGAGTGATTTGCCTGGTCGGGGTGAGAGGATTCGAACCTCCGACTCCTGCGTCCCGAACGCAGTACTCTACCAGGCTGAGCTACACCCCGTTTCCAACTCCTCCCTTGCTATGGGAGGGAACCGCCATCTCCTCCCTTGAAAAGGGGAGGCCGGGATAACCAGCGACTTGGGCATCGTCTTCTGATGACCTAGTCGAATGGCTAGTTGCTCCATCAGGGGTTACTAAAATTGCCGCGTCGCGGCAAAGTGTGCCAATTCTAGCAAACATTGCTTGTATTTTGAATCGGCAAGCGCAACGATGGCCGCGCAAGCCGACTCCGCTTCGCGCAGGGCTTGCTGGCGGGTGAAATCCAGCGCGCCGGTGGTGTGAATGATTTGCAGCACTTCGTCGAATTTTTCCACATCGCCCTGCTCGATTGCGCCGCGCACCACGGCGGCCTGCTCCGGCGTACCGTGCTGCATCGCGTAAATCAAAGGCAGGGTAGGCTTGCCTTCGGCGAGGTCGTCGCCGAGATGTTTGCCGGTCTGCGTTTCGTCGGCGGAATAGTCCAGCACATCGTCAATTAGTTGGAACGCGGTGCCGAGGTGCATGCCGTAGCTGGCTGCTGCTGCTTCATCCGCGCCGGATGCCGCGCCCAGGATCGCACCCAGGCGCATCGCGGCTTCGAACAGCTTGGCGGTCTTGCAATGGATCACGCGCATGTAGTTGGCGGCATCCACATCCGCATCATGACAATTCAATAACTGCAGCACTTCTCCCTCGGCAATGGTGTTGGTGGCATCGGCCAGCGTTTGCATCACGCGCATCTCGCCCACATCGACCATCATCTGGAAGGCGCGCGAATACAGGAAATCGCCGACCAGCACGCTGGCGGAATTGCCGAACAGCGCATTGGCCGTCTCGCGCCCGCGGCGCAATGCGGATTCATCCACCACATCGTCGTGCAGCAGGGTGGCGGTATGGATGAATTCCACCACCGCCGCCAGGTCATGATGGTATTTTCCACGATAGCCGAAGGCATCGGCAGACAGCACCACCAATGCCGGGCGCAGCCGCTTGCCTCCGCTGTTGATGATGTATTCGCCGACCTGATTGATCAGCAGCACTTCCGAGTGCAGCCGCGTGCGTATCACCTGATCCACCGCAGCCATGTCCGCCGCGAGCAATTGCTTGAGGTTTTCCAAAAACATTCTTCCCTGATTTATTGTGTCACCGCTCCATGCGGCTGAAAGGTCGAATAAACACGCCTTAATTTTTTTAATGTAGCATTGTCGCATAAAATTTCCGTCCCCCGAATGCCCCCGCATGAAAACAACTATTTCTTCCCTTTTATTATGGCTGGGCGTCGCGCTGCTGGGCGCGGCAGCCGTCGGCGGCATCGCGCTGAACCGCGGCGAATCGATCAACGCGCTGTGGTTCGTCACGGCCGCACTGTGCGTGTATGCGATCGCCTACCGCTTTTATGCGGCATGGATCGCCGCGACCGTACTGTGTATCGACGCGACGCGCGCCACGCCCGCCGAGCGCCTGAACAACGGCCGCGACTTCATGCCGACCAACCGCTGGGTCGTGTTCGGCCACCATTTCGCCGCCATCGCCGGCCCCGGCCCGCTGATCGGCCCGACGCTGGCCGCGCAGTTCGGCTACCTGCCCGGCACGCTGTGGATCCTGATCGGCGCGGTGCTGGGCGGCTGCGTGCAGGACATGGTGACGCTGTTCTTCTCCACGCGCCGCGACGGGCGCAGCCTCGGCCAAATGGCGCGCGATGAACTGGGCAACATCGGCGGCATCGCGGCGCTGGTCGCCACGTTCCTGATCATGATCATCCTGATCGCGGTGCTCGGCCTGGTGGTGGTGAATGCAATGAAGAACAGCCCGTGGGCGACGTCCACGGTGGCCGCAACTATCCCCATCGCGATGCTGGTCGGGCTGTATATGTACAAGCTGCGTCCGGGGCGCGTGCTGGAAGGCTCCGCGCTCGGCGTAATTCTGCTGTTGCTGGCGGTGGCCGGCGGCGGCTGGATCGACCAGCAGGCCGGACTGCGCGAGTTATTCAATCACCCCGGCCTGCCGCTGGCCTTCGCCATCATCGGCTACGGTTTCACCGCCGCGATCCTGCCGGTATGGCTGCTGCTCGCGCCGCGTGATTACCTGTCCACCTTCATGAAGCTCGGCACGATGATCCTGCTGGCGCTGGCGATCGTCTGGCTGCGCCCCGAAATCAGGATGCCCGCGCTGACCCAGTTCGTCGACGGCAGCGGGCCGATCTTCGGCGGCAAACTGTTTCCGTTCGTGTTCATCACCATCGCCTGCGGCGCGATTTCGGGTTTCCACTCGCTGATCGCCTCCGGCACCACGCCCAAGTTGCTGGCCAACGAACGCGATATCCCGATGATCGGTTACGGCGGCATGGCGCTGGAATCCTTCGTGGCGATCATGGCGATGATCGCCGCGACGGTGCTCGATCCGGGCGTGTATTTTGCGATTAACTCGCCCGCCGGCGTGGTCGGCAAAACGGCGGCGGAAGCGGTCATCACAATCTCCGCATGGGGCTTCCCGGTCACCGTCGAGCAGATGAACCAACTCGCGCAGCAGATGGGCGAAGCCACGCTGTTCGCGCGCACCGGCGGCGCGCCGTCGCTGGCGGTCGGCATGGCCAGCATCTTCGGCAGCGCGTTCGGCGAACATCTGCTGGCGCTGTGGTACCACTTCGCGATCATGTTCGAGGCGCTCTTTATCCTCACCACGCTGGACGCCGGCACGCGCGTCGGCCGCTTCATGCTGCAGGACCTGCTCGGTAACATCTGGCAGCCGCTGGGGCGCACCTCGTGGTATCCCTCGGTGTTGTTCAGCAGCGCGGTGGTGGTCTCGGCCTGGGGCTATTTCCTGTACATCGGCGTGATCGACCCGAACGGCGGCGTCAACATCCTGTGGCCGCTGTTCGGCATCTCCAACCAGATCCTCGCGGCGATCGCGCTGTGCGTGGCGACCGGTATCCTGGTGAAATCCGGCAAGCTCAAATACGCTTGGATAACCGCGCTGCCGCTGGCTTGGCTGATCATCATCACCAGCACGGCAACCTGGCAAAAAATCAGCAGCGACGATCCGCGCATCGGCTTTCTCGCCGCCGCCAACAGCCTGTCGGACAAGCTCGCTGCGGGCGCATTGTCGCCGGACAAGGCCGCCGTCGCGCCGCAATTGATCTTCAACCAGCAACTGGATGCCGCGCTGGCGCTGTTTTTCGCCGCTTTGCTGTGGCTGATCGTCATCGACATGCTGCGCGTCTGTGTGCGCCACTTACGCGGCAGGGCCGTGCCGCCGCTTTCCGAAGCACCGCATTATCCGACCCGTCTGGAGGAAGCATGGCAAAGAGACTGATGCGCTGGGTTCACACCCTGTGGCGCGCCGTCCGCCAGCTCAGCGGTGATGACGGCTACGAGCGTTACTTGGCGCATCATGCCGCCTCCCGCCCGGATGCACCCGCGCTGTCGCGCCACGCCTGGTTTGCGCTTCGGCAGCAGCAAAAGTGGTCGGGGATCAAACGTTGCTGCTAAAAATTTGCGCAACTCCCTCTTTTTATGGATAATGCGCGCCCCGTAAGTGCGTACACCCGCCGCACCAAATTACCCGCAAGGAAATAAAATGAAAGCAGATATTCACCCGAATTACCAGGAAATCACCGTAACTTGCAGTTGCGGCCACAACTTCAAAACCAAGTCCGTGATGAGCAAGCCGGAGTTAAAGGTCGAAGTTTGCTCCGAATGCCACCCGTTCTACACCGGTACGCAAAAGATTGTGGATACCGCGGGCCGCATCGACAAATTCCGCCAGAAATACGGCACCAAAGCTGCTGCGTAGGAACTTTACACAACAGCTTGATCAAAAGGCAGCATTTGCTGCCTTTTTTATTTGCGGCGACAATTCCGCCTGACGTCCAACATCAAGCAGTGACTTTAAACATCGAACAGGAACTGACATGCGTCTATTAATTATCGGCCTTGCTCTTTCGCTGCTGGCCGGCTGCGCCCAGAATCCGGTCACCGGACAAAACGATTTTGTGATGATGTCGGAAAACCAGGAAATCGCCGTTGGCCGCCAGGCCGACGAACAGGTCAAAAAGCAGTACCAGGTTTTCGAATCGAAAGCGTTGCAGGATTACGTCAACCGCGTCGGGCAAAGGCTCGCCAAGCAGAGCCATCGCCCCGGCCTGCACTATCGCTTCACCGTGCTGGATACGCCTGAAATCAACGCCTTCGCGCTGCCCGGCGGTTATGTCTACATCACGCGCGGCATCATGGCCTATCTCAACAGCGAGGCGGAACTGGCCGCCGTGGTGGGACATGAAATCGGCCACGTCACGGCGCGCCACGGCGTGCGCCAGCAAAGCGCCGCGCAAGCCGCCAACATCGGTCTGACCATCGCCTCCATTTTCGTGCCGCAAATCAACACCAACCTCGGGCAAAACCTGGCCAATCTCATGGGCGGCGCGCTGCTGTCAGGCTACGGGCGCGAGCAGGAACTCGAAGCCGACCGTCTGGGTGCGCAATATCTGGCGCGCGCCGATTACGACCCGCAAGCCATCATCAGCGTCCTCCGCGTGCTGAAGAACCAGGAACTGAAAGATATCGAACTGGCCAAGCAGGAAGGGCGCGAGCCGCGCCGCTACTCCGGCCTGTTCGCCACGCACCCGGACAACGATACGCGCCTGAAAGAAGTAGTCGGTGAAGCGGACAAACTGGCTCCCGCCGCACCCTTCGAAGGCCGCGCCGAATTCCTCGCCGCCACCGACGGGCTGGTATTCAATGACAACAGCGAGCAAGGCGTGGTGCGCAACAACCGCTTCTACCACGGCGAACTGGGTATCGCGCTGCAATTCCCGGAAGCCTGGCAGGTGCATAACCTGCCGGACACGCTGGTTGCCGTCAGCCCGGGGGGCGAGGCCATGCTGCAAATGAAGATGGATCAGAAACCGCGCGGTTCTCCGGTCGAATATGCGCGCCGCATGGTCGGCTCCAGTGCGAGTATCCAGAGCCTCGACCTCGACGGGCTGTCCGCTGCGACTTTCGAACTGCCGAACGCCATGGGCGGCGTGGTCTACCATAACCAGCACGCATACGTTCTGCAGGCTCAGGCCAAGGCAAGCGGCGGCCTGAAGGCACACCGCAACGACATTTTTAACACGGTGCGCAGCTTCCACGCACTCACCGCCGAGGAGCGCAAGCTGGTCAGGCCGCTCAGCATCCGCATCATCACCGCGCGGCAGGGCGACACCTACGCCAGGCTCGCGCATAACTCGCCGCTCGGCAAATCGGCGGAGAGTTATTTACGCCTGATCAATGCACAATATCCCGATGGCGAACCGCGAGCGGGGCAGCGCATCAAGATCGTGGAATAGCGGCATGCCCGATAACAAAAAACTTAGCCGCCGTTCCGATAGCACCGCGCAACGCCGCTATCGAAGCGCACAGCAGATTTAATGTATTTCATAAAACCCACCGACCCGCACCCGATCACCCCCGGCAAGGCGGTGCTGCTCGGGCTGCTGTGCCTGATCTGGCTGGGCACGGGACTGGTCGGTCACGACCCGTGGAAGCCGGACGAGGCGACCAGCTTCGGGCTGATTTACTCGATGCTGCAAAGCGGCGACTGGCTGATCCCCACTCTGGCGGGCGAACCGTATATGGACAAGCCGCCGCTGTTCTACTGGACCGCCGCGCTGTTCGCCAAATTATTTTCCCCGCTGCTGCCGCTGCATGATGGCGCGCGCCTCGCCAGCGGTTTCTACATCGCACTGACCCTGCTGTTCACCGGCCTCGCCGGGCGCAAGCTGTACGGCGAGAACCGGGGATGGGCGGCGGCGATCATCCTGCTCGGCTGCATCGGCATGCTGGTGCGCGCGCACCAGATGATCACCGATCTCGCGCTGCTCGCCGGTTGCGCGATGCTGCTGTACGGTTTCGCGTACAGCCAGGAACGCACGATCCGCGCCGGCGTGCTGATCGGCACCGGCGTGGGCATCGGCTTCATGTCCAAGGGTTTCATCGCGCCGGTATTGTTCGTTCTCATCGCCGCGCTGCTGCCCGCGCTGTTCAGGAACTGGCGCACGCGCAATTATTTTTCCAGCCTGGGCATCGCCGCCTTGTGCGCGCTGCCGTGGCTCACCGTGTGGCCGCTGCTGCTGTATCAGCACTCGCCCAGGTTGTTCGCCGACTGGGCGTGGACGCACAACATCGGCCATTGGCTGGATTACGCGAAAAGCGGCCCGAACAGGGAATCGTTCTACTACCTGAAAAATTTGCCGTGGATCGCGTGGCCCGCCCTGCCGCTCGCGGCCTGGACGATCTGGCAATCGCGCAAGCGCCTGGCGCAGCGCGACGACCTGCATCTACCGCTGGTCGCCTTCGGCGTGATGTTCGTCACGCTCAGCTTCGTGCCGCACATCAAGGAAGTGTTCGCGCTGCCGATGCTGCTGCCGATCACCCTGCTCGCCACCGCCTCGCTGTCGTCGCTGAAACGCGGTGCGGCCAACGCGCTGGACTGGTTCGGCCTGACGACCTTCGCGCTGTTCACCATCGCGATGTGGTGGGGCTGGGCGGGTCTGCTGCTCGACAACCACGCCAAGATCACGCTGTGGCTGAAGGACTACCAGCCGGGCTTCGAGCCGGAGTTTCAAACCGCGCCGTTCGTCATCGCCATCCTCGCCACCGTGCTGTGGCTGGTGCTGGTGTGGCGCGTCGGCCGCTCGATGCGCCGCGCGGTAACCAACTGGGCGACCGGCATCACGCTGGTTTGGGTCCTCGCGATGACTCTGTGGCTGCCGTGGCTGGACAGCGGCAAGAGCTACCGCGGCATGGTCGCCTCGCTGAAGCACGCGATGCCGCAGCATTACCAGTGCATCGGGCGCGACTACCTCGGCGACGGGCAGCGCGCCATGCTGCACTATTTCGGCGGCATCGTCACGCAGGCCGACCGCAACGAACGTTGCGACCTGCGCCTGATCCAGGGTGACCGGCTATCCAAGCCGCTGCTCGACGAAACACGCTGGAAAAAAATATGGGAAGGCAGCCGCAAGGGCGACAAAAGCGAGCGTTACCGGCTGTATCAGAAAACAGAGAAGGGATAAGGGGGAAGGGTATCGCCGCTGCGCGGCGTCCAAAAGCGACGTGCGCGCAGCGCACACAAAATCGCTTTGCTTTTCATCCCCTGTGCGCCGCCGAGTAGCGCAGGCTGGTCAGGGGATTTCGGCGAGGACTGTCTGAGCACGCAGTGCGAGTTCCGCAGCCGCCTGACCAGTCTAGCAACGCAGGAAACCCCCGAAGGGGGCGGCAAACCGGGGGCGACTTCTTTGGGTTACCTTTCTTGGCAAGACAAGAAAGGTAACTTGCTGCCGGGCAACCCCCGGCGGTTTTTGATTTTAGCCTTTCGCGAGTTAGGTTTCCGGCTTGGCAATTAACGACTTGAGGTCTTCAAGCGACTTTGCTGCAGCCTTAACTTTTGATTGACGTTCGTGCTTCTCTAACAAGTCGTCGAGAATGAGTTCAATCGCGAGACGTACCGCCGGGAATGCAGCGAGGCATTCCTCTTCTGTCAGAGTGTGGACACCAACACTCAGAATTCCATACAGGCCTCTGTTTTGTACCAAAAACTCAGGCAAGTGATCCTTGAGCAGGCTGATCTTTTCGTCCATCCGAGAACGGATGTAGTTCTCTTCTGACCAACCCGCATCCTTGCTCGCATCGGAATGTGCGCTCTCGATTAGCCATTCAAAAACGCGGCGGAGATAAACAAACGCGCCCACGCCAACTCCATGGCTGACCAGGCCAATGCCACGGGCTAGTTCGCGGAAGCGATCATCTCCAAGAACAGGGCGATATTTTCGCAAATCGGGAACTGAAATGTCCGCTAGTGATGGAGTTTGGCCTATCTTTTGAAGGACTCCCTTATGCGCTAGGAAGACAAAAATTGCTTTGTGGGCAACGTCGCGTGAGCAACTAAACGCAAGTGAGAAGATATAGTTGTTGAAGTGAGATCGATCGGAGTACTGAGCTTCTTGCTTTAGCGTAAATACACTGTGGCGACCACACTCTGGACAGTAAATATCCAATGGATTCTTGAAGTGCTCAATCGCAAAGAATGGATTGCTCTTATCGTTATCGAACCTGAATGTTTCATAGAGCGGCACAGAAAGACAAAAACCCTGCGGCGAGGGCAATATGTCCACTGCGACAGCGGGCTTCTTCTGATTGGTCATAGTGAGTCTCAGTTTATTGAAGAGCCTAACGCAACTTCGGCGTCCCGCACACCACATCCGCATTCTGCCCCCGATGCCTCAACGCATGGTCGATCAGCACCAGCGCTAGCATCGCTTCGGCGATCGGCGTCGCGCGGATGCCGACGCAGGGGTCGTGGCGGCCTTCGGTGGAGACGTCCATCGCATCGCCCGCCTTGTCGATCGAGTGACGCGTGAGACGGATGCTGGAGGTGGGCTTGACGGCGTAGTGCGCGACGATGTCCTGCCCGGTGGAAATGCCGCCGAGGATACCGCCGGCATTATTTGATAGAAATCCTTGCGGCGTAAGTTCGTCGCCGTGTTCGCTGCCCTTCTGCGTCACACAATTGAAGCCCGCGCCGATCTCGACGGCCTTCACAGCGTTGATGCCCATCAGCGCGTAGGCGATTTCGGCGTCGAGGCGGTCGAACACCGGCTCGCCCCAGCCGACCGGCACATTCTGCGCCACCACCGCGAGCTTTGCGCCGATGGAATCGCCGGATTTGCGCAACGCGTCCATGTAGTCTTCCAGCGCGGGTACCACGCCGGCGTCCGGCGCGAAGAACGGGTTGTCGTTCACATCGTCCCAGCTCTTGAAGGGGATCGCGATCTCGCCGAGCTGTGTGAGATAGCCGCGCACCGTCACGCCGTAGCGTTCGTTCAGCCACTTATTGGCGATCGCTCCGGCTGCGACGCGTCCCGCCGTTTCGCGCGCCGACGCGCGCCCGCCGCCGCGATGGTCGCGGATGCCGTATTTCTGCCAGTAGGTGTAGTCGGCGTGGCCGGGACGGAAGGTTTCGGCGATGCTACCGTAGTCCTTACTGCGCTGATCTTCGTTGCGAATCAGCAGCGCGATGGGCGTGCCGGTGGTCTTGCCCTCGAACACGCCGGACAGGATCTCCACGGTATCCGATTCCTGCCGCTGCGTGACATGGCGCGATGTGCCGGGCTTGCGCCGGTTGAGATCCGGCTGGAGGTCGGCCTCGCTTAACGCCAGCCCCGGCGGGCAGCCGTCGACGATGCAGCCGATCGCCGCGCCGTGCGATTCGCCGAACGAAGTCACCGTGAACAATGTGCCGAAGGTATTTCCAGACATAGCCTATCCTGTCGAAAAGATGCGCAAATGAGGCGCGCAGTTTAACATAGCGGCCCGCACGAACATGCCACCCCAAACCATACAGAGACCATGAATATGCAAAAGCTAACACCGGAACTAATTGAACTCGGTCTGACCAATGCGGATGCCTCCATCCGCAAGGAATTTGCCGAGCGCAGGGATTACACGCCGACCCCCGCGCAAATAGAACGCGGCCTGACGGATAAAAGCAGTGAGGTCAGGGCGAGATTCGCCGACCGCAAGGACTACAGGTTGACGCCGGAGCAGATAGAACGCGGCCTGACCGATGCGGAGGCCAACGTCAGATACACCCTGGCCGAGCGCGAGGATTACACGCCGACCCCCGCACAAATAGAGCGCGGCATGAAGGATACGCACCGTTTCGTCAGGATGCTGTTCGCGCAGCGCATGGACGGCATGCATTAGATTTTGGAGCATTGCTGTAATTTGAACCGCGTTGAGGGGTGACGTAAATGACCATGCAAGCCATATTGATGACCGCCGCCGGCAATGCCGACGTGCTGCAACTGCACGAAATTACCAAGCCCGAACTGCCTTCGCCGCACCATCTACTGGTGAAACTGGCCGCTGCCGGAGTGAATCCACTCGACACCAAGCTGCGCGCCAAGCCTGCCTACCATCCCGACAAACTGCCCGCGATACTCGGCTGCGACGGTGCAGGCATCGTCGAGAAAACCGGCAGCGCGGTGACGCGCTTCAAACCCGGCGATGCGGTGTATTTCTGCAACGGCGGGCTGGGTGGAAATCTGGACGACGAGCCAGGTTGCTACGCCGAGTACACCACGCTGCACGAGGATTATTGCGCGGCGAAGCCCGCCAACCTGTCACTGGAAGACAGCGCCGCATTGCCGCTGGTGTTGCTTACCGCGTGGGAATCGCTGGTCGAGCGCGCCAACCTGCAGGCCGGGCAAACCATCCTGATCCATGCCGCCGCCGGAGGCGTGGGGCACATTGCCGTGCAACTCGCCCATCACCTCGGCGCACGCATCGCCGTGACGGTCAGCGACGACAAGCAGGCCGGGCTGGCGCATGGCCTCGGCGCGGAAAAAATCATCAACTATCGCGAGCAGGACTTCGTGCAGGAGATGTTGCAATGGACCGAAGGACTCGGGGCGGACGTGGTACTCGACACGGTGGGCGACGAGACTTTTCTGCGCTCGCTGAACGCCGCGCGCATTGGCGGCAAGGTTGTCAGCATCCTCGCCACGCCGCTTGCCGCCGCCGACGTGCAACTGGCGCGGCTGCGCAACCTGTCGCTGTGCTTTGAGCTGATGCTCACCCCGCAGGTGCTGAAGCTGCACGACGAACGCATCCGCCAGCGCAGGATACTGGAACAGGGCGCGCAACTGGTCGAAGCGGGCAAACTCGGCGTGCTGGTGTCGCATAAACTGCCGCTGAAAAATGCGGCGGAGGCGCACCGTTTGATCGAAGCGGGAGGCATGACCGGCAAGATCGTGCTGACGATGGGTTAAACACAAATACAGAATGAGCCACGGATAGACACGGATTAAATACCGATTAATACCAAGTGCCCGGATTCATTTCCGGCTTGGCGGACAATGGAGTTAAATATGGCACTTCTTGATAATCCGTGAGTATCCGTGGCTAATCGCCTTTTGCAACCTATGACCTTCATTGACACCCACTGCCATCTCGATGCCACCGAATTCGACGGCAACCAGACTGCGCTGGTGGAAGCCGCGCAAGCCGCCGGAGTCAGCCGCATCGTCGTACCCTCGGTCGCGCGAGCCAACTTCGAAGCGGTGCGCGAACTATGCGGACAATTCCCGGGTTGCGCGCCCGCCTATGGCATTCATCCGATGTATACCGGCGCTGCGGCGCCGGGCGATCTGGATGCGTTGCGTGGCTTTTTGCGCGAACATCATCCGGTCGCAGTCGGCGAAATCGGGCTGGATTTTTTTATCGAACATCACGACCGCGCGCGGCAGGAACATTTTTTCACCGGGCAGCTCAAGCTGGCGCGCGAATTCGATTTGCCGGTACTGCTGCATACTCGCCGCGCGCAAGACACCGTCCTCAAACACCTGCGCCAGATCAAGGTGCGCGGCGGCATCGCCCACGCCTTCGGCGGCAGCCGCCAGCAGGCGGAGGAATTCATCGGGCTCGGCTTCAAACTTGGTTTCGGCGGCGCGATGACCTACCCGCGCGCCACGCGCCTGCGCGAACTCGCCGCAACACTGCCGCTGGACAGCATCGTGCTGGAAACCGACGCGCCGGACATTCCACCCGGCTTTCTCGAACGCGGCGAACCGAACAAACCGGAATACCTGCCGCGCATCGCGCAGACGCTGGCGGAATTGCGCGGCATTACGCTGGAAGAGATCGCGGCGGCGACGACGGCGAACGCGTTGAGCGTGCTGCCAAAATTATCAGTCACAACAACTTTATAAGCATGTCATTCCGGCGGAGGCCGGAATCCAGACAATCAGAAAACATCCCCGCATTGCGGGGACAAATCAAAAAAATATTTTTAATAAAACGCTGGATTCCGGCCTCCGCCGGAATGACGGAATTTTTAACGCACAGATTACCTCCCGCTATAATCGCGCCATGCAAAACATGACCCCTCCCCAGTTCACCCGCACCCACATTCTCATCGGCGATGATAGTCTGGCGAAACTGCAAAGCAAGCATATCTTCGTCGCCGGCATGGGCGGGGTCGGTTCCTACTGCACTGAAGCGCTGGCGCGCGCCGGTATCGGGAGGCTGACGCTGCTCGACCACGATGTGGTGGCCATCAGCAACATCAACCGCCAGCTGCCCGCATTGCTTTCCACCGTCGGGCAATCCAAGGCGGAACTGATGCGTGCGCGCATCGCGGACATCAACCCGGATTGCGAGGTGACGGTACTGCGCAGCTTTCTGACCCGCGAAAACGTCAACGAGTTGGTGCCGGGCGACTGCGATTACGTGATTGACTGCATCGACTCGCTGGCCTGCAAGGAAGCCTTGGTTGCCGAAAGCCGCAAACGCGGCCTGAAAGTGGCCTCCAGCATGGGTGCGGGCAACCGCGTTGATCCCGCCCGCATCAAGGTGGCGGATATCAGCAAGACCATCATGTGCCCACTGGCGAGCCAAATGCGCCAACGCCTGCGCCGCCATCACAACATCAGCAAGGGCGTCCTCACGGTGTTCTCGGACGAATCACCGCGCCCACCGTTGCCGCCGCAACCGCTGGATCGTGGCCGTCCGCGTGCGGTAAACGGCACCATCAGCTACATGCCGCCGCTGTTCGGCTTCATGCTGGCGGGCGCAGTAATCAAATGTTTGCTGGAAGCTCCTGAACAGCAGCCGGGCTGATAAAAAAGCCTTCTTTCAGAAATTACCATTCGCGGAAAGAAAATCCCAGCCCGAAGGTATTCTGGCGATGGTTGTAGTCGATCAGGCTTTCGCCGAAACCGGAAGTCAATTGTGCGTGCAGCCGCGCGGAATTTCCCAGCGCCACCGGCATGGACCAGTCGACCTGCATGAAGCCGCGATTTTTCGCCAAGTTGAGATTGTTGCGCAGCAATATGGCCACGGCCTGTGATTTATCCACGGGCTCCCAGCGCGCCACCAGGTCGGCCCGCCCGACATAATCGGTGATATCGGGGTTCTCATCCTTCAGGGAATTCTCCGGGATGCGCCACCAGCCGCGCGCCATCACCGAAGTGTTGCCCCACTCCCATCCGCCTTGCAGGTAGAGGCGGTTCCAGCTGCGCGATTCAGGCAAATTCCGGCCATTCGACTGGTGGGCCAGGCCAAGGTTGACGAGCTTTAATCCCGATGGGCTGCCCGTACCAAACGTGGCGATCAGCTCCGGCTCGTAATTGGTTTCGCGGAATGGCGAAGAATTGCGCGTGTTGAACATCTGCCAGTTGGATTGCTGCGTGTATGCCCCCCACAGGCGCAATGTTTCCAGCCCCCAAAAATTAACATCCTTCTGGCTGCCGATGTCCGCCTTAAAACTCAACTGGAATTTGGTTTCCAGCGCATCGAAGTCATAGGGCGTGGGCGTGTTGTGGCCAATGGCAGGCGAGGCTGGCTGATTGTTGACGTTGCCGGTTTTCCTCACCAGCAGATAGCTTTGCCGGTGCGGCATCAAGCGGCCCAGTTTGCTTTCATCGCGGCTGGCCTTGTCATCCAGGTTCCAGGCCTTGGTCAGGTAGGATCGCTCGGCAACCGGTGCCGTCCCGGCTGCCGGCGGCGTTTCTTCGTCATCTTCCGGCTGCGGCAGATATGACACGGTAGCAGCGGCCTGCGCATTGTCGTAGCACTTCAGGCGTTCGGCGTTGCTGTCCGGATATTTTTTCGCGCACAGCGAAAATTCCTCGCCGCCGGCATGGGCCATTGGCGCAAACTCCAGGCACAGCAAGGCCAGCAACAGGAAGCCGCCCAACCGGGCGGAATGGTTCGATTTTTTCATGGTGTAATCAGGCTAAAGTTTCTCGTATCGGGTTATTCCGGCTGCTCACGGCAAGTAGTCGCACAGGACGACCTATCTCAACCAACCCTTGCGGTGGAACAACCAAAATGGCAATGCAACGGATGCCGCCATCAGCGACAAAGCGAATAGATAGCCGTTTACCCACTGAAGTTCCGGCATGTGTTGAAAATTCATCCCATAGACAGAAGCGATCAGGGTGGGCGGCAACAACGCCACCGCGGCCACCGAGAACAGGCGCACGATCTTGTTCTGGTTGACGTTGATAAAACCGACTGTGGTATTCATCAGGAAGTTGATCTTGTCGAACAGGAACGCGGTATGCCCGTCCAGCGAATCGATGTCCTGCATGATCTGGCGCGCTTCTTCAAACTGATCCGGGGTGAGCAACTTGCTGCGCATCAGGAATGAAATCGCGCGGCGCGTATCCATCAGGTTGCGGCGGATGCGCCCGTTCAGGTGCTCCGCATGGGCGATGTTGGCCAGCACTACACCGGCCTGTTTGTCGCTGATCGTGTTGCTCAACACCGTGCCGCTGATTTCGCCAAGATCGGCGTAAGCCTCTTCGAGGGCGTCGGCGGAAAACTCCACATCGGAACCGTACAGATCAATCAACACATCGAGGCTGTCTGCGACAAGGCCGGGCTGCCCGTGCGAACGCAGGCGGAAATGCTGAAATACCGGCAGGTCTTCGTCATGCACACTGAACAGCACGTTGTTGGACAGCACGAAAGCCACGATGACGCTGCGCGAATCGATTTCCTTGCCGAGCAGGAAATCCGAACTCACATGCAGCTCCTCGTTCTCCTCGTAGAACCGCGCGCTCGCTTCGATGTCGCGCAAATGTTCCGGTTGCGGCAGGATGACCGAAAAAGCCTTGGCCACCCATTCGCGTTCGTCTTCGCCGGGCGCGATGGCATCCACCCAGATCGGCTTGCGCGTGGCAATCTCTTCCGGCTCGATCCTGGCCAGCCGCCCGCTTTCCAGCGTAAAAATATTGAGCATGCATGCGTTCCTGTTTTTTGATAGTAGGATTATCCGTCACCGGCACCCAAAGGGAAACGCGCCAGCACCCGATAACCCGCCAACCCGTCCCGATGCGCGGATTGTACCAGTGCGAAATCCCTGATCTGCCAGCTTACCGGCTGCATCGCGGGCAGCGGCGCGTCGCTCCAGTGCGCGTTGCGCAACAGCGTGACATGCGGTTTGTACTCGCGCCGGTCGAATTTGAAGCGATGCGCGGCCAGGCGCTGCTCCAGCGCATCGGCCAGTTGCGCCAGTTGTTGCGGCACATGGCGCGGCGCGGCATACACGATGTGGTTATGTCCCCAGTAGCGCGCTTGGTCAAAACACAACTCGAAACTCTCCCCGCTGACTTCCTGCGCCGCCAGGTGCAATACTTCCAAGCCGTATAACTCGACATCGCCGATAAACACCAGCGTGTTGTGCAACGTCTCGCCGCGCATCGCGCGTCCGCCGCAAAGCTCACGCAATGCCGGTTGCCAAGCTGCCAGTTGTGCGGATTCGGTGGCGGCAGGCCACAGGGCGAAAAATACCCGTGCGGTCGGATTGTCGGGTGGATGATTCATACGATAGTCATTTTATCCGCATGAGCAGCGCGCTGCATAAGAGCCTATTTCATCCCCATCTGCCGGGTTCGGTCACGGCATGAAGGGCGTTTTCCATTGATGACCGGCAGCGGGCATGTGACAATATGCCTGCGAACGCAGATATTTACCTGCTTTCCATTATTTTTCATATGACGACACTTTCCGGGTGTCGTTTATTTTTTACCGGGCCGCCCTGTGCAAGCCCGCATCGAGACTCATTGACATGACCTGGCAAGACTTCAAAACACACTATCTGGTTCGATTCTGGGCACCATTACCTGCGGTGCTTGCCGCCGGCGTGCTGTCGGCCTACTACTTCGGCATAACCGGCACGTTCTGGGCTGTCACCGGCGAATTCACACGCTGGGGCGGACACCTGCTGCAACTGGCCGGTTACCACCCGGAGACCTGGGGCTACTTTCAGCTGATCCACCTTGAGGGAACGCCGCTCACCCGCATCGACGGGGTCATGATCATCGGCATGTTTGCCGGCTGCCTGTCTGCCGCGTTATGGGCCAACAACGTCAAGTTGCGCCTGCCGCGACACCGCATCCGCATTGTGCAGGCGCTGGCGGGCGGCATCATCGCCGGGTTCGGCGCACGTCTGGCAATGGGCTGCAACCTGGCGGCCTTCTTCACCGGCATCCCGCAATTTTCGCTGCACGCCTGGTTCTTTGCGCTGGCTACGGCAGCCGGCTCCTATTTTGGAGCGCGTTTCACCTTGCTGCCGATATTTCGTCTCCCGGTGAAGCTGCAAAAAATCGATCAGGCACTGCCGCTCCAGCAGGATGCGGACCAAGCGCGCCGCCGCTTCCGGCTCGGCATGCTGGTTTTTCTCACCTTTATGGCCTGGGCCGTGAGCCAGTCCTTTAGCGCGCCGAAACTCGGGCTGGCGGCACTGTTCGGCCTTGCATTCGGCCTGCTGATCGAACGCGCCCAGATCTGCTTCACCTCGGCGTTCCGCGACCTGTGGATCACCGGCCGCAGCCAGATGGCGAAGGCCATCATCCTCGGCATGGCTGTCAGCGCCATTGGCATATACAGCTACATCCAGCTTGGCGCGGCGCCCAAGATCATGTGGGCGGGGCCGAATGCGGTGCTGGGCGGCCTGATGTTCGGTTTCGGCATCGTGCTTGCCGGAGGGTGCGAAACAGGCTGGATGTATCGCGCCGTTGAAGGGCAGGTGCACTTCTGGTGGGTGGGCATCGGCAACATCATCGGCGCCACGTTGCTGGCTGTCTGCTGGGATGACATCGCACCCGTCGTGGCCACCAATTTCGACAAGGTCAATCTGCTTGCGGTCTTCGGTCCACAGGGCGGATTGCTCCTTACCTATTTGATGCTGGCCATGTCATTCGGCGCAATATTGTGGTGGGAGAGGCGCTTCTTCGCCTCCCAAGCCTCCGCCCAAACTGCATCCACCGAGAAACCCGCATGAACAAGTCCGGCCTGATTCCATCCTACCGGCTCGACATGACCGGAGAGCCCTGCCCTTACCCGGCCGTCGCCACGCTGGAAGCGATGCCCCACCTGTCGCATGGCGAGATACTGGAAGTGGTCACCGACTGCCCGCAGTCAATCAACTCCATCCCGCTGGACGCGAGAAATCATGGTTACGAAGTGCTCGACATTCAACAGGACGGGCCGACCATACGTTATCTGATTCGCCGCTAGACACCGGCGGTGCGGCCAATGGAACTTTATTCAATGCATACCCCCTCCCGGTATATGTTTTCCGCGCCCTGTTTTTTATCCGCATGCTCAACAGGGTCGAGCGGCAGGCTGCATTCAGGTAAAATGCTTATCTTGTCGAACCAAGGCAGACCATGACGGCACGCTTAAGAGAGATCCCCTACAACTACACCTCGTTTTCCGACCGCGAGATCGTCTTGCGCATTCTCGGCGGCGAGGCATGGAACATCCTCAACACGCTGCGCGAAGAACGACGTACCGGACGCTCCGCGCAAATGCTGTATGAGGTGCTGGGCGACATCTGGGTGCTGACGCGCAATCCGTATTTGCAGGATGACCTGCTCGCCAACCGCAAGCGCCGCGAAGCGTTGATCGGCGCGCTGCATCACCGCCTGAATGACATCGAAGCGCGCCGCCAGGACAACCAGAAAGTGAAGCGCCTGCTCGAGCTCGCCGCTACGGCGGTCGATCAATTCGCCGCCGAATTCGAACAGACCCTGCAATTGCGCAAACGCGTCCTGCGCGTACTGGGCCGCGTCACCCGCCGCGACAACATCCAGTTCGACGGCCTGGCGCGCGTCTCGCATGTGACCGATGCGACCGACTGGCGCGTGGAATATCCGTTCGTGGTGCTGCATCCCGACACCGAAGCGGAAGTCGCGCCGCTGGTGCGCGCCTGCATCGAACTCAAGCTGACCATCATCCCGCGCGGCGGCGGCACCGGCTACACCGGCGGCGCCGTGCCGCTGGATAAATTCTCCGCAGTGATCAACACCGAAAAGCTGGACACGCTTGCCGCAGTGGAACCTCTGGTCCTACCCGGATTGAGCGAGCCATATGCCACCATTCATTGCGGCGCGGGGGTCGTGACGCGGCGCGTGATGGAAGCGGCGGAGGCCGGCAAGCTGGTGTTCGCGGTCGATCCGACCTCGGCGGATGCATCGTGCATCGGCGGCAATGTATCGATGAACGCGGGCGGCAAGAAAGCGGTGCTGTGGGGCACCGCGCTGGACAACCTCGCTTCCTGGCGCATGGTTACGCCGGATGGCTTGTGGATAGAAGTCGAGCGCCTCAATCACAACCTCGGCAAGATCCACGATGCCGCCACCGCGACCTTCCGCATCAGCCGCTTCGAACTGGACGGCAAGACCCCGCACGGCGCGCCGGAAACCCTCGCCATCCCCGGCGGCGCATTCCGCAAGGCCGGGCTTGGCAAGGACGTCACCGACAAATTCCTGTCCGGCCTGCCCGGCATCCAGAAGGAAGGCTGCGACGGCATCATCACCTCGGCGCGCTTCATCCTGCACCGCGCCCATGCGCATACCCGCACGGTATGCCTGGAATTTTTCGGCCAGGTGCGAGAGGCGGTGCCCGCCATCGTAGAGATCAAGGATTACCTGGAAGCGCACCCGGCCGCGCTATTGGCCGGGCTGGAACACCTCGACGAACGCTACCTCAAGGCGGTGGGCTACGCCACCAAAGCCAAACGCGGCACCCGGCCGAAAATGGTGCTGATCGCCGATGTGGTGAGCGACGACGCGGACGCCGCAGCCTCCGCCGCCTCGGAGATCGTGCGCCTCGCCAACCTGCGTAGCGGCGAGGGTTTCATCGCGGTATCCGCCGAGGCGCGCAAGAAATTCTGGCTGGACCGCGCGCGCACCGCCGCGATCGCCAAGCACACCAACGCGTTCAAGGTCAACGAAGACGTGGTGATCCCGCTGCCGCGCATGGGTGATTATTGCGACGGCATCGAGCGCATCAACATCGAGTTGTCGCTGAAAAACAAACTCAAGTTGCTCGGCACGCTGGACGAATTTTTCGCCGGTGAGCTGCCGTTGCACTATCAGGACGACGCACAGCTCGGCGATGCCGAGTTGCTCGGCAACCGCCCGCAAGCGGCACAGCAGGTACTCGCCGAAGTGCGCACGCGCTGGCAGTGGCTGCTGGACAACCTCGACAAACCCAGTTCTGATTTAGATGTTGGCGTAGGTCGGGCTTCAGCCCGACATGTCGGGCTGAAGCCCGACCTACAAACCAGTGGCTCCACGGTCTTTCATGCTCTGCAAGACCATACTCTGCGCGCCTCGTGGAAACGCGAGGTGCGCGAACCGCTGCGCCAGATGTTCAGCGGCGGCACTTACCAGCCGATACTCGATCAGTGCAACAACATCCACGGCAATGTGCTGAAAAGCCGCGTGTTCGTCGCATTGCACATGCACGCCGGCGACGGCAACGTGCATACCAACATCCCGGTGAACTCGGACGATTACGAAATGCTGCAGCAGGCCTATGCTGCAGTGGATCGCATCATGCGGCTGGCGAAAGACCTGGGCGGCGTGATTTCCGGCGAGCACGGCATCGGCATCACCAAATTCGATTATCTCGAGCCGCACGAAACCGCTCCGTTCGCAGACTACAAGCAGCGCATCGACCCGGAAGGACGCTTCAACCGGGGCAAGCTGCTCAAGGGCAGCAACCTGGAGCGCGCCTACACGCCAAGTTTCAACCTGATGGAGCTGGAAAGCCTGATCCTGGAGAAAAGCGAACTGGGCGAAATCGCCGATTCGATCAAGGACTGCCTGCGTTGCGGCAAATGCAAGCCGGTGTGCAGCACCCATGTGCCGCGCGCCAACCTGCTGTATTCGCCGCGCAACAAGATTCTCGCCACCTCGCTGCTGATCGAGGCATTCCTGTACGAGGAGCAGACGCGGCGCGGCGTCTCCATCCGGCATTTTGCCGAGTTCGGCGATGTCGCCGATCACTGCACGGTCTGCCACAAGTGCAAGAACCCCTGCCCGGTGGATATCGATTTCGGCGATGTATCGGTCGCGATGCGCAATTTTCTGCGCAAACAGGGCAAGAAAAAATTCAACCCGGTGACTGCCACTTCGATGCAGTTCCTCAGCGCCACCGATCCGACCACCATCAAGCTGATCCGCAAGGCGATGATCGAATTTGGCTACAAGGCACAGCGTACCGGCTATCGGGTCGCCAAGCGCCTCGGCTTACTGAACAGCCAGGCCAGGCATCCGCCGGCCACCGTCGGCGGCGCACCGCTTGTTTTTCCGCTCGTCCGTGCGCAGGTGATCCACTTCGTCAACAAGCCGATGCCGGGCAACCTGCCCAAGAAGACCTCGCGCGCGCTGCTCGACATCGAGGACAGCAGCATCGTGCCGATCATTCGCAACCCGCACAAATTGAACGAGGACTCCGAGGCGGTGTTCTACTTCCCCGGCTGCGGCTCGGAACGGTTGTTCGGCCAGGTCGGGCTGGCAACGCAGGCGATGCTGTATGAGCTCGGCGCGATCACCGTGCTGCCGCCCGGCTACCTGTGCTGCGGCTATCCGCAGAATGCCTCGGGACAGGGCGACAAGGCCAACCAGATCACCACCGACAACCGCGTGCTGTTCCATCGCGTGGCGAACACGCTGAATTATCTCGACATCAAGACGGTGATCGTGTCGTGCGGCACCTGCATGGATCAATTGCTGAAATACCAGTTCGAGAAAATTTTCCCCGGCTGCCGCCTGCTCGATATCCACGAATACCTGCTGGAAAAAGGAGTGAAGCTGGAGAAGCCCACCGGGGTGCGCTACATGTTTCACGACCCGTGCCACTCGCCGATGAAGACCTACCAGCCGCTCAAAGTGGCCAGTGAACTGCTGGGAGTTGACGTGCCGCTCAATGATCGCTGCTGCGGCGAGGCCGGCAGCTTCGGCGTGTCGTTGCCGCAGATCGCGACACAGGTGCGCTTCCGCAAGGAAGAAGAAATGCGCAAAGGCGCCGATGCTTTGCGCGCAGACGGCTTTGCCGGTGAAGTCAAGATCCTCACCTCCTGCCCGGCCTGCCATCAGGGTTTGTCACGCTACAACGATGACAGCGGCACTACGTCAGACTACCTTGTCATCGAAATGGCCCGTCACCTGCTTGGCGAAAACTGGTTGCCGGACTATGTGAGCAAGGCCAATAACGGCGGTATCGAAAGGGTGCTGCTGTAACGGGGTAGAGGCACGGCGCACCGTCCCCCTACTTGACTAGCCAGCGCGCCTCATAGAAAGTATCAAGCTGCAACCAAAAATCATCATGCTGACACTTCCGCTCGAACCGACTGACGACCGCGCCAATCCGCTTTTCAAGGACGCTACGAGTTGCACAAAATGGCTAGGGCAACTGCAACTGACCAATCTGCAACTGGCGCATAGCCTGCTGTTCAACCAGATCAACGAACTCAATCGCTATCCGATGCGCGGCATGGAGCGGCTGAACACGCTGGAGCTGCTGCGCGAGACCATCGGCTACGTGCAGGACGATTACGCCAAAAAACTCATCGCCAAGCCATTGCCGCTGAATGAAAGCGAACTGATGGTATTTATTGCCATTGTGCAGCTCTGGCAGGCCATGGTGCTGGGTTATCAGCGCTGCCTGCAAGACTATATCGCCGGCGACAAGCAACTCGCAAAACACGGCGCATTGCTGTGCCAGCGCTGCCTGCTGTATAGCGGGCTGGAAATTTTAGAGCACCTGCGCACCGGCTACGAATTCGATACCAAACTGTGGAATCAACTGCATGAGCTGTATGCCTTCGCCGAGGAGCAGAATTTCCAGTCGGCCGAGGTCAGCGATCCGCTAAACCAGAAATATCCGCGCAGCAGTTGCCGCAGCATCTATGTAAAAACCTTGCTGGCATGCTATGCGCGCCCTGCGGAGCTTACACGCTCGCAACTGCAACTGCTGGACAACTGGCTGACGCAATGGAGCGGCACGGTGACGGTAGAGCGCAGTTATACCTCCAGCAAGGGGGATGCCCAACCGCTTGCGACGGACCTGTCCAGCATGCGCGGATTGCAGCCGACTGCGCAAATCGCCCACAGCGGCACCATGCGTTACCTGGCGATGGTGCCATTGAGCAAATTGCTGCGCGTAAAGACCATCCTGCTGCAGCAAGGCCAGACCCCGCGGCAGGTCAATCTATGCGAGCACTGCAACAGCAATGATTGCATCGAGCTCCTCATTTTTTTGCATCAATGCTGGTGTGAAGATCACAGCACGCGTCTTGGCGAGCGGCGACCGATCGCGCAACGCGCACAGCTTTGCTACAAACCGGAAGGCATTTACGCGCACCTGTCCGGCAAACCGTTCAGGCAACCCGGGCGCGATAACGCCTTGGGCGAAACGGCACGCAAACAGATCGAGGCCTTCGGCCGTGTGCTTCAGGACGCACACAATAAGGAGCTGCTGGAAATGGGCTACCCGCTGGAAACCTGGCAATTCGAAAACGAAAGCATCTCGGGAGCGCGCCTGACGCGCGAAGACACCTTCGGCGGGCGGTTAAGCTACAACCAGTTGGTTGCGTTGCGCCCCAGCGACGCGGAAGCCTTCATGCTGGGAACCACGGCATGGGCGAACGTAACGCGCGCCGGACAATTGCAAATCGGTGTGCGCTACATGCCCGGTTCTGCCGAGGCAGTCAGCATCCGGGCCACCGGCGTGAACATGACCGTTCCGGAAAAATACGTTCCGGCATTCCTGTTGCCCGCCGTTGCGGCGCTCAATATTCCTGCCAGTCTGGTCATTCCACGCGACTGGTTCCAGCCGGACCGCGTGGTGGAAATCCTGCATCAGAACGGCGAGAAAGAGAATGTGAAAATGTGTTTCAGCGCGGGACGCGGAATCGATTACGAGCACGTCAGCTTCGCGCTGGCCTATTGAGAATTACCCGAGAAAAGTAATACGGCAGAATGGTGCCGCCCCATCCTTCGAATCATCGCCTTGGAAAAGCGGTTTAGCCACGGATAAACACAGATGTACACGGATTATTGCAGGGTGATTTCCTTATTCTGAATACTATCCGGGTGAATGATGAATCCCTCATAATTTTTCGTTTTGTCCGTGATTATCCGTGTGCATCTGTGGCTAATTACTGTTTCTGGATCAACCCAACACCGGGTAATCGGTATATCCCTGCGGCCCGGGCGTATAGAAGGTATTAAAGTCGGGCGCATTCAGCGCCGCACCGGTTTTCCACCGGGCAACCAGGTCCGGGTTGGCGAGGAACGGCCGCCCCACGGCAACCAGATTGCATTTACCCGCTGCCAGATCGCTCTCGGCACGCGCGGCATCGTAGCCGCCGGAAAGGATCAATGTACCCTTGAACACGCTGCGGAACGCCGCCTTCATCGAATCGGGTACCGGCGGTGCGCCCATCGCCGAATGGTCGACGAGGTGGATGTAGGCCAGCCCGCGCATATTGAGCTGTTGCGCCAGCCAGGTGTAATCCGCTTCCATCGCGTCGTACAGCGGCATATCGTTGAATACGCCGAACGGCGACAGACGTATGCCGACCTTATCCTTGCCGATGGCGATAATCACCGCCTCGGCGACCTCGAGCACGAAGCGCGCGCGGTTCTCGATCGAGCCGCCGTAGCGATCCGTGCGCCGGTTCGAGTTCGGGCGGATGAACTGCTCGAGCAGATAGCCGTTTGCCGAATGCAACTCGACGCCATCGCATCCCGCCGCCACGGCATTCTGCGCGGCCTGCACGAATTCTCCTATGGCGACCTTGATGTCCGCCCCGGACATTTCCTGCGGCACGGCATTCGGCTTCATCCCTTCCGCATCGGTATATATCTCGCCGGCGGCCGCCACCGCCGACGGCGCCAACACGCGCCCGCCCGCAGGCAGATTGAGCGCATGGCCGATGCGCCCGGTGTGCATGAGTTGCATGAACATCTTCGCACCCTGCGCGTGAACCGCATCGGTAACGCACTGCCACCCTGCAACCTGCGCCGCAGAAAATATTCCGGGTATGCGCGCATAGCCCAGCCCATTGGGGGACGGCGACGTGCCTTCGGTGATGATCAGGCCGGCAGTCGCCCGCTGCGCGTAATACTGCGCCATGAGCTCATTCGGAATATTGCCGATAGCACGATTGCGCGTCATCGGCGACATGGCCAGGCGATTCTGCAGCGTGAGTTGGCCTAAAGCGGTCTTTGAGAATAGAAGCGACATGATTGTTCCTCCTGAAAAATGATGATGCTACTAGCTTGACGGGCAATATACTCCGAATCAAACAGGCTGGCTTTTCCGGGCTGATCCATTCGGATGGTGTCCAGTGTACCCTGCGGCATTCAACGCGGCACGATCTGCGACAAATGCTTGGCCCGACTTTCGCTAACGACCCAAATCGGTCATTCAAAAGTTACCCGCCTCCGACCAATATGGCGGTACACCATACAAAACCGTGCCTAGCCAATGGATATGTTTAGCGTTGTAGATTGCAAGCCTTGCAATATGATTGTCGATAGATTGTGGTCACCGTTGACGTTCGAAGACTCAACGCAGCGCTTGAGCCACTTTGCCAAGCAAGGTATCCCGATCGAAGGGCTTTACTACAAAGCCGGTCGCGCCGACCTTCAGGCTTTCTATGACAATGTTTTTATCGCTCTTGCCGGTGATCATGATGATGGGGATATCGGCCAGTTGGGGTGCGCTCTTTATATACCGCACAACCTCCAACCCATCCATGCCGGGCATCATGACATCCATCAGGATGAGGTCTGGGCGGGTCTTGCGCAGAACACTCAAAGCCTCGATACCGCCGGCGGCGAACACCAAGTGATAGTTTTTGCCCTCCAGTATCTTGCCTACGACTTTGTGCTGGAACTCGTCATCGTCCACCACCAGCACGACGGGCTGGACGCGCCCGGCCATCGCGTTAAGGGCACGTACCGATTCCAGTTGAGGCGCGTATTCCTGCCTGAAATCCTGAGCCCACTGCTTCAGGGGCTGGACGGATTCGGCTGCAACACGAAACTGCTGCTGCACTTCCTCGTGCTTGAGGCGGCTGATTTCGCTCTTTAGATCGCCGCCTTCTTTAATTGTGTACCCGCCGCCGGAATCATTCCGGATGAGCCGTTGGGAAAACCCATCCAGCGCCGCGCCGATTTTCTGTTCGGCCTGCGCCATGGCTTGGCTGGTCACTTCGATATGCTGCCCGCCTCGCGCCATCTGATGGTCCAGCATGGTTTCCAGTTCCGCCAAGCGGCGCGCCTGCGCGGCAAACTCCGCCGCCGACGGGCCGCCGGGCTTGATGGCGGCCAGTTCACGTAGCGCGCGTTGCACAGCCATCGGCAGGCGCATCGTGTCGTGGGTCATCGGCCAGAACAGGATGTAATCGTCAAAAAGCTCTTTCTTGCACAAGTCGTAAACACGCTTTACCTCGTCCTTGTTGCACAGGATCACGGTGCGGTGTGGGTGCAGGTGAATTTTACGGCTGCGGCGATAAAGCTCGAGATAATAGCGCTCCGATTTTTCCAGGCTATTGAATGCCAGCATCAGCACATCGGGCTGGTGGGACTCGAAATCTGCCACCGACCTGTCCGGATCGGTGGAAGTAAAGACATTTTCAAATTCGACTTTCAGATGTTTCTTGATTAAGTCTGCGTCGGTAACATTATCCGTAGCGATCAGGATAAGCGCGTCGGTCAGATTGGGAGTGATCATGGCGAATTACTTTCTTTATGAGATAGCTGCAAATTCATTTCGCATCCGTGCTTGCCAAGTCTGCATCCAGCCGGGCAGATCGGCAGCGGGCATCGGCTTGGCGACGAAATAGCCTTGGGCGAGATCACATCCAGTGCGGCGCAGAAGCTCCCAGTCGTCCCGGTCTTCCACCCCTTCGGCCACGACTTCCATGCCCAATTGTCTTGCCAGACCCAGGCTGGCGTCATACATTGCCCGGAGCGTCTCGTTGGCCCATGCGCCATGCACGAAACTCTGGTCGATCTTGAGTTCGTCGAAGGGAATGTCGCGCAACTGGGCCAGCGAAGAATGCCCGGTGCCGAAATCGTCAATCGAGAGATGGAAGCGCTTGAGACGCAGCCGGCTCAAGATTTCGAGCGCAGCCCGCGTGTCCCGCATCAGCCGGCTTTCCGTCACTTCCAGCACCACCTGCTGCGGCGCCACGCCTGCCTCGACCGCGAGCCCGGCAACGAAATCCGGAAAATCCAGCGACGCCAGATTGTCCATCGACACGTTGATGGCGACACGCAGCGTCAGCCCCGCTTCCTGCCAGACTTTGGCCTGGGCCAGCGCGCCGGTGAGCACCACCCGGGTCAGGTCGCCGATCAGGCCGTGCGCTTCCGCCACGCCGACAAACTGATCGGGGAACACCATTCCGTCCTGTGGATGACGCCAGCGCACCAGCGTTTCCACGCCCACCGCCCGGCCGGTGGCGACCGCCACCTTGGGTTGGTAGTAATTGACCAGTTCGCCGTTCGCGATGGCAGCGCGCAACTCATCCGCGCTGTAAATTTTCTTTGCTACCTGCGGCTTGCTTTGCGATGGCGGCAGCCATTTCCCAAGCAACGCCGCCAGCCCTTCCGGCGTGACCGGCTTGTGCAGGTGCCCGAGCACTTGGATTTTATGCGCCTGCACCAGCTTTACGGCAGTTTGCAGCATACGCTCATCCTCTCCGCTGACCAGGATGAGGCTGCCTGCGTAATGATGTTCGACCAGCTTGCGCACGAATTCGACCCCGTCCATTTCCGGCATGTTCAAATCCAGCAGGATCAAGTCTGGCGAACCATCCGCATGATCCATCTGCTCCAGCGCAGCACGTCCGTTGTCGCAGGTGATGACCGGGGCGAATCCAAGGTTTGCCAGCACGCGGCTAAGCAGCTTGAGCTCAAAAGGGTCATCGTCAAGTATCAGTATCCGGATTGCTGTCATGATTTTTCTTCCTTTTCCCGGCATGTCCCGTGGAGGCGTACCTAATATTCTGCCAACTATTTTTGCCAGAATGAACCCAATTGCTCATCCACGGCGGCTATTTCCGCCTCAAACTTGGGCAACAATACCGCCAGCGCTTCGGTGCCATCAGCCTTGCCTGCCTGCTCCATCGCGGCACACAACTCGCCCAGCGCCAGCGCACCTACCGAGCGTGCCGAAGACTTTAATTTGTGCGCCAACGCACCCGCCTGCGCCATCTGCCCGCCATTGCAGGCCGCCTTCAATTCCGCCGCAATTTTCGCCGCGCTAATGCGGAAGTCGTGCAGGAATTCGCGGATCACCGCCGGATCATCGCCCACCAGCGCCTTGAGCACATTCACGTCAACGGGGTACGGTGCAGTAGCGTGCAGCTCCGGCATGGGTTCAAGCGGCGCGGGTTCGGCAACAGCGGGCAGCCATTTTTCCAGCATGGCTTGCAGGTCTGCCAGCCGCGCCGGTTTGCTCAGGTAATCGTCCATGCCGGCCTCGCGGCAGCGCTCGGCCTCACCCCGCAGCGCGTTGGCAGTCAGGGCTATGACCGGGATATGCCGTGATTCCCCCTCTGAGGCGCGGATGGCGGCGGTCAGCTCATAGCCATCCATCTCCGGCATATGCAGGTCGCTGAGCAGCAGCGCGTAGTCGCCGCTTCGCCAGCGTTCCAATGCCAACCGGCCATCATCGGCAATATCCGCCGCAAGCCCGAGCAATGCGAGCTGGCGCAGGATCACCTTCTGGTTGATCTCGTTGTCCTCGGCCACCAAGATCAGTCGGCCCTGTTGTCTGGCTTCCTCGCGCGACAGCGGTTCCTTGACCGTCTCGCTCCTATCGGTGAAGGGCATTTCCACTTCTTCCTGCGCCCGCCCGGCAGCAATGGCTACCGCCTTGAGAAACGTCCGGCGTTTGAGCACGTTGCCGTCCAGCATAACCAGATCGGAAGCAGCAACTCGCGGCTTCCGCCGCTGCCCGCGCCCGATGACAACGAAGCGGATATCCTGTTCCGGCCGGGTGCGGGCGACAGCGCGCAAATCATCAGGCGACAGCGGCTCATCCTCGGCAACGACGATCCATAGCCACAAGCCAGGCGGCAATGCGCCGGCACGTTCCCCGGCAGCGGCGATACCTGCCACCCGCTCGACGGCCGCACCGCCATGCGCGAGATAGGCGGCGAGCTCTTCAGCCAGATTATCCGCACCGTCCACCACGAGGCAGGATAGCCCGGCAACCTCAGACGGCGCTTCGTCGGATGCCGTTTTTTCCGGCAGCAACGCAAACGGCAGGCGCACAGTAAAGACGGAGCCCTTGCCAGGTTCGCTCTGCACCGTGATCTCGCCATCCATCAGTTCCACCAGGCGGTGCGAGATGGCCAGCCCCAGCCCGGTGCCGCCAAAACGCCGGGTGGTGGAGGCATCGGCCTGCGTGAAGGGTGTGAACAGTCGCGCCAAGGTCTCCTTGTCCATGCCGATGCCGTTATCGGCCACCTGGAACTCCACCGTTATTTGCTCCGGGCTGCGCCCGGCCAAGCCATTCCTGGCCAGTATGGCGCGCACCGATACCCGGCCCGGGCGATCCTGCCCGCTGGAAAATTTGATGGCGTTGCTGGCAAGGTTGATCAGGACTTGGCGCAGCCGCACCGTATCGCCCAGCACATTCTCCGGGATAACCGGGTCAACGAACAGGATAAGTTCCACCTTCTTCCTGCTGGCCAAACGATCCAGCATGCTGCACATCATCTCCACCGTATCTGTCAGCGACATGGGTACGCACTCGAGCTCCAGCCGACCGGCCTCGATCTTGGAGAAATCGAGGATGTCGTCGATGATAGTCAGCAGGGAAAACGCCGATTCGCGGATAAGGTCGACCATCTCCATCTGGTAACCTTTGAGGCTGGTCTGCTGCAGCACATCGACCATGCCGATCACGCCGTTCATCGGGGTGCGGATCTCGTGGCTCATCGTGGCGAGGAAAGCCGATTTGGCTCGGTTGGCATACTCTGCCTCAAGCCGGGCATGTTCCAGATCGTTGGTGCGCTCCACGATTTTGTCTTCCAGCTCTTCGGTGAACTTGAGCAGCGCCTCTTCCGCTCGCTTGCGTCCGGTGATGTCGAGGCAATAGCCGATATAACCGATGAACTCGCCCTTACTGTCGTAGCGCGGGCATCCGTCATCCTGTATCCAGCAGTATTCGCCGTCGTGGCGGCGCAGGCGGTAGTCCATGCTGAATTTTTCGCGCCGGTCGAACGCCGACACATACACCTCCAGGCAACGCTGAAAATCATCCGGATGCACGCCTTCGGTCCAGCCGTTGCCCAACTCTTGCTCCATGCTGCGTCCGGTGAATTCCAGCCAGACCTTGTTGAAGTAGTTGCACAGCTTGTCGGTGCCGGATGCCCAGATCAGTGCCTGGCCGGAATCAGCCAGGGTGCGGAATTGCAGCTCGCGTTCCAGCAACTGCAATTCTGCCTGCTTGCGCGCTTCGAGCATGGCATTGAATCCATCGGCCATTTCATTGAAGCTGTCGCCTATCCGACTGAGCTCGTCGTGCGTGTCGAGTTTGATTCGCGTACTCATGTTGCCGCCGGCAAAGGCGCGTGCAGAGTGAGTTAGCGATCGGATACCGCCGATGATGGCGTAGTAGATACTAACCGACAGATAGATCACCAGCAGTAATACCGTCAGAGAAATGCCGACACTCGTGTACAGCGTATTTTTTGTCCGAGTGATGCGCGTCTTGATAAGCGACTCACATGCTGGCAACAGGACGTCATACATTTGCGCGTAACTCTCGTCGATCGACGCCGTGGCCATGTCCAGAAATTTGTCCGGAGGTGTGGCGAAGCGACCGGTGAGGATATCCGTCGCCACGAGGTTAGTAATACTGTGCGACGAATTGACGATGCTGTCAGATACTGTGTTAAGTATATTCTGGAGATTCCGATTGTAGAGGGCGGCCTTGTCGAGGTTGATGTCGAAGAACTCGAGCATGTCGTTAAGTTCGGCAGTATAGACTTTCAAATCGATCTTCTGCTGTTCGGTGAGTTGCTTCATGGCCAGGATGCCGGTGCCGTACGCACGAATCCGCCCGAGGTGTTCGAGCGTATGCGGCAATTTGTTGATGGTAGTGTCAATCAGGTAAAACGAGGCGAGCTCCGGATCCTGCGTCAGCAGATATTCGTCGGCGACGGATATCTCGAATAGATGGAGTTGCGCGACCAAGCGGGTATGCGCGGCGAAATTTTCGGCGACTGTCAAATTCAGGCCTGTTTTGCGCAATTGTTCCCAACCTGACTTGATAAGCTGGAAATTTTTGCCAGAAACCAGATCAGCAGGTAATTTCTCTTCCATTGCATTAAATGCAGCGGTAGTTTTCATTTCCATGGCGGCGCGCTTATCCCGCATTATCTGGTTGCCGCCGAGCAGTGCGGCCGAAATCCCGCGGTGCGACTGGATGGCTTGCATGGCTTGGGAGATCGGCTTGATCAGCACGAGGCCTTCCAGTTGCCGCATCGAGGGTTGAATAATGCGGTTAAGATTGACGAACAGGCTGTACGTCACCACGGCAATCGCAACCGTGGACAACAACCACAGCAGCGTAAATTTCTTGGTGTAGCCCAAACGGTTCAACAGAGTGACGGCTGGGGTGAAGATTGGCGGCATCATTTTTTCCTATTCCTCCTGTTTGCCATCGCTACTTTCTATGCACCTTACTACCCGTTAGTACGCAACGACTGCGAACATCATAATTCGATTATGATGCAATCCCGGTGCGATGATTTGAGTGGCTACTATTGGCATTTCGGACGATCAGCATGCCGCTCTAAGATACTAATGATCTGACAGGTAGTGCCAGATCAAATCGCGGCTACTTCAGTTCGGAATTTCCCTTGCTTGCTTTGCCACCCTTGCCGTCATCATAACCAGCGACTTGGCTATCGTCTTTTGATAGCCAAGTCGAATGGCTATAACCAATGACTTGCTCAGCGTCTTTTGCTGGGCTAGTCAGATGGCTAGTAGTTTCACCAGTAGTTTCATCAGGGTGGTCCATCATGTCTTCATCGTCATCGAGCAGAATCCGGTTGGCATTGCCTTCCATATCCTCATACTGACCTTTCTTCACCGCCCAGATCAGCACCACGAGGAATATCAGGCCGAAGAACATCATGCCGGGTATCAAACTGTAAATCACATCCATGACGACCTCCCACTGTGGTTTTATGGATCAGGTTTTCCTGAATAAAGTCCGTATGCGCGCCGCATTGCCGATCACCACCAGTGAGCTGATCGGCATGGTAATCGCCGCCACCAGCGGTGTCACCATCGCCAGCATCGCCAGCGGCACCATGATGGCGTTATACACGAAGGACAGCCCGATGTTTTGCTTGATGGTGCGCAATGTCCGGCGCGACAGCAGGGTGGCCAGCCGCACCTTGTCCAGCTCGTTGTGCATCAGCACGATGTCGGCGCTTTCCACCGACACATCCGTGCCCGACCCGAGCGCGATGCCGACATCGGCGCGGATCAGCGCGGGCGCATCGTTGATGCCGTCGCCCACCATCGCGACCACCGCGCCGCGCTGCTGCAACTGCCGGATCACACTATCCTTGTCCTGCGGCAACACTTCGGCGATGACTTCCATGCCACCCAGTTGCCGCGCGATCGCCTCGGCAACCGGCCTGCGGTCTCCGCTCAGCAGGGTCATCGCGATCCCTGCGGCGCGCAACTCGTTTACCAATTGCTGCGCGTCGCCGCGCAGTTTGTCAGCCAGCGCGAATACCGCCAGATGCGCACCGCCCATTGCGACATGCACGCAACTCATCGCCTGCGCTTCCAGCTCGTGCGCCTGCAATTCGGCATCAAGCGCAATGCCGCGCCGCATCAGCCATTCGGCATTGCCCAGCAGCATGGTTTTGCCTGCCACCTCTGCTTCCACTCCCAAGCCTGCTGTCGCGTGGAATCCCGACGCGCCAATGTCGTGATATTTCAACTGCTGCCTTTCCGCTTCTGTAACGATGGCTTTGGCCGCGCTGTGTTCGCTGTACCGTTCCACCGCAGCCGCGCTGCGCAATATATCTTCCTTCGTCACGCCGGGCGCGACATGCAATTGCGCGACGCTCATCTTGCCTTCGGTCAGCGTGCCGGTTTTATCGAACACGAAGTGGTTCACCTTGGACAAGGTTTCCAGCACCAGTCCGTTCTTGATCAGGATGCCGTGTTTCGCGCCAAGACCGGAGGCCACCGCAATCGACATTGGCGTCGCCATGCCCAGCGCGCACGGGCAGGTGATGATCAGCACCGAGGTTGCCGCCATCAGCGCAATCTCGAAATTTTCGCGGCTCCAGATGAAGAAGGTCAGTATCGCGCAAATCAACGTGACCAGCACGAACCACGGCACGATGGTATCGGCGAGGCGCTGGATCGGCGCTTTGGAGGATTGCGCCTCTTCGACCAAGCGGATGATTTTCGCCAGCGTCGTATCCTGCAGCAAGGTGCGCACTTCCACCAGCAATGCTCCGCTGGTATTCACCGTACCGGCGAAAACCTGCGCGCCGGCCAATTTACTTACCGGCGCGGATTCGCCGCTCAGCATGGATTCGTCCACCGCGCTGCGCCCTTCGATCACGACGCCGTCCACCGGCACTTGGTAGCCCGGTTTGATCAACACCCGGTCGCCGGGTTTTACGCCGCGTATCGGCGTCATCTGTTCCTGCCCGTCTCGCATCACGATCGCCACGCGCGGCTGCAATTCCATCAGCCGTTTGGTGGCGGAAATCGCCTGATGGCGGAACATGCCTTCCAGATAGCGGCCGATCAGGATCACAAAAATCAGGTTGGTGACGGTGTCGAAATACACTTCGCCGGTTTTGCCGGCGCTGACCGTGACATACAGCGAATAGGCATAAGTGACACTCAAGCCGATGGCGATCGGCAAATCCATGGTCAGGCGGCCGATGCGCAATCCGCCGAATGCGCCGCGATAGAAGGGATAGCCCGCATACAGCAAGGTCGGCGTGGCCAATGCCAGGCCGATCCAGTGAAAAAAATCGCGGAACTCGTCCCGGTTCGCGCCGCTATACAGCGCAATCGAAACCCACAGCATGTTCATCATGGCGAAGCCGGCGAAGAACAACCGGAAGAGCATCGCGCGATTGGCTTTCTTGATTATCCCCTCGGCGCTTTCCGGATCGTAGGGCACGGCCGCATAGCCGATTTTGGCCAGCGCGCGCAGCACATCGGAGAGCTTGCTGCGTTGGTTGTCCCAGCGCAGGTGCAGCCGTCTGGCGGCCAGATTGACGTTGGCCGACTGCACGCCGGGCACGCGCTGCAAACCGCGCTCGATCAGCCATACACAGGCGGCGCAATGGATGCCCTCGACGAGCAGGTGGATGTCGCGTATCTCGCCGGAGCAGGTGGCGAATTCCCGCTGCACTTCGTCGAAGTCGTAGATTTCGATGTCTTTGGGCGGTTCGGGCGGCGGGGCGAGCAGCGCGCCTTCAGGGGTGCGCTGGTAATAGCCTTGCAGCCCGGCTTCAAAGATGGCGCTGCATACCGACTGGCAACCGAAACAGCAAAACTGCCGCTCTGCGCCGTCCAGCCGCGCGTGATAATCCGCCCCGGCAGCGATGGGCAGGCCGCAGTGAAAACAACCGCCGGTACTGCGAGCGTTATTCATATTCATCCTGGATGGGAACAGTCGGAATAACGGCAGGCACGAATAAACCAAAAACCGCAATTGGCCACGGATGAACACGGATTTACACAGACAAACAATGGGTTGCCTTTGCTCTTTCCAATACCGTTTGGGTGAAATGCCAGACCCTCGTAACGCAATGTTTCATCCGTGTCTATTCGTGCAAATCCATGGCTAACTAGAGCTTTCAGGAAATTCATACCCGCAGGTTTACCCTGTGCAAGGCGCCGATGAAGCTACCTGGTTATTCCGCCACGACCACGCGGTTTTTGCCGGTTTTTTTGGCCTGATACATCGCCTTGTCGGCGCGCCCGATAACGTCTTCCTGAGGTTCTTGCAGGGCGCGCAGTGCCACACCCGCGCTAAAGGTGATCAGGATGCGGTCATTTTCATGCAGGAAAAATTTTTTGGTCAGCTCACGCTGCAGGCGTCCGATAGTTGCGGTGGCTTCTTCAAGGCCTATGCCGGGCAGCACGATGATGAATTCCTCGCCGCCATAGCGCGCTACCGAATCGCTGGGGCGCAGCGCTTCCTTGATCACATGGCTCAGATGAACAAGTGCCTGATCGCCGGCATGATGCCCCATGGTGTCATTGAGCCGTTTGAAGTTGTCGATATCGAGCAGCGCGACGCAAACGGGTGTATGGCTACGGTCGGCGCGCGTGGCTTCGCGGTCGAATGCTTCATCCAGGCCGCGGCGGTTGAGCGCACCGGTGAGTTGATCCTGATGCACCAGTTCGCTGACTTGCGCGAGTTCTTGCTCCAGTTCCCTGATTTTGGCTTCGGCTTCCTGAACCTGTTTGCGGGTGCCGACCAGTTCTTCATGCGAGCGCAGTGCGCTGTTCTGGATGACGCGCGTATCCTGCATGATGTCTTCCAGCAGGTGACTTAACTCGGTGAGGTTGTTGGACTTACCGATCTTTTTACTGTAGACCTCGATTTTTTGATGGTAGTCGCCGGTTCTTTCGGTGATTTCACCAAGCCGGTCAATGAAGGTGGTCATCAGGGTTTTGAGCGTGGTTTTGGCCTCGGAGAGGCTTTGCTTGAGCATGCCTTGTTTAATGATGGCATCGCGCAGGCCGCGCTCGGCATCGGCGATGGCATGCCGGTCAATTGGCTTGGCGATGATTTCATGCAGGATGGCAATTTGCCCGTGCAGCCACTCTTCGTCTTCGACCATATCGCCGATGTTTTCCACCAGCAGGCGCAGCAGGCGCACCAAGCCTTCATGGATCTTGGTGTTATCCCCGGCTCGTAATTCGACTTTTATCAGGAATTGGCGCAGTTGCTTGGCAAACGCGGTAAGTTGCTCATGCGTTCTAATGTTGCGCACCTGCTGAACGAGGGTTTGTACCTCCTGCGTCAATTCCGGCAGTGTGCCGAGGATGCTTTCCAGCGTTTGTGCTAGCAATTCTGCAAGTCTGGCGGGCATTCCTGCTTCTTCGCCAAGTATATGATGAGCAGTTGCGGCACTGGCTGGCATGGCCGTTACAGCGCCGCTTGCAGCGGGCGCAGCGGGCGGTACGGAATCGATCTCGGCAGTGCTAGCCGCAACCGGGGATTCCGCCCACGAACGCATCAGCCCATTCAGTTTGTCAAACAAGGCTTCCGGGGTTGCTGCAAAGCGCGTCAATACGGTTTCCAGGCCTTCTTTTTTACGGGTGATAGTCAAACCCTTATGGGGAGTCTCCAATTGGCGCAGCAGATCCCGTATCAGGTCAGACCACGATTGTGTGGATTCTCCGCCCCGTTTGGGCAGAACCTTTTCGATTTCCTTGAGGCATTGATCCCAGTCCTCGGCACTAATTACTTTCTTCAATGCTATGCTGGCAGGCGCAGATTTGGGGACTTGCGCAAGGCGGTCGGCAATGCCGCGCAGGACTTTTTCCGCACCGTGATCTTCTTCGGCGGGGGCGCCGCTGATTTCGGCGTAAATCCTGCTGTAGTTGTCCGGTGTCGGCGGTATCTTGCGCGCCGTCAGCGTTTTCAGCGTTTCGCGGGCAAGCTCGGATGGGCTGGATGCTGATTTATTCATGGCCTCCTCATTTTTTGGCTTCCACCAGATTGTGCGCAATGGCGTAGTGGACCGCCTCGGCATTATTTTTGAAGCCCATTTTTTCCAGCATGCGGGCGCGGTAGACGCTCACCGTCTTGGGGCTGAGCGCCATGATCTCGGAAATCTCGGTGAGGGATTTGCCGGAGGCCATCAGGCAGAGCGTCTGATACTCGCGGTTGGACAGGTTCTGGTGCATCAACTCCTGCGATTCGCCGATCAGGTTGCTCAGCAACTGTTCAGCCAGTGGCGCGCTGATATATTTTTTGCCGCTGATGACTTGCTGGATCGCGCCGACCAGTTTTTCCGGTGCGCTCTGCTTGTTGATGTAACCCATCGCACCCGCTTTCAGTGCACGCACGCCGTATTGCTCTTCAGGATACATACTCAGTACGATAATCTTGACATCAGGCTGCTCTGACTTGAGCTGCTTGAGTACGTCTATGCCGTGCTTGTCCGACAAGGAGATGTCCAGCAAGATCAAATCGAAATGCTGCTTGCGCGCCATGTTGATGGCTTGCAGGCCGGTTTCTGCCTCGCCGGCGATGTGGAAGTCGGGTCCCTCTTCGAGCAGCATCTTCAAACCTTTGCGGATCAGCGCATGATCGTCCACTACGAGAATATTAATCATATCGATGTGTCGCCGAAAAGCGCCTGTTGCGGGGTTTCTTCCATGAGCGGGACGAAAATGGCGATTTGCGTCCCCTTGCCCAGCGTGCTGGCTATTTTAACCGTGCCACCGAGGTGTGCGACGCGCTCCTGAACGCCGCGTAGGCCGAAGGAACGCGGCTTGTTGCGCGCCACCTCACTGAACCCCACACCATCATCGGAAATGATCAACTCAAGATGGTCGGTTCCCTTGACGATCTCGATTTGAACATGCTTGGCATGGGCGTGTTTCAGGATGTTGTTCAGCGCCTCCTGGCAAACCCGGAACAGGGTGATTGAATACGTCTCGGGCAGTTCGATGCTCTCCTGTGACTTGATGATGGTGCAGGAAATGCCGCTGCGCTTGCTGAATTCCTGCGCCTCGATTTCGATCGCGGCGATGATGCCGAAGCAATCGAGAAAGCCGGGGCGCAGCCGGTGGGCGAGATTGCTCGCGGAGGTGATTGCCCGGTTCACCAGTTCCTCTATGGTCTTTGCCTTGCCGGTGAGGGTGTGATTGTCTTTGGGCAGGCGTTGCGTCATCCAGGATAAATCCATTTTGATCGCGGTGAGCAGGCTGCCGATTTCATCGTGAACTTCGCGTGCGATGCGCAGACGCTCCTGTTCCTTGGCGTCCTGGATATGCGAAGAGAGTTCCAGTAACTGTTGTTGCACCCGTTTGACTTCGAGTTCGCCCAACTTGCTCTGCGTGGTGTTGAGTATGATGCCTTCCCAGCGCGGCAGGCCGCTTGGCGTGCTTTGTGGCGTGGCGCCAAGGCTGATCCACTTGGTTTCGCCGCCCCGCAAGGTGATGCGCCCTTCCCAGTTCCAGAAACATAGGGTTTGCGCCGATTTTTTCAGGGTATCCAGCAGCGAAGGAATGTCTTCGGGATGAATGAGATTCAAAAAACAGAAGGCATCATTTTGCAGATCATCCGGAGGAATGCCGAACAGTATCAAACAGCCTTCGCTGACATAGGGAAAAGTAAAGGAGCCGTCTTCTTGTAATTCAATCTGGCAAGCTACCCCCGGCAAATTGGCGATGAATCCCTGCAGTTTGTCCGGGGAGGGGCTGACCGGCGGATTGGGAAGGCTTTTAGGCATCTGTTTTTTTAGATATGCAGGTTCTATATGCAGGTGGTGGCAGCTTACTACATCAGGATTGGCGGCGGCAATATTTGGGGGAAATTCAGTAGGGGCACGGCGCGCCGTGCCCCTGTGTTATCTGATACACGACTCTATGAAGCTATACCGGAATTGCTGCCCCACATTTCATTTTCCGGCGCGTATGCGCGCCAAAGTTTGTGATAAGCTGCGCGCCATTGTGATTCCACTCGTTTATTGAGCGATTCATTTCATGCCTTCCGCTTCCTCCCTCGCAAGCACATTGTTGCGCCGTGAAATTTTAGATTTGCATGCCTACCATGTGCCGGATAGCGCGGGCTATATCAAGCTGGACGCAATGGAGAACCCGTATTCCGTGCCGCCCGCGCTGCGCGGTGAAATTGCCGACGCGGTCGCTGCCGCTGCCATTAACCGTTATCCCGACCCCGCCGCCGCATCGCTCAAGGAAAAAATCCGTGGCGTGCTCGGCTTGCCGGACGGGATGGAGGTGCTGCTCGGCAATGGCTCGGATGAGCTGATCCAGTTGCTGGCGATGGCGCTTAACAAGCCAGGCACAACATTGCTGAGCGTGGAGCCGTCGTTCGTGATGTACCGGATGATCGCGACTTTCACCGGAATGCGTTATGTGGGCGTGCCCTTGGTGGATAATTCTGGGGTAACCAATTCAGGGGCAGCGGATTTTTCGCTGGATTTGCCGGCGACCCTCGCCGCGATCCGGCGCGAACAGCCTGCGCTGATCTTCCTGGCCTATCCGAATAATCCTACCGGCAACTTGTTTCCGGCGGATGCCGTGGCACAGATCATCGAGGCGGCGCAGGGCTTGGTAGTAGTGGATGAGGCCTATTATGCCTTTGCCGGCGACAGCTTTATCCCACGCCTGGCGCACTATCCGAATTTGTTGGTGATGCGTACTTTTTCCAAGCTCGGCATGGCGGGATTGCGCCTGGGTTTTCTGGCAGGCAGCGCGGCGTGGCTGGAGCAGCTGGAAAAACTGCGCTTACCGTATAATGTCGGCGTTTTGCCGCAATTGGTCGCCGGGAAGTTGCTCGAACATCACGAGGTGCTGTTGCAGCAGGCGGAACAAATCAAACTGGATCGCGCCAAGCTGTATCGGCAATTGAGCGAAATCGCCGCCGTGCGGGTTTACCCCAGCGAGGCGAATTTTCTGCTCTTCCGCGTGGCGCATGCCACGGAAGTGTTTGACGGACTGAAGCAGCGCGGTGTGCTGATCAAGAACCTGAACGGCGGGCATCCGATGTTGCATGACTGCTTGCGCGTCACGGTCGGCACGCCGGAAGAAAACGAGCGATTCATGCTGGCGTTGCAGGAAATTGCGTCATGAATAAGGGCGGTTTTGTGGTTGGCAAGCAGACCGTAGCGTGCGCTGTGCGCACGACAAGCATATGCCGATCCAATCGAAATTCGTGCGCACAGCGCACGCTACAATAAATGGAACGAAATCATGCGTAGCGCGAAAGTTTCACGCAACACACTGGAAACTCAAATTACCGTTGAGTTGAATCTGGACGGTATCGGCAAAGCCAAGTTCGATACCGGGCTGCCGTTCCTCGATCACATGCTCGATCAGGTCGCCCGGCATGGTTTGCTGGACATGGATATTCTCGCCAAGGGGGATTTGCATATCGATGCGCATCACACCGTGGAAGATATCGGCATCACGTTCGGTCAGGCATTCAACCAGGCAATCGGCGACAAGAAAGGCTTGCGCCGCTACGGTCATGCCTATGTGCCGCTGGATGAATCCCTGTCGCGCGCGGTGCTGGATATCTCCGGTCGCCCCGGCTTGGTATTCAACTGCGAATTTGTGCGCGGCAGCATCGGTGAGTTCGAGGTGGACCTGATCAACGAATTCTTTCAGGGCTTCGTCAATCACGCCTTGGTCACGCTGCACATTGACAATCTGGCGGGCAACAATGCCCACCACCAGGCTGAGACCATTTTCAAGGCCTTTGGCCGCGCGCTGCGCATGGCGCTGGAGCTTGACCCGCGCATGACCGGTGTGATGCCCTCCACCAAGGGAACACTGTAAATCGAAATGGTCGATGTCGCCGTTGTAGATTACGGGATGGGCAACTTGCACTCAGTCGAACAGGCTTTGCGCAAGGTGGCTCCCGATGCCGAAATTGTCGTAAGCGACGATGCCGGGGTGATTGCGAATGCCAGGCGCGTAGTATTCCCCGGTCAAGGCGCGATGCCGGACTGCATGAGGGAACTGGACGCACGCGGCTTGCGCAATGCCGTGCTGGAAGCCGCGCGCGATAAGCCTTTCCTCGGCATCTGCATCGGCCTGCAAATGCTGTTCGAACACAGCGCCGAGGGCGATGTGGCTGGTCTGGGTATCTTGCGCGGCGAAGTCGTACGCTTTGCCGGCAATCTGCGCGACGCGCAGGGCAATAAACTCAAGGTGCCGCACATGGGCTGGAATCAGGTGCATCATGCACAACATCCGTTATGGCATGGCATTGATCAGGATGCGCGTTTTTACTTTGTACACAGCTATTACGTGCGCCCGCGGGATGCGGCGCTGGTGCAGGCAACCAGTGATTACCCGCAGCCTTTTGCCTGCGCGGTAGCACAAGGCAATTTGTTTGCGGTGCAATTTCATCCGGAAAAAAGCCAAACAGCAGGGCTGAAGCTGCTGCAAAACTTTATGCAATGGAATCCTTAACTCCTACTTACTGCCATGCTGATTATTCCTGCGATTGATTTGAAAGACGGTCATTGTGTGCGCCTCAAACAGGGCGTGATGGAAGATGCCACGGTATTTTCCAAAGACCCTGCTGCGATGGCGCAGCATTGGCTGGCACAAGGCGCGCGCCGCCTGCATCTGGTGGATTTGAACGGCGCGTTCGCCGGCAAGCCGAAAAACGAGGTTGCAGTGCGCAGCATCATCGATGCGATGGACGGTAGCGACGTGCCGATACAGTTGGGCGGCGGGATCCGCGACCTGGAAACCATCGAACGCTATCTCGACATCGGCGTGACTTACGTCATCATCGGCACGGCGGCGGTCAAGGTGCCTGGGTTCCTGCATGAGGCCTGCGACGCTTTCCCCGGACACATCATGGTCGGCCTGGATGCCAAGGGCGGCAAAGTGGCGGTGGATGGCTGGTCGAAACTGACCGGACACGACGTGGCGGATCTGGCGCAACGTTTTGAAGGTTATGGCGTGGAAGCGATCATTTATACCGACATCGGTCGTGACGGCATGTTGTCCGGTGTAAATATTCCCGCCACTGTTGAGCTGGCCAGACCGCTGCATGTGCCAGTGATCGCCAGCGGCGGCATCACCAATCTGGACGACGTGCGCGCGCTGTGCGCGGTGTATCAGGAAGGTATCACCGGTGCGATAACCGGTCGTGCGATTTACGAAGGCTCGCTGGATTTGCGCGCCGCGCAAGCGCTGGCCGACGAGCTGACCCCGATCAAACTATCATTCAATAGTTAAGCCTGGATGCTCGCCAAAAGAATTATTCCCTGTCTCGATGTCACGGCGGGGCGCGTGGTCAAAGGTGTCAGTTTTGTCGAACTGCGCGACGCCGGCGATCCGGTGGAAATTGCGCGCCGCTATGACGAGCAGGGCGCGGATGAACTAACCTTTCTCGACATCACCGCCAGCTCGGATGACAGGGGGATCATTTTCCGCATTATCGAGCAGGTCGCCTCGCAGGTGTTCATTCCGCTGACCGTCGGCGGCGGGGTGCGCGAGGTCGGGGACGTGCGCAATTTGCTGAATGCCGGCGCCGACAAGGTCAGCATCAACACTTCTGCCGTGCTGAATCCGCAATTGGTTGCGGATGCCGCCGGGCGTTACGGTTCGCAGTGTATCGTGGTGGCGATTGATGCCAAGCAAGTTGCGCCGAACCGCTGGGAAGTGTTCACTCACGGCGGACGCAACGCAACGGGACTGGATGCAGTGGAATGGGCGAAGAAAATGCAGGGATTGGGCGCAGGCGAAATCCTGCTGACCAGCATGGATCGGGACGGGCAGAAAAACGGTTTCGACTTGGAATTGACGCGTGCGGTAACCGACGCGCTGGAAATCCCGGTGATCGCCAGCGGCGGTGCGGGCAACCTGCAACATCTGGCCGACGGCGTGAAGCTCGGCGGGGCGGATGCAGTGCTGGCGGCGAGCATTTTCCACTTCGGCGAATACACCGTGCAGCAGGCTAAAGAATTCATGGCGCAGCAGGGAATCGAGGTGCGGTTATGACACGGTGCGCGAAAGCGACGGGTGCGGGAATAACCGCATCGCACCTCCTCCCGCAAACGGCTGGCTGCGCCATAACCAGCGACTTGGCGAGCGTTGCTTGCTCGCCTAGTCGAATGGCTAGTAGTTACATCAGTAACGTGTCGGAGGTGAGGTTATGACTGAAGCGTGGCTGAGCAAGGTGAATTGGTCCGAAGATGGCCTGGTACCGGCCATCGCGCAGGATGCCGCCACCGGGCAGGTGCTGATGGTGGCGTGGATGAACCGTGACGCATTGAAGCTAACCTGGCAGAAAGGCGAAGCGGTGTATTGGTCGCGTTCGCGCAAGAGGCTATGGCACAAGGGTGAGGAATCCGGACATATCCAGAAAGTAAAAGAAATCCGGCTGGATTGCGATGGCGATGTGGTACTGCTGCGAGTTGAACAGCAAGGTGGCATCGCCTGTCATACCGGACGCGAAAGCTGTTTTTACCGTCGTTTGGAAAAAGAGCAATGGTCAGAAGTGGATGCCGTGCTTAAATCTCCCGATGGGATTTATAAGAAATGAACCCAAAAAAATGAACCAGGATATTTTGAAACGGCTGACGGAAACACTGGAGGCGCGCAGGCAGGCATCGCCGGAAAGTTCTTATGTCGCCAGGCTGTTCAGCAAGGGCGAAGACGCAATATTGAAGAAAATCGGCGAGGAAGCGACCGAGGTGATTCTGGCGAGCAAGGGAGGCGACAAATCCCATCTGGTATATGAAACCACCGATTTATGGTTTCATTGCATGGTACTGTTGGCAAAACACGGTTTGAGCGCAGATGATGTATTGAACGAATTGGCGCGTCGCGAAGGCTTGTCGGGTATCGCCGAGAAGGAAAGCCGGAAAAAAGATTGAGCATGGGCGACTGTATTTTTTGCAGGATTGCACGCGGCGAAATTCCTTGCCGCAAGGTGTATGAAGACGATGAGGTGCTGGCGTTTCACGACATCAACCCGGTCGCGCCGGTGCATTTCATGTTGATCCCGAAGCTGCATCTGGCTTCGTTGGCGGAGGCCGAAGATGGCCACGCCGCCTTGCTGGGCAGGATGCTGGTATTGGCTCCCAGGCTGGCGCGCGAGCAGGGCCTGGAAAACGGCTTCCGCACCGTGATCAATACCGGCAAGGGCGGCGGGCAGGAAGTGTTACATTTTCATATTCACGTCATCGGCGGCGGTAGTATTCCGCCTATGGTGCGGCGCGGTTAACAGTCAATTATCTTGGGGAGAACGTGATGGGCGGGTTAAGTATCTGGCATTGGCTGATCGTATTGCTGGTCGTTATTTTGATATTCGGCACCAAGAAGTTGCGCAACATCGGCAGCGACCTGGGTGGTGCGGTGAAGAACTTCAAGGAAGGCGTGCGCGACGATGAGCCCAAGCAGGCTCAACAGGACGGACAGGTCATTGAAGGCGAAGTAACGTCGAAAACACAGGCGAAAGACAAGTCAAACACGCATGTTTGAGATCGCATTCTCCGAGTTGATCGTCATCATGGTGGTGGCGCTAATCGTCATCGGCCCGGAGCGGTTGCCGAAAGTGGCGCGTACGATGGGAAGTTTGTGGGGGCGGATGCAGCGTTATGTGCATAGCGTCAAGAACGACATTGCCAACGATATGGCCATTGAAGAAGCCAAACAATTGCGCGGCACGATCAGCAAGGAAATCACCGCCATCGAGCAAGCTACGCATGAGGCCAGGATGTCACTGGAGCAGAAAATACTGGATGCGCAATTAGGCAGATCGCCCGACGCCCCTGAAGAGCAAAACCCATCCGTCAAGCAATCTTCCACTACACCAAGCAAGCCAGTTTGATGGGTACCAGTGAAAACTTTATTGCGCACCTGATCGAACTGCGCAAGCGCCTGTTGAACGTTGCCGTGGTCTTGCTGGTGGTGTTTATTTGCCTGTTCCCATGGGCATCCGACCTCTACACCCTGCTGGCGCAACCGCTGCTGGCGAAGCTGCCCAAAGGCGGGCAGATGATCGCCACCGACGTCACCACGCCGTTTTTCGTGCCGCTCAAGGTCGCGATGATGGCCGCTTTACTGATTGCGCTGCCTTACATCCTTTACCAGATATGGCGGTTCGTCGCGCCCGGTTTGTATACGCATGAGAAGCGCCTGGTCGTGCCGCTCATCGTCGCCAGCACGCTGCTGTTTTTTTGCGGCATGGCATTCGCCTACTTCGCGGTGTTCCCGGTGATCTTCGGCTTCGTCACCGCCTCCGCGCCGCAGGGTGTGGCGGTGATGACCGACATCGATAAATACCTCAGCTTCGTGCTCGGCATGTTCCTGGCGTTCGGGGTCACCTTTCAGGTGCCGGTGGCAGTGGTGTTGCTGGTGCGGATGGGCCTCGTCAGTGTCGGGAAGTTGAGGGAAATCCGCCCCTACGTGATAGTCGGCGCATTTATCGTTGGTGCGATTTTCACCCCGCCGGACGTGGTATCGCAATTCATGCTGGCGATCCCGCTGTGGCTGTTGTATGAGGCGGGTATCGTGGTGGCCGCGTGGATAGATAAGGGTAGCGTAAAAACCCAATCGCGCAAAGAATAAACCCAGAAAAAGCAAACGGTTATGGCGAAAAGTCCATTCGCCTTTTTAGTGAGAGCATGAAAGACGGATAAACCCTGACATTCTCTGTGTTCTCTGTGGCTTGAACTGAGGTTTTAAGGATAAAGAGCCGCTATATGCGGCTCTTTCATTTGGTGCATTATGCGGCTTACCTCAACTCGTCATGCGGCTACTGCTCCCTTGGTCTTGGCCGTTTGCCGATTTTCACCGGCAAACTCGTCGCCGTTCCGTTGCGCATCAGCCTGGCCGTGACAACTTTGCCGGGCGGCAGGTTGGCCACGGTTTCCAGCATGGTGTTCCAATCATCGATGGTTTTGTCGTCTATCGCAATCAGGATATCGCCGGTCTTGATGCCTGCCTGCTCCGCCGGGCTGCTGCGTATTACTTCGGTGATCAGTACACCCTTGGTGCTGCCCAGCTTGAAGGATTCCGCCAGTTCGGGAGTTAATTCCTGCACGCCCGCGCCGATCCAGCCACGCGTCACGGAGCCGCTCTGGATGATTTGTTCCATGGTCTTTTTGGCGATGCTGGCGGGAATGGCGAAACCGATCCCGAGCGACCCGCCATTCGGCGAATAAATCGCGCTGTTGATGCCGATCAGGTTGCCGTTCACGTCCACCAGCGCGCCGCCGGAATTGCCGGGGTTGATCGCGGCGTCGGTCTGGATGAAGTTCTCAAAGGTATTCAACCCCAGATGATTGCGTTTTAGCGCGCTGATGATACCCATGGTAACGGTCTGCCCCACGCCGAACGGGTTGCCGATGGCGAGCACCATATCGCCCACCTGCACCCGCTCCGGGTGACCGAAAGTGATGGCGGGAAGCTTGCCGGGCAACTCGACCTTGATGACGGCGAGGTCGGTCTCCGGGTCTGAGCCGATTACATGCGCCTTAGTCTTGCGGCCGTCCGCCAGTGCGACTTCGATTTGGTCGGCGGCCTCGACGACATGGTGGTTGGTGAGGATGTAGCCGTCCGGGCTGACGATCACGCCGGAGCCCAAGCTCGAACTACTCTGCGGTTCCATATCGCGCGGGTCGCCGAAGAAAAAGCGGAAACGCGGGTCGTCCATGAAAGGATGGATCGGGGTCTTGATGACCGTGCTGGTAAAAATATTTACCACACTGGGCATGGCTTTTTGCGCGGCGGCGCTTAGCCCCATGGCCGGATTTTTGCCCTCCGTCGCCTGTGGTGCGCTTTCCTGCAGTGTGACCACTCCGCTGCGCGCCGCATTCGGCAGCAACTCCGGCTTAAGGGTCTGGACGATAAACAGCAGCGCCAGCGCGACGGTGACGGTTTGGGTGAATAAAAGCCAGTGTTTACGCATGGTATGATTGATTCGCCTGTTTCATGACCTGTTTCATATCTGGGGAAAACTCATGCTGCTCAATGAATTGTGTGATTATAACGCAAGCCTGCTGCAAACCGGCTTGTTCAAGGATTACTGCCCGAACGGCTTGCAGGTGGAAGGGCGCGCGGAAGTGCGGCGCATCGCCACCGGCGTGACGGCTTCGCAGCAGGTGCTGGATGAGGCGATTGCCTGGGGTGCGGACGCGATCCTGGTGCACCACGGCTATTTCTGGCGCAGCGAGGATGCCGTGATCACCGGCATCAAGAAGCGGCGCATCGCCCAATTGCTGCGCAACGACGTGAGCCTGCTGGCCTATCACCTGCCGCTCGATGCGCATCCCGAACTGGGCAACAATGCACGGCTCGGCAAATTGCTGGGGCTGGTGGAGCAGGGCCGGTTCGGCGAGCAGAACATCGCGTGCATCGGCGAGTTGGCGTCTCCGCAGACGCTCGCGCAATTTACCGCGCAGGTCGGGCATGTCCTGCAACGCACCCCGCAAATCATCGGGGATGGCGCAAAAGATATCCGGAAAGTGGCATGGTGCAGCGGCGGTGGGCAAGGCTATTTTGAGGCGGCCATCGCGCAAGGTGTGGACGCCTATATCACCGGGGAGATTTCCGAGCAGAGTTTTCACCTTGCGCAGGAAAGCGGCGCGGCCTTCATCGCCGCCGGACACCATGCCACCGAGAGGTTGGGTATACAGGCTCTGGGCGAACACCTGTCGGCGCACTTCGGCTTGGAGCATTGCTTCTTCGACCAGGATAATCCGGTTTAGCAGGAGGATAACCTACGGATTGACAAGTTATTAATGAGGTCTATGATTACATTGTGAACCATTTATCGGTTCACAGGCATGGAAGTTAGTCAGGTATAAAAGTTAGTCCGATTTCAATTTTTTATTCGGGAGCCAGACATGACTGATCAAATAAAAATCTCCATCGACCGTGAGGTCTACGATCAACTGCTAATGCTTATGGTGCCTCCCATCAGCGATGCCAATGCGGTTATCAAGGAACTATTGACTCAAGATGGGCGTGCCAGCCCCGCCTCCGTTGCTGTGGGAGCTTCTGAACATCACTACACTATGGAACAGGAGCTCGAACGCACCAGGCAGGGCATCTACGATGGTGGAGGGAATACCTAAGTCCTGCGCGGTATTCGTCAGCAGTTGACCAAAAAACCACCGGCCAGGGCCGGTGGTTTGTTTTTGGTGCATTGGCTAACGATGGAAAAGTGGCGTGGCCTTTATCGCCACCGGCCACCGAGCGGCTGGGCATACAAGCGCTGGGCGAACACTTGTCAGCGCACTTCGGCCTGGAGCACCGCTTCTTCGATCAGGATAATCCGGTTTAGTAGCCGGCTTGGCTAAACTTGGAAAAATATTCGGGGTTTATGCTGGGATTGCCGGTTAGGGCAAATTTGGACACTGGCAAACTGTCATTTTATTACCGTGAGCATCCGCTTTCGGGTAGACAGTTAATAACTGCGGTGTGCGGCCTTCAACACATTGCAGAAGTTCAGCCTAGCCGTACGGAATAACCATAGACCCGTTCCGGTTGAACAAGCCATTGGGACATGCTAGTCTTCCTGCCATAAATCATGGCACTCTCTGATCACATCCACACCTTCGGCCAATACCTGCTTGAACGGCATGGCGAACGGATCCACAAGATCGCCCTCGACGCCGGTTTCACCTGCCCCAACCGGGACGGCGCAAAGGGCATCGGCGGCTGCACGTTCTGCAATAACAGTTCGTTCAATCCCAATGAGGGTGAACAAAAAACACTGGAAGCGCAGCTGGACAGCGGGCGGCACGCCATCGCGAAACGGACGCGGGCGAAGAAGTACCTTGCCTATTTCCAGGCCTATACCAATACCTATGCGGATGTCGCAGAACTGGATGCAATGTATCGCCAAGCCATGACCCAGCATGACATCATCGGCCTGTCGGTCGGGACGCGTCCGGATTGCGTGTCCGGCGCAGTGCTCGACCTGCTCGCCGGATACCGCGAGGAAGGGCGCATCGTGTGGCTGGAGCTCGGCCTGCAATCGGCCTTCGACGAGACCCTGCGCCGGGTCAATCGCGGCCACGGCCTGAAGGAATACCGGGATGTGGCTGTCGAAGCGCGGCGGCGCGGCATCCCCTTGTGCACCCACCTGATTCTCGGCCTGCCCGGTGAAGACGAATCGCATTATCATGCCAGCCTCGACACCGTGCTGGACATCGGCGTGGACGGGCTCAAGCTGCACCCGCTGCATGTGGTGAAGCACACCGTGCTTGCCAATCAGTGGCGGCGCGGCGAATACCGGCCGCTGGGGCGCGAGGAATATATCCGGCACGCCTGTGACCTGATCGAGCGTACGCCGGGGCATATTGTGTACCATCGTGTGACTGGCACCGCATCAAAAGATATCTTGCTGGCGCCGGAATGGTGCTCGCAGAAATGGAACGTGCTCAACGGCATCGAGCTGGAACTGAAGCGGCGTGGCCATCGCCAGGGATGCCTGGTCGGAACGCCATGGATTGAAGCAACCCCGGAAAAAACACTTGCTCTGGCGCACAGCGATGTTGAGCCAAAGGCCCACAATCTGCTGCCCACTGAAGCGGGTGCGAAGTTTTTAGAACGTCGCCCGGAATCGCCGGTATCTGCATACCCTACGATTCCTGTGATCCGTGCGTCTTGCGCTGCATCCGCCTCGCCGGCTCTTGCAGAAGCCACCAAGGAGAAAATACTTAATGCAGCCTGACAAAATCGAACTGGTATGCCCGGCGGGCAGCCTGCCGGCACTGAAAACGGCGGTGGATAATGGCGCAGATTGCGTCTATATGGGGTTCCGCGACGACACCAACGCACGCAATTTCACCGGCCTCAACTTCAGCGTCGACAATGCGAAGGAAGGTGTGCGTTATGCCCACGCCAAAGGGAAAAAGGTGCTGCTGGCGCTGAATACCTACCCTCAGGACGAAGGTTGGCAGCGCTGGACCACGGCCATCGACAACGCCGCCGAACTGGGCATGGATGCGGTGATTCTGGCCGACCCCGGGCTGATGCAGTATGCCGCGAAAACCCATCCCGACCTGCGCCTGCATCTTTCGGTGCAAGGCTCGGCCACCAACTACGAGGCGATCAATTTCTACCATGAGATGTTCGGCATCCAGCGCGCCGTGGTGCCGCGGGTGCTGGCGCTGGCCCAAGTCGAACAATTGATGGCCGGCACCGAGGTGGAAATCGAGCTGTTCGGTTTCGGCGGCCTGTGCGTGATGGTGGAAGGGCGTTGCGCGCTGTCTTCCTACGCCACCGGGGATTCTCCCAACACCCGCGGCGTGTGCTCGCCGCCCAAGGCGGTGCGCTGGCAGGAAACGCCCAAGGGGCTGGAATCGCGCCTGAACGGCATTCTCATCGACCGCTACGATGCCGACGAAAATGCCGGCTACCCCACGCTGTGCAAAGGCCGCTTTGATGTGCAGGGCGAAACCTATTATGCCATCGAGGAACCCGCCAGCCTCAATACCCTGGAACTGTTGCCTGAATTGGTGCGCATGGGTATCGCCGCGATCAAGATCGAGGGGCGCCAGCGCAGCCCCGCCTATGTCGAGCAAGTCACCAAGGTATGGCGCCAGGCTATCGACAACTGCCTCCGCGACAAGTCGACATTTGCCGTCAAGCCGTCATGGATGGCGGAACTCGGCAAGGTATCGGAAGGGCAGCAACAGACCCTTGGCGCCTACTATCGCCCCTGGAAATAGAATACGGAAATCTCCAAATGAAATTAGCTCTCGGCCCTGTCCTCTACTATTGGGATCGCGACACCATGCTCAGTTTTTACGATGAGATGGCCGACGCGCCGGTGGACATCATCTACCTCGGCGAAACCGTCTGTTCGCGCCGCCACCTGCTGCGCCTGCAGGACTACCTGGACATGGCGGAACGGCTTGCCGCCGCAGGCAAGGAAGTGGTGATTTCGACGCAGACCCTGATCGAATCCGAATACGACGTCAAGACCCTGCGCAAGATCGCCGAAAACGAAAATTTCCGCGTGGAGGCCAACGACATGGGCGCGGTGCGCCTGCTGGCAAACAAAATGCCATTCGTGGCAGGCTCAACCCTGAACATTTTCAACCCGCAAACCCTCGATTTGCTCGCCGGACTGGGCGCTTCCCGCTGGGTGATGCCGGTGGAAATGTCGCGCGAGGCGCTTGCGTCAGTTCTGCGCAATCGCCAGTCGGGCAGTGAAACCGAAGTGTTCGCTTACGGGCGCCTGCCGCTGGCTTTTTCGGCACGCTGCTTCACCGCGCGCCACCATAATTTGCAGAAAGACGACTGCCAGTTCAAATGCCTCGATTATGAGGACGGCCTTGCGCTGAAAACCCGCGAGGGGCAGCCATTTCTGACGCTGAACGGCATCCAGACCCAATCGGCGCTGGTGCATAACCTGATCGGCGAACTGGATACCCTGCAGGATGCGGGTATCGACGTGGTGCGGGTCAGCCCCCAGGCGCACCATACCGGCGAGATATTGCGCCTGTTCCGGGAAGGCATGGAGCAGCGCCTCACCTCTGCGCAAGCCTTGGCGCAGATCGAAGGCCTGATGCCGGCGGCGTCCTGCAACGGCTATTGGCACGGCAAACCCGGCCTTGATTTCATCCGCAACAACCCGTTAGCTACCGTCTAAGGTGACCAGCATGAAGCTTTTTTTGATTCCGCAGCCCGTCAGTGCGCTTATTTCACTGCTGCCCCGCTATCCCCATTCGCTGATTTTTACGCGGGCCATCAATCTGTCCCTGAACGACAAATTGCACGATGAAGTCTGGGAGCCCCTGCACGGCAAACAGATATGCATCCGCGTCAAAGATGCCGGCATTGCCTTTCACTTCACCCTCGGACCGAAGGGCCTGATGGCACGCCACGCGGCACGCCAAACCGACCTCACCATCAGCGCCAGCGCCCAGGATTTCATCCTGCTGGCGCTGCGCAAGGAAGACCCGGACACGCTATTTTTCAGCCGCCGCCTGGTAATGGAAGGCGATACCGAGCTTGGCCTGCTGGTGAAGAATACGCTGGATGCCCTGGAATTGCCGCCGCTGGATTTGCGCGCCCTGCTGCCGGGGCGTTTGCTCGGCAAGCTTCGCACACGCCTGCTGGCGTAATTCAATTATTCATCAAATGAAAAAGGCGCGATTTATCGCGCCTTTTTTCTAAAACCCCTGCGCCAATACGAACTCAGTTTTCCAGGTAATCGACCAGAATGCCGCTGGTAAGGCGAAGACGCTGGCTAAGCAGCTGCGCTATCTTGAGCAGCAATTTTGCCGAGAGCGCGGGTTTGTCGCGCATGATCAGCAAAAAATTCTCCTGCGTCAGGACGGCCAAAGTCGACGATGCAACAGCCACCGCCGTAGCGGAACGCGGCTCACCGTCCACGATCGTCATTTCGCCCAGGCTGCGGCCGGGGAATACCGTCGTAACAACCTTATCCACATGCTGGTTGTCTTCCTTGCGCACTTCGAGCTTGCCTTCCAGCACGATGCACATGAAATCCCCCTTGTCGCCTTCGCGGAACAGGACTGCCCCGGGAGCGGCGCGATAAAGCTGGATATAGCCGGATAAAGCCTCGATTTGCGCCCATTCAAGATCCTTGAACATTTGCGCGTTTTCGAGCATGGCCGCAATCCGGTCTGAAGACGCCGTACCTGACTGCTGGGGATGCTGGCGGCGCTCCTGAGCCGTCCCCAAGGCTTGCTGGCGGCGCTCCGGAAATTCGACGCGCAGCTTGCCGGGCTCCAATAGCTCAAGTGACGCCAGGGGTGATTTTTCAGTATTCAGCGCCATAGTGTTTGATCTGAGTGCCGCAAAAAGTGACCTGTTTACAGCTCACCGCCCACGGCCCTTCTTCAGGTATTTTGCACCACCACTTTCGGGAATACCGAGGTGCGGTTCTGCGCCATTTCCGCGACCTTGACCGCGATACGGCGCGCAATCTGTTTGTACGACTTCGCGATGTTGCCGTCGGGATCGGATACGACCGTTGGTTTGCCGGAATCGGTCTGCTCGCGAATGCGGATATCCAGCGGCAGGCTGCCGAGAAATTCGGTGTCGTAATCGGCGCACATCTTCTCGCCGCCGCCCGATCCGAAAATATGCTCTTCATGCCCGCATTTCGAGCAGATATGCGTGCTCATGTTTTCCACAATGCCGACGATCTTGACGCCGACTTTCTCAAACATCTTGAGCCCCTTGCGCGCATCCATCAGCGCGATGTCCTGCGGGGTGGTCACGATTACCGCACCGGTGAGCGGCACTTGCTGGGCCAGCGAAAGCTGGATGTCGCCGGTACCGGGCGGCAAGTCCACAATCAAATAATCCAGGTCATCCCAGCGCGTCTGGCGCAGCAATTGATCCAGCGCCTGCGTCACCATCGGGCCGCGCCAGATCATCGGCGTATCATCGCTGGCGATGAGGAAGCCGATGGACATCGCCTGCAAACCATAGTTGGTCATCGGCGTCATGAAATGTTCGCCGTCCGTAGTAGGCTGGCCGGAAATGCCCAGCATGGTCGGTTGCGAAGGCCCATAGATATCGGCATCCAGCATGCCTACGCGCGCGCCTTCGGCCGCCAGGGCCAACGCGATATTTACTGCCGTGGTGGACTTGCCCACACCGCCCTTGCCGCTCGCTACTGCGATGATGTTCCTCACGCCATCCACCAGTTTCGCGCCATGCTGCACCGTGTGCTGCACCACTTTGCTGGTTACGTTAACGCTGATGTTGCCGCTGCCAGGCAACGCCGCCTTGAGATGCGCTTCGATCATGGCGCGAATCTCGTCCCACACGCTCTTTGCAGGGTAGCCGAGCACAATGTCCAGTGACACGTTGTTGCCGTCGATTTTGACGTTCTTCAGGACTTTGCCGCTGGCGAAATCTTTCCTGGTGTTCGGGTCGATCAAATTCTTCAATGCACCTTGCACATCGGCTTCGCTAAAACTCATTATTCACTCCTGAAATCATATAAAAACAAAGGTTGGATTCTAAACTGGCTGGCCAATCTACTTGGGCATTTTAACTCAATGGCTGGCCTGCCGGGCTTGAAGAATTAAGGCGCAGAGGAGTTGGCCGGCAAGCCGCTCAGTGGTGTCCGCAGCCACCGCCGCTTCCGCAACCGCTTTCCTTTGCTTCGGGCTCGCTGCCATGCTCACGGCTTCCCCCTGCAGCTTCCAGCTTCTCCAGATAGCCTTGCCACAATTCGACCTGATGTTTGCCCAAGCTGTAAAGATAATCCCAAGTATAAAGACCGGAGTCGTGCCCATCATCATAGACAATCTTCATCGCATAATTGCCAACCGGGAGGACTTCGAGTATGTCCACGTTTTTCTTGCCTAGCTGCAATGTTTCTTGGCCGACGCCATGCCCCCTTACCTCGGCCGAGGGTGAAGATACCCTCAAAAATTCATACGGCAGTTGATAACAGGCATCGTCGTCAAACGTGATTTCAAGCAAGCGGGATTGTTGATGTAACTTAATTTCTGTGGGGTGTGCTGACATGATTCCAGATTTGCTCCTTTTGTATGCAGCACCTTCGCCGCTGGTAATGAAAACATCGCACCTTGGCAACAGGTACCGATCAACCTGAAAATACAATTTTTGCGGTGCAAAAAGGGTTAGGTCGCAATGATACTGCGACTACTTGAACAACCGGGCAAAAAAACACAGGCGAGGCACTATACGCAACTCGCGCAGGAGCATCAAGGCCGGATTCCCATGCCTCTAAAAGTGTTATAGCGGCAATGAATCGGCGCATTCCAGCCGGTAGTCCCGGTATTCGTATAACAGCGCCCGCGTTTAAATTCGGTGTGCGGTACGCGCGGTGTTAAAATCGCCCTCCAAAATTTTCCGAGATTGAGTTTTACATGCTTTCCACTGCTAACATCACCATGCAATTCGGGGCGAAGCCCTTGTTCGAAAACGTCTCCGTGAAATTCGGTGACGGTAACCGCTATGGCCTGATCGGCGCGAACGGTTGCGGAAAATCCACTTTCATGAAAATCCTCGGCGGCGATCTGGAGCAAACCGGCGGCACGGTGATGATCGACAAGAACGAGCGCCTCGGCAAGCTGCGCCAGGATCAGTTCGCCTATGAAGACAATCGTGTGCTGGATGTGGTGATGATGGGCCACGCCGAGATGTGGGCGGCGATGTCGGAGCGCGACGCGATCTATGCCAACCCGGACGCATCCGAAGAGGATTACATGCGCGCCGCCGATCTGGAGGCCGAATTCGCCGAGTATGACGGTTACACTGCCGAACCCCGTGCCGGTGAGCTATTGCTGGGTCTGGGCATCGCAATCGAACTGCATCAGGGCCCGATGAGTGCGGTCGCACCCGGTTTCAAGTTGCGCGTGCTGCTGGCGCAGGCGTTGTTCTCCAATCCGGACATCCTGTTGCTCGACGAGCCGACCAACAACCTGGATATCAACACGATCCGCTGGCTGGAAAATATCCTGAACGCGCGTACCTGTACCATGGTGATCATCTCGCATGACCGCCACTTCCTGAACAGCGTGTGTACCCACATGTCCGATCTGGACTACGGCAAGATCACCACTTACCCTGGCACTTACGACGAATACATGCTGGCCGCCACGCAGGCGCGCGAGCAGCAATCCTCGGACAACACCAAGGCCAAGGAGAAAGTCGCCGAACTAAAAGCCTTCGTGGCGCGCTTCTCGGCGAATGCTTCCAAGGCCAAGCAGGCCACCTCTCGCGCGCGCCAGATCGACAAGATCAAGATCGAGGACATCAAACCGTCCAGCCGCCAGTATCCGTTCATCCGCTTTGAATACGACGAGCGCGAGAAGCTGCACCGCGTCGCGGTGGAAGTGCAACAGATGGCCAAGGGCTTCGACAAGGTGCTGTTCTCCAATGTAAATTTCCGCATCGATGCTGGCGAGAAAGTCGCGATCATCGGCCCGAACGGTATCGGCAAGACCACGCTGCTGCGCTGCCTGGTGGGCGATCTGCAACCCGACACCGGCAGCATCAAATGGACGGACAAGGCCAAGATCGGCTACTACGCGCAGGATCACACCGCAGATTTTGCCGAAGACAAAATCATGACCGACTGGATGACCTATTGGCGCGGCCCAAACGACGACGATCAAGCCGTGCGCGCCACACTGGGCCGTTTGCTGTTCTCCGGTGACGATGCCAAAAAGCGCGTGAAAGTGCTGTCCGGCGGTGAAAAGGGACGCATGCTGTTCGGCAAGCTGATGCTGCAACGGAACAATGTGCTGCTGATGGACGAGCCGACCAACCACATGGATATGGAATCCATCGAGTCGCTCAACACCGCGCTGCTGGAATTCAAAGGCACGCTGCTGTTCGTCAGCCATGACCGCGAGTTCGTTTCATCGCTGGCCACGCGCATCATCGAAATCACGGCCAAGGGAATCTCCGATTACCACGGCACGTATGAAGAGTATCTGCGTGACCAGGGCATGGTGCTGTAAATAACCCGGCCGTTCGCCCTATGTAAACTGATGAGGAGCCGATATGACTGAACACCGTTACACGCTAACGCTCTCCTGCCCGGACCGGGTCGGCATCGTCGCGGCGGTGAGCAGCTTTGTCGCCGAGCATGGCGGCTTCATCGTCGAGGCCAGTTACCACACCGACCAGGAAACGCAGCGGTTTTTCATGCGCCAGGAAATACGCGCCGATTCGCTGCCGTTCGATGCGGCGGAATTGCGCATGCGTTTCGCCAAGCTGGCCGAACAATTCCAGATGGGTTGGCAGATCAGCGACTCGGCGGTGAAAAAACGCGTGGTGCTGCTGGTCAGCCGCCAGGATCACTGCCTCAACGATCTGCTGCACCGCTGGCGCAGCGGTGAATTGCAGGTGGATATTCCCTGCGTCATCTCCAACCACGAAGACCTGCGCGGGTTCGTCGAGTGGCACGGCATCCCGTTCCATTACGTTGACATGCCAAGAGACAATGACCACGACAAGGCTGCCGCCTACGCGGAGATTGCACGGCGCTTCGATGAGGAGCGCGGTGACGTGATGGTGCTGGCGCGCTTCATGCAAATCGTGCCGCCGAGCTTATGCACCCGTTATGCGGGACGCATCATCAACATCCACCACAGTTTCCTGCCTTCCTTCGTCGGCGCAAAGCCCTACCATCAGGCCTTCCAGCGCGGCGTGAAACTGATCGGCGCGACCTGCCATTACGTCTCGGACGAACTGGATGCGGGCCCGATCATCGAGCAGGACACCATGCGCATCGACCACGGCGACACCGTCGATGACATGGTGCGCTACGGCAAGGACATCGAAAAGGCGGTGCTGGCACGCGGCCTGCGCTACCACGTCGAAGACCGCGTGCTGGTGTGCGGTAACAAGACGATAGTTTTCAGATAAGCCCAGAATAAAAAAGGGCGCTTTGTGGTGCCCTTCGTTTTGCTACTAGCTACTTATAGCTTACAGGCTGTAAGCGCGTTCGCCGTGAGAGGTGGTATCCAGTCCTTCGCGTTCCGCTTCTTCCGCTACACGCAGACCCATCACCAGATCGATCAGCTTGAACAGCACGAAGCTGACGATGCCCGACCACAGGATCGTCACACCCACGCCCCATGCTTGACTGGTCACCTGGCCGATGATGGAGTAATCCGCCACTTTGCCCGTAGCGTAGTCATACACGCCGGCGCCGCCGAGGCCGGGAGCCGCCAACACGCCGGTGCCCAATGCACCCAAAATACCGCCCACACCGTGGATGCCGAACACGTCCAGCGAATCGTCGATGCCGAGCAGTTTCTTCAGGCCGGTGACGCCCCAGAAACATACAACGCCAGCCAGCAAGCCCAGCACGATCGCTCCCATCGGGCCGATGAAGCCGCACGCCGGGGTGACGGCAACCAGGCCAGCAACCGCGCCGGAAGCCAGACCCAGCATGCTCGGCTTACCCTTCAGCAGCCATTCCGCAAGCATCCATGAGAACGCGGCGGCCGCCGTCGCGACCACGGTATTCACCATCGCCAGCACTGCCGTGCCATTAGCTTCGAGGTTGGAACCGGCGTTGAAACCGAACCAGCCCACCCACAACAACGATGCACCGATCATCGTCATGGTCAGGCTGTGCGGCGCCATCGCTTCCCTGCCGTAGCCGATGCGCTTGCCCAGCACGATGGCACCCATCAACGCGCCCATCGCCGCGTTGATATGCACCACCGTGCCGCCCGCGAAGTCCAGCGCGCCCTTGCCGAAGATGAAGCCGGATGGATCGGCATAAGCCGAAGGGCCGCCCCAGAACCACACCATATGTGCCACCGGCAGATAGGAGAAGGTGAACCACAGCGCGGCGAACACCAGCAGCGCGGAGAACTTGATGCGCTCGGCGAAACCGCCCACGGTCAACGCCACGGTGATCGCCGCAAAGGTCAGCTGGAATACCATGAACAGCATCTCGGGGATCACCACGCCCTTGCTGAAGGTTTCCACCACCGCATCGGTGCTCACCCCGGCGAGGAACGCCTTGGAGAATCCGCCGATGAAGTCATTCATGCCGCCGCCTGCCGTAAACGCCAGGCTGTAGCCATACACTACCCACAGGATTGAGATCAGGCAGAAGATCGCGAACACTTGCGCCAGCACCGACAGCATGTTCTTGACGCGCACCAGGCCGCCGTAAAATAACGCCAGACCGGGCAGCGACATGAGGATGACGAGTATGGTTGCAACCAGCATCCATGCGGTGTCGCCCTTGTTCGGCACGGGTAAAGCCGCACTGGCGGCCTGCTCGGCAAATGTCGCTGCGGAAAAACCGCACAGCACCGCCACCAGAGCAAAGGGTGCTAACAATCTCATGATGTTCTCCTTATAACGCTTCTGGTTTACAAAGCTTCTGCGCCGGACTCGCCGGTGCGGATGCGGATCACTTGTTCTAGATCAGACACGAAAATCTTGCCGTCGCCGATCTTGCCGGTCTGCGCAGATTTTTCGATTGCTTCCAGCACCTGATCCAGCAAACTGGCTGGCACGGCGGCCTCCAGCTTCACTTTCGGCAGGAAGTCCACCACATATTCCGCACCGCGATACAGCTCGGTGTGTCCCTTTTGCCGCCCGAAGCCTTTGACTTCGGTGACGGTGATGCCTTGCACGCCAATGGCGGACAGGGCTTCACGCACCTCGTCAAGCTTGAATGGCTTGATGATTGCAACGACCATTTTCATAACGCTCTCCTGATGTAGGGCGGGATTTTTCCTGCCCAGAGTTTCATTAAAACGAACGGCTGACGGAAAGGGCGAGAATGCTGCCGCCCAGTTTTTTGTTGTCCCCTGCCGTAATCACATGGTAAAGCTGGTTGTCTGTGGCATTGGTTTTGGTATAGGCCAGGCCGAAGTTGAACCCCGCGTAGGTCTTGTTCACGCCCAGCTTGTAATCGGTATAGCTCAGTTTGCCAAAATTCTTGACCTTCTGATGTCCCGCATGACCCGTAACGGTCAAACCTTCCGAAACCTCATAGGTGTAATTTGCCTCGATGTAACCGGATCCCTTGGAATTCAAATTTCCCGCGCAGTTGTTATCGGAAGCACAATTTGCTGTGGCCACATTGTTGACGATCATAAACGGTTCAAATCCACCGCCATTCGCGCTGGAAATCCCATACCAATCCGTTAACGTGTAGGTGTACTTGATGTTCAGTCCCTTCCACGTTCCGCCCAATAGCAACTCGCTGGTATCCCATTTCTTGTTGGGTGCTGTGAGACTGGTTTTACCACCGGGATAGACCACCTCCATCAGCCCGATGTTATAGCCGAGATCATCGTTCACTTTGCCGTTATAGCCGCCGTATACATCCCACTCCATACTGGCGTTGGTGTACTGATTGCCGCTGATGCTGGATGCCCAGGTGCCCAGATACAGCCCGCTTGAATGCGCGTAATCAAAACCGCCTTGCAATGCCGGAGTACGGAAGTTTTGCGAAATGCCATTGAACACATAGTCGCTGGTAAGGCCGACATTTGCAGTAAACGTGTGCTCAGAAGCTGGAATAACATGCTTCCCCTCTTTGTGTGAAGTGAATTCGCCATCCTCTGCCAGAGCCATACCAGGCACTACCAAGGCCGCCAGGATTAGAGAGTTAAATAATTTTCTTTTAGCTTCGCTGAAACTCACTTCATTCGTTTTCATCGCGATTCCTTTCTTGAGTTGAACGGGATAACAATATCCGCATGTCTTTCACAGCAGGATGCGTGCCAAGTTAAATTGCGCTTCAATTACAATGTGTTGTGATGATGTCGTATCTTCCGGGGTGAGTTTGCGCATGCTCTTGGTGCTCATAAAAATGCCATTGCACCCATTAGGTGCGGCAAGCAAGTGCTTAAATTGCTACACTTCAGGGCGCACCAACTACGGGAGACTAAACCATGACTAACACAAAAATTTTCGATGACCTGTCCGCCAAGCTAAGCGAACTGCTGAAAAACAGCCCTGCCAAAGATATTGAGAAAAATGTCCGCGCGCTGCTCGCGCAAGGCTTCGCCAAGCTCGATCTGGTAGCGCGCGAAGAATTCGACATTCAGGCGCAAGTGCTGGGACGTGCGCGCGAACAGCTCACCGCGCTGGAAGCGCGTGTCGCTAAACTGGAGGCGCAAAGCAACATGGCCGCAAAGTAATCGTGAACCAATGTAGCGTGCGCTGTGCGCACGACACAGATCAAAAACGTGCGCACAGCGCACGCTACCGCTCTGGAAGCACAGCGCAAATAATTTTAATGTTGCAAGGAAAATTATTGTGCATTGTCATTCCCACCCCACTTCGACAAGCTCAGGACAGGCTTCGACAGGCTCGGGGTAAACTGACCTCCGCTCAGGCGGGAATGACAACCTTATGAGTCTGGCTGTTCTGTACAGCCGCGCGTTATCCGGCATGGAGGCAGCGCTGGTCACCGTCGAGGTGCATCTTGCCAACGGCCTGCCCAGCTTCACCATCGTCGGTTTGCCGGAAACCGAAGTCAAGGAAAGCAAGGATCGGGTGCGCGCCGCGTTGCAGAACTGCCAGTTCGATTTTCCGGCGCGCCGCATCACCGTCAATTTGGCACCCGCCGATCTACCCAAGGAAAGCGGGCGCTTCGATCTGCCCATTGCGCTCGGCATTCTCGCCGCGACCGGGCAGATTCCATCCGACCGCCTGAATGATTATGAATTTGCCGGAGAGCTCGCATTGACCGGAGAACTGCGCCCGATACGCGGCGCGCTGGCAATGACTTACCGCGCCGCCAACAGCGGGCGCGCCTTCATCCTGCCGCAGGCGAATGCCGCCGAAGCCGCGCTGGTGGAAGATGCAACCGTGTATCCGGCGCAATCGCTGCTGCAAGTGGCCGCCCATCTCGCCGGACGCGAAACCCTCACGCCGTATATCAGCCAGCCGCAAACCATCGCGCCGCATTACCCGGACATGCGCGAAGTGAAAGGGCAGGCACAAGTCAAGCGCGCGCTGGAAATTGCCGCCGCCGGCGGGCATAGCGTGCTGATGGTCGGCCCGCCGGGCACCGGCAAATCCATGCTGGCGGCGCGCTTCCCCGGCATCCTGCCGCAGATGTCCGAAGCCGAAGCGTTGCAGAGCGCGGCATTGCAATCGCTGGACGGCAGCTTCGATGTGGCGAAATGGAAGACGCGGCCATACCGATCGCCGCATCACACCGCATCGGGCGTGGCGCTGGTCGGCGGCGGCAGCAATCCGCGCCCCGGCGAAATCTCGATGGCATTGCACGGCGTGTTGTTTCTCGATGAGTTGCCGGAGTTTGAGCGCAGCGTGCTGGAAGTGTTGCGCGAACCAATGGAATCGGGGCGCATCACCATTTCGCGCGCCGCACGGCGTGCCGATTTTCCGGCGCAATTCCAGCTCATCGCCGCGATGAACCCCTGCCCGTGCGGCTATCTCGGCCATTACAACGGCAAATGCCGCTGCACGCCGGATCAGGTCACCCGCTATCGCAGCAAGATTTCCGGCCCGCTATTGGATCGCATCGACATCCAGATCGAAGTGCCTGCCGTGGCGCAGGACGATTTGCTCAACAAGGCGGACGGTGAAGCCAGCGCCGATTTGCAGGCGCGCGTGGAAGTTGCGCGGCAACGCCAGCTTGCGCGCCAGGACAAGGCCAACGCGCAACTTTCGGTGACCGAAATCGACGCGTTATGCACGCCGGATGCGCAAGGCGCCGCGCTGCTGCAACAAGCCATCAGCCGCCTCAACTTCTCCGCGCGCGCCTATCACCGCGTGCTCAAAGTGGCGCGCAGCATCGCCGATCTGGAAGGAGTTGATGACATCGCGACCAAGCATATTGCCGAGGCGGTGCAGTACCGGCGGCTCAATCTATAATTAGACCCAAATAATCCATTGGGCTGTAGGTCGGGCTTCAATCCGACCTACAATCCATTGATTTTTGCTCACCAGATGACTAATGAAAGTCCGGCCTAAAACGGCGGCTCGCTTGCCAGGCTCAGCGGTTCCGCATTGAGCGGATGGACAAAGCTCAGCGTGCTGGCATGCAGCAGCAACCGTTCCGCCCTGCCCCCCGTATTTTCTCCATACAACGTATCGCCCAGCATCGGATGCCCGATGGCCGCCATGTGCACCCGTAACTGGTGAGTGCGGCCGGTGACTGGTTCCAGTTCCACGCGGCTGATGTCAGCACCAACATCATGTGCCAGCAGACGATAGCGTGTAAGCGAGGGCTTACCAGTTGCGAAGTCCACCTTCTGCCGCGGGCGATTCGGCCAGTCGCGCATCAGCGGCAGATCGATCTCGCCCCAACCCCCATCCCAACCTTCCCCCGGTGGGAGAAGGGGCGAACGTCCCCTCTCACTTTGAGAAAATACCGGAGGGGGGGCGCTTTGAATATTTGGTTGCTCCAGTCTGCCCGACACCACCGCCACATAGCGTTTCGCAACCAGACGTTCGCGGAACAGATGCGACAAGCGGCGCTGCATCTCCGCGCCACGCGCCAACAGCAGCAGGCCGGAAGTCGCCATGTCCAGGCGGTGCACGACCAGCGCATCGGGAAACTCGGCTTGCACGCGGCTCGCCAGACAGTCCTGCTTATCCGCCCCGCGCCCCGGCACCGCCAGCAACCCGGCGGGCTTGTTCACCACAATGAGGGATTCGTCGCGGTAGATGAGATCGAGGCCGGGCGGCGGTACGAGGGCAGGGTTCAACGAAGGCAGCGGGTTATATGCTTTGCCGGTTTCTGGAAAGGCCATCACTCTTTCTTTGATGGCTCTTGAGGGTTAATGTCTTCTTCAGGTGGCAGCTCGCTGCCGCCCCATCCCCCGGCGGGACGGTTCTTGCTCTGGTCACCCCAGACGAAACGGCCGAACAGCACGCAGCCTTTCATCGCCGGATCGCAGGGCAAGTTATTCACTTTCTGGCATTTGCCGTCAACCTCGTGCGGACAACCCCAGCCACCCATATCAGAATCCCATCAAGCTTTCTTCACGAACTCGGTTTTCAATTGCATCGCGCCGATGCCATCGATCTTGCAGTCGATGTCATGATCGCCCTCGATCAGACGGATGTTCTTCACCTTGGTTCCCACCTTGACGACCGAAGACGAGCCCTTAACCTTCAAGTCCTTGATCACCGTGACCGAGTCGCCGTCGGCCAGCACGTTGCCGAACGCATCCTTGTACACGCGCCGCTGTTCCCCGCTCTCGCTGGGCGCGTCTTTCGGCCACTCATGCGCGCACTCGGGGCAGACATAGTTGCTTCCGTCTTCGTAGGTGAATTCGGAACTGCATTTGGGACATTTGGGTAAAGCGCTCATGGTGACCCCTGTATTTGAATGAATAGTGCTAATGATAATCGTCTTCACGTTGATGGCGCACTGCAATAATCGTCACAGTTTCCTTGCTTTCGATCTCGAACAGAACGACATAGCCTGCCGAACCGAAAGGGATCAGCAACTCCCGCAGAAAAGAGTTGTGCCCCTCGTCATCCGCTTTGCGGCAGGAGAAGGGGAAAACCTCGAGAAGCTCGATGGCTTTGTAAATGGCGGTTTCAGCGCGTGCAGCTACGGCGATGTCCTGCTCCAGCAAAAAATCAAACAAGCGCAACAAATCATCTTCGGCTTCCAGAGTGAAGCGGATGCGGTAACTCATTTTGCGGATTGTTTGTTACTTGCCTTCTTTAATTTGGCACTGAGTTTACTCAGCACCTTTTTGGCCGAGACATATTCCCCGCTCTCTTTAGCCGCATCACGTGAGGCCAATCCGCGCGCGATGAATTCCTGCTGCACCCGGCGAAACTCCACATTGCGGCGCAACGAATCCTCGACGAACGCGGAAAGCGTCTCGCCCGGACGCAAAATCTCCTCGGCGGCTTGCCTGAGTTCGGGCTGTACGCGCAGTGCAGGCATGGTTGCAGTTTTCATGAATCACCTCGTGCATTACAAATGTGATGCACATCATCGCCGATATAGACGGGAGATGCAAGATGGGTGTGAGCGGTAGGATGGGTTGACGAAGGATGCCCATCAAGAGAACGATGGGTATCGCGTTGCTCAACCTATTCTACGAGCTACGTTTGTCAGTGCGAATTAAGCACGGATGCACTTCTGTTTTCAATCACTTCAAAACGAGTAAATGCAATTCTCGATTTAATAACGGTCACCGGCTGTTCGAGGTCGGCAACAATGTTTCTAACCCCTTCGATTGGTAACTCACAGCGAGGCCCAAGAATAACTTCTCTAAGCTCTAAATTGTCAGAAAACGGATAGAAATACTTTCCTGATTCTACAGTTTTATGATCAAGATCAACAAAGAGGCGCATTTCATTTTCGTATTTCCAGTCGTAGAATTTTGTTAGAAGGAGCCTCTTCATAAACTGTTCCGTCAGCTTAGGTTCTCCAGTATTTTGGTCTATGCTGATTTTGAGCAATCCCTTCGAATAAATTACAGGCTCCAGAAATTTATTTTGAACATCGAACCCCAAACATATGCCAGTATGTTTTTCTGCATAGTGGCCCCACATGAGGGTGCTGCCCCATGACCTACTAAAACAGATAAGCCCCTTACTTTCATTAAGCTGGTCTTTTGTTTCGCGAAATGCTGTGCGGTGCTCTCTATTGCCAATATCGACACCCAGCAGCTCAAATGGATCATTGAGATCTGAGAACCTTGCAATTTTGATTCGTCGCAAGGCAAGGTTACTTAAGGCAAACTGAGCACCTGTAAGGTAGTAAACGCGCATGTGGTGAAGCTACAGTTTATACCCGCGATGCACCGCCACCACCCCGCCCGTCAGGTTGAAGTACTCGACGCGCTCCAGGCCGGCGTCTTCCATCATCTTCTTCAGCTCTTCCTGCCCCGGATGCATGCGGATGGATTCGGCGAGGTAGCGGTAGCTGTCGGCGTCGTTGGCGACGAGCTCGCCGATCTTGGGCAGCAACTTGAACGAGTAGGCGTCGTAGAACGGTTCCAGCGGCTTGGCGATCTTGGAGAATTCCAGCACGATGACGCGCCCGCCCGGCCTGAGCACGCGGTGCATCTCGCGCAGCGCGGCCTCCTTGTGCGTGACGTTGCGCAGGCCGAAAGCGATGCTGACGCAGTCGAAGTAATTGTCGGGGAACGGCAGGTGTTCGGCGTCGCATTGCGCGACCGGCGTGGCGATGCCTTCGTCGAGCAGGCGGTCGCGGCCGACGCGCAGCATGGCGTTGTTGATATCGGTGAGTACCACCTGTCCGCTGCGGCCGACCTTCTTGAGAAACAACCGCGACAGATCCGCCGAGCCGCCCGCCACGTCCAGCACGCGCTGCCCCTCACGCACGCCGCTGACGCCGACCGCGAAGCGTTTCCAGATACGGTGCAGCCCGACCGACATCAGGTCGTTCATGATGTCGTATTTGCTGGCGACCGAGGTGAACACGCCCGCGACGCGCTTGGCTTTTTCTTCCTCAGCGACGGTTTCAAAACCAAAGTGGGTATCAGCCATTTTTATGCTCCTGTGATTCTAAATTTGCGCCACAAACAATAATGATTTTGCAGGGTGCATTCCATGCACCGTTGCTATTGGTGCATGGAATGCACCCCACGTTACTCGCGTTCATAGCGAGCGGATCTTGTTCAACAGCGCGGTGGTGGAACGTTCATGCAGGAACGGGATGCTATGCACCTTGCCACCCCAGCCTTGCACTTCACGCGCGCCGACGATGTCTTCGATCCGCCAGTCGCCGCCCTTCACCAGCACGCCGGGGCGGCAGGCAAGGATCAGGTTCAGCGGCGTGTCTTCATCGAACTCCACCACCAGGCTGACCGATTCCAGCGCGGCAAGCACCGCCATGCGCTCATGCAACGGGTTGACCGGCCGGTCGCCGTCCTTGCCCAGGCGTTTCACCGAGGCGTCGCTGTTCACGCCGACCACCAGCGCCGCGCCCAGCGCGCGCGCTTGCGCGAGGTAGGTCACATGGCCGCGGTGCAGCACGTCGAAGCAGCCGTTGGTGAAGACCAGCGGGCGCGGCAGCAGGGCGGCCCGCTCGGCGAAGCGCTCGGGCTGGCACAACTTGTGTTCGAAGGCGGGCGCGGGATACATACCCGTTAATCGAGATATTCAAACAGCTTGACCACATGCTGCACGCCGCCGGTGGTGCTGGCGACTTCGGTAGCGGCATCGGCTTCGGCGCGTTTGACGATACCCATCAAAAACACCGTGCTGTTCTCCGTAACCACTTTGACGTGGTTGGCATTGAAGCGTTTGTCGCCCATAAAGCGCAGCTTCACGTCCGAGGTAATCAGACTGTCGCTGCTGCGCGAGGTCAACGAACTGGAGCCGGAAATGGCCAGTTCATTGCTCACGTTGCGCACGTTCTCAACGCCGAAAACAAGTTTGCCGATTGCTGTTTTCACTGTCTCGCTGGGCACTTCGCCGCTGATCAACACGTTGCGATTAAAGCTGGTGACATTCACATGCACGGTGTTTTTGTATTGTTTGTCGACAATGCCTACGGCCTTGTTTTCAATCGCCTCATCGTCGATGTAAGCGCCGCTGGTGCGGCGATCCTGCGCCATCATGACACCGGCTCCCACGCCGACGGCAACCACAGGAAAACAACCTTGCAGCAATCCGGACGCGAGCACGAGCAACAACAGGGAAACAATACGCATCGTCATTCTCCTAACAATAAGTAATCAATCACATCGCACAGGCAATGCAGGGCGAGCAAATGCACTTCCTGAATCCGCGCGGTGCTTTGCGCATCCACACAAATCAATATGTCGTTGGCATGCAGCGCACCAGCCATTTCGCCGCCGTCGCGCCCGGTCAGCGCGACCACGCGCATGCTGCGCTCATGCGCCGCATGGATCGCCGCAACCACATTCGGCGAATTACCGCTGGTGGAAATCGCCAGCAAGCTGTCGCCGGGCAGGCCGAGCGCGCGCACCTGCTTGGAAAAAATCTTATTGAAATCGTAGTCGTTGGCGATGGAAGTCAGCACCGAGCTGTCGGTGGTCAGCGCGATAGCCGCCAGGCCGGGGCGTTCCTTTTCAAAACGATTCAGCAATTCCGCCGCGAAGTGTTGCGCGTCCGCCGCCGAGCCGCCATTGCCGCAGCACAGGATCTTGCCGTCGTTGGTGACGCAATCGAAAAAAACCTGCGCACCCTCGGCGATGGGTTTTGCCAGCGCGTCCTTGACCTTCAGCTTGAGCTCCGCGCTGTCCTTGAAATGCTTGATGATTCGCTTGCTGATGTCCATATTTAATTTGGGCGGTTTTTTTTGAAAGCGAATATTAACCTGAATAGTTCACAAATTCATGCCAAAGACCTTTGTACAACGTGGCGAGCGATGGTCAGGCGAGGAGGAAGGCGGTGAAAAACCGCAGTGTATGTATTTATACACGAGGATTTTGAACCGTTTTCCGACGATGCATCACTGAGCACAGTAGTTGTACAAAGGTCTTCAGGTCTCGAACGCATTCCTGAGCCACTGCACGCCGTTAGCATCCATCAGCACGGCATCGAAACGGCACGGCGGGATATGCGCGAGGCCGGCGAGATATTGTTGCGCGGTGCGGATGATGCGTTGCTGTTTGTGCGCGTCGATGCTGGCCGCCGCACCGCCGAAATTGGCGCTGCGCCGCAGGCGCACCTCGACGAATACCAGTGTCGCGCCGTCCTGCATGATCAAATCGATCTCGCCAAAGCGGCTGCGATAGTTTTGCGCAACCGGCTTCAAACCCTGCTGCCGCAAGTATTGCGCCGCCTGTTGTTCGGCCTGCACACCGTTGCTCATGGTTTCACGGCGGGCTGAACGGGAAACACCTGTGGCGCGGAAGCGGCCTGCGCGTTGCGAAGCTGCGCCTGCCCCTGCGCAAACATTGCCGGAACCGCCATGCGCTGAAAAATATGGCCATTGAGTTCTATATGCCCGCTCACCCCGTCCAGCGGCAACGCATCGTCAATTTTTCCGGCCCGCAACAATTGAATCAGGCGGAACGCGTCTATGCCCAGCGCGTACAGCCGCTCATGGTCGGCGGAAAGCGGCGGGATAGAGCGCGGATAAATCATCACCGCCGGATGGTCGGCTTGCAGCAACCACGGCATATCCACGAAGCGGATGCCGTTCAGATCGTAATTGGTCAGGGTGTTGCTGTTGCCGGTAAAGATTTGCGAGGTGGCATAGATCGGTAATTTATTCGGTAGATAAGGGCGAATCAGGCGCGCCTTTTCGGCATCGGTGGCGAGGAACACCGCCGTATGCGGCATGTCGGCGATATCCGCGAAGACTGCCGGATCGCCGTCGAATTCAATCTCGTCCAGTATCGCGCCGCCCGAGCGATGCCATTCTTCTTCAAAGGCGAATTGCAACCGCTGGGCCAGTTGTGCGCGGGTGGTAATAACGATGGCCTGATGCAAACCCTGCTGCCTGGCCAGTTGCGCGGCTTGCCGTGCCTCCGCTTCCACCGCCATGCCGAAGAAATACATCTGCCCGACAGGCGGGCCTTCCACTACGTTTAATGCCAGGGTCGGCACGGTAATGCCCTGCACCGCCGCCAGCGCGCCTGCGCCGCTGCGCGTCAGCGGCCCCACCACGGCGCGCGCGCCGCCGGCGATGGCCTGGCGATACAGCGCGGCAATGTCCTTGCTCTCATCGAAGCAGCTATACACGCGCACCGGCAATCCGCCCGGCAATCGCATTTCCAGCTCGGCAGCCGCCTGAAAACCCTGCCGCACCGCTTCGGCGGCGGTGCCAAAAACTGCCGATTTCAACGGCAACAGCAGCGCGATATGCGGCACAGGCTTATCATCGCCGGGCGCAAGCGGTTCGCCAGGCCGCAACCCATCGATGGCGCAAGCAAAACCGCTCACGTATAGTGCGAGCAGCGCCGACAACCAGAGGAACCCACGTTGCATAACGAACATCCGCAAAAATTGGAACCCGCATTATATGTAGTTGCCACGCCGATTGGTAATCTGCGTGACATTACCCTGCGCGCGCTGGATGTGCTGGCGGCGGCGGACGTGGTCGCGGCGGAGGACACGCGCAATACCGCGCATTTGCTGACGCATCACGGCATCGGCGCGAACCGGCTGATAGCGGTACACCAGCACAACGAACGCGCTGCAGCGGAAAAAATCGTCGCGCTGCTCAAAGCCGGACAAAGCGTAGCCTTCGTCAGCGATGCGGGCACCCCCGCCGTCAGCGACCCGGGGGCGCTGCTGGTGCAGGCGGTGCAGGCGGCGGGGCTGCGCGTTATCCCGATCCCCGGCGCAAACGCGGCGATAGCGGCCTTGTCGGCGGCGGGCTTGGCGGAGCCGCATTTCCTGTTCTACGGCTTCTTGCCCAACAAATCGGCCGCACGGCGCAGCGTCATGCAGGCGTTGAGCGGCCATCCCTATACCTTGGTATTTTACGAAGCCCCGCACCGCATCGTCGAATGCATCGCCGATTTATGCGCGGTGTTGGGCGGAGAGCGGCAAATCGTGCTGGCGCGCGAAATCACCAAGCTGTTCGAGACGATACATGCCTGCCCGTTGCGCGATACCGAGGCATGGCTGATGTCAGACAGCAACCAGCAGCGCGGCGAGTTCGTCGTGCTGGTTTCCGGCGCGGTGCCGCAACCGGGCTTGCCCGCCGAAGCGAGGCGCATTCTTGAAGTGCTGCTCGGGGAGTTACCGCTCAAGCAGGCGGTGCAGCTCGCCACCCAGATCAGCGGGGCCGGTCGCAACGAGCTGTATCAACTGGCGCTGCAAATTAAAAAGCCTGAATGACCGGGGCATCAACAAGCCGTCGCTTTACATTCAAACAAACGTTTGATACGCTCATTTCACAGTCTGTAGCCTTGCTTTTTCACAATTCCCGAGGCCGTCATAATTTTAAAGTCGCAGTGGTGTATCACAACAGTTACGGATCTGCCAAAAAGCAGTCCGAGGCACGGCGGAAATCACCAGGCAATTTGTGGCGGAATGGGCGCAGGTGCAATTCATGAACTGCACCTGCAGAAATTTATAGAGATTCTCAACATGACAACTTTAACAAAGCCGATAATTTATACGTTCCTTCTGGCCGCCTTGCTGGCCGGTTGCGGCAAGACAAATGACAAACCCGCCACAGGCCCCGGTGCGGGAATGCCGCCGCCCGAGGTGGACGTAATCACAGTTGCCACAGGCAGCGCAACGCTCACGCAGGATCTACCGGGGCGCCTGCAGGCTTATCGCACGGCGCAGGTACGCGCGCGCGTCGAGGGAGTGGTTGAAAAACGGCTGTTTCAGGAAGGCAGCGATGTCAAGGCGGGCGCATCCTTGTTCCAGATCGATGCGCGCACTTATCGCGCATCCGCCGAGGCCGCCAAGGCAGACTTGGCGATTGCGCGCCAGACTGTCGAACGCTACAAGCCGTTACTGGAAATCAAGGCAGTCAGTCAGCAGGAATATGACCTGGCCGCCGCCAAGGCCAAGCAGGCCGAAGCCGCGCTGATTCGCGCCGAGGAAGACCTGGAAAACGCCAGCGTCCCCGCCGCCATTTCCGGGCGCATCGGCCGCGCACTGGTAACCGAGGGGGCGCTGGTCGGCAAGGGCGAAGCCACGCTGCTGGCGACCATCGAGCAACTCGATCCGATCTATGTCAACTTCACCCAACCCGGCGCGGATGCGTTGCGCCTGAAACAGGCAGTCAAGTCTGGCAAGCTCAGGCGTGCCGTATCTGTCAGTGTGGAAATGCTGCAGGAAGACGGCAGCGCCTATCCGCAGGTCGGCAAGATATTTTTCACGGATATGGCGGTCGATCCGGCCACCGGCGCTGTCAGCTTGCGCGCCGAATTTTCCAATCCGCAACGTGAATTGCTGCCCGGCATGTTCGTGCGCCTCCGCTTCCCGCAAGCGCTTGCAGACAATGCCATTCGCGTGCCACAGCGCGCCGTGCAGGCCGGACCGCAGGGGCAGTTCGTGATGGTCGTGACTCCCGACGGCAAAGCCGCGCCGCTGCCGGTTAAAACGGGCGGTATGGCAGGCAGCGATTTCATCATCACCGAAGGCTTGAAGGGCGGCGAGCAGGTCATCGTCAACGGCTTGCAGAAGGCGCGGCCGGGTACACCGGTGAAAGCGGTGCCGGTGAACGGCGTACAGAAGACCGAAGCACTCGCAAGGGGTACGCCGCCAGACGCTCGCCCTGCGGGCGGTCTTGGCGCAGACAAAACCACACCGCCTGCGGCGAAGCCATAAAGGTCACTCATGTTCGCCAAATTCTTCATTGACCGCCCGATCTTTGCCTGGGTAATCGCCATCCTCATCACGTTTGCCGGGATACTGGCGCTGCGCGCGTTGCCGGTATCGCAATATCCGTCGGTGGCGCCGCCCGCGCTGGATATTTCTGTCACCTATCCCGGCGCATCGGCGCAGGTGGTCGAACAGAGCGCGGTGCAGTTGATCGAGCAGGAGATGAACGGCATCGACAACCTGCTCTACATGGATTCCAGCTCGCAGGTCGGCACCGGGCAAGTGTCGCTCACTTTCAAACCTGGCACCGACATCCAGTTCGCCTCGGTCGAGGCACAAAACCGCATCAAGCGCGTGGAAGCGCGCCTGCCGGACGATGTGCGGCGGCTGGGCGTGACGGTGACCCGCGCCGGACGCAACTTCATCATGGTGGTGGCGCTGGCTTCGCCGGATGGCCGTTTAAACGCCGTCGACTTGGGCAGCTATGCCACCGCCAGCGTGCTGGAGCCGTTGCTGCGCGTATCCGGCGTAGGCGAGGTGCTGCTGTTCGGCACCGAATATTCAATGCGCATCTGGCTCAAACCGGATCGGCTGGAGGCCTACGCGCTCTCGCCCGCCGATGTCGGCCACGCGGTGCGCGCGCAGAACGCGTTGCTGCCGCTGGGCGAAGTGGGGCAGTTGCCGTCCGCGCCGGGACAGGAAATCAACGCCGTCCTCGGCAGCCGCGGACGCCTCGCTACCCCGGAAGAATTCGGCGACATCGTGGTGCGCGCCAATCCGGACGGCTCATCCGTGCGGCTCAAGGATATTGCCCGCGTCGAACTGGGCGCGCAGGACTACAGCCGCACCGCGCGCCTCAACGGCCAGCCCATCGCCGGCATGGCAATACGCATCACGCCGGGAGCGAACGCGCTGGCGACCGCGCAAGGCGTGCGCGCCAAGATGCAGGAACTGTCGCGCTACTTCCCGCAGGGTGTGGATTGGGTGGTGCCCTATGACACCACGCGCTTCATCGAACTGTCCATCCGCGAAGTGGTAATCACCTTGCTGGAAGCGGCGGCGCTGGTGGTGCTGGTGATGTTCGTGTTCCTCGGCAGCTGGCGCACCACGCTTGTTCCCGCGATCGTCGTGCCGGTGTCGCTGATGGGCGGACTGCTGGGGCTGTATGCTTTCGGCTTTTCGATCAACGTGCTGACGCTGTTTGCGATGGTGCTGGCGATCGGCATCGTGGTGGACGATGCCATCGTGGTAGTAGAAAACGTCGAGCGCAACATGCGCGCCAACCATCTCGCCCCGCGTGCGGCGACCCAGCAGGCCATGAAAGAGATCACCGGCGCCATTATTGCCATTACACTGGTGCTCATGGCGGTGTTTGTGCCGATGGCATTCTTCGGCGGCTCCACTGGCGCGATCTACCGCCAGTTCGCCGTCACGCTGGTGGTGACCATGGCGTTCTCCGCTTTCCTCGCTCTCTCGCTCACACCAGCGCTGTGCGCAAGCCTGCTCAAGCACGACCCGGCAAATTTGGAACGCGGCTTTCACGGCTGGTTCAACCGTTTTTTCGAGCGTGTGACGGTGAAATACGTCGGGGGTGTCAATCACGCCACGCGCAGGCTGCTGCGCACCCTTACGATTTACGCCGTGATCGTCGTGATCGCCGCTTGGACTTACATGAAACTGCCGGGCAGCTTCCTGCCGGAAGAAGACCAGGGGTACCTCGTCACCGCCATCCAGTTGCCGCCCGCAGCCACGCAAGAAAGATCGCAGGCCGTGCTGGAATCCGTCGAGCAGTTTTTCCTGAAGCAGCCGCAGGTGGACAAGGTGGTCGGTGTGCTGGGCTTTTCCTTCTTTGGCCGCGGCCAGAACATGGCGCTCGCCTTCGTCAAGCTCAAGGACTGGGATGCCAGGCCGGGCAATGACAACTCGGCGCAAGCCCTGATTAAGCGCGCCAACATGGAATTTTTCCGTATGAAGCAGGCAATGTTGTTCGCCATCAATCCGCCGCCCATTCCCGAGCTCGCCTCTGCCGGCGGTTTCGATTTCCGTTTGCAGGATCGCGGCGGGGTCGGGCGCGAAAAACTGATCGATGCACGCAACCAGGTGCTGGGCATGGCCATGGCCGACAAGCGCTTGGCCGCCGTGCGCCCCGAAGGCCAGGAACCCGCGCCGCAGCTTTTTCTCGATATCGACCGCGACAAGGCGGAGACGCTGGAAATCAATGCCACCGACCTTAACGATACCCTGCAATCGCTGTTTGGCGTGTCCTATATCAACGACTTTGTGCGCCAGGGGCGGGTGCTGCGCGTACAAATGCAGTCCGAGGAAACGACGCGCAAGAGTGAAGCCGACCTGATGCGCACGGCGGTGCGCAACAATGCCGGACGCATGGTGCGGCTGTCGGAATTCGTCCGCACCAAGTGGGTGGCGGGAGCGACCAAGCTCGACCGCTACAACGGCCTGGCGGCGATGAAAATATCCGGAGCGACCGCGCCGGGCGTGTCCAGCGGGGAGGCGCTCGCCGCGATGGAAGCCATCGCGCAAAAGCTGCCGCCGGGCATTGGCTTCGAGTGGTCGGGCATTTCGTCCGAGGAAAAAATCTCCGGCCAGCAGGCGCCGCTGCTGTTCGGCGTGTCGCTGCTGGTGGTATTCCTGGTGCTCGCCGCTTTGTATGAAAGCTGGTCGGTCCCGCTCGCGGTGATGCTGGCCGTGCCGCTCGGCGTGTTCGGCGCGCTGGTCGCGGTGGAGCTGCGCGGACTGCCCAACGATGTCTATTTCAAGGTCGGGCTGATCGCGATCATCGGACTGGCCGCCAAGAATGCCATCCTGATCGTCGAATTCGCCCGCCGCCTCGAAGACGAGGGACGCGAGCGCCTCGAAGCCGTGCTGGAAGCCTGCCGCCTGCGTCTGCGCCCGATCCTGATGACATCCATCGCCTTTGTCGCCGGCGTGTTTCCGCTAGCCATTTCCACCGGTGCGGGCGCCGAGAGCCGCCACGCCATCGGCACCGGTGTCATCGGCGGCATGGTTGCCGCCACCGTGTTTGCCATCTTCCTGGTGCCGGTGTTTTTCATGGCAGTGCGGCGCATCTTCCCAGGGCATGCGCGCAAGGCAATGCGCGAGGAGAAGCCGCGTGAATAAAATTTTGCTTGCCGCCGCATTGGTCACTGCATTGACAGGTTGTTCGCTGACGCCGGACTACCGGCGCCCCGCCGCACCGGTTGCCGCCACTTGGCCGGACAATGCCCAACCGGGTGGAGCACGCCGGGTCGCGGATATCGGCTGGCAGCGCTATTACCCCGACCCGTGCCTGCAGGCATTGATAACCGCCGCGCTGGAGAATAATCGCGACTTGCGCATCGCCACCGCACGCATCGCCGAAGCGCGTGCGCAATATGGCATCCAGCAGGCGGACCGGCTGCCTAATCTCAACCTGACCGCCGGGCGGAATGCCTCGCTGACGCCGGCAGGCGCATCGGCATTTACTGCCAATGCCATACACTCGCAACGCTATGACGTGGGCATCAGCCTGGTATCGTTCGAGCTGGATTTCTGGGGCCGGGTCGCCAGCCTGAGCGAAGCCGCCAAGGCCAGCTACCTCGCCACCGAAGCAGCACAGCGCGCCTTCCGCCTGTCGCTGATCGCCGACGTGGCAAACGCCTACCTGTCGTTGCTGGAAATGCGCGAACGCACCATGCTTACTGCGGAAACTGCCAAAACACGCGGCGAATCCCGTGAGTTGACTTTGCGCCGCCGCGATCTCGGCGTGTCCAGCGACCTGGATTTCCTGCAGGCGGACGGTGCGTATCAAGCCGCTTTGGCCGAACGCGCCAATCTGGAACGGCAGCAGGCCGCCGCAGAAAATTTGCTCAACTTACTGGTGGGGCGGCCAATGGCGGAAATAAAAGATTTGCCCGCCGGACGCAGCCTGGCCGGACAAGACATCACCCCCGACCTGATTGCCGGGCTGCCCGCCGAGGTGTTGCTGCAGCGCCCCGACGTGCTGGCCGCCGAGCACAAGCTGATTGCCGCAAATGCGAATATCGGCGCGGCGCGCGCGGCTTTCCTGCCGCGCATCACGCTGACCGGCAGCGTCGGCACGGCCAGCCGCACCCTAGCCGGACTGTTCGATGCGGGCAGCGGCGCGTGGAGTTTCCAGCCCGCGCTAAGCCTGCCGTTGTTCGATGCCGGGCGCAACTCCGCCAATTTGGATGTCGCCGAAGCGCGCAAGGTCATCGCGGTTGCCGAATATGAAAAAACCATCCAGCAGGCTTTCCGCGAAGTGGCGGACTTGCTGAATGCGCGCGAAAAACTTGCCGAGCAGCTTGCTGCGCAACAGGCCAATACCGACGCGCAAAGCCGGCGCCTGAAGCTGGTGGAAGCACGCTACGGGGCTGGCATCGCCAACCATCTGGAAGTGCTGGATGCACAGCGCGAATCATTCGCCGCACAACAAGGCGCGTTGCAGGTGCAGCGCACCCTGTTATCGGCCGCCACGCAACTCTACAAGGCGCTTGCCGGGCAAGGCGGCGCGGCGAACGAGGCAGGCAAATGACGCACGAAGCCAAGACTGTCAGCGAACAAACCCGCGAGCGACTGCTGGATGCGGCGCGCGAGGCGTTTTCTCAGCACGGCTTCCAAGGGGCGACGGTGCGCGAAATCTGCCGCCGCGCCGAGGCGAATGTCGCGGCGGTGAATTACCACTTCGGCAACAAGGATGGCCTGCTCGCCGAAGCCCTGAATTTCGCGCCGCTCAAGGCCATGCAGCTCGCCAATGCCAAAGCCGACGGAAATCCCGAGGTGCGGCTGCGCCTGTTTATCCGCGACTTCATGCTGATGCTGCTGGATGAAACGAACGGTTCGCTGCCATGCCGGATCATGGCGCGCGAACTGGCCGATCCCACGCCCGCGCTGGACAAAATCGTACGCGAAGCCATCGCCCCGCTGCATGATTTTTTGGGCAAACTATTGCGCGAAATCGCTGGAGGAAAAACCGGCGAGGCCGAGTTGCGCCGCTGCATGCACAGCATCCTCGGCCAATGCCTGTATTACCGCCACTCCCATCCGGTGCTGCAACGCCTGCACCCCAAGCTGCGCTATGACCACAAGAAAATTGAAACGATAGCCGAACACATTGCGGATTTTTCCCTTGCGGGCATTGGGTATATCTCTGGAAAAACCTGCGCATAGATTGAGTTGACTCATGCTCTCTAATTTGGAATGTGCTGCGTAACTCTCATGGGCGCACACGTGCAAAATGCGCCATAAAGCGGACGCTGGCGAGCAGCAGCGATGTGCCAATAGTGGATACTGGTCAATTTGCGCGCTGGGTTCTAAGGTATTAAAGCAGTTCTTTTTTCAGCACGCCCCGAGCTTGAATAAATAGACTTCGATAGATGGTCTCGTGTGACACGTAATTGCGCTAGTCTTCAGGATATTTTATTTTAAGCCAACCCGCGATCTGTTCCGGAGACCAATTAACCTGAGCTTTGCCGCGACTGTTCGACTCAATGGTCGATTACAAGCTAGCTTACAAAGTTTTGGGCGACATGCTCGATCCCAGGCGGCTTGATCAGCTTGTGCGGCTCTATAGTTATCATCGCCACCATTGCGTTGTTTCACGGCTGATCGTCGAGGGCGAGCGTCCCGGTTGAGCAGCTATAGCGCGCAAGGATAGATGACTGGCAACGCCTCTTGAAATCTCTTCCCGCTCTGAAAGCGTAAGCGCTAACCTTGATCGCTGCCGGGGAGAAGGACGAATTCCACCACTGGGCGCCAACTGACCAAAGATTGAGGATGAAGGCCTATCAAATACCCGTCCAATTGATTTTAGAGATTCTCCACGTTGCCAGCGATCCCACATCTCAGCTTTCTGTTCATCTGCATATTCTATTCGAGTTCTATATGTCGTATTCCACACTCCATCTTTTGATCTTAAAGATAAAGTGTTGCGTTGATCAATTGAACCCGCCGTCGTTAGCGGATATTGGCCAAGCATTGGCTGTCATCAAATCTGAACTGCTGCGGTTGTTTCGGGGATGGTGACAAACCCGGCGATTTGTTGCAGCAAGGCTTCTTCCTGATAAGGCTTGCCAAGGTAGGCATTCGCGCCCAGTTGCATCGCGTAGTCGCGGTGTTTGTCGGCCGTGCGCGATGTGATCATGATGATGGGCAGGTTTTGCGTTCTGGCGTCGCGGCGCAGGTGCTTGGTCAATTCGAAACCGTCCATGCGCGGCATTTCGATGTCCAGCAGCATCACGTCCGGACTGATCTCGCCAAGCTGTTCCAGCGCATCCACACCGTCCTTGGCGGTGGCGACCTGATAGCCGGCGCGCGTCAGCAACCGGGTGGTGACTTTGCGCACGGTCAGCGAGTCGTCCACCACCATCACCAGCGGCTGGGTATGCAATTTTTCCGGCGCGGCCTTGCCGGCCGGAGGTTCCGCCGCAGCAACGCGCTGCGCCAATTGCGCCGGATTCAGGATCAGCGCCACTGTCCCATTGCCCTGTACGGTCGCGCCGGAAATGACCGGCAGCCGCACCAATTGCGGACCGATATTCTTCACCATCGCTTCCTGATTTCCCAGCAATCCGTCGACATGCAGGGCAATCCGCTGCTCGCCGCTGTGCAACAGCAATAGCGGGTTGTGCCTCAGGTTTTCCGGCACCCGCCCGGTATCGCCCAGCAAATGCGGCAGGTAGTGCAACGGGTAGAGGTTGCCCTGCCACTCGATCTGGCGGTCGCGATAAAATTGCGCCAGCTCCGCCGGCTTCACTTGGCGTACCTGATCCACCATGGCGGAAGGAATCGCGTAAGTCGCATTGCCGGAGCGCACCATCAGTACATGCGTAACCGCCAGCGTGAGCGGCAAGTGAATGGTGAACCGCGTTCCCAGCCCTTTATGCGAACTCACCTCGATGCGTCCGCCCAGCGCGGCAATTTCGCTGCATACCACGTCCATGCCGATACCGTGCCCCGCCACTTCCGTCACTTCGGTTGCGGTGGAAATGCCCGAGGTGAAAATCAGTTGCGCCAGCCGGTCGTCACTGGCCGTTTCGTCCGGCTTTAGCAAGCCTTTGGCGGTCGCCTTCTCGCGTAATGCGGCAAAATCCAGCCCTGCGCCGTCATCGCTGAACTCGAACACCACTTCATTGCCTTCATGGCGCAAGCCCAGGCGGATTTTGCCGATGGGATTTTTACCGCCCTGCGCGCGTACCGGATCGTTTTCGAGGCCATGCACCAGCGCATTGCGCAACAAGTGCTCGAACGGCGCGGTCATTTTTTCCAGCACGCTACGGTCCAGTTCCAGCTCCGTGCCAAGCAACTCGAGGTTGGCGCGCTTGTTCAGCTCTTTCGCCGTTTGCCGTACGACGCGATACAGCCGTTCGCCGATGCTGGCGAACGGCACCATGCGCACATTCATCAGGTTTTGCTGCAACTCGCGGTTAAGGCGCGCCTGCGCCGCCATCGCGGCAGCCGCCCCGTCAAAATTTTTCAGCAGCACCTGCTGTACGGTCTGCACGTCATGCACGCTCTCGTTCATGAAGCGCGTTAATTCCTGCAAACGGGTAAAGCGGTCAAATTCAAGCGGGTCGAACTGTTCTGCGCTGTCTCTGATCAGCGAGGCATGCGCCTGCATCCGGCCTTCCGCCTGCATCTCTACCTCACGCAACTGTTTGCGCAGGCGCGCCACGCTGCTGGTCAATTCCAGCAGCCCTTCCTTGAAGGCGCGCATTTCGGTTTCCATGCGCGAGCGTGCCATGCTGATTTCGCCGGCCTCATTAACCAGTCGATCCAACATATCGGCGCGCACGCGCAGCATGGCATGTTCCTCACCGCCGTCCGTTGTGCGCCGCTCCATTTTGCGCTCGACGTCCGCATATTCGGCAGCACGTTGCCCAGCCCCAGCCTGGCTGGCTTCCGCCTTTACGGTCATGCCGCTGCGCAATTTTTCAAGCAGGCTGGCAATGCGGTCAAAATCGTTTTCCAGCGCGTCCCAGAATTCTGTCCGCGGAGCCGTTTGGGCGGCGGACAATACGCGTTCTTCCATTTGGTGCGCAATGCCGCCGATGCGCATCGCGCCGGCGATGCGCGCACTGCCCTTGAACGTATGCAACAACCGCTTCAGCAGTTGCGGTTGCTGGCCGTCGTCCGGTTGCCCGCGCCATGCGCGCAGCCGGGCGCCTATCTGTGGGCACAGCTCATCCGCCTCTTCCAGGAATACCGGCAGCAATTGCGCATCCACGTCATCGCGGGCTGGTGGTTTTTCCGCCGTGCCGGCGGTCACAGTTGCGCGCGCTGCCGCACCACCCGAAACTTCCGCCGGCGCAGAGGGCGGGGCAGTTTCTTTCTCAAGGCTTGCCTTTGGCGCACTCCTTGCGGGCGCTTCTGTCACCTGTTCCGGCTCGATACCGCTCTCGATTCGCTGCGCGGTTGCGATCAAGCCATTTGCTTCGATATTCACTCCGCCCTGACTGTTGAGCGCATCCACCCAGCCGGTGAATTTCTGTTCCGCCTCTGCGATGAAACGCAGCAGCCCGGGGGTGGCCGGCTTATTATCCTGCAGCCACTTGTTCAGCGCGCGTTCGACGTTCCATGCAACCTCACCCAGGTTGGTCAGGCCGACCATGCGTCCGCTGCCCTTGAGAGTATGAAAACCACGCCTGATGGTCACCAATGGTTCGCGGTCAAGGTGCAACCGGCAGGCTTCCAGGTTGTTGCGCATGGTATGCAACACTTCCTGCGCCTCTTCCAGGAATACCTCGAGCAATTCCTGGTCTTCGTCTGCCGGGTGCGGTATTTCGGTTTGGGCGCGGGGTTGTTCGGGCGTGGCGGCGGCAGCCTGTGCGGAAGTTTGCTGCAGTCCGGATATTCCACCCCATGCCGCCTGCAATAATGAAGCGTCGCCCGCTTGGCCACTCGCCAGATGCCGCAGATAATTTTCCAGCGCGTTGACCGCATCGGTCAGGGCGTGGCTCTCCGCTGGTTCCGGGACATCGTCGCCCTGCGCAAAACGGCTGATGCTGCCCTGAATGGATGCCAGCAACTGCTCCGCCTGTTCCAGGGATGCGATGCGCAGACCTCCCTGTATCTGGCCGGACAGGCGCAGCAATTCGCCCAGCTCGCCACGCTTGGCCGGGTCGCTGAAAAAGGCGCTTAACCCCTGCCCGATATACTGCAGATTCGCCAGCATTTCGTTGAACAGATGAATCTTCACGTCGCCTTGTTGCAGCAGACAATGCAAATGAACCAGTTCGGTCAGTCGTTGCGCGTCTTCGGGTTGCTGCCGCGCCGCCGTCTGCATGCGCTCGGACAGGATGCGCGCTTCTTTCTGGAAACTGCTGCTCAGGCTGCCGTAGTGCCGGATGCCGCTGCCCAGCAGCAGCAATGCCATCGCCATATCCAGGGCGATAAGCCGCGCATGCTCCGGCCCGTTCGCATACTGCGACAGCATCTGGATCTGCCTGGTCAGGTAGTGCAAGGAATTGCGGTCGAGTTTTTTGCCTTGCGCCGCGAGTTGCCCGGCATGCCCGATAAATTTTTCGCATGCTGCCCGGTTGCCTTGCGCACATTGCTCCCAGCTTTCTTCGGCGGCGTGCAACTGATCGCGCAGCGCATCGAGGATTTGCGCCGCTTCATCGGGCGGCAACGCGGCAAGCCCGGGCAGGTAAAAGTCCAGCGCATAGACTTGCCTGATTTCCTCCACCAGATCGCTCACGGCATGGCTGCGCCCGATCAGGTAGAGCATTTCGTTCAGGATCGGCCGCACTTCCCCGGTATTACCCTCGGCAACCGCACGCATCTGCTGGTCTATGCGTCCCAACAACCTGCGGACATTCAGTTCTGCGGGCATTCCATTCAGCCGCAAATAATCGAGCAGTCCGCAGGCGACCCACCAGAACGCACGGCTGCCGTCCTGCGGCACGCAGTGCATCGCGCCGTTCAAGGCCTGCTGCATCGTCTGCAATGCGGCAGGCGCATCATCCTGCCGCAGCCAATGCAACAGCCCTTGCTGGTAATGGCTGCGCAAGATTTTCAGCCGGTGCGGGGCATCGTCCTCTTGGGGCACGCTCAATACCTGTGCCGGCAACTGCACGGCCAGGTCGGGGTAAAACAAGTCCAGTTCAAACGACATTTCCAGGCCGCGCAACTGCTGCAACGCCTGATATTGTGGAAATAGGCGTAATGCGGCGTCATCCGCACCATTGGCCAGCGCATCGAGATAACGCGAGAGGCCGAGCAAGGCATGCTGCAACACGTCGCGGTGCAACGCGGAAAATATATCCGGGCGGGAGGACAGTTCGCCCAGGACAGTTTCCAGTTCGGCGCAGAATGCGGCCGCGCCATGCAGATGAACAGTTTTCAGGGCATCGAGCAAACGGCGCAGGCCGTTATGTGCCGCTTTCAGGGCGGCTGCCTGGCTGCCGGGCACGCCAAAAAATTGTTCCAGTTGCCCGCTGATTTCGGTCAGTGCGCCGTGCTCAAGTTGTGCAGTGCTGGACATATGCAGCCTTGCTCAGGGCTACAATTTGAAGCCTGCTACCGAGCCCTTCAGGTCGGCGGACAGGTTGGTAAGCTGCGCGACCGAATTGGCCGTCAACCGCGTGCCATCGGTGGCTTGCTGGGTGATTTGCAGGATGTTCCGCATCGCATGCGCCACTTTACCGGCCATGTCGGTTTGTATCTGGGTGGACATCGAAATGCCGTTGATCAGCGATGCCAGTTCTTTGGAGACCTGCTCGATTTCCTTCAGTGATTGCCCGGCTACATCGGACAGCTTCGCGCCTTCCACCACACCCAAGGTGCTCTTCTCCATCGCCGCTATGGCATCCTGGGTGTCGCCCTGGATGGTTTTCACCAGGGCGCCAATTTGCTTGGTCGCCTCGGCGGAGCGTTCCGCGAGGCGTTGCACTTCCTCCGCCACCACCGAAAAACCGCGTCCCGCCTCACCGGCAGAGACCGCCTGGATCGCCGCATTTAATGCCAGCACGTTGGTCAGCTCGGTAATGTCGGAAATCAGATCCACGATTTCGCCGATTTCCTGCGAGCTTTCGCCGAGGCGTTTGATGCGTTTTGAGGTTTCCTGAATCTGTTCGCGGATGCCGTCCATGCCGGCAATGGTATTGCGCACCGCCCGGCTGCCCAGTTCGGTTGCCGCCAGGGTACGTTGCCCCACCTCTGTGGCCTTGATGGCGCTGCTGTCCACTTCCCGGATTGATCCGGCCATCAATTGCACCGACTCGCCGGCCTTCCTGATTTCACCCGCCTGTTTTTGCGCCGCTTCCAGCAGCCCCTTGGAAATCTGCTCGGCCTGCCGCGTTGCGTGGCCCATCTGGTCGGCTGCAACCATGATCCGCGCCACCAGCTTGCGCAGCTCCTCGGTGGTGTAATTCACCGCGTCGGCAATCGCGCCGGTGATGCCCTCCGATACCGTGGCGCGCACCGTCAAATCGCCTTCCGCCAACTCGCTCAATTCGTTCATCAGGCGCTGGATCGCAGCCTGGTTCCGCCGGTTGGAATTTTCCGCTTCCTCGGCACGCTGATGCGAATCGTTCAGGTAAACTTTTGCCAGCACCAGCAGCTGCAATAACACCAGCATTCCGGCCAATACCGCAACCGGGCCGGAAATACGGGCAGCCATACCTGATTGGTATGCATCAATCAGCCGCTGGCTTTTCGCCAACACCAAGTCGATATTGCCCGAAATCGATTTGGCGGCGCTTTTCGCCTTCACCAGTCCGGGCGATTGCGCGTTCAGTATCTTGATATTGTTGCGGTATGGCTCAAACAGGACTGCCAGACGCTGGACTGCAGGATCCGCCGCCGGCAGCGCTGCCAGGCTTTCTTCGGCGGCGGCGGCCTCGATACCCAGCGCGGCCAATTGTTCCAGGGAAACATCGGCGGCCAATGCCCTTGCGGTATCTTTGGCAACCCGCTCCGTGGACAGGGCAAAGCGGATCGCCTGTTTCTTTTGCGCATCGCTGGCGGATTCGATCAGTCCCTGGGTCAGGTTGCGGAACTCGGCATTCGTAGCTTCAATTCCGGCTACGGTAGCACCCAAGGTCACTAGGCCAAGGCGGCCTTCTTCCAACGCCTGCACATCCGACAGGGTTCGGTTCGCGCTCACCATCAATTCATTCAGCACTTCGCGCGCTGCGCCGCCGGTAGCCGGCAAACTGCCATCCCCTTTGTCCAGCAAACGCAAAATACCGGCAAAATTTTCCTTGCTCTGAACCAGCGCCTGAAACGCCGAAGCGTCTCCCAGTGCGCTCAATTGCGCATCTTTGGCCAGGCGCTGGGACAGCATCAGCAGCTTGCCGGATTGCGTCAAATAACGTGCGGTATAGTCCGCCTCACGGCTGTTGATATAAGCCGCCGCAGCCGCAACGGTAAAAAACACCACCAGCGATCCGCTCAGCAATCTTATTTTCCGGGTAACCGAAAGGCCTCCCGATACCGGCAAGGCAGAGCATGCCGCGCCCTTGGATTCACGATTCGTCCCCTCTGCTTTTTTACCGGGCAACTTGAATTCCGGTAACGACAGTTTGAATGCCATATTGTTTTCCTTCACCGTTTGTCGATCGCTGAAATGGGCTCTAAGCGCTTATCTGCAAAAAGTCCGGTCGCCCGAGCAAACCAACTATATCCAGCTTATGCCAGAAATTTCCCTGTTCATCGTGGTATTGGACTTGCCCATCAACCTCGCTTTGCGCCCATAAGCGGGCGTTGCGCAAACCCAGCACACGATCCACCAGCAATGCCGCATTGAACGCATGGCGTTCGGCAACCAGCAGGACGCGGTTGGCAGCCGCTCCCGATGCCTTGCCTTTTTGCTGATAGGCGGCCAGGTCGGACACGCCGTACAACATACCGCGCACGTTGATTACCCCAAGAAACCACGGTTTGGTGAGCGGAGCCACGCTCAGCGGCGGCAGCGGCAATACCCCGCTGACGTCAAGCATATCGACCAGCCAATTTTGTTCCGCTATTTGCACGCCCAGCGTGGATATTTGATCGCCGGCACGGCCTTTGGCTTGCATGCGGTCGATCAAATCCTGCTGAAATTCACGCAGATTAAGCCGTTTGGACATGGGGCACTCTATTCAACGGCGCCATCGCACTGTTCCTTCGGCTGGCATGCATGGGTAATGACAGCCTCCACCAGACTTTTTTTGGTGAAGGGTTTGATCAGGTATTGCTTCGAGCCGACCAGTTTGGCGCGCGCACGGTCGAATAGTGAGTCTTTGCTGGTCAGCATGATGATGGGGATATTTTTGAGATGGGGGTGATTTTTGATCAGCACGCAAGTTTGATAGCCATCCAGGCGCGGCATGATCACATCCACAAAAATCAAATCGGGCTGATGTTCGACTACCTTGGATAAACCGTCAAAACCATCCTCGGACAATACGACCTGGCATCCCGCCTGCGACAGGAAAATTTCGCCGCTGCGCCGGATGGTGTTGCTGTCGTCGATCAACACCACTTTCTTTCCCAACAATGGCAGGTTCTCGCCCAACTTTACCTCCCTGATTCAACACCAAGCGCCAGTACTTTTACTTTCGGGTGCTTTCAGGCGGCTTGCGGCATCAATGCTAACTTGGGAGTTGTTCAACCCAACCGCAGAATTGAGGGGTAAACCTCAATCTGTTCGTGCTCAAGGGGTACACATTACCGCCGCCAGAAATGCGGTGTGAACAGGATCAGCACGGTGAAGATTTCCAGCCGTCCTGTCAACATCGCGAAGGTGCACACCCAAGTCTGGAAGTCGGTCAGCACACCAAAGTTGCTGGCCGGGCCCACCACACCCAGACCTGGTCCTGCATTGTTGATACAGGCAATGATCGCGGAGAATGCGGAGATAAAATCCAGCCCGCTAATCAGCAGTAAAAAAGTCAGCGTAGCCACGCTCATGAAATACAAAAAAATGAAGCCCAGTACCGCAAATACCACGCTATTCGGAATGACTTGTCCGCCAATTTTCATCGGATTGACCGCTGCGGGATGCAGCAGTTTGACAAATTCGCGCCCGGCCTGTTTGAACAGAATCATGGTGCGCACCATCTTGATGCCGCCGCCGGTGGAGCCGGAACTGGCTACCACACAACTCAAAAACAACATCCACATCGGCGCAAAAATAGGCCATTGATTAAAGTCAGCACTGGCAAAGCCACAGTCGGTCGCTAGCGAAACCAGATTAAAGCTAGCGTGACGCAACGCCGTCCAGAAACTCGGGTAAGTGCCTTGCCACCACAGAAACGTGCCGATTCCCACACAGCTTACCAAGGTAACCGCGACTGTGGCGAGACCTTCCACATCGCGCAAATAAAGCGATAAACTCTTTTTGCGCCAAACCAGAAAATGAGTGGCAAAATTCATTGCGGCAATCAACATAAACACAATCAGTACCGCTTCGATCGCCGGAGAATTAAAGTAGCCGATACTGGCATCGTGTGTGGAAAATCCGCCCAACCCCATCGCCGCAAAGGCATGACAGATCGCATCCAGCCAATTCATGCCCGCTGCTTTCAATGACAAAATACAGGCGATGGTGATACCCAGATAAACCAGCCACAGATTGCGCGCCGTTTCGGTGATACGCGGCGTCAGCGCGGTATCCTTCATCGGCCCCGGTGTTTCCGCCTTGAACAACTGCCGACCACCGATACCCAGCAGCGGCAAAATTGCCACCGCCAGCACGATGATGCCCATGCCGCCGACCCAGTTCAGTTCATGGCGCCAGATATTGATAGCGGGCGGCAGGTTATCCAGCCCGGTCAGCACGGTCGCGCCGGTGGTGGTCATACCGGACATGGTTTCGAAATAGGCATCGGTAAAGGACAAGCCTGGAATTGCCAGCAGCAACGGCAGCGTGGCAAACATCGGCATGGCTGTCCACATCGCCACCACCAGCAGATAGCCGTGCCGGATGGACAGCTCACCCTTGGAGCGGCGCGTCAGCAGCCACATCAAAAAACCAATGGCCAATGTCCAAACCATCGCCAGCAAAAAATCCAGCAACATGGTGTTATCCGCGTAGATCACAGCGGTAACGACCGGCAGGAGATAAGCCACGCTGAACACTACCAGCAGCAAGCCTAAAGCATGGATAACGGTCAGCGCGCGTTGCATCAGAAGAATCCGAGGCTGACCTGGAACAGTTTCTCGACCTTCTTCACCATCTGCTTGTTGATGACGAACACGATGATATGGTCTTCCGTCTCGATGAGCGTGTCGTGATGTCCCATGATGACTTGGTCGCCGCGCACCAGCGCACCGATGGTCGCGCCCTTGGGCAGGTCGATTTCATCGATACGTCGCCCGACCACGCGCGAGGACTGACGATCTCCATGCGCTACCAGTTCCAGCGCTTCCGCCGCACCGCGCCGCAATGAGTGTACTGCCACCACGTCGCCCTGCCGCACGTAGGCGAGCAGCGAGCCGATGGTGACCTGCGCCGGAGACAGCGCGATGTCGATCTTGCCACCCTGCAACAGACCGACATAGGCGCTGCGGTTGATCAGCGCAATCACCTTGCGCGCGCCGCCCTGTTTGGCGAGCAGCGCGGACATGATGTTGTTCTCATCGTCGTTGGTGAGTGCGCAGAACACATCTACCCCATCGATATGTTCCTGCTGCATCAGCTTTTCATCCGTGCCGTCACCGTTCAGCACCAGTGTGTTGGTCAGTTCCCCGGCCAGTTTCTCGCAGGATTTTTTGTTGTATTCGATCAATTTGACCTGATAGTCGCGCTCCAGCGCTTTGGCCAGGCGGCGGCCGATGTTGCCGCCGCCGACGATCATCACACGCTTGATGGGCTTGTCCATGCGGCGCATTTCGCTGAGCACGCTGCGGATGTTGTCGGTCGCGGCGATGAAGAAAATTTCGTCGCCATCTTCGATCACGGTATTGCCTTCGGGAATAAGCGGCCGATCCTTGCGGAAAATTGCCGCGACGCGGGTTTCGACCTGCGGCATGTGGCTGCGCAGGAAGTTCAGCGGGTTGCCCACCAGCGGCCCGCCCTCGAAGGCGCGTACCGCCACCAACGAAGCCTTGCCGCCGGCAAATTCCAGAACTTGCAGCGCCTCGGGAAATTCAATCAGTTTGACGATGTATTCGGTGAGTATCTGCTCCGGGCATATCGAAAAATTCACGCAAAAATTTTCCGCGCCGAACACTTCCTTACGGTCGAGATAATCGCTGGCGCGGATCCGGGCGATGCGCGTCGGCGTGTTGTAGAGGCTGGCCGCCAGTTTGCAGGCCACCAGATTGACTTCATCGCTTTGCGTGACGGCCAGCAGCATGTCAGTGTCGGCGATGCCCGCCTGCTCGAGCGTGGAAGGATGCGCCGCGTTGCCGATCAAGGTACGCAAATCCAGCCGGTCCTGCAATTGGCGCAGCTTGTCGCCATCGGAATCCACGACGGTAATGTCATTCGCTTCGCTCACCAGGCTTTCCGCCACCGTAGAGCCGACCTGTCCTGCACCGAGTATCAATATTTTCATTCTCTGAGCTATCCCTGAAAAAATAATTTAGCCACGGATGAACACGGATAAGCACGGATAAGAAAACCGTTCAATAAAATTAGGTTGTTGGGCACCCGGCACAATTCGTTAACTCGATTATCCGTAAACATCCGTGTCTATCCGTGGCTAATTGTGGTTCATACCTTTTATTGTTGCGCGCGTATCCAGTTTTTCCATTCGTCAAACAGCTTTTTATCGCTGGCCGCGATCACCGAACGCTGCCAGATATCGTCCTGAGCGAAATCGTCGTTCTTGATGCAGCAGGCATGGCCGCCCGATTCCGACAAAATCAGCGTGCCGGCGGCGTAGTCCCAGAGCTTTTGCCCGCCATGCAAATACACGTCATAGCGCCCGGCAGCGGTGTAGCACCAGTCCAGCGCGCTCGCGCCGAAGTTGCGCTGCGAACAATAGGGCGGATGGGAAGCCAGTTGCGCGACCAATTTCGTGCTCAAATGTTTCAGGTCAACGCTCGCCAAAGCCTGATCGAGTGTGCCAACGGCTTCGCGCCCGACCAATTTTTCACCGTTCAGAAACGCGCCCTTGCCCGATTCGGCGGCAAACACTTCGTCCGCCACCGGATCATATACCACGCCCAACAGGCTCTTGCCTTTGCGCAACAGCGCGACGGATACCGCAAAATAGGGCAGGCCGCGCACGAAATTGGAAGTCCCGTCGATCGGGTCGATGCACCACAGGCCGTCATCGCCGGATTGCCATACCGCGTGCTGTTCATCGGCAGGCATTTCCTCGCCCAGCACCGGCACGTTGAGGATGGCCTGCAGCTTTTTGGCCAAAGCGGTTTGCGCGGCGACATCCGCCTCGGTGCACAAACTGCCGTCGCTCTTGCGCTGATGCGCTACCTTGAGATAGCGTGGCATGATTTCTTCCGCCGCGACCAGCCTGACTGCCGCGATCACTGCCTTGAGCATCGCGCTCATACCGCGCGGGGCGGCTTGTGTCACGCTGCGCTTTTCCATTTACCGCTTACGCTTTTCATTTTCATTTGCCGCTTATGTTTTTCATTTCCACTTAATGGAACAGCCCATGCTGGCGATCTGCTCGCGCGGCCCCTGTCCGGTTTTGGCAATTTGCAGCATCGCATCGAACAAATCGCGCGGCGCACCGGCGACTGCTTCCTTGCGCGATGCGTCCAGCCGGCCGCGGTATTGCAGTTCCAGATTGGCGTTGAAACCGAAGAAATCCGGCGTGCATACCGCGCCGTAATCCTTGGCGACCTGCTGGGTCTCGTCCCACACATAGGGGAAAGAGTAGCCGTATTGGCTTGCCACCAGCCGCATGTTATCGAACGAGTCTTCCGCGTATTCGGCGGGATCGTTGGACATGATGGCGATGCTGTTGATGCCGTGCTGTTGCAGCTCGCGCGTGTCGCGCACGATGCGGTCGCGGATGGATTTCACATAAGGGCAATGGTTACAGATGAACATCACCAGCAGGCCGTTCGTGCCGCGCGCCTTGGCGAGGTTGTAGCGCTTGCCGTCCACGCCTGGCAGGTCGAAATCGCGGGCTTTCCAGCCGAAATCACATAGCGGAGGTTGCAGACTGACCATTTTATATCCCTGACAACATCTCTTGGGGGCGTTATATTATCACGCCGAACTTTTTGACTTCTTACCTTCATCATGCCGCGCTTCTACTGTCCTCCACCGCTGCCGCTCGGCGGCTCGTTCGATTTGCCGCCGGATGCGGCGCACCATGCCGCGCGCGTATTGCGCCTGCGCGAGGGAAACCGCGTGGAAATCTTCGATGGCCTGGGTAATGAATGCCACGGGGTCATTGCCGAACTCAGCGGCAAACGCGTGGTTGTCGGCGAGATTACCGCCGGCAACGTCAACCGCGAATCACCGTTGCCAGTCATGCTGGCGCAAGCCCTGTCGAGCAGCGAAAAAATGGATTGGGTGATCCAGAAAGCCACCGAGCTGGGCGTTACGGAAATCCAGCCGCTCGACACCGAACGCAGCGTGGCAAGACTTTCTGCCGAGCGCGCCGAAAAACGGCTCGAACATTGGCGGCAAGTCACCATCTCCGCCTGCGAACAATGCGGGCGCAATGTGCTGCCCACAATACACGCGCCACTGGACATCATGGCGTGGCTGCAGCAAATGAAGGAGCTGCCGCAGGAATCGTCAGCCGCGAAATTTATTTTGCTGCCGCAGGGCGCGACCTCGCTGCACAGCCAGGAGAAGCCGCAAGGCCAAGTTGTGTTGCTGGTCGGCGCGGAGGGCGGCTTTACCCAGGCGGAAAGCGAGTCCGCGCTGCATTGCGGCTTCACCGCGATCCGCATGGGTACACGCGTGCTGCGCACCGAAACTGCGGCGGTCGCCGGGCTGGCCGCTCTGCAAACGCTGTGGGGGGATTTTAGTTAGTGTGGAGTGGGGAAAACCAGAAACGGGAGGAATCATGCCCTACGTCAATATCCGCATTGCGGGAACGCCGACACGCGAACAGACGGCCAGGATCGCCGCCGAGATCACCGACATCCTGGAACGCATTGCGCTCAAGCCGAAGTCTTACACGTACATTGCGTTTGATGAGTTGCCCGAAGAAAATTGGGCGATTGCCGGGCAGTTGCTGGGGAGAGTTAACGGTGAGAGCGGCAAGACCAGCCGCCCTCACTGCTCAAAATCTAGCGCATGATGCACTCATTCTTGCCGGCGCCACCACCGGCGGCCGAGCCGCGCACGCCCAAGCCGAACGGCATGATATCAAGCCCCATGCCGGGGTCAACGGTCAGAATAACCGGCGCGGTTTGTGCATCCTTCACGAAGCCGAACTGCCCCTCGCCGATGAGCTGCGAACCCTGCTCGTTGCTCATGATGTAAGCACCGGTGTAGGTGGCATGGTAAACGCCCGGCGGAAGCTTATCGCTGGTGCTGGTTACCCCCGCACACCCTTCGCTGCATTCCAGCGTGTCGCCGGAAGAGCCGCGTATCCCTATCGTCGCAGTTGCGGTTTTTAGGCGGTAAGCATCCTGATCCCCGCGCTTGCCGATCAAGCCGGACAAGGTACGTAACCCCCCCTTGAGCAGACTAAACAATAAATTATCGCGCTTGGGTTCATTTTCATTAAAATGGTAAGCATCAATCTTTAGCCGCGAATTGGGACGCAGCGTCGCCTGACTCTTGTCGGCAAAATTGATTTGCACATAACTATCCTTCTCGGTGGATAACACATCCCCCACTTCGATTTCGGATTTGCGGGAAAGAATCTTGATGGTGCCGTCCGGCTTTTGTGCGGACAGTGTGCCGGCGATGTAAGCGACTTCTCCCACCGGTGCGGCAACCGCTTCACCTATTGTCAGCATCCCTGAAACGGCAAACACCAGCACAGCTAAATTTGTTGTTTTCATCGCAACCTCCTGTACTTTCAAGAATGCCCGTACTCGTGGCTGGTGCATTACCAGCCTTCCATCATTTCTGCTACCGGGAAATCCAGCCCCACGCTGCGCCACACAGCCGCCACGCGCTGGATGGCCGCTTCGCCACGCGGCTGCCACTCCGGGTGGCGGTCGCGCTTGTCGAACACCTTGAATTCTTCCGCCGTCCCGGCATTTTTGAAGCGCTTGAAAAATCCCTGAGCGCACTGTTCCATGCGTTCCTTGCCGTATACCACCACGGCCCAATGCTTGTTCGCCTTCAGGCCGGTCAGCGCAAGGTTGTAGTAATACTGCTCCCAGTAACGCAGATACACATCGAAATAATCCTTCTCGAAAATCCCTTGCGCATCCTCGCCGCTAAACACATTGTCGCGCCTTGCCCATTCTTCGATATTGCCGCGCACCTTGAACTTGCCGTCCGGCGGCAAGCCGCTGGATTTCTCGTAGGTGGAAATGCACGCCGCGACCGGATGGCGCAGCGTGACGATGTACTCGACATTCGCCCCCAGCATCGCGTTGAAGAACGCGCCCTGATACGCCGCCTTGGTGGCCTTCTTGGGCACGATCACATAGTTGTCATACAGGCGCGAATCGGAAAAATACAACTCCACCATCGCCAGATATTCCGCCATATTGTGCGTCATCAGCGTCTGGGTGTTTGCGCCTTCCCTGAACTCGAACGGCCCGGCATCAGGGAAGCCGTCGTGTGCCAGCGCGTTCGGTGCATTGTCCGGATTAAAGCCCAGCGCCAAAAACAATTGCTTGGTCAGATATGAACCGCCATGCCGCGGGCAGCCGACCACACACAGGAAGCGATAGCGCTCATGGAAGAAGCGCAGCTTGTCCGGCGCGCCGGTCAATATCGCCGTAAGTAACTCATAGCTGCGGTAGATCGCTTTCTGCCCGACCGGGTGTTCCAGCACCTTGCCCGCTTCCGCCTCGGCGATCTGGCGTATCTCGCCTTGCGCGGACACCATCTCCTCGCTCAACTGATCGTGCCACGTGGCATCGAACGGCTTGTTCTCGATGCGCCGGTGCAAAAAATCGATGAACACCGGGGAAACCGGAAACTGCTTGTCGCTTAATTTTATTTCTACGCCCATGACGTTTTATACAAAGACCGGGGACGAAACTCGTCCCCGCTTCGACTCCTTATTGGCAAGTGTAAGTGGGTTTCTTTTCTAACGGGTTTTCCTGCGCATCCGATTGCTCCACCGCCGCCAGCAAGGTGTTGTTAAGTATCGGCAATGCCACCGTTTCCAATGCTCCGTTCAGTACGGTATTGAGTTCCGGTTGCACCACATCCACGGGTGCAGGCGCTGGTGCAGCGGTGATGCCCAGGTTGTTGCCGGTGTAGGCAATCGTGTAGTTCGCACCCGCCAGACTGCCTTGGTTGATGGCGTACAGGCCGACAGCTTCTCCCGCAACGCGGCTCAAACTACCCGTCAATGCCGTCCCCGCCGTGTCGCTGAACTGGAAGCCGGTCGCGGTGTAAGTCAATGCAGGATCGGCACTGCCGTACACTTTGCTCAGTGCATTCGCGATGACGCTCAGGCTGGCCGGGGTGATGCCCAGATTGCCGGTGTAGGTGATGGCGTAGCCCAACGATGAAGCGAGGCCGCTGTTGATCGCGTAACTACCGACATTCTCCCCGGCAGCCCGCCCCAGCGTGCCGCTCAAGGCGGTGGCGGCAATATCGCCAAATTCGAATCCGCTCACGGTATAGCTGAAAGCCGGATCGGCAGCGCCGTAAATTCTGCTTTGCGCTGCCGCCGTCACCGCGAGTGTCGGCGCATAGGAATACAGGAACCCGTTACCCGTGATCGGTACAGTAGTGCCGGCCGTGAGGCATCCCGCCGCATAGGTGCAATTGTAGCGTTTGAAGTTGGCCGCCATGTCGTTCAAGGTATCGCTTGTCGGAATGGTCGAATAAATCAGGGTGCGCGACGCCGTGATCGGCGTAGCACTGCCGGAATTGTTGATGAAGTTGCCGCCCACCGCAGCAAGGGTCACATTGCCGGCGGCACCGATATAAGCATTCATTCCCAGAGTGATGCCGCCGCCAACAGAATTTGCCACCAGCGTAATGTCGCCAACATTGGCCAATAATGCGCCACCGTTATCCAGCAAAGCGTCGCCGCTCAGATTAACTGTCATGCTGCCGGCGCTCAACCGAGCATCAACCGAGCCGCTGCCGCCAATGACGTTCCCACCCGTCAGAGTCAAGCCACCCGCACCGGGGTTGAGATTTCCGTTGATGGTCAGGTTGCCACTGCCATCGTTGGCAGCCGCAATCCTCGCGGAAACATTGCCGCTACTGCCAGCATTGATGTCTCCGCCCGTCAAGGTGATCGCACCATCGGCAAGGATGGTGGCATTCCGGCCTGCCCTGATCAAGGCGTAAGCGGCATTATTATTGCCACCGCTGCTGACCGTTCCGCCTGTGACAGTGAGGCCGCCGCTAAGCGTGATATTAATGTCATTGGTGGCAATCAATTCTGCATTTGCGCTGTTAGAGCCGCAGCAATTCACTGAACCGCCTTCAAGCGCCAAACTTTGTGCGTTGATATTGATGGAACCCGCCGTTACGCTGGCATTAGCAACCATATAAGAACAGTCACAAGCGCTGCCGCCAAAGATTTTTACGTCACGCATCGGGTTGGTCGGTGAACCGATGGACAAGGTACCACCAGCGTTCACATAAGTATTTCCAAACGTACCCAGCCCACCCACCAAGAAATCCCGGCCGGAAACATTCATGTTGCCCCCCGTCCATACCGTTGCTTGACGGATTATTACGTCTCCAGACGCACCTGTGCTCAGCGCATTGGCCGCCAGCGTCAGCGTATTGTTGCCAAGATAAATGTTGGCTCCATTAATGTTTATGTTATTACCCGCCTGCAAGGTGAGATCGTGATTGAAGGGCGCGCCGGTACTGTTTCCGATAGCTGCCACAGAAGCAATATTCAAATCCGTACCCGCCAGCAACGCCAGTTTCCCGCCGGTTGGAATATCGCCATCAGAAAGTAGCGCATAAAAATTTACGTTGCCTGTTTCGGCAGTCAAATCAATACCTCCATTAGAGGCCTGATTCGAAATCAGTACACCGATGTCTCCATTGTTTATATTCAGATCGCCGCTCACCAGGGATAGTACGATGTCGCCACTACCGCTCCCTCCCGATCCGTTTGTCGCGGATACGGTCTGGAAGTCACGCTGGATGCGGATGGGGTTGCCGGCCGCACCGATGCCATGTTGGGCATTCAACATAATTTGTCCGCTACCGGCCGAGCCAGCAGTGGTATCAAGCACCCCACCGGTTGAGATGATTTTATCCGCAGTGATGCTCAATATTTTTGAGGCAGTCACTGCCGCACCGATTGCCACCGTGCCCCCTGCCGAAATACCAAGGTCTGGCAACCCGGCAGAACTGAAGTTGCTGGACAATGACTGCACTATCCCTGAATGCAGGGTGATGCCTCCTGAAGTGTTCAAGAATATATTCCCGGCAATCAGGTCCTTGCCGGCTGCCTTGACGATGCCACCGGCTCCGGCTTGTGCGCTGAACAAGTAGGACGCCCCAATGTGAACGGAATCGTTGATTTGAATCCCATTTCCCGCATTCAACTTCAGGTCATGTGCGAAGGGCGTTCCGGACGTGCCGATTGGGGCGCCAATGGTGATGTTATTGGTTGCGGCCAGACTCACAGCACCCCAGCCGCCATCCAGACTTGCAGGATCAATGTTAAAGGTAGTAGGAGTTGCGCCCGACGAGACGTTGCCGCTAGACGTGGTATTCAAACCACCCGAGATGATATTGATATCAGTAGGATCCAGCAACAAGCTGCCGTTACGGTAGCCCGCCTTATGCGCACGCCCGGTATAGATGCCGTGCAACACCAAGCCGGTCTTGCCGGACAGCTCCAGGAAGCCACCGTTGCCGCCGTCCACGCCGCCATCCACATGCACTTGCGCGCCGCTGCGCATCGCGAGTTTGCCATCGGCGATGAGGCGCACTTCGCCGCCATCCTTCACGCCGCCTGGTGCGCCGGAAGCGCTGATCACGCTGCCCGGTTCGAGGTTGATGTCCGTGGTTGCCTTGAAGGTGATCTTGCCGGTCGCGCCGACTGTGGCGGTATCGGCGCTGACGATGCCGTGATGGTTGATCAGCCCGGCATAAATGCCGACGCGGCCGCTGTTGGCGACGATGCTGCCGAGGTTTATCGCCTGGTTGTCCGGTGCGCTGATGACCACGCGCATATCGGGCGAGTTGGCATTGACCAGCTCCACACTGTTGCCGGCGGCAAGGATGACGTCGCCCTGCGGGCTGGTGATCAGGCCGCTGTTGTTGAGGCTGGGCGCGACCAAATACAACTGCCCGCCGGGCAACGCGGTCAGGCTGCCCTGATTCTCGATGCCGCCCGCGCCGGCATTGGCGGTGAAGTTATAGCGGCCGGCAAGAAAATCGGCGTTGGAAAGATTGAGCGTGGATACCACCAGCCCGGCCACATCCACTTGCGCCCCCGCGCCAAACAGTACGCCGTTGGGGTTGATCAGGAACACGCGACCGTTGGATTGCAAGACGCCGAGAATGCCGGAAGGATCGACACCGGTGACGCGGTTGAGCACACTGGACGCCGCCGACTGCTGGATGAAGCGCGTTGCCTCATTCACGCCGATGGAGAAGCTCTGCCAGTTGATGATTGCGCCGGGACTATTGGTGATATTGAGCGCGTTGCCCTGTTGCGCCATGCTCACCACACCGTTGGCGATACTCGGACCGATGGGATTGGCGTAGACCGGCGAGGCGATGACGAAACAGGATGCAATCGCTGCTGCGACTGCATTGCGCTGCCAAGTTCCACAATGACGTGATTTTTTCATTTTTACCCCCTGCATTTTCTCGACTTACAAAAAGCAAGCTACGCCTGTTCACGGGAAGATTCAACCCCCTAAAACAGGTAAACCGCACCGATGTGCAAAATATTGCTGCCCGAGCGGCGCGTATCCGAACCATCCAGCACTTGCGCCAGATCCGCACGCACGCTGAGATTGCCGCCGTGGCTCATGCGCAAGCCCACGCCCACGCTTGATATTGACTGCCCGGCCGACTCGCCGGGCAAAATGGCATTGCGGCGCACCGTGGCGCTATCGAAAAATGCCAGACCGCGCACCCGCAAATCCGCCGAACCCAAGTTACTGCCCAAGTCCGGTGTATAGCCTTCCAGTGAGGTGCGATAGCCATGATCGTTGGCGATTTCACGCTCATTGAAGCCGCGCACGCTGTCGGCACCGCCTGCGCCGAACTGTTCGCCCGGCACCAGCGCATCCGGGGTTTCCTGTCCTTGCAGGGCTGCGCGCGCTTGCCAGTCGCTGGACCAGGAATGTGCCCAGTTCATGCCATAACGATAAATGCGGTAGTTCGCCGTGGCCGGCGTGCGCGTTGCCTGAAAATCGGCAGACCGACCCAGCGAGCCGCCGGGCAGGTTTTGCGCCACGCTTACCGAGAAGCCGAGTTCGCTGCCGGCCAAGTGCCAGTTGCCGTTATAGGCCAGGCTGAGCGGATGCACGGTCACATCGGGAATGAGTCCGACCCCGCCGAGCGTGGTGACGCGATTTTGATAGGCGCGATAGTCAAGACCGTAAATCAACTTATGATCGTAATTATCACCGACCTTGTCCAGGAATTGGTTGTAATGCGCACCCAGCACCGTGCCGCTGCCGCTTACATTGAACAGGTTTTGCACCACCCCGGCATTCACGTCGGAATAGCCAACCAAGAGATCCAGCATGTCGCCATACTGGTAAAGCGGAATACGATAACCGGCGCCAAAGATTTTCACCTGGTCGGCTTTTTCCGGTGAGGTGATGAACTGCATGGTCAGCACCTGATCGCGATTGAACAGGTTGGCATTCTGGTAGCCGATGCCGAGACGATAATTGCCGGTTTGGCGTGTCCCGCTGTTGTCGAGGCTGACGAAGAACTTTTGCGGATTTTCATCGACCACATCGAGGGTGACGTCGATATCCTTTTCCTTTGCGCCGTCTTTGAGCAGCACCGTGACGCGCTTGGAAGGGTTCTCGTTGGCTACGCGCAAGGCGGCGGCGACATGCCCGGAATGGGGCGGCTGACCTTCGGCGATCGCCGGCAGGCTACGGCGGATATTTTCGGCATCGTGATGCTGATTGGCCTTAACCGTCACTTTGGCGATATGCCCCTCGATCACCTTGATATGGATCACGCCTTGCTCCAGCTCCTGTTCGGGCAACAGAACCTGAACGGCAGTGTAGCCTTGTTCCTTGTAGGCCGCCTGCAAGGCTTCCAGCGCACGTTGCACATCGGCAAAATTCTTGTCCTTCCCCCTGAAGAGCGCAACGCGTTGCTCAATTTCTTCAAGCTTCAGCAGCGTATTGTCTTCAACGACAAAGCGGGTTATTTCAAAGCGCGGCGCGCCGCTGTTTTCAGCAAATGCAGCACCGGCAAACAAAGCCAACAGTGCGCCAAAAAATAATTTATGCTTAGTTTGCATCATGGCCTCTCCATCGGTAGTGCTAACATTAAATCTGAAAATTATTGTCCATGATAGCGCACAATTCGCTTTCAGTTCATGGCATTATTCGCGAAACCGTATTCCCTTAACCCATAGGTGAGCAAACATTGCCATGCCCATTACTACCATATCCGCCGATTTTGTTGCCTGGTTCCGTTCCGTTGCGCCCTACATCAATGCATTCCGCGGCAAGACCTTCGTCATCGCGTTCGGCGGTGAGGTGGTCGCCGACGGCAAGTTTGTCGAGCTGACGCACGACTTCAACCTGCTGGCCGCGCTCGGCATCCGGCTGGTGCTGGTGCATGGTGCGCGCCCGCAAATCGAACGGCATCTGGCGAAAAACAATCTCGGCGACACCTATCACCAGGGGATCCGCATGACCGATGCGGAGAGCATGCAATGCGTGAAGGAAGCGGTCGGCCGGGTGCGCGTGGAGATCGAGGCGCTGCTGTCGATGGGCTTGGCGAATTCGCCGATGGCGAATGCCGACATCCGCGTGGCGGGCGGCAATTTCATTACCGCGCAACCCATCGGCATCATCAACGGCGTGGACCTGATGCACACCGGCAGCGTGCGCAAGGTGGACGTTGCGGCGCTGAACGACCGCATGGATTTCGGCGAGGTGGTGCTGCTCTCGCCGCTCGGCTATTCACCCACCGGCGAGGTGTTCAACGTCACGCTGGAAGACATCGCCACCGCCACCGCCATCGCGCTGGATGCCGACAAGCTGGTGTTCCTGATGGATACCGACGGCGTGCAGGACAAGAAGGGCAAGCTGCTCAAGGAGCTCACGATTGCCGGGGCGCAGGCGGTGTTGTCCGGCAAACGCAAGCTGCCGGACGACGTGAGCCTGTATCTGCCCTGCGCGATACGCGCCTGCGAAGCCGGCGTCGCGCGCACCCACCTGATCAGCCGCCACACCGACGGCGCGGTGTTGCAGGAGCTGTTCAGCGACGAAGGCATTGGCACGATGGTGGTGGAAAGCACGCTCAACACCCTGCGCGCCGCCACGATCGAAGATGTCGGCGGCATCCTGCATCTGCTGCGCCCGCTGGAAGCCGAAGGCATTCTGGTGCGGCGCAACCGCGAATTGCTGGAACGCGAGATCGCGCGCTTCGTGGTGCTGGAGCACGACCACCGCATCGTCGGCTGCGCCGCGCTGTACCCGTTCCCCGACGAGGCCGCCGCCGAACTGGCCTGCCTCGCGGTGGACGCGCAATGCCGGAACCGTGGCTACGGCCAGGTCATACTCGATCATATGACCAGCCTCGCGAAGACGCAGGGGCTGAAGAAACTGTTCGTGCTCACCACACGCACTGCGCACTGGTTCATCGAGCGCGGCTTCAGCGAGGCCGATGTCTCGGCGCTGCCCGCGCAGAAGAAGTCGCTGTATAACTACCAGCGCAAGTCCAAGGTGTTTGTCAGAAAAATCTAACCGTAAGCAAATATACAAGAGGACTACCATGCCAACGATCAGCATGTTTTATGGCATCATTATTCGTATGTTATTTTTGGATACCAAACAACATAACCTGCCTCACATCCACGTTGAGTACCAGGGGCAAAAAGCGGTGTTTGCCATTCCTAGTGGCGAATTACTTGAAGGTGAGTTACCGCTGAAAAAGATTCGCCAAGTGCAAGTGTGGATTGACCTACACGAGGAAGAGTTGATGGCTGACTGGGCACTGGCCGTTAATGGCGAGCCAGTATTTCGTATTGATCCGCTACATTAGGAGACGACCATGCTTCCTGAAATTGTCGCTGTGCAAGCCTTGCCAGATTTCCATCTGCTGGTGACATTTGATAACGGAGAACACAAGCACTTTGATATGTCGCCTTATCTGCACTACCCTGTTTTTCAGCGGTTACAAAACCCGGGATTTTTTGCATTAGCCAAAGTTAATTACGGAACCGTCACTTGGCCTGGCGAGATAGATATAGCACCGGAGAGACTATATCTCGAAGGCATTGCTGAATTGGTGTAGTTCTGGCCGCATCTGGCGCAATGCGCTTCGCTTATTGACGCCCTACGCCTTACGCGGGTTAAAAAAATGTGACTATCGAGTGCACAACTGTCATTACCGTTTACCAACAACCTGCCCGCTTTCGGTATCGTATACATAGCCCATTTCGGTTACTTTTTCCGCTACTTTCGTTTCTACTATCCGTAGTTGATTTTCCTTTTGCAGTAACGGATTATTCGGGTCGACACGTTTCAGCTCTTCAGCGACGACTCTAAAGAGGTGGGCAAACCCGATCCTGCCAGATTCTGCCTTGACGAAATCTAATTCAGCCTTATCCAACTTGTCCTGCAGCTTGTCAGAGAAGTTCTTCCATTCGTTCGCGCGACCGACAGCATCGTTCCGTTCACGGATAGCTACGATGGACTCTGTATTTCCTTGGCTAAGACCTTGCTGATACGAAAACAAACTATCACTCATGATGTACCTTTCTTAATTTTCGTCTGGTTATATTGTAGTCAGGCTAACCATGTCGACTTACATCGTCAAGCATAAGCATGTGGTATGCACGCGGTGCAATAAGCGTAGTTCGCGTAGGGCGGGCGGACGCTATCCCGGTTAACCCCACAGGCCCAATTCCTGCATTTGCTTCGTTGCCTGTTCCGCCCAACCGCGATTGGCGGCGGGCGAGGCCGGGCTAGGATGCAGGATGCGCCCGAAGCGGATGCCCGGAACCTCCGCCAGCGCGTGGCGCGCACGGGCTTCCGCGAAGGCACCGATGCCGATCACCCACTCCGCGCCGCTGGCGCGCACCACTTCGGCAAGATGGGCGTTGCAGGCCGCAAACAGCGGAGTGGCCTCCGGAGTGGGCAGCTTGTCCGGAGTGACGTTGCGCGCGCCGGCGAAGAATGCCAGCGGGCAATAGTTGGCGACGAAGTGTTCGGCGAAAAATTCGTCGGCCTTGCCGAAGCGTTGCGCAAACAGTCCCCACAACCGCCGCCCGCTCACTTCGCTGCGCGGGCAGTCCCAGCCTTCGATGGGCCGCGCCGGATTTTCCCGCGCCGGTTTGGCGATGGGCGCATCGAGGTGCAGCCAGTCGCGCGCCGCCGCGATTTCGCCGAACGGCACGCCGATCTGCGTCATGCCGAACGGGCCGGGATTCATGCCGACGAATACGATGCGCTTCTTCCCGTTGCCGTAGCGCCGCAGGTATTGCTCGTGGCACGCCCAGGCATACTCGAGCGGGTTATAGACATGCGTGACCGGCGCGGAAAATGACAGGCCGGATACGGCTCGCGACAATTTCTGTGCGGCGGCAATCAGGTCATCGGCGCTCATTGATTCTGTCCCCTTCATATCTCCAGCGTCAGGCATTTGCATGCGCCGCCGGCCTTGAGGAATTCGGAAACATCCACCTCGATGACTTCGAGGCCGCGCTGCTTCAGCGCGGTTTTAAGTTCTGCCGACGCGCTGTGCATGATGACGCTCTGATTGATGGAGATCGCATTGCAGGCGAAATTCTTTGCGTCCGTTTCCGAGACCCAGATGATGCTTTCACCAAATGCATGGTTAAGGGTGTCCACGCTTTTTCCGGCAAACGCCTTTGCGTAGGCGATGGCTTGGCCTTCCGGCAGCGGGCAGAATGCCGTGTCGAGGTGATACCAGTGGGGATTTACAAGTTCCAGCCCGCAGGCTTCGACATCGAGCATATCGACGATCTCATCCAGCGCATGGGATTCGCTCCTGATTCCCGATCCGAAGCAGAGCCGCCCCTGTGAATCGAACAGGGCGTCTCCCGCGCCTTCGAATATCGTTTCTTCCTTCAGGTGCCGCACCCGGTAGCCCAGCGAGGAAAAGAATTTCTCGAAGTGCTTGGCTTCGGGCTGTCGTTCGGCATGGCGGAACGACGAAACGATGAATTCCTTTTTTCCGTCTTCCTTGCTTTGGACCAGTCCTGCATTGGCGGTGAACACCATGTCCGGCAGCCCGGCAACGGGTTCGATCAGGCTGACCGAGGCCAATCCTGACACGATGCCATACAGGTTTCTCCATTGTTGCTGCGCCAGCTCGCTGTCCACTTTCCCCAGGTTGCCTTCCATCCAGGGATTGATCACGTAGCACACCTCAAAGAACCTCGGCTCGCACATCAGGAAACGCTTCATTGGTTATTCCCGTCGTTTTAATGAGCGGCTGATTCTCATTGGCCGCGCGGAGCGGTGTCCTGCCACGGCGCGACCTTGAACAGCAACAGCATCCCCGGTATCGCCAATACCGCGCACAGCAGGAAGAAACCGCTCCAGCCCATCTGTTCTACCAGCCAGCCAGCCGTGGCGTTGACGAAGGTGCGCGGCACGGCGGCGAGGCTGGTGAACAGCGCGAACTGCGTGGCGGTATAAGAAGGATGGGTGGTGTGCGCGATGTAGGCGACGAAAGCCGCCGTGCCCAGCCCGACCCCGAATGCTTCCAGGCCGATCACGAACGCGAGTTGCGTCAGATGCAATGCGGTGACTTCAATCTGCGATCCCTGCAAAGCCAGCCAATAAAAACCAAAAATCGACACCACCTGCACCACGCCGAATAGCCACAGCGCACGGTTGATGCCGAGCTTGAGCATCCAGATGCCGCCGAGCAACGCGCCGATCACCGCCGGCCACAGTCCGGCATTCTTGGCGATCAGGCCGATCTGCGTTTTGCTGAAGCCCATGTCGAGGTAAAACGGCGTGGACAACGAGGTGCACAGGCTGTCGCCGAGTTTGTAGAAGAACAGGAACGCCAACACCAGCAAAGCACTTTGCCAGCCCTTGCGCCCGATGAATTCGCGGAACGGTTCGACCACGGCATCGCGCAAAGTTTTCGGCACGCTAAGCGCGACCGGTTCCTTGACCAGCAGCGTCATCGCTATGCCAGGCAGCATGAACAGCGCGGTGATGATGAACACCGTGTTCCACGGCAGATGGTCGGCAAGGATCAGCGACAGCGAGCCGGGAATCAGCCCGGCGATGCGGTAGGCGTTGACGTGTACCGCATTGCCCAGACCGAGCTCGTTGTCCAGCAGCAACTCGCGGCGATAGGCGTCCAGCACGATGTCCTGCGTGGCGCTCAGGAAAGCGAGCAAGGTGGCGAGCAGCACGATGATGCCCAGATCGTTCTGTGGAGAAAAACCGCCGAGCGATGCGATCACCACCAGCAGTGCGGCCTGGGTGAGCAGCATCCAGCCGCGCCGCCTGCCCAGAGCGGGCACGGCGTAGCGGTCCAGCAGCGGCGACCAGAGGAATTTCCAGGTGTAGGGGAACTGGATCAGCGCGAACGCGCCGATTACCTTGAGGTCGATATGCTCGGTGCGCAGCCACGCCGGAACCAGATTGAGCAGCAGGTACAGCGGCAGGCCTGAAGCAAAGCCGGTGAACACGCAGATCAGCATGCGGCGGGTGAAGAGTTGCTGCCAGACGGTCATTGCGGCTTAATTTTCCTAATAGATGACGTTCGCCCTGAGCTTGTCGAAGGGAGGCGACTAATTACATTGCAAGAAGATGCTTCGACAAGCTCAGCATGAACGGATTTTATAGCCCACGCTGAAACCGGTACACCGCCGTGCTGCCCAGAAGATTCGGCAGCAGACTCACTTCTCTCTCGCCGCTCATCACGCGGCGTTCCAGCACCGTCACATGATGGTCACGGCAGAATGTCTCGAAGTCATGCAGGGTGCACAGGTGTACGTTCGGTGTGTCAAACCATTGATAGGGCAGCTCGCTGGAAACCGGCATGTTGCCGAGCAGCACGTTGAGGCGATTTTTCCAGTAGCCGAAGTTGGGAAAGCTGACGATGCCCTCGCGCCCGACGCGCAGCATTTCCCGGATCAGCGCTTCGGTGTGGCGCGTGGCTTGCAAGGTTTGCGACAGGATCACGAAGTCGAACGAGCCGTCCTCGAAATCGGACAGGCCGGATTCCAGGTCGTTCTGGATTACATTCACGCCGTTGGCGATGCACGACACGATATCGAGGTCGTTGATCTCCACACCGTAACCGCGCACTGCGCGGGTTTCCTTGAGGTAGCGCAGCAGGCTGCCGTCGCCACAACCGAGATCGAGTACCGCCGCACCCTTGGGTATCCATGCGGCAATCGCGGCAAAATCCGGGCGTTCGGCGGCGAGCCGGGCAATGTCGTTTCGCGTCATGAGGGCACCTCATTTGCTGACGCGCGGTGATAATCAGATGCGTTGTTTCGGTGTCCGGCTGCAGTCCCCGCAAGGAGGAGGCCGGTGGGTTCCCCGTTGCTTCGCAACGACCCATCCGCTCTCGCGGACGGTCGCATCCCCACTTCGCGGGGCCCCTGCTTCCTGCTCATTTGCCACACTCGCGGCTGACGTTGTCGAGGTAGGCGCGCACCACGTCGAAGTAGTGCGGCTGCTCCATCAGGAAGGAATCATGTCCATGCGTCGAGGTGATTTCCGCATAGCTGACATTGCGCCGGTTGTGCAGCAGAGGCCGCACGATTTCGCGCGCGCGCTCAGGCGAAAAACGCCAATCGGTGGTGAACGAGACCACTAAAAAATCCGCCTTGGCGCATGCGAATGCCTGGTTCAGATCGCCGCCAAAATGATGTGCCGGGTCGAAATAATCCAGCGCCTTGGTCATCAGCAGATAGGTGTTGGCATCGAAATAAGCCGCAAATTTGTCGCCCTGATAGCGCAGATAAGACTCGATCTCAAACTCGATATTGTAGTTGTAATTGAATTTTCCATCGCGCAGTTCGCGCCCGAATTTATCCGCCATTGCGTCGTCGGACAAATAGGTGATGTGCCCCAGCATGCGTGCCAGCCGCAGGCCGCGCGTCGGCACTACATTGTGCTGATAGAAATTGCCGCCGTGAAAATCCGGGTCGCCTAGTATCGCGCTGCGCGCCACATCGTTGAACGCGATATTCTGCGCGGTGAGATGCGGTGCGGCGGCAATCGCCAGCACATGGCGTACCCGCTCGGGGAAGGTCAGCGACCATTGCAATGCCTGCATCCCGCCGAGGCTGCCGCCGATCACCGCCGCGAATTGCCGGATGCCGAGCAGGTCGGCAAGGCGCGCCTGCGATTCCACCCAGTCTTCCACCGTGATGACGGGGAAATTTGCGCCGTAAGGTTGCACGGTTTCCGGGTCGATGGAAGAAGGGCCGGTCGAACCGTGGCAGCCGCCGAGGTTGTTCAGCCCGATCACGAAAAATTTATTGGTGTTGATCGGCTTGCCGGGCCCCACCATGTTGTCCCACCAGCCGATGTTGCCGGGTTCGCCCGCATAATAGCCCGCGACATGGTGATGTCCGGACAGCGCGTGGCAAATCAGGATCGCGTTGGACTTGTCGGAATTCAGCTTGCCATAGGTCTCATATACCAGCTCATAGCGCGGCAACACCGCGCCGCTGCGGAAAATCAGCGGTGTGTCGAATTGCGCGCGTTTCGCGCTGACGATGCCGATGCTATTTGATGCGTTCAAATGAGTACCCCAAAAACAAAACCCGTTCAGCTTGCGCGGAGCGGGTTGCCTCGCTTTAGCTGGTATGTTTTAAGTGCCCCGCAAGCTGATGTCAAATCGGCACTGGTTGATAGTTTCCGGTTTTTGCGTGGTGCTGTCAATCGGTTCTAGGTGTTGAGACGGTCCAGCAACTCGCGAACCCTGAGCGGATCGTCGGCACGCAGGATCTTCTGCGTCAGCGCGGCGATTTCCGGCAGGCTGGTGGTGAGCACGCGCTGTTTGATGTTCGGCACCTGTGCGGAGAACATCGAGAACTGGCGCAGCCCCATACCCAGCAACAGCCGCGTATAGGCCAGCTCGCCGGCCATTTCGCCGCACACCGAAATTGGCACGCCAAGTTTGTTGGCGGCGCCGATGACATGCGACAGCAAATTCAGCACGGCGGGGTGCAGCGGGTCATACAGATGCGCGACATCTTCATCGGTGCGGTCGATCGCCAGCAAATACTGAATCAGGTCGTTGGTGCCGATGGACAGGAAATCGAGTTTTTTCGCAAAGACGTTGAGCGCCAGCGCGGCGGCGGGAATCTCGATCATGCCGCCGATCTTGACCTCGCGGTTGAATGAAATGCCGTCGATGTCCAGGCTATATTTGGTCGCCTCGATGAACAGCAATGTCTGGTTGAGTTCCGATACGCTGGACAGCATCGGTATCAGTATCTTGACATTGCCGTGTTGCGCGGCGCGCAGCAGCGCGCGCAACTGGGTGCGGAACAGCATCGGCTCGGCCAGGCACAGGCGGATTGCGCGCAGTCCCAGTGCGGGATTGTTGGCGACGCGTCCCGCATTCTTGAGCTGCTTGTCCGCGCCGAGGTCGAAGGTGCGGATCGTGACGGGCTGCCCGTCCATGCCTGCGGCGACGGCGCGGTACGCTTCGAATTGTTCTTCTTCGTCCGGCAGTTCGTCGCGGTTGAGGAACAGGAATTCGCTGCGGAACAGGCCGATACCGGTCGCGCCATTTTCTTTTACCTCGGCGATATCTTCCGGCTTCTCGATATTGGCGTGCAATTCGATGATACTTCCGTCTAGAGTATTAGCGCGCGCGCTGCGCAGCCGTTTGAGCTTCTTGCGTTCCAGTTCCCACGCGCTTTGGCGCAGTTTGTATTCGGCGAGTATCGATTTGTCCGGATTGACGATCAGCACGCCCTGTTCGCCGTCCAGGATCAGCAGGTCGTCTTCGCGAACCAGTTCGCGGGCGTTGTGCAAACCCACCACGCACGGCGTGTTCAGGCCGCGCGCGACAATTGCGGTATGCGAGGTCGCGCCGCCCGCATCGGTGACGAACGCGGCATATTGTTGCGGCTTGAACTGGATCAGGTCGGCGGGGCTCAAGTCGTGCGCCACCAGGATCGTCTCGACATCATGGCGCGCCGGCGGCGGCTGGTGCCCGGGGTGGCCGGCAAGCCGCTCGAGCAGCCGCTCGGCGACCTGCTTCACGTCGGTCTGCCGCTCGCGCAGATAGGCATCTTCAAATTCATCGAATTGCGCAACCAGGGTTTCCGTTTGTACCTTGAGCGCCCATTCGGCGTTGCAATGCTCGTTGGCGATCATCTCGCGCGGTGCGGCGCTCAGCAGCGGGTCGTCCAGGATCATCTGGTGCAATTCGAGGAAGGCGTCAAACTCGGCGGCGGCGTGGGTCGGGCGATTGCTGCGCAGGCTGGAGAATTCCTTGCGCGTGGCCTGCAGCGCGGCATCAAAACGCGCAATCTCCTCGTCGATAAAGTGCCTGGGTAAAATATAATGCGCCACCTCCAGCGAAGTATGCGAAACCAGATGCGCATGGCCGATGGCGATGCCGCTGGAGACGGCGATGCCGTGCAAGGTAAAGCTCATTCGCCTTCTCCGAAGCGGTCGTTGATAAGCTTCAGAATAGCCTGCATCGCATCGGCTTCATCTGTGCCATCGGTTTCGATGCCGATAGTCGTGCCCTTGGCGGCGGCCAGCATCATCACGCCCATGATGCTCTTCGCGTTCACGCGGCGCTGGTTGCGCGACAGCGTCACCTCGCATTTGAAGCCGGAAGCCAGTTGCGTGAGCTTGGCCGAGGCGCGCGCGTGCAGACCGAGTTTGTTGATGATCAAAGCGTCCTGTTGCAGCATCCTAATTATCCTGATCCATATAAACGATGCATTCGCGACCGCCCTCAACGGCGATTTCCGCCAGCTCCGGCAAGGTCTTGTTGGGGCTGCACACCACGCGCAGCAGCATCGGCAGGTTCACGCCCGCCACTCCCATCACGCGTTCGGCATGGCACAGTTGCCGCGCGATATTGCTCGGCGTGGCGCCGAAGATATCCGCCAGAATCAGCACTCCGCCGCCGGTATCCAGTTGTTTGATCAGCGCCTGCCCTTCCACTAATTTAAGTTGCGGATCGTCGCCGGCCAGCACCGTCAACACCTTGAGATTGCGCGGCACCTCGTCCAGCACATGCCTGACGCAATCCACAAAACTGTTACCCAGCCCGTTGTGGGTGACCAGCAAGATTCCAACCAATTAAATTACCCCTCTCAAATTGTTTTGTAGGCTGGCGGTGAGGCACGAACCCCAGCGTTTGGTGACCTCGAACATGCTACGACATAGCGACCATTACAATCTATTTCATGGCCAGTTCAATAATCTCACTGCGTGGCGCATCTTAATATTCAACTCCCGTTCAGGTTCCGGATTATTCATCACTCCACCTGCGGACGAGTGCTCTTGTCGGTGAATTCTAGCCGTTTCTGCAACCCGGCTGTGAGATGGATGTTGCCTTGCGCATCTACCAGCATCGCCTCGGGTAAATTCATTTGCACCGCAGCGGCGCGCCAGCCGCTGGTTCCGGCGATAAATAGCGGCTTGGACGTCGCGTCGGACAATACCCCGGCGCGCGGCCCGCGCGTCAGAACGGTCGCCGCCTGCACGCCCTGCGCGGGATGGCCGCTGCGCGGATCGATCAGGTGGCAATAGCGCGTGCCGCCCAGCATGAAATAACGCTGATAGTCGCCGGACGTGCCGATGGCCTCGCCGTCGCGCAACTCCAGCGTCGCCAGCGCGCCGGGCTTGCGCGGATGCTGGATACCGACGCGCCATGGACGCTTGCCATGCCGGCCGAGCGCGAAAACATTGCCGCCGATGTTGATCAGCGCATTGTGGATGCCCTGCTTGTGCAATATTTCGGCGGCGCGATCCAGCGCATAGCCTTTGGCATAGCCGCCCAAGTCGAGCCGCACGGCCTTGTTGTTGCTGCGCACTAACTCCCCTCGCCCGCTGGCGGGATAACCAGCGACTTGGGCGCTGTCCTTGGGCGGCCTAGTCGAATGGCTAGAGGGTTGATCAGAGGGGTTGGGGGTGATGGTTTCGGCGATGGAAATATCGCTCATCTGCGGGTTGCTTGCGACCCATTGCGCGATCTGTTTCTCGTCCGGCAGCGCCGCCTTGAACTCGTCGGCGTGGAATCCCCACAGCTGCACCAGGCCGCCGATGGCCGGATTGAACAGGCCTTGCGACTGCTGCGAAAGTTGTGCGGCATCCCGCAGCATCGCTGTGAGTTCCGGGGAAACGGTCTTGCTCTCGCCGTTGGCAAACGCCGCATTCAATTCGCTCAACTCGCTCGGCTGCCACGCATGCAGCAGATTATGCAGGCGCTGGAATTCGTGCAGCACCTCGTTCACCGCCTGTCTGGCGTGCGGTTCGCTCTCGCCATACACGGTGACGTCTACCAGCGTGCCGAACACATAGCCCTGCTCCTGATACAGCGGAGGTTCCTTGCTGCATGCGGCGAGCAACAGGACGGCAACGACCGCAAGGATGCGAATCAGTTCGGCCATCTAGGGATTCTCGGCCGCCTCGATTTCCAGCGATGCGGCGAGCAACGCCAGCCGCGCCACCACGCCGTAGGCATAGAAGCGGTTGGGCGTGTCGTCCGGCGCGCAATCCGGATTGGGTAGCGTGCAGCAGCTCTCGAACGCCAGCGGTTCGAAATGCATGCCGGGCGCATTCAGATTTTCGTCCGCGCCGCGCGTGGTATGCACGCGATAAAAACCGCCGACCACATAATGATCGACCATGTATACCACCGGCTCGGCCACCGCATCGTTGATGTGTTCGAAGGTGTACACCCCTTCCTGCACCAGCACATCCGAGACTTCCATGCCTTCCTTGACCACCGCCATCTTGTTGCGCTGCTTGCGGTTCAGTCCGGTGATCTCGCTGGCATCCTTCACCGTCATGACGCCCATGCCATAGGTGCCCGCATCGGCTTTGACGATGACGAAGGGGTCATGCTTCACGCCATATTCTGCGTATTTCACGCGCATCTTTTGCAGCACGCCATCCACCTGCGCGGCGAGGCAGGCTTCGCCGACGCGCTCATGGAAGTTGACCTGGTTGCAAACCGCAAAGTAGGGGTTGATCAGCCACGGGTCGATGCCGAGCAGCTTGGCAAATTCGCCTGCCACGCGGTCGTAAGCGGCGAAATGCTGCGACTTGCGCCGCGTGTACCAGCCTGCCGAGAGCGGCGGAAAAACCGCCTGCTCAAGGTTTTGCAGAATGTCCGGCACGCCTGCCGACAGGTCGTTGTTGAGCAGCACCACGCAGGGATCGAAATCCTCCAGCCCGAGCCGCCTGCCGCGCCGTACCAGCGGTTCCAGCGTCAGCGTGGCGCCGTTGGGCAATTGGATCGGCGTGGCCTCGGTGATCTCCGGCAGCAGGCTGCCGACGCGCACACGCATCCCGGCCTGCTTGATGATAGTGACAAGCTGCGCGACGTTTTGCAGGTAGAACATATTGCGCGTGTGGTTTTCCGGTATCAGCAACACCCCGCGCGCTTCGGGGCAGATCTTCTCCACCGCGCTCTGCATCGCCTGCACGCACAGCGGCAGGAAATCCGGATTGAGGTTGTTGAAGCCGCCCGGAAACAGGTTGGTGTCCACCGGCGCCAGCTTGAAGCCGCTGTTGCGCAAATCCACCGAAGCGTAGAACGGCACGGCATGCTCCAGCCATTGCGTGCGGAACCAATGCTCGATGGTCGGCATGGCATTCAGGAAGCGCAGCTCCAGATCGAGCAGCGGGCCGGTCAGGGCGGTAGTGAGATGGGGAACCATAATGTTCTGTGAATTAATCAATCCGGCGCATTCTAGCCGATAGCTTCAAGCTGTGGATAAATGGGCTTCAGGTGCGCTCTAATTGTGCGGCCCTGCGCAGACAGTTACAATGCCGCCATGTCCGATTTCAATCTTACCCATCATTTCCTGATTGCGATGCCCGCCATGCAGGAAGGGTTTTTTGCCGGCACATTGACTTATATATGCGAGCACAACGAAAACGGTGCATTGGGCATCGTGGTGAACCGCCCGATCACCCTGACGCTGGGTGAGATGTTCGACCAGATCAATATTCCATTGCATCAGCCCAAACTGGAAAAGATGCCGGTACATTTCGGCGGGCCGGTACAAACCGAGCGCGGCTTCGTGTTGCACGATACGCCGGGAAACTGGCAATCCACGCTGCGCATCAACGACAAGCTGTCGCTGACCACCTCCAGGGATATTCTTGAAGCGATGGGCGAAGGGCGTGGACCGCGCAATGTGATTATCACGCTGGGCTACGCGGGTTGGGATCAGGGACAGCTGGAGCATGAGATGACCGAGAACACCTGGCTGACCGTGCCGGCCTCCGAACATATCCTGTTTGACCTGCCGCCGGAGGAACGTCTGCCTGCGGCGATGGCGCTGCTCGGCGTGGACTATGTCTCGCTGGTCGAAAATGCCGGACATGCCTGAGGGGGCGGTCATACACGCAGCGGTTTTTACTCCGCCGATTTCTATTCCTCAGGGCACGCTTCTCGCATTCGATTTTGGCACCAAACGTATCGGCGTCGCGGTCGGCAACACCCTGTTGCGCCGCGCCAATCCGTTGACCACGATCAATGACGAAAAAACCGACGCGCGCTTCGCCAAAATCGCGGCTTTGCTGGCGGAATGGCAGCCGTGCGCGCTGGTAGTGGGGCTACCGAGCAATGACGACGGCACGCCGCACGATCTGACCGCGTTATGCCGCCGCTTCGCCAACCGCCTCAAGGGGCGGTTCAATTTGCCGGTGATATTGGTCGATGAGCGTTATACTTCGCTCGCCGCAAGCGCAGCTTTGAATGAACAGGGTATCCGTGGCAGGGAGCAAAAAATCCTGATCGACCAATACGCCGCGCAGCAGATTTTGCAGGCGTATTTTGATGAACCCGCAGCGGGACTGATCGCATGAAAAACCCACAATTGAATAGCAACGGCGAACTCCAGCACTTGCTGACTACCGAGGGCTTGCCGGTGAAGATCGTGCGCGACATCCTCGATCGCGCCGCAACCTTTCTCGATGCCGACGGGCGCGAGATCAAGAAAGTCCCGCTGCTGCACGGCAAGTCGGTGTTCAACGTATTCTTCGAAAACAGCACGCGCACCCGCACCACCTTCGAGATCGCTGCCAAGCGGCTGTCGGCGGATGTGGTCAACCTCAACATCGGCTCCTCTTCGACCAGCAAGGGCGAGACCCTGCTGGATACCGTGGGCAACCTGTGCGCGATGCACGCCGACATGTTCGTGGTGCGCCACGCGCAAAGCGGCGCGGCGCATTTCATCGCCCGGCATGTCGCGCCGGATGTGCATGTCATCAATGCCGGCGACGGTCGCCATGCGCATCCCACGCAGGCGTTGCTGGACATGTTCACCATCCGCCACTACAAGAAGGAATTTCACAATCTGCGCGTGGCGATCGTCGGCGACGTGCTGCATTCGCGCGTGGCGCGCTCGCAAATCCATGCGCTGAGTACGCTCGGCGTGCCGGAAGTGCGCGTCATCGCCCCCAAGACGCTGCTGCCGACGATGGTGGCAAATCTCGGTGTGCAGGTCTACCACGACATGGCGCAAGGCCTGCGCGACGTGGATGTGGTGCTGATGCTGCGCCTGCAGCACGAGCGCATGCAGGGCGCGGCGCTGCCTTCCGCACAGGAATACTTCAAAAACTACGGACTTACCGAAGAGAAGCTGGCGCACGCCCGGCCGGATGCGATCGTGATGCATCCCGGGCCGATGAACCGCGGCATCGAAATCGATTCCTGCGTCGCCGACGGCGCGCACTCGGTGATCCTGTCGCAGGTGACGTTCGGCATCGCGGTGCGCATGGCGGTGATGAGCATGTTGGCGGGAGCAAAGGGATGAACATCCATATCAAGAACGGCCGGCTGATCGACCCGAAAAACAACCTCGATGCCGTGCAAGATGTATTCATCGCGGCGGGCAGGATCGCGGCGCTCGGTGTTGCACCACCCAGATTCGCCGCAGACCGGGTGATCGACGCGAGCGGCCTGATCGTCGCGCCGGGCCTGATCGACCTGGCGGCGCGCTTGCGCGAGCCGGGCTACGAATACCGGGCCACGCTGGAATCGGAAATGGAAGCGGCCGTGGCGGGCGGCATCACCAGCCTCGCGTGCCCGCCGGACACCGAACCGCCGCTGGATGAACCGGGTCTGGTGGAAATGCTCAAGCACCGCGCCAAAAATCTGAATCAGGCGCATGTCTATCCGGTCGCCGCGCTGACCTCCGCGCTCAAGGGGCAGGAGCTGACCGAAATGGCCGAGCTGGCGGACGCCGGATGCGTGGCATTCAGCCAGGCCGATGCGCCGCTTACCGATACGCGCGTATTGCTGCGCGCGATGCAGTACGCCGCAACTTTTAATTTTTCCGTGTGGCTGCGCCCGCAGGACAGTTTCCTCGCCAAGAACGGCGTGGCGCATGACGGCGAAGTGGCGACCCGCTGCGGCCTGCCCGCCATCCCGGTGTGTGCCGAGACCATCGCGCTTTCGACCATGCTGGCGCTGGCGCAGGAGACCGGCGTGAAGTTGCATATCTGCCGCATCTCCAGTGCGGCGGGTGTGGAATTGATCCGCGCGGCGAAGCAGCAAGGGCTGGCGGTGACCTGCGATGTCTCGATGAACCATGTGCACCTGTCGGAAATGGACATCGGTTTCTTCGACCCGAACTGCCATCTGGTCCCGCCGCTGCGCAGCCTGCGCGACCGCGCCGCGTTGCGTGCCGGATTGCTGGACGGAACCATCGACGCGATCTGTTCCAACCACGCGCCGGTCGACGAGGATGCCAAACAGTTGCCGTTCGCCGAAGCGGAAGCGGGCGCGACCGGCCTGGAACTGCTGCTGCCGCTGGTGCTGAAATGGGCGCAACAGGAGAAACTCACGCTGCCCGGCGCGCTCGCGAAGGCCACGCTGCAACCCGCGCAGATACTGGGCTTGGACGCAGGGCATCTGAGCGTCGGTGCGGCCGCCGATGTGTGCGTGTTCGATCCGGAGACGTACTGGAAAGTCGAACCGGCCGCACTGAAGAGCCAGGGCAAGAACACGCCGTTCACCGGCCTCGAAGTGCAGGGCAGGGTGCGTTACACGCTGGTGGACGGACAGGTTGTCTACCAAGGCTAGCGCTTCAAACCATGCAATTAAAAGCTTTCGAACGCTTCACAGAAGGTTTCATGTTTCAGCTTACCGCTGACGAGTTCGACAACTTGAAGTCGCAATTTGCGATTTCAAGTTCAGCGTGGTTTTTGAAGCGATCCGCGAACTCATGACCCCGCTGGAACCCAAGAAGAAACGCCCCATTGGTTTCGCGCCGTGGGAGAAAAAGTAATGCCAACCTTATTGATTGCTGCTTGACTAAAGACATGGCCAGTGGCTTAATCGGCTCCGTAATATGAGCCAATTAAGGAGCTATATAATGGCAATGGAAACGATACTGTCCGACCTGTCGGTCAGCATGACGGAATTCAAGAAAAACCCCAATGAAGCGCTCAGGGAATCTGGCGGACAGGCGGTGGCAGTACTCAGCCACAACAAGCCCGCGTTCTACATGGTGCCGCCCGACCGCTACGAAGCCATGCTGGAAGCGATAGACGACCTGCACCTTGTGCGCGTGGTTAAGGAACGCCTCAAACAAAAAGGCCGCGCCATCGAAGTGTCGCTGGATGACCTCTAAACCGGCAGCGCGCAAAGCGGCCGCAAAATACCGCCTCAAATTTGTGCCGGACGCTTGGCGCGAATGGCAGGCATTGGACGGCTCGATCAAGCAGGCACTCAAACCGCTGCTGGCAAAACGCCTGCAATCCCCGCATGTACCCGGCGCACAACTGCACCGCGAATTGGCGGGCTGTTACAAAATCAAACTGCTCAAGCAAGGCTACCGTCTGGTGTACGTGGCCGAAGACGACGAACTAGTCGTGCTGGTGTTGTCCGTCGGCAAGCGTGCAAATAGCGTGGCTTATCTGGCGGCAGCAAAACGCATTAAATAATTGACGGGTATGCTGCTCAGGGAGAGATAACGTAAT
>JAQTLM010000004.1 GCA_028714895.1 Gallionella sp. | reverse complement strand
TAAATTTGTCGCCCTTGCGCAGATCATGGTGGAAATCGATGTCGCCGCTGAAAATTTCAGTCAATTGGTTGGCGGCGGCTTCCGGCATCCCGGCTGCGTCGGTTGCGGCATACAGGCTGCTTTTGATTTCGCCGGTGCGCACAAACAGGCGTTTCTCCAGTTGAGCTTGCAGGGTGCGGGTTGTGTAATCACCCCCCTTTTTTTCAATCACGATTTGCACGCCGTTGTCGTTCAAGTAGCGCAATGCGATCAGTCCTCCGTCAGCATTGGTTTCGGCTTGAACTTCCCGGCCCACGGTCAGTTTGCGGAAGGACTCGGTTTCGCCGGCAGTGCGCAGATAGGCGCTGGCAGCGGCATCTTCGATGTTCAGGCGGCGCAACAATTCAACTACCGTGTCGCCGCGCTGCACGCGCTCGTTGCGCCAGAAACCGGCGATAGTGTTTATGTTGGGTGCAATTTTGGGTAATGCGATTTGTTCGAGGGAAATCCTGGTCGAGTTCAATCCCAAGTCGCTTTGCGGCACCAAGCCGAAAGCGGTGACCACGCCCAGCAACGGCATGGTGGACAGGGTGATGAACCAGCGCAGCTTTGTTTTGCTTTTTGGCATTTTGCGTTCTTGGCTGAGCAGATTTTGGGTTAACATTCGCGCCTCCTTGAGTTGCTTTGCTGTAAATCAGCAATACACTGTATTTTTCGATTGGTGCGCACTTTACCAGAAAGGAGCATCCCCTCAAAACCGGACTGATAGGTGGCAGGTGGAAAAATCGAATGGTAAAACATGGCCGATGAGCGGTTGAAAAATGGGAGCGAGCGGTAACTTGGCTTTTTCCGAACTTGAATTGATGACGAATATGACTGAAATGACTACCCCGAAAATAACACAGGCCGACGCGCTGGCTCAGATCAAGCGCGGCGCGCATGAATTGCTGCTGGAAGACGAATTGAAACAAAGACTTGTATCTGGCCGCCCGCTGCGTGTCAAGGCGGGTTTCGACCCGACCGCACCGGATTTGCACCTCGGCCATACCGTACTACTCAACAAGATGCGCCAATTGCAGGATTTGGGACACCATGCGATGTTCTTGATCGGCGATTTCACAGGCATGATCGGCGATCCGACCGGTAAAAACACCACCCGCCCGCCGTTGTCGCGCGAACAGGTTCTGGCAAACGCCCAGTCTTACCGCGAACAGGTGCTCAAGGTGCTCGACCCGGAAAAAACCGAGATCGTGTTCAACTCGACTTGGATGGATAAATTCAATGCGGTGGACTTGATCAAGCTGGCGGCCACGCATACCGTGGCACAGATGCTGGAGCGCGACGATTTCGGCAAGCGTTACAAAAGCAACCAGCCGATCGCTATCCACGAATTCATCTACCCGCTGGTGCAGGGCTACGATTCCGTTGCGCTCAGGGCGGACATCGAACTGGGCGGCACCGACCAGAAATTCAACCTGCTGATGGGGCGCGAGCTGCAAAAACATTACGGCCAGCCGGCGCAGTGTGTGCTCACCATGCCGCTGCTGGAAGGGCTGGACGGCGTGAATAAAATGTCCAAGTCGCTGGGCAATTACGTCGGCATCACCGATGTGCCGCAGGAGATGTTCGGTAAGCTGATGTCGATTTCCGACGAGCTGATGTGGCGCTACCTCGAATTGCTGTCGTTCCGCAGCCTCAGCGAAATAGCCGGCTGGCGTGACGAGGTGGTGGCCGGGCGCAATCCGCGCGACATAAAGGTATTGCTGGCCCAGGAGATCGTGGCGCGCTTCCATAGCCAGCAAGCCGCCGTGGATGCGCTGGCGGAGTTTGAGGCGCGCTTCCGCCAGGGCGTGCTGCCGGACGATATGCCGGAAATCAGTATTTCAGCATCTGGCGGCAGCATCGTCGTGCCGCAATTGCTCAAACAGGCCGGGCTGGTTGATAGCACTTCCGAGGCGATGCGCATGATCCAGCAAGGCGCGGTCAAGCTGGACGGCGAGCGCGTCAACGACAAGGCCGCTGTGGTCGAAGCCGGCAAGGTGGTGGTGGCGCAGGTCGGCAAGCGCAAATTTGCGCGGATAACGGTCAGTTAAATACCGGTTGTGGCGGGCAAGCCGTTTTGCTAGAATCGCGCCCTCAAATTTTTGGTAGAAGGTAGTTTGTTCATGACAACTGTACGAGTTAAAGAGAATGAGCCGTTTGAAGTCGCAATGCGCCGTTTCAAGCGTTCCGTGGAAAAGACCGGCCTGCTGACCGATTTGCGTGCCCGCGAGTTTTACGAAAAGCCCACCGCAGAACGTAAGCGCAAGCTGGCTGCCGCCGTGAAGCGCCATTACAAGCGTTTGCGCAGCCAAACCCTTCCTCCCAAGCTGTACTAATTTGGGCTTCGCTAATCTGCCGCGCCTGTCTTGGGCGCAGCGGCTGGTTTCGATATGAGCCTCAAGCAGCAAATCACAGATGACATGAAAGCCGCGATGCGCGCCAAGGATACGGCACGCCTCGGGGCGATTCGCCTGTTGCTTGCCGCCATCAAGCAGCGCGAGGTGGACGAGCGTATCGAATTGTCGGATGCGGACGTGATCGCCATCATCGAAAAGATGAACAAACAGCGGCGCGACTCCATCAGCCAATACGAAGCGGCAGGCCGTCAGGATTTGGCGGATGTCGAAAAGTTCGAGATGAGCGTGCTGGCTACCTACATGCCGCAGCAGCTCAGCGAAGGCGAAATCGCCTCCGCAGTGGCCGAGGCGATTGCCGCAACCGGCGCGGCCGGCCCGCAAGACATGGGCAAAGTGATGGGTATGCTCAAACCAAAATTGGCCGGACGCGCCGATATGGGCAAGGTTTCTGCTCTGATCAAGGCGCAACTCGGCAAGTAATTCCCGGTTAACCGTTCCGCCGGCGCTTTGCCGGCAGTGATGAAAGGTGCGGGCTTGATTCCGAAAAGTTTTATTCAGGACCTGCTTAATCGTCTCGATATCGTGGACGTGGTCGAGCGCTATGTGCCGCTCAAGAAGGCCGGCGCGAATTTCGTTGCCTGCTGCCCGTTCCACAGCGAAAAATCCCCCTCGTTTACCGTCAGCCAGTCCAAGCAGTTCTACCATTGCTTCGGCTGCGGCGCGCATGGCACGGCCATCGGTTTCGTCATGGAGCACGCCGGATTCGGCTATGTCGAGGCGATCGAGGAGCTGGCGCGCAACGCCGGTCTGGAGGTTCCCCGCGAACGCCACGCCGCAGGCGATGCCCAGAGAGAATACGCCCAGAAAGTTGCGCCGGATTTGTATGAGGTGATGCAAACCGCCACGCGTTATTATCGCGAGCAGCTCAAGCAGTCGCCGCGCGCGATCGATTATCTCAAGCAGCGCGGGTTGAGCGGCGAAATCGCGGCAAAATTCGGCATCGGTTACGCGCCGGACGCGTGGCAGAACCTTGCTGCGGCCTTCCCAGATTATCAGAGCGATACGCTGGCCGAGACAGGCCTGGTGATCACCAGCGACGAAGGGAAGCGCTACGACCGCTTCCGCGACCGCATCATGTTCCCCATCATCAACGTGCGCGGCCAGGTCATCGGTTTCGGCGGGCGCGTGCTGGACAAGGGCGAACCAAAATATCTCAACTCGCCGGAAACGCCACTGTTCGAAAAAGGCCGCGAGCTGTATGGCCTGTTCCAAGCGCAAAAAGCCATCCGCGCCGGGCAGCAGGTGCTGGTGGTGGAAGGTTACATGGATGTGGTGGCGCTGGCGCAGCACGGTGTGGAATATGCCGTGGCGACGCTGGGTACGGCGACTACGCCGTATCACGTGCAGAAATTGCTGCGCCTGGCCGAACACATCGTATTCTGTTTCGACGGCGACAAGGCCGGGCAGAAGGCGGCATGGCGCGCGCTGGAAAATGCGCTGCCTTATTTGCAGGACGGCAAGCGTATTAGCTTCCTGTTCCTGCCGGTCGAGCACGATCCCGACAGTTTTATCCGCGAATCCGGCAAGGAAGCTTTCGAGCAGCGCGTGCGCGAAGCGATGCCGTTGTCCGCTTATCTGTTGCGCGAAGCCGGTGCGGAGCTGGACTTGCGCAGCCAGGAAGGGCGCAATCAATTGTTGCAGCGCGCCAAACCGTTGTTGACCGCGATTACCGCGCCAACTACCGCCTTGCTGTTGCGCAAGGAAGTCGCGGCGCTCGCCGGGGTGAGCCAGGCGGAACTGGAGGCGCTGTATGAAATCAAACCGGTCGCACGCACGGCGCTACGGGCTTTCCAGAAAGCCGGGCGTGCGGCACCTTCGGCGCACCGGCTATTGCTGCAATGCCTGATTTCGCAGCCTGCCTTGGGCACACAAATCCATGCCGATTGGCATGGCGAAGGCGCTGAAGCCGAGGCGGTGGCGGCGGTGCTTTATGTTTTGCGCGAAGCCGGTTTTGAGGCAAACAGTGCAGCGCTGATGCAGATGTTTCAAGGCACGGTGCATGAGAGAACCCTCGCGGCGGCAGAGGCGGATATGTTGAATTGGGGCGAAAATTTCGACGTGGCGGCGGAGTTTTCCGGGTTGATGAGCCGGCTCAATGAAGGGCAACGCCGGCAGCAGTTTCAGGTCTTGCAGGCAAAATTGGCGCAAGGCGGTTTGACCAACCTGAGCGATTCGGAACGCGAGCAATACCTGCATCTGCTGCAACGCGGCTAACTATCTAACAAGGTTAAGAAATGGTTGGTGAAATCGGGTATAATCCGCCGCTTTTCTGCGCGGCATTACGCAATTGGGAATCTGAATATGGCAAAGCCTAAAGACAAGAAAAAGCAGGACAAAAAACAAGCTGTCGCTATTCCGTTGCTGGTCGTTGACCAGCAACAGGATATCGAGGCACGGCGCACGCGCCTGAAAGCTTTGATCGTGCTGGGCAAGGAGCGCGGCTACCTGACCTATGCGGAGATCAACGACCATTTGCCGGACATGCTCGAAGTCGAGCAAATCGAAGGCGTGGCGAGCATGATCAACGACATGGGCATCAAGGTGTGCGATGTGGCTCCCGATGTCGAAGCGCTGATCATGACGGATACCGCACCTGTGGCGGCCGACGAGGATGCCGCCGAGGAGGCAGAAGCCGCGCTGTCCACGGTGGACTCGGAATTTGGTCGCACCACCGACCCGGTGCGCATGTATATGCGTGAAATGGGTACGGTCGAGCTGCTTACCCGCGAGAAGGAAATCGAGATTGCCAAGCGTATCGAGGAAGGCCTGAAGCACATGATTCAGGCGATTTCCGCGTGCCCGGCGACGATTGCCGAAATTCTGACGCTGGCCTCGAAAATCGAACACGACCAGATGCGCATCGATGAGCTGATCGACGGTTTTGTGGATACCACAGATGAAGCGATCATCGGCGCCGAGGGCGACGAAGAAGCGGAAGAAGCGGAAGAAGTCATCAACCATGCCGCCGACGAGGAAGAGGATGAAGAGGCGACCGCCGCTGCCGCCGCGGCCAATCTGGCGCAGCTAAAGGCCGATGCGCTGGCGCGTTTTGCAGTGATTGCCGACCTGTTTAACAAGATGGGTAAGGCTTACGAAAAATACGGCTATCGCAGCAAGCAATATGACAAGTTCCAGTCCGGCATTTCTGACGAATTGATGAGTCTCCGTTTCTCCGCAAAACAAGTGGATGCGCTGTGCGACACCATGCGCGGCCTGGTTGAGGAGGTGCGCCGTAGCGAGCGCAGTATTCAGGAGATGTGCGTGGTCAAAGGCAGGATGCCGCGCCCGCATTTTATCAAGGTGTTTCCGGGCAATGAAGACAACCTGCAATGGGTCGCGCAGGAACTGAAGGCGAAGAAGCCTTACGGCGAAACGTTGGAACGCTATCAGCACGCCATTGTAGAGCAGCAACAGCGCCTGCTGGATCTGGAGCGGCGCGTCGGCATTCCGATCAAGGACCTGAAGGAAATCAACAAGCAGATGACCAACGGCGAAGCCAAGGCACGCCGCGCCAAGCGCGACATGATCGAGGCCAACCTGCGCCTGGTGATTTCCATTGCCAAGAAATACACCAACCGCGGCCTGCAATTCCTCGACCTGATCCAGGAAGGCAACATCGGCCTGATGAAGGCGGTGGACAAGTTCGAATACCGTCGCGGTTACAAGTTTTCGACCTACGCGACCTGGTGGATACGCCAGGCGATTACCCGTTCCATCGCCGATCAGGCGCGCACCATCCGTATCCCGGTGCACATGATCGAGACCATCAACAAGATGAACCGTATCTCGCGGCAGATCATGCAAGAGACCGGTCTGGAACCGGATGTGGCGACGCTGGCCATCAAGATGGAAATGCCGGAAGACAAAATCCACAAGATACTGAAAATCGCCAAGGAGCCGATTTCCATGGAAACGCCGGTGGGCGATGACGATGATTCGCACCTGGGCGATTTCATCGAAGACTCGAATACCGCCGTACCGATCGATGCGGCAATTTACGAGAGCCTGCGCGGCGCGACGGCGGACATTCTCGACAGTCTGACCCAGCGCGAGGCCAAGGTATTGCGGATGCGCTTCGGTATCGAAATGAACACCGACCATACGCTGGAAGAAGTCGGCAAGCAGTTCGACGTAACCCGCGAACGCATACGCCAAATCGAAGCCAAGGCACTGCGCAAACTGCGCCACCCGTCACGCTCCGAGAGGCTCAAGAGCTTCCTCGACAGCGAAGGCTAACCGTTTACGGGTCGTTAGCTCAGTTGGTTAGAGCAGAGGACTCATAATCCTTTGGTCCACGGTTCAAGTCCGTGACGACCCACCAATATTATCAACGGCCTGGAGTTGACCACTTTAGGCCGCTTTGTTTTCATAGTGACAAAAACGTGAACGTAACCACGTTCCCGCTCCGGCCGGATTAGATTGCGAATATCACATAGTGTCGGCGTGTGCACAAATGCGGACAGCGAAAGCCCTGCTGTCTTTCGTGCATGAGTTAAGGTTAAGGGAGATATTTGAAAAACAAAAGGGACTCGAAAATCGAGTCCCTTATCTCAAAGCCTGCAACCTTTATTAAAGGCTTAGCTTTTGCCTGCCTTACTTGATTTTTATATCAGGTAGATTTACTTAACCTAAAAAAACGGCAAGTAGGACGGCGATGATGGCTATGGCGATGGGTAGCATTGACATGTACATTTGAAAAATCCTTGATTGGTTAATTGATAATGGTACAACGACGCGCAGCGTATCAACTGGATATAAAAATGTCAACGAGTAGGTTTTGTCTGTGCTGGTGCAGAGCAAGGCTGCGTGAATGCGGATGCAGACTTTGAATATTACGCTATCAATGGGGGCGTTGCGTCGCAAGGCGCGGCTCGATTCCCTTGCCGCAATCGAATTCCCTGCCGATCTGCCGGTGGTGGGCAAGCGCGAGGAACTGGCGCGCGCCATTGCCGGCAACCAGGTGGTCATCGTATGCGGCGAAACCGGCTCGGGCAAGACCACGCAGTTGCCGAAAATCTGTTTGACGCTGGGGCGTGGCATTCATGGCTGCATCGGTCATACACAGCCGCGCCGTGTAGCGGCGCGGTCGGTGGCGGCACGCATCGCTTTTGAGTTGAAAACCGAGCTGGGCGGCGCGGTCGGCTACAAGATACGTTTTCAAGACAAGGTGTCGCCCGATACCAGCATCAAGCTGATGACCGATGGCATCCTGCTGGCGGAAATCCACAGCGATCCGCTATTGAGAAATTACGATACGCTAATCATCGACGAGGCGCACGAGCGTTCGCTCAATATCGATTTTCTGCTCGGCTACCTTAAACAACTGCTGCCGCGCCGCCCCGATCTTAAACTCATCATCACTTCGGCAACGCTGGATGCGGATCGCTTCGCCGCGCATTTCGGCGCGGTGGCGATAGAGGTGTCGGGGCGCAGTTACCCGATCGAGACGCGCTACCGCCCGTTGCAGATCAGTGACCAAGGAGAGGCGCAGGATGTCCCTCAGGCAGTGAGCAGCGCGCTGGACGAACTGGCTGCGGGCGGCCTGCGCGGCGATGTACTGGTGTTCCTGCCGGGCGAGCGCGAGATTCGCGATACGGCAGAGGTGTTGCGCAAGCATCATCCTCCAGGTGCGCATCATAGGGGGATTGAGGTGCTGCCGCTGTTCGCGCGGCTATCGGCGGCGGAGCAAGACCGGGTGTTCAAAACCGGCGCGCAGCGCCGCGTGGTGCTGGCGACCAATGTCGCGGAAACCTCGCTGACCGTGCCGAACATCGGCTATGTGATCGACTGCGGCCTGGCGCGGGTGAACCGCTACAGCATCCGCCAGAAAGTCGAGCAGCTGCATATCGAGAAGATCTCGCGCGCCGCCGCCAACCAGCGCGCCGGGCGTTGCGGGCGGGTGATGAGCGGCGTGTGCATCCGCCTGTACGACGAGGCGGATTTCTTGCAACGCGACGAATTCACCGATCCGGAGATTTTCCGCGTGTCGCTGGCTACCGCCATCCTGCGCATGAGCGCGCTGGAGCTGGGGGCTGGCCGCGACACGTTACTGGCGGAGCCAGCCGATTGCGGGAGCGGCCGCCTCGTAGCCCCTCCCGCACCAAAGGGCTTCGCCTCACCGTCTCGGGGCTACGATATTGCCGAGTTTCCGTTCATCGAGCCGCCCACGCCGCGCATGATTGCAGACGGCTACCAGTTGCTTGTCGAACTCAATGCGATCGACGAGGCGCGGCAACTCACCGATCTTGGGCATGAACTGGCCAAACTGCCGCTCGACCCGAAAATCGCGCGCCTGCTGTTGGCCGGAAGGCAGTACCACTGCCTGACGGAAATCCTCATTATCGCCAGCGCACTGTCGGTACAAGACTCGCGCGAACGCCCGCTGGATCGGCAAGAGGCAGCGGATGCCGCGCATAAGCGTTTTGCCGATGAGCGTTCCGATTTTCTGGCTTACCTGAAGCTGTGGGCGTGGTTCGAACAGGCAGTGGCGCACAAGCAATCCAACCGCCTGCTTGCGGAAGAATGCCGGAAAAATTTCCTGTCGCCGTTGCGCCTGCGCGAATGGCGCGAACTGCATCAGCAACTGCACGCGCAAGTCGCCGAAATGGGGATGCGCGAGAATGAACAGCCCGCGACCTATGAGCAGATCCACAAAGCCCTGTTGTGCGGGCTGCTCGGCAACATCGGCATGAAGAGCGTGGAAGGCAATGAATATCTGGGAGCGCGCGGGATCAAGTTTTTCATCGCGCCCAATTCGGTGCTGGCGAAGAAAGGCAGCAAATGGGTGATGGCGGGCGAGCTGATCGAGACGCACCGCCTGTACGCGCGCTGCGTGGCGCGTATCGAACCGGAGTGGCTGGAGGAGGTCGGCACGCATCTGATCAAGCGCCATTATTACGACCCTCATTGGGAAAAGAAGTCCGCCCAGGTTGCCGCCTATGAGCGCAGCACCCTGCATGGCTTGCTGCTGAACGCCAGGAAACGCGTGCATTACGGGCCGATGAATCCCGCGGAATCGCGCGAAATATTCATCCGCCAGGCGTTGGTCGAAGGCGAGTTCAATACCATGGCGCCGTTTTTCGCGCACAACCAGAAACTGATCGCCGACATCGAGGCGCTGGAACACAAGGCGCGCCGCCCCGACGTGCTGGTGGACGACGAGCTGATCTTCGCGTTCTACGACAGCCGCATTCCCCATCATTTTTCCGGGGGCCATATCCACAACGGCGCGGCGTTTGAGCACTGGCGCAAGGAAGCGGAACGCGCCGATGCGAAGCTGCTCTATCTGAAAAAAGATGACCTGATGCGCCACGAGGCGGCGGGCATCACCACCGACCAGTTCCCGCCGCAGCTGAAGATCGACAGCGTCAGCTTCGCGTTGAGCTACAACTTTTCGCCGGGCAGGAACGACGACGGCATCACCCTTGACGTGCCGCTGGCGCTGATCAACCAGGTGAGCGCGGCACGCTGCGAGTGGCTGGTGCCGGGCATCCTGGCGGAGAAGGTGGTGCAACTGATCAAGACGCTGCCGCAAAAAATTCGCCGCAATCTGGTGCCGGTGCCGGAATTCGCGGCGGTATTTTGCCGGGAAGTACCCGCCTCCAACCAGTCGTTGCTGCAGGTGCTGGCACGCTATATCCGCGATCAGAAACAACTCGACGTCCCGCTGGATGCGTTTCGCCTGGAGCAGTTGCCGCCGCATCTGCTGATGAATTTCCGCATCGTGGACGAGCACGGCCGGCAGCTCGGCATGTCGCGCAATTTTGCACAGTTGCATGGCGAACTTGCGCCGCGTGTCGCCCACGAAATCGTGGCGGTGGCGGGCGCGGCGACCAAAGAACAGGGCGAATCCGTTTCGGAGCAGCGTTACACTTCGTGGAGTCTCGGCAGCTTTACCGAGACACACGAGGTAAAGCGAGCCGGACAGAACGTCACGCTGTTCAACGCGCTGGTGGACGAGGGCGATGCGGTGGTGCTGCGCGCCTTCGATACCCGCGATGCCGCTCAAATCGCGCATCGCGGCGGGCTGCGCCGCCTGTTCATGCTGTTGCTGAAAGACCAGGTGAAGTACCTGGAGAAAAATCTGCCCGACGCGCAACGGCTCGGTATGTTGTTCATGGCGCCCAATTCCCCATTTAGCGGCACACAGCAGGAATTGCAGCAGCAAATATTGGAGATGACCTTCGATCGCTGCTGCTTGAATAACCCGTTGCCGGCCAACGAAGCCGAATTCACCGCACGCGGCAAGGAAGCAAAAAACCGCCTGCTATTGATCGCGCAGGAGATTGCGCGGCTGGTTGGCAGCATTCTCAACGAATACCAAGCGGTGCAGAAGAGCCTGCCGCACCTCAAAGCAAACGCGCAGGCCAGTCAGGATGTGCGCGCGCAACTGGAATGGCTGCTGCACAAACGCTTCATCGCCGATACGCCCTATGATCGCTTGCAGCACATCCCGCGTTACCTCAAGGCGATCAGCCTGCGCATTGAAAAGCTGCACAGCAACCCGGCGCGCGATGCGCAGTGCATGACGCAAATGCAGCCGCTGTCGCAGGCATGGCAGAAGTTGCGCCAGGCGCAACAGGGCAGGCCTGATCCGCGCGTGGATGAATTTGCCTGGCTGTTGCAGGAACTGCGCGTGTCGCTGTTTGCGCAGGAACTGAAGACCCCGGTGATTGTGTCGGTGAAGCGGCTGGAGAAAATGCTGGCTGCGATCAGGGGTTGAAACGTTTCGCAATTAATACCGCATTGCTGCCACCGAACGCAAACGAGTTGGACATCACGGCGTTGAGTTTGATGCCGGTTCGCCCTTGGTTTGGTACGTAGTCCAAATCGCATTCGGGGTCTGGATCATGCAGATTGATGGTCGGCGGAATGGCGCCATGGTGCAGCGCCAGCATGGCCGCCATGAATTCCACCGCCCCGGTTGCGCCCATCAGATGGCCGTGCATGGATTTGGTCGAGCTGATCGGAACGCTGGAAGCGTGTGAGCCGAACACTTGCTTGATGGCCTTGGTTTCCTCGATGTCCCCCGCCAAGGTAGCGGTGCCGTGGGCGTTGATGTAGTGGATGTCCTGAGGTCGCAATCCTGCATCGCGCAGGGCGTTGTGGATAGTGCGGGCTTGACCGCCGGCATCCGGTTTGGTGAGGTGGCTCGAATCGGACGAGCAATCGTAACCGGCCAGCTCCGCATAAATCTTCGCACCGCGCTTGATCGCGCGCTCGGCATCTTCCAGTACCAATACTGCCGCGCCTTCTCCGAGTACCAGCCCGTTGCGATTCTTTGCGAAAGGTTTGCAGGATGCGGCGGCATCGTTCGGGTCTTCATGTGCCAGTGTATGCAGAGCTTCCCACGCTTTCATCACGCCCAGGGTGAGCATCGCCTCGGAACCACCCGCCAGCATTACATCGGCATAGCCGTGTTTGATCTGGCGATAGGCTTCACCGACAGCAATCGCCGAGGAAGAGCAGGCAGTTGCGTAGGTGATGTTCGGGCCCCGCAGATGATATTTGATGGATAGTTGCGAGGCGGCGGCGTTGTTCATGCTCAGCAACACGCTGAGCGGCTTGATGCGCGAATTATCGCGTTGGAATAATTCCACATAGCCATCTTCGAGCGTGCCCGCTCCGCCCATACAGGAGCCCATATATACCCCGGTGCGTGGCTGTTCCGCTGCGCTTAACTCAAGTTGCGCATCCTGCACGGCTTGTTCAGCAGCAGCTAGCGCGAACTGGCTGAAACGCTCGATACCGGTGAGTTGGATTTTGCTGAAATATTCGTTGGGGTTAAAGCTGTCCACTGGCGCAGCGATGCGGATGGAGAGTTTTTCGCTGAAACTGGTTTGCAGGCGCTTGATGCCGGAGCGCCCTGCCATCAGGCTACTGAAAAACGCCTCAGGGGTTTTTCCGACCGGTGAAATGACGCCCAGTCCGGTAATGACGACACGACGAGTCATGCGGGTCTGTTATGACGAAGATTTTTGCTCGGCGATGATTCTATCCACGACGTTGGCGACATCCTGGACGGTCTTGATTTCGACGCGCGCATCGGGCAGCTTGATCTTCAGTTCATCTTCGAGATGGAACATGAATTCGATCACCGACAGCGAGTCCACCCCCAGGCTTTCCAGTTGTGCGTCTGGGCTCAGGTCTTCGAGTTTGAGGTCGAATTGTTCGACCATCAGGCGTTGAATGGTTTGCAGGGAGCTCATGTCTCGCTTGTGTCCGGAATTGATGATTTGGGAAGATTATAACAGGAGTTGAACCCTAGACCGCTGCGCGGTTGACCCCAACCGCCTTGAAAAATCGAATGGTGTCGACGGCAACCTGTTCGCGATCATTGTCTACGGTGATCATATGGTAACTGTTATGCAATAAGAGGCTTTCTACGGTCTTGGAGCCGATGTTATCGGCGACAAATCGCGCACTGCGCGGCGTGGATACGTCGTCATCAATGGCATGAATGATTAACGTTGGTACAGTGACACATGGCAGGGATTTTTTTACCGACTTAATCATGCGTTCCGCTTCCTGTATGGCTGGCAAATTCAGCTTGCTGGCACCCACGATGGAGGAATCCTTGTGGCTCATTTCGCGCGCTATCCATTTGCGCAATTGCTCATTTTTCAGGCCGAATGGTTCGCGTTCGCGGTAGCTGTAGATGTAGCGAAACGGCGTGTAATAGCCGACGTAGCGCATAAAACGATACCATGGGATGCTCCAGCCGTCGTACCACAGTGTGGTGGAAAGCAGCGACAATGCGGATACCTCATCACCCAGTTCGGCCGCAACGCTTAGTGATAGCACCGCGCCAATACAAAGTCCGCCAATGGCAACGGTTTCGTACCGTTGTTTGAGGAGGCGAAACTCGTTCAATACCTTGGCATGCCAGTCTTGCCAATGCGTGACGGAGCGCGGTGTGTCGCCATGCTCAAAGCCATAACCACGAATGTGCGGCACATGCACGGTGAATCCGGCCTGATTGAGTCGTTTGGCCAGTGGCTGCAGTTCAGCAGGGCTGCTTTGCAGGCCGTGAATCAGCAGCACGGCATGTTTGCCACCGGGCAGGGTGATTGGGTTCATAACAAGGCAAGTCGATAATGGTGCGTCAATTCTACCGAATTACACCGATTGTCAGCTTGGATATATTTGCTTGATGCGGCGCGGCATGGTATCGCTACGTTATAATTAACAGGTGAATCGGCATGCGATTTGCACCCAAGGGGAGGGTGGACAAACAACTGCGTGAGGCCGCGCTGCAGCATTACCGCCAGGCTCCGGCGGGCGCGAAGGCACACCAGGGGGGATTATTGATGAACAAGCAAGAAGTTGAATTACTGAGCAGGGAAATCGAGATGCTGATGGCCGAGCGCGCGCGCCTGCTCAAGGTAGTGGGCGCGGCTGCGGTGCTGGTGGCGAACACCGATGTCGGGGCTTTGCCTAGCGGGGCGGTGGGTGCCGCCGAGATGCTGTCGGAAACGCTGAATGCACTGCCGGAAGAGACGCTGAAAGACGCGCTGGAATCGGTGCAAGCCGAGGTTGAATAGGACGCGAATGGAAAAGCGCGTAGGGCTGATACTGACCGGCGGTGGCGCGCGTGCCGCTTATCAGGTCGGTGTGCTCAAGGCGATCGCCGAATTCCTGCCGCGCCACGCGCATAATCCTTTCCCGGTGATTTGCGGAACGTCGGCAGGGGCGCTCAATGCCGCGACGCTGGCGATAAATGCGCAAAATTTCCGTAAAGGTGTGCGCTATCTCGATGGGATCTGGAAAAATTTTCACGCCAATCAGGTGTATCGCACCGATGCAATCGGCGTGTTTAACAACACTGCGTTGTGGTTGGCCGGACTGATACTGAGTGGCATTGGCATCAATAAGCTCAGGCAAACATCTTTTTTGGACAATTCTCCGCTGGTCGAATTTCTCGAAGAAGCCCTTCCTTGCGAAAAAATCCAGGACAGCATAGATGCCGGACTGTTGCATGCGCTGAGCATCACCGCCTCCGGCTACGGATCAGGGCAGTCGGTCACGTTCTATCAGGGCGTGGGCGAGATTGTTCCATGGCGGCGCGCGCGGCGTATCGGTATTCCGGCGCAGATCGGAATCAGGCATTTGCTGGCCTCGTCGGCCCTGCCCTTTATTTTCCCTGCGACCCTGATTAATCGCGAATATTTCGGCGACGGTTCGATGCGCCAGATCGCGCCAATCAGTTCCGCGCTGCATCTGGGCGCGACGCGCATCCTGGTAATCGGGGTTACCACGAACGGTGATACCGGTCAATCCGGGCGCGCCGATATGAGCGACTATCCTTCCTTGGCGCAGGTTGCCGGGCATGCGCTGAACAGTATTTTCCTCGACAGCATGGAAGTTGACCTGGAGCGGGTGCAACGCCTCAACGAGCTGGCGGCCATGTTGCCGGAATCGGTATGTGCGCAAGCCGATATAAAACATGTTGACGTGCTGGTTGTCTCTCCCAGTCAGCAGATTGAAAAAATCGCCGAGCGCTATGCTGCGGAATTGCCCTGGACGATACGCCTGTTGTTGCGCCTGGTCGGGGCGGTTCATCAAAGCGGCGCGACGCTGGTCAGTTATCTTCTGTCCGAAGGAAAATTCTGCCGCGCGCTGATTGATCTCGGATATCAGGATGCCTTGAAACAGCGCGACGAAATTCTGCACTTTCTTGATGGGCAGCCTCGCCAGGATATCGGCCAGTCGGGCCAGGATGCCATTCAGCCGCACCAAAATAATGGAATGCCGCAATGACGAAAGACATTGTTCAAGCGCGAACCTGGCAGTTGCTGAATATCCTGGCAGACGGTGAATTCCATTCCGGCGAGGCGTTGGCGGGACGGCTTGGCGTGTCGCGCGCCAGCGTGTTCAACGCGCTGGCCGATGTTGCGGAATATGGCGTGGCGCTGCAACGGATACGCGGTCGCGGTTATCGTCTGGCGCACCCGTGGCAGCGGCTGGAACGCGAAGAAGTATTGCGCTGGCTGGGCAAGGATGCCGGGCAGTTCGATATCGGGATACTGCCGCAGGCCGCTTCCAGCAACACCTTGCTGTTGCAGCGCGCCGGGCTGGATGCCGTGAATGGGGGTGCGCCCGGCGGTAGCGTGCTGGCGGTGGAATTGCAGACCGCCGGACGCGGGCGAATGGGGCGGACATGGCGTTCCGGACTGGGCAGCACGCTGACGTTCTCCCTATTGTGGCGGTTTGATTGCGGGCTGAATGCGCTGTCCGGGTTGAGCCTGGCGGTGGGCGTGGCGATTGCGCGCGCGCTGAACGGGCTGGGCGCGCAGGATGTGCGGCTGAAATGGCCGAATGATATTTTGACCGGCCAAAGCAAATCGGGTGACCAGCGCAAACTGGGCGGTGTGCTGATCGAGGCGCAAGGCGATATGCTCGGGCCGAGCGCGGTGGTGATCGGCATCGGCCTGAATTGCTTCTTGCCGGACAATCTCTCAGGCCGGATTGACCAGCCTGCCGGCGCACTGGATGAGTTGTGCCAGGACATGCCTACGCGCAACCGGTTGCTGGCCGCCGTGTTGCAGGAGCTGGCCGAGGCGCTGCGGCAATTTGCGCAGAGCGGCTTTGCCGCGTTCGGCGGCGAGTGGGAGCGCTACCATATCCACCAGAATCAGCCGGTCCAATTGCGCATGGCGGACGACTCGGTCGTGACCGGGATTGCGCGCGGAGTCAGCGATCGCGGCGAGCTGCGCCTGGAAACTGCGCAGGGAATGCGCCAATTCAATTCCGGCGAAGCGGGAGGGCTGCGATGAAATTGCTGATCGACGCGGGCAACACACGCATCAAGTGGGCTTTAGTAGATGAGGGAACCTGGCTGCGCAGCGGCGTCCTGCCTGTCGAACAGGCGGGCGAGTTGTCGCATCAGTTCGCCGGATTGCAGGGCATACGGCAAATCTGGGTAAGTAATGTCGCCGGGGAAGAAATCGCGCAGCACATCCGCAATGCCGGCGCCGGACTGTCTGTTCAGCCCCGTTTTATCGTCGCACAGGAGGCGCAGTGCGGCGTGCGCAACGGTTATTCCAGCCCTTCCCGGCTGGGCAGCGACCGCTGGGCGGCTTTGATTGCGGCATGGCATCTGGTGCGCGGGACGTGCCTGGTGGTGAACAGCGGCACGGCCACTACGGTTGACGCGCTGTCTGCTACGGGAGAATTTATCGGCGGGCTGATTTTGCCCGGCGTGGAACTGATGCAGCGCAGCTTGCGCGACGCAGCCGTCCAGTTGCAAGCAGCGCAACGGCAACCGGGGCAAGGGGAGTATGTGCCGTTCCCGATGAGCACCGCCGATGCGCTATACGGCGGCGCGCTACAAGCCAGTTGCGGCGCGATTGAGCGGCAATACGCGCTGCTCGGCGATGGCAGCGCGCCGGTTGTGCTGAGCGGCGGGGCGGAAGCGGTACTGCGGAATCGTCTTAACGTGCCGTTGCGCATCGTGGATAATCTGGTCCTGCAAGGTCTTTGGTTAATCGCACAGGAAACGAACGCGTGATGAAAGCATTAGTCTGGATTTTGTTGTTGGGGAATGTGATTTTCTTCGCAGTGATGCAGTGGGGAGGGCTGCTGGCCGCCGATGAGCAAGCGGCGCAGGCGCAACTCGCGCTGCATGAGGAAAAAATCAGCTTGCTGAGCGCGCCGCAAGGCAAGCCGGCCGCGGCATTGCCTGCCTCCGCGCCTGCGCCCGTCTCGGCGCCGGCTGAGGCGCCTGCAACGCTCACAGCCAAGCCGGATGTTTCATGTATGGAATGGGGCGAGTTCTCGGGTGCCGATTTGGCGCGGGCAACGGCTGCCCTGTCCACGTTGCAGCTTGGCGATAAATTAAGCCAGCGCCAGGTCGAATACGCCATAGGCTATTGGGTGTATATACCGCCGATGAAGGATAAGGCAGCGGTGAACCAAAAAATTGCCCAGCTCAAGGCGCGCGGCATTGATGAGTATTTCGTCGTACCGGACGCGGGGCCATGGCTAAACGCCATCTCGCTTGGCGTGTTCAAGACGCGAGAGGCGGCACAGCATTTTCTCGATGAGTTGCGGAGCTCCAAGGGAGTGCGTAGTGCCCAGATTGGCGAACGTGCCAGCAAACTTAAGGCGACCCTATTCGTGCTGAACGGGCTGGATGCCAAGACAGGCACCGACTTGGCCAGAATACAAAAAGATTTTGCCGGAAGCGATCTGAAGGATATTCCCTGCGCATTGACAAGGTAGGGTGAAATCTGGAAAATGCCGCGCTCTTCGCGGTGATATAGCTCAGTTGGTTAGAGCGCAGCACTCATAACGCTGAGGTCGGTGGTTCAAATCCACCTATCACCACCATTTTAGTATCCAAAGCAGTCCAAGCAAGTCCAACAAACCCGCATAAATACGCATTGCGGGTTTTTTGTTGCCCAACACCGTGCCATGTTCATCCAAAACCACCAATAAGAGTTGGTGTTTCCCTGTTCTCAAGCCGCATGGCGGTACCCCGCGTTCTCTTTGCCGACGTGTTTTCGGGTAAAATCTGCGGCGCATACCGATAACCTACAGAAACCGAGAAGAGTCCAGCATGAGCAGCACGCCACCCGCCGCCGCTTCCCCGGCTACCATTTCAAATTTCATCCGCAATATCATCGATGCCGATCTGGCAAGCGGCAAGCATCGCAGCATCGTCACGCGCTTTCCGCCGGAGCCAAACGGTTATCTGCATGTCGGGCATGCCAAATCCATCTGCCTCAACTTCGGCTTGGCGCAGGACTACCACGGCAAGTGCAACCTGCGCTTCGACGACACCAACCCGGAAAAAGAGAACGAGGAATACGCGCAATCCATCCAGGAGGACGTGCGCTGGCTGGGCTTTCAGTGGGACGGCGAGGTGCGCTGGGCGTCGGACTACTTTGATGCGCTGTACGACTTTGCGGTCGAACTCATCAATAAAGGCCTGGCCTATGTGGACGACCTCACGCCGGAGCAAATGCGCGAATATCGCGGCACGCTGACCCAGGCGGGCAAGAACAGCCCGAATCGTGATCGCAGTGTGGCGGAGAATCTCGACCTGTTTGCGCGCATGAAGAACGGCGAATTCGCCGACGGCGCGATGGTGCTGCGCGCCAAGATCGACATGGCCGCACCCAATATCAACCTGCGCGACCCGGCGATCTACCGTATCCGCCGCGCGCACCATATTCGCACCGGCGACAAGTGGTGTATCTATCCGATGTACGACTACACGCACTGCATATCCGACGCGCTGGAGGGCATCACCCATTCCATTTGCACGCTGGAGTTCGAGGATCACCGCCCGTTGTACGACTGGGTGCTGGATCACATCACCATTCCCTGCCATCCGCGACAATACGAATTCTCGCGGCTGGAGCTGCACTACACCATCACCAGCAAGCGCAAGCTGCTGCAACTGGTGAACGAGAAGCGCGTGAGCGGCTGGGATGACCCGCGCATGCCCACCATCAGCGGCATGCGGCGGCGCGGCTACACGCCGGAAGGCATCCGCGAATTCGCCAAACGCATCGGCGTCTCCAAGAGCGAGAACAGCGTCGATATGGCGATCATGGAAGGTGCGATCCGCGAAGACCTCGAAGCCCGCGTGCCGCGCGTGATGGCGATCATCAATCCGCTCAAGGTGAGCATCACCAATTTCGACGGCGCGCAGGCGCGCGAGGCAGATTTCCATCCTAACCATCCCGAGTTCGGCAAGCGCCTCGTGCCAATCAGCCGTGAGTTATTCATCGAAGCCGACGACTTCGCCGAAGCGCCGCCCGCAGGCTGGAAACGACTCACGCTTGGCGGTGAAGTGCGTCTGCGCCACAGCTACGTGATGCGCTGCGACGAAGCGGTGAAGGACGCAGCAGGTAAGGTTGTTGAACTGCGTTGCAGCATCGACCACAACACGCTGGGCAAAAATCCGGAAGGACGCAAAGTGAAGGGGGTGATTCATTTCCTGTCGCGCGAACATGCACTGCCCGCCGAGATTCGCCTGTACGATCGCCTGTTTACCGTGCCGGAACCGGACGCCGACCGGGAGGTCGATTTCTGCACCTACCTGAATCCCGCCTCACTGACCGTGGTGCAGGGCTGGGTGGAGAATTGCGCGAAAGATGCGCCCCCTGAGACACGCTACCAGTTCGAGCGTTTGGGCTACTTCTGCACCGACCGGCGCGACCATCAAGCGGACGGGAAGCTGGTATTCAATCGCACCGTGACACTCAAGGATTCCTGGGCGAAAGAACAAAATTGATCGTCATTCCGGCGCAGGCCGGAATCCAGTCATAAAGAAAATTTTCCGCAACGCGGAGACGGTAACCGCATATTGATTAAAACCGCTGGATTCCGGCCTGCGCCGGAATGACGGCTCAGGTAAGAAGAAACGGAAATGCTAGAAATCTACAACACTCTCACTCGCGACAAACAGGAATTCGCCCCTATCGTTCCGGGCAAGGCCGGCATGTATGTGTGCGGCATGACGGTGTACGACTACTGCCACCTCGGTCATGCACGGGTACTGGTGGTGTTCGACATGGTGTATCGCTGGCTGAAGGCTTCCGGTTATGACGTGACCTACGTGCGCAATGTCACCGACATCGACGACAAGATCATCAAGCGTGCGGCTGAGAACAATGAATCCATCCATGTACTGACGCAACGCTTCATCGATGCGATGCACGAGGATGCCGATGCGCTGGGCGTACAGCGCCCCGACCATGAGCCACGCGCCACGCAATATGTACCGCAAATGCTGGAGATGATTGCCACGCTGGAAAGTAACGGGCTGGCCTATCGCGCAGCCGATGGCGACGTGAACTACGCGGTGCGCAAGTTTGACGGCTACGGCAAGCTCTCCGGCAAATCGCTGGAAGACCTGCGCGCCGGTGAGCGTGTCGAAGTGACGGGCAGTAAAAATGACCCGCTGGATTTTGTGCTGTGGAAACATGCCAAGGATCAGGAATCCGACGAAGTGAAGTGGGACTCGCCATGGGGCAAGGGTCGCCCTGGCTGGCACATTGAATGTTCGGCGATGGGCTCCAAGCTACTCGGCGAACATTTCGACATCCACGGCGGTGGCGCGGATTTGCAGTTTCCGCATCACGAAAATGAAATCGCGCAGAGCGAGGGCGCGCACCAGTGTCAGTACGTGAACTACTGGATGCACAACGGCTTTGTGCGCGTGGATGAAGAAAAGATGTCCAAGTCGCTGGGCAATTTTTTCACCATCCGCGAAGTGCTGAAAAAATATGATGCCGAAGTGGTGCGCTTCTTCATCCTGCGCGCGCATTACCGCAGCCCGCTGAATTATTCCGATATGCATCTGGACGATGCGAAGGGCGCGCTGACGCGGCTTTATACCGCGTTAAAAGGTGCTGTTGTAGGTCGGGATTTATCCCGACATGACACTGTCGGGCTGAAGCCCGACCTACAAGAGTACGGTGGCGTTGACTGGAGCGAACCCTACGCCGCCCGCTTCAAAGCCGCGATGGACGACGACTTCAACACGCCGGAGGCGGTAGCGGTGCTGTTCGATCTCGCCAACGAAGTGAACCGCAGCCAATCCGCAGAAGCGGCTGCGCAACTTAAAGCCTTGGCGGGGGTGCTGGGGCTGTTGCAGCGCGACCCACAGGTATTCCTGCAAGGCGGAGCAGGCGAGGGCGGGCTTGATGATGCGGCGATCGGCGCGCAGATCGAGGTGCGCATTGCCGCGAAGAAGGCGAAGAACTTCGCCGAGGCTGACCGTATCCGCAAGGAGTTGCTTGATGCCGGTATTGTGCTGGAGGACAGCGCTTCAGGCACAACCTGGCGCAGGGCTTAAGGTAACTTGCCAGCAGTCACCATGCGGTTGAACAGTTGCGGGCGTGAAATCCAGATCAATATGTCATCGAAAGACTGGCTGGACACATCGCTTTGGTAAATGCCATTAGTAGCCTCATAGCTTGCATTTTGGCCATCTGCGGTGATGTTAGGCCCAGTTGAATAGACGATGGCAACGGGGTGTTCCTTAGAGGGAGACGTTTCAGTAAGATTGTTGCCACTGCTGTCTTTAATTAAAAGGCAATCATTTGTTCCTGTGCAAAATCCTGTGTTCATAGTGATTATTGCGGTGAAATTCCGATCTACACGATAACGCCAGTAACCCGTCCACGGACTATCCGTACTGCTGCGTTTACTGCCCCATGCATCGGTTTCCGGTACGCCCAGGGTTTTCCAAGGCAGGTAGCCATCTGCCGCCACATTTGCGCTGCAAGTGGCGTCCGCCACACCATAATTGGCATTGGCCGGATCGGTGGTGGTGGTCGGACAGGGTAAGGTGCCATTGATGATGGCGTAGCCGGCTAGGGCCTCTTTGATTTCATCCATCTGTTTGCGAGTTTCATTCCTGCGCTGCTGTTCCATCTGGCTCGATATCATTGGCAGCAATCCGCCCAGCAACAGCCCCACAATAGTCAGCACAATGGCCATCTCGACCAGCGAGAATCCAACTTGCGTTTGGTTGTGTGTTTTGTGCTGAATCATTTATACACCAGTGAGTCGTTAAAAGAAGCCGAAGGTGTGCTCTGGGTGAAGGTGTAGCCGCCACTTTGGTCTGCATTCTGGTTGCCACCCTCCAGATAGTTGGAAGCAGTGCTTTTCTGGCCACTGGTGATGCGTCCCTGCCCGGATAATTTTTTTCCGGCAACGATTACGATAAATCTTGCGGGCGTGTTGGAATCGTTGATGTTCAAACAACGGCCCGGCGTAGCACAGGTCAAGGGAAAACTGGGGGCATTCGTATCTCGTGGCCTGAAACTTCTTGCCATCCCATAAAACACCATCTCCTTCCAATTGATCCACCAAGCTCTTGGGGTGTTGCTGGTATGGGTGTTGCACATTGTCCCCCATTGGCTGCTCATTTGGTAACTGCTGCCGTCCCAGCTGCCGCTCTGAGTGTTATCCAAGTCGTCCGAGACGCGCCCGAAATATTCGTCGCTGCTGTCATGGTAAGTGCCCAAATCACTGAGTGGGGTGGCCCAAGGGTAGCGACCATTGTTGTTGCTTGCATAGTCTTCCAGACACAGCCTGACCTCGGCCGCCACGCGTTTCTGGATGGGCTGCATGACATTGTCTCGCGAGATGGTCAGCAACTGGTCGTTGAGTATGAGGTTGCCGTTGCTGTCCTTGATCCGTCCTTGGATGAAGCCGTTGGTTGTACTGTCGGTGAAACTGGCATTGTCTATACCATTGGCGATGTCCAGGTAGTTGCTGGCAGTGTTTTTTGCCACACCATTGTCCGGGCCGCTGCGGTTCTGCAGCGAGCCGTCTTGCCGCTGCAGCACATCGCCGGGGGCGATGATGACGGCTGCCACGCCAGTGCCCAGGGTTGCATCGTTGATTATGTTGCCATCAGAGCCACGAACCGTAATGGTGCCCACCGTGTCGCTGTTCAGGCAACCGGCTTGTCCGGGGGCGGTGCAAGTGGTGCGAGTGCTGTTCTTGAAATTATTGGAGACGGCATACCACAATCTTTCGCCGCCGCCATCGCGCAGATCTGGCAGCCCCAGTGTTTTCCATGGTAAGCGACCGATACGCTGTGATTGTAAATTGCAAGTTAATACCAAGGGACTTGTGTTGCCAGCAATGCCATCGTTGTCCGTATCTGGACAGGGCAGGTCGCCTAGCCTGGCGCTTCCGCTGAACAAATTGACCGATGTCGCATAACCGATCAGCGCTTCCTTAGCTTGCGCCAAAGCATTGGCAGTAATTCTGTCGCGTTCAATTTGCAATGCGGCGCTACTCAGTGATCTGACCAAAATCGCGGCAATTCCCATTACCATAATTACCAGCATCACTATCAGCGCGGCACCGCGCTGTTTTGCTTCGGCAGGGCGATGTTGCGATGGGCGCATGGCGCTCTAATGCCCGGAGGCCGCCGCCGGGTTGATGAGCACCCTTTGCCCGACCTTTACCTTGACCGGTTGCGATTGTCCGGGGACGGCGACCGGCAAACTTTCCGGCGTGCGCTCATCGCTCTTGCCGGCCAGCTGTGGCACGCCGTTGATCCAGACGGTGCGTTTTCCGCCGTGCTTCTGCACGATGCCGTTGACGGTTAATGAGCGGGTGTTATCCGGTGTATCGCCGCTTTGTTGTTGGCTGTATTCGAGTTGTGCACGCTGTGCGGGGGTGAAAAATAACCGCCCCAGTTCTTCCGCATAAGTGAGCGGCGCAGCTATCAGGATATATGTAATTAAACCAATTTTGAAAGGTAGGGGCACGGCGCGCCGTGCCAGTACGGGAAGCGTAATCCGGCCTGTTTTGAGAGTCTGATTCATTTGGGTGTATTCCGGTTCTTAAGCGTAATCCAGCCGCCGCTGCATTCGGCCTTGAGTCGGGTTGCAGTAGTTTGCTCATCCTCATTGCCTGTGCCGGCGCGTTGCAGTGTGCAGCCTTCCAGTTGATACCAGCCCTTGATGTCGGTGCGCAGCGCATCAAAGAAATTCAGCAGCTGCGCCTCATGGAGCAAGTCGAATTGCAGCTTCATTTCGCTGTAGTGGATGTCGAAATTGCCGCTGTCGACCGGCGGCTGGGAAGCATAAATTTTTTGCGGCGCGATGTTGTAGCGAAAATCGGTCACCAGATTCTTCAGGCGGATTTTTTCCAGGCCTTCTATCCAGTCCAGACGCTGATCGTCGCCGATGATTTTTTGCTCGATCAATGCGCCATACTCGTCGGCATAGATCGCCATGTTCTCCTGATCCTGAAGTGCAGCGGTCAGGTGGTTGCGCGCATTGTTGAGCATGGTTTGTGCGTTGCGCCGGTTATTTTGCGCGCTTTCCGCATATTCGCCGCTGCTGTACAGGATAACTGCGCTGATGATGGCCGATGCGCAAACTGCCAGAACGCTCCGGCGTATCAACGGGAAATCCGATGCGGAGAGCTTCATGCGGGCGGCCTCCGGGAAAGTTTCAGGGAAAAACCGAGTACGTTGGCAGATGCTTTGCGCTGGTCGGTAATACTGCCGCTCGGGCTGACATCCAGCGGTTTGGCCAGTACCGCGACCTGGTAACCTTGCGCGGTCAGGTCGCGCTGGAAGTTTTCCAGATAGTTCAGCGCGGCGCGGTAGTCATTCGCGAAATCGGTCAGTCTCCCCTTGATGATGATGACTTGGGCCGGGGCATCGGCAAGCGTGTTGGGCGCAACCGGCTCGGCTGCATCCATCCGCCAGGCGAGATCGTCAAGTTCGATTTGCGGGTGGCGGTCGAGTGTCGAGCCGACTGGGCGCAAAATGCCGCTTGGCGCAGCATCATGCTGATTGAGCTTGCGCATGACGGATACGCCGGCTTTTATGTCGGCTGCGGGAGCGTAGGTGTTCGGGAAGGCGAGGGTGATCTTCTGCGCTTCATTCAGGGCGCGTTGCGCCAGGGTTTTAAGCGATGCGGCTTCCGCGGCATCGTTGCTGCTTTGCCACAGGTTGGCCGCCCCCCACAACAGCATTCCGAACAACAGTGTGCCGCTTGCCAGGTTAAGCGCGTGCTTTAATTGCCACAGCGTAAAGTAATGCGTGTGGGTTGCGCTCGCGTAATGGGTTTGCGGCGGGTGGGCTGCGAGCTGGTGCAAAAATATCTGGCTGGCATCCGAATCGGTGAAGTCGTAGCCGATATTGTGTTGCTTGGCGAGGTCCGCAAGGTCGACGAAGTCATAGCGCATGTCTGCGCTTCTCGGCAGTTCCTGTTGCAGTTCAACAAGGTCGTGGCTATGACCCAGCAGGCGCACATCGAGTGTTTGCCCGGACGGCAGCAGACTCAGGCTCTTCAAATATTGATAAGTGCGGGTAAGTTCACTGACCACGGCTTGCTGGAAGGTCAGGTCGGCGTGTATGGGTGTCAGTCGGGATATTTGCAGGTGGTGATCGCTGAAGTAGGTTTGACGCAACCCGGCAAATTTTTCCCAGGAAATCAGCAACAGGTGGTTCGAGGAATGGTCTTTGACCAGCGGTGCGCTGATCTGCGGTACAGAATAAATTCCGGCGAGCGGGGTTTGCTGCGCCAGCATGATATCCAGCCAGGGCTTGATAAGCGATGGGTTGGTCAGCGCCGAAAACAGCATGTCATCGTCGCGCCGCCCGGTTTTTTGGCGCTGCAGCAGGGTTGCCTGATGGAAATGGGTGCCGCGATAAAACTGCTCGAATTTGCGCTGCAATAATCCAGTACGGCTGCTGCCGCTCAAGTGTGGAATAGTCTCCTGTCGAAAATCCTCTTCGATTAAATCGACCAGTAAACAGGTCGGGTGCTTTACCTCTTGCAGGAAAGCAGAAAAATTTTCCTGACCCTCCGGTGAATCGGTAAACTCGCGTTGCATGGTGATTTTACCGCCTGCCATGATTTGCGCATGGAGATGGCCGGCACTCAGGAGTAGCAGCAGTTTCATCAGAATTGCACCTTGCCGATAATGTCGTAGATCGGCGACAGTACTGACAGCATCACCCAGCCGAGCAGTGCGCCGAGAATGATGGTCATGGCCGGTTCGATCATGACTTGTATTTTCTTGATGGAGTCCTTCACGTCGCGGTCATAAAAGTAGCTGACATTGAGCAGCGCCTTATCCAGTGAACCGGTGGCTTCGCCCACCTTGAGCATGCGTATTACCAATGGCGGAAACATGCCGGTATGCTGGAAACTTTGCGTAAGGTTTTTGCCGGACTCGATTTCGCTGGTGACGTCATCCAGGCTCTTGGCGATGGCGCGGTTATTAACCACATCGCGCGAATTGGCGATGCAGGCGAGGATGCTGATGCCGGAACCGTACATGATGGCGAAGGTGTTGGCAAAACGCGCCAGGATGATCTTGCGCAGGATGGGGCCGGTCACCCACAGGTTGAGTTTCAGGTTGTCCAGCTTGAATTGCATCTCCGGGCTGGAGGCGATAATCAGCTTGGCGGCAATCGGCAGGGCGACCGGCAACGCAATGAGCGCATACCAGTAGTTCACAAAAAATGCCGAGGTGGCCAGCAGAATACGTGTCTGGATCGGGATTTCCTGCCCCATACCCTTGATGAAACCGACCAGTTGCGGCACCAGGTAAATCATCAGGAAAAAGGTAATCGCCACCACGATGGAGCCGACGAAGGCGGGATAGATCATGATGGTTTTGGTGTGCGAGGCCATTTCATCCTGCCATTTCAGCGATTCGGTAATGTGCAGGAAGATTTCCGGCAGGCGTCCGCTCTCCTCGCCGGCATGAACGAGGCTGATGAATATCTTATCGTACGCATCGGGATGCTGTTCCATGGCTTGGGAAAGTTTTTTCCCGCCTTCGATGGACTCGACCATATTGGCGATGATTTCGCGGAAATGATGATCGTTCATGGTGTCGCGCAAATCGGCGAGGCTTTCCAGCAAAGGTACGCCGGCACGGGTGAGCTGTTCGAGATTGAAAAAAAAGGTAATCAGTTCGGGGCGTTTGATTTTGCCGCGTCTTAAGCCGATTTTGCCGCTGTACTCTTTGGCATCGATCAAATCCAGACCGCCGCGCTTCAGGCGCAACTCCAGATCCACCACATTGGCGGCATCCTGCATGCCCTTGCCGGACTTTCCCTGATCGTTGATGGCGCGATAGGAATAGAGGGGCATTAGGGAACCTCTGAATATGATCCGCATGACCGCGCACTCGGCTTTGCGGGATGGCGGGCAAGGCGCGAGGTGCAGCGAATGGTTATTCCCTTCGCAAGCCGAGCAACACAGCCAGCCGCCTGCAAAGCCAGTGCCCCAAGGGGTTGCGCCAAATTTGCGCGTCTGCGTTGTCGCTTACCTTGCGAATACGCTACGGCTATTCGACGCGGTTCGCTCCTAGCATCCATCGCAAATTTGGCAGCAACGCGGTTCATGAGGATCATATTCAGAGGTTTCTTAGCCAATCCGGTCGGTCAGATCCACCACGCGGCTGACTTCCGCAAGCGAGGTAACGCCCTGGATGATGCGCCGGATGCCGTCAATCGCCAGCGGGCGGAATCCCTTGGAGAGTGAAACCTCCTTGATTTTGCTGGTGCTGGCGCGGGAAGCAACCAGATCGTCCAGATCATGATCCATCTTCAGCAACTCCATGATGGCCATGCGCCCGTTGTAGCCTTGGTGATGGCAGGCTTCGCAACCGGCTGCGCGGTACAGGGAGATATCCTGATTGGCCGCGATGCCCAGCAGTTTGCGTTCCGGTGCGTCCGGCTGGTACGGGTATTTGCATTCCTTGCACAACACGCGTATCAGGCGTTGCGCCACGATGCCGATGATGTTGCCGGCCATGATGTCAGGCAGGATGCCGATGTCGAGCAGGCGCGGGATCGCGCCGATGGCTGAATTGGTGTGCAGCGTCGAATAGACCTGGTGGCCGGTCATTGCGGCACGGAACGCCATCTCGGCGGTCGGGTGGTCGCGGATTTCGCCGACCAGGATGACGTCCGGATCCTGGCGCATCATGGAGCGGATGCCGTTGGCGAAATCCAGCTTGACGGACTCATTGATTGAAGTCTGGCGAATCAGGGCAATCGGATATTCCACCGGATCTTCCAGGGTCATGATGTTGATCGATTCGGTGTTGATGTGGTTCAGCACGGAATACAGCGTGGTGGTCTTGCCGCTGCCGGTCGGGCCGGTGACCAGCACGATGCCTTCCGGCTTGGCGATAATCATCTTGAGCAGGTTGAGGGCGGTATCGTCCAGGCCGATCTGGTCGAGCGGTACGATGCCTTTCTGCCGGTCCAGGATACGCAGCACCATATTTTCGCCATGCGTGGTGGGGTGCGAAGCCACCCGAAAATCGATTGGCCGGCCGGACAGGCGCAGGGAAATGCGTCCGTCCTGCGGCGCGCGCGTCTCGGCGATATTCATGTTGCTCATTACTTTCAGCCGTACCACCATTGCCGGCCAATAGCTCTTGTGCAGGCTGCGCACCTGGCGCAGCACGCCGTCGACGCGATAGCGGATGCGCAGGAAGCTGCTTTCCGGCTCGAAGTGGATGTCGGAAACGCCGCGCTGCACCGCCTCGGTGAGCAGCGCGTCGATCAGGCGCACCACCGGCTGGCTGAATTCGTTTACGCCGGATTGCAGCGTCTGGTATTCCATCTCGCCCGGCTCGATTTCATGCAGGATGCCGTCGATGGAAAGCTCGAAGCCGTAGTACTGGTCGATCGCGCGCAGGATGTCGGATTCGCTGGCCAGCTGGGTAATCAGCCGATATTCATCCTTGAGCAGGGCGCGCACCTGATCCAGCGCGATGATGTTGTCCGGATCGGCGATCGCCAGGGTAAGGATGCGGCCGGCCTGATCCACTGACAGCGGCAATAATTGGTAGCGCCGCGCAACATCCTTGGGAATAAGCGCCAGCGCGGCCGGGTCGATGATGATAACAGTGAGGTCAACACTTTCCTGCCCGAGATTTTCCGACAACACATCGCGGATGGTGGCTTCCGACAGGAAACCCAGACGCACCAGTAAGCGGCCGAGCGGCTGATGCGACTTGTTCTGCTCTTGCAGGGCGATACGCAACTGGTCGTCGCTGATCACACCTTTATCGACCAGCATGCGTCCCAGCGGTTGTTGGAGTTGGTTGCCCATCCTTTGGTTTTCTGGCATGGCGATTTAACGCGTCAGCTCTTGCTCGTGTTGTGAAATTTGCGCGTGATCGAAGCCCGCGCTGTTTGATGGGTCGAGCTGTATGGCGCGCTGATAATGCCGCGCGGCTAACTTTTTTTGTCCGAGGTGGTCGAGGCTGACCGCGAGATTGAAGGCGTATTCGGCATTGCCGGATTCCAGCGTATAGGCGTTGAAGTAGGCCTGTTGTGCCTCGCCCCAGCGCGATTGCCCGGCGTACAGGTTGCCCAATGCAAAATGCAAGGCGGCTGAATTGCCTTGTTCACGCAGCAGGGTTTTCAAGCGGCTTTCGCTGTTGTCGTCCGTGGTCAGGGCGGACATCCCGGCATTCGCCACCGCATTGCGTGGGTCCAGCGCCAGCACGCGTGCGTAATACTGCGCTGCCATCTGGTCTTCCCCGCGCTGCTGGGCGATGGCTGCCAGACCAAGCAGTGCATCGGCATCCCGGGCATCTTTCTTGAACATGGTCAAATACAGTTGTTGCGCCTCGTCCAGCTTGCCGCTCCGATAAGCGAGATAGGCATCATTGAGCAGCGGGTTAACCAGTGGCTCGAAGCTTCGCTGCTCTATACGTATGGGCGTATTGTTTGGACTTGCCGGATGGCTGCCGCGCGCTTGCGGCATCTCGGCGGGAGCGTTCGCCACGGAAGCCGGGGCAGTTTGACCGCTCGCCCTGAGCCTTTCGGCTTCGCTCAAGACAGGCTTGTCGAAGGGCTGAGATTCCTGAATCGTACCTGCGGCGCCCGGCCCGGCGATTCCCGGCACCAGCGCGCCTTGCGGTGTGGGCTGCGCCTGCGCAGGCGGCGCAACGGGCGGTGCGCTGATGGGGTGCAGCGGCTTGGTATTGCTCGCAGAATCGAGATACCAAAAATAGCCTGCGCCGATCGCGAGCAGCAAAATTGTGCCGCCCAGGGCGAGCAATAAATTGCGGTTGGGCAGTGTGCGGCCGACAGAGAAAAGCGGGGATTTTGCGGCAAACAGGTTTTGCCCGGCGCTGCGCGCGTTTTCAATTGGCCGCGTGTCTGATTCCGGCGCCACCGGGTTCGGGTGTTCCTCCAGGTTGAGCATCGAAGTTTGGGAAGCGCGACCCTCATCCTGTGCGGATTGCGCTTGCTGCGATTTTTTGCGTGCATCAAGGAGCAGACTCATAGGTTCCTCAAGGCTTGCCGTTGGCGGGTTCTTTGAAGAAATTCTGATCCGGCAGCATGTTGCTATATGCGCTGAAATCGCCGTCGATGCTGGCATCCTTGATGACGGCCGGGCGCAGGAAGATCACCAGTTCGGTCTTGGTGGTCGTGTCATTGCGGCTCTTGAACAGGTTGCCCGCCAGTGGGATGCTGGATAATCCGGGTACCTCATCGGTGAAGTTATCTATACGATCCTCCATCAAACCGCCCAGTACGGCGATCTGGCCGCTGTCAATTTTGATAATGGACTCCATCTCGCGCGACTGAATTTCCGGAACGGGGTTAACAACACCTGCTGCTTTGAGTGAAGGATTTGGGTCGTTTACATAACCGAGAATGCGAGAAACCGTAGGGCGTACGTTAAGCGTTACCGTGTCGCTGTCACTAATCTGCGGCGTCACGTTCATAAAAAAGCCCACTGAAACGGTGTGGGGGGTGGAGGTGTATGAGACGGAAGCCGGGCTGATTGTGGTTGCCGGGATAAGTGTGGCGTCAATAGTGAAATATACCCTGTTGTCCGCCACTTTCAGCGTGGCGGTCTGGTTGTTCATTATGCTGAGCTTGGGGCTGGACAATATTTTGACTTTGCCGAACGATTCCAGCAGGGAAACCGATGCAGCCAAGTTGCCCAGTCGGGACGTGGGGTTGAGATAGTCGAGAGTGAAAATGTTGGCATTGGTGGGGAGCAACCCTGCTGGAGCTGGAGCAACCTGCCGCAATTGAAAACCGGTACCGTTGCGTTGTAATAGCGACCAGTTAATGCCTTGCTTGTAATTGTCGTTCAGGCGAACCTCGACGATCGTGGCTTCAATCAGCACTTGGCGTTTCGCCGTCGCCATGACCTTATCGATAAACTCCTGAACTTTTTCATGTTGGCGACTGGTGGCTCGAACAATCAGCACGCCGGTTTCATTATTTGCAAAAACATTGACTGCGCGTTCATATACCCCCTTCTTGGCTACTGCTTCGCCTTGGCCTTGAACGTCCTGATTGCCGCTTCCTGAGACTGAACTGCCAGTACGGGAGCTACTATTTACCTGCCCACCCTTGGCGGCTTGGTTGATTTCTATTCCGGTGTTTTTGGTTGGCGAGGCGAGAGAGGTGGAACCAGAAACTGCTCCAGTTCCTCTCGCTTGAATTTGTTGCTTAGCTTGTAAATCAACTTGTTCTTGATAATGCAACAAGTCTTCATCAAGGAGCATCGCTTTAACATTGTCTATCAAGCTTTGCATCAAATTGTTCTGCGTGTCGCTTGTGACTGAGGTTGAGGCTGAATTATCCCCTGCAAGTGTGCTCCCCCCCGCAGCTCCCGCACCGCTGGCGATTTGCGTGGATGTGGAAATCTTGCTTTTTACAGCACGAGACATGTTGATGAAGTCAATTTTATAGGTTCTCAAAAACGGTTTATCCGGCATCACGCTCAGATTGCCATTGTCCAGTTCATAGCGCATATCGATTTGCTTGGCGATACGCGCAAGAATTTGCGGCAGGGTCTGGTTAAGCGCGTTCAGGGTGACCGTTCCCTGAATGCCGGGATGGATGTCCAGATTGATTTTTGCATCGCGTGCCAGCGCGAACAGGATTTCCTGCGCGGAAACATTGGTGACGACGACGCTGTAAGTTTCCGTCTTGGCCACCGGCTTGGGCGGCGGGAGAACGACGCTGCGTTTTATGGTTTGCGGAATGCCGGACGCAGTGGCAGGTTGTTCGGCATTCCGCTGAATATGCTTGTCAGATGGCTGGATCGGTTTGGTGCCGCAACCGGCAAGAATTACGCTGACTGTGCAAAGATAAAATATGTTGCGTAAGCGCATTCTTTTTCTCCCTATCCCTTATTGGTGCGAAGCCTAGCAGCTTTGCGGGTTTGGCTCAATATACCTTTTAGGCTAAAAGGCGTAAACGGATACGGTGAAAGTCTCCTGATAGCGCGGCGGCAATTCATTGATCGCGTTACGTGCCGCATTAATCGATGGGTATGCACCATAGAGTACGCGCAGCCCGTCTTTGCCGCCAAATTTGGCCGGCAGCAGATAAATTTCGGAGAGCTTGCCCAGCCCTTCCGCACGTCTCAGGAAACCTTCGATGCGCTCCCGCTTTATCTCTTCGTTAAAAAATAATTGAATGCTGGCAACGGCTTTTTTCTGTTCGAGCAATTGTTTGCCCGCCACCAGGCGCTGCTCATACAGACTTGACTTGCCGGTTGCCGGGCTAACACTTGCTATCGATGCAGGCGTGGCCGCCGGAGGCAAATTATTTGCCGCCGGTTGGGGAGGAGAAGCCAGGCTGGTGGTGACGGCTGCCTGATTTATTTTTCCGCTGATTGCGGGAGCCGGCGCGTTATCCGGCTGTGCCGCGATTGCCGGGGATGGCTGGGCCGATGTGTGGGCAGGTGGTCTGTCTTGAGCCTGTCCTGAACTTGTCGAAGTGGCTTGTTGAAGTGACGCAGGTGGTTTGTCCAGCAGCCACCAGGCCGTCAAGCCCATTAAAAGCAGTGCGCCTGCCGCGCCTCCCATCAGCAGCTTTTTGTCGGGTAAGGAACGGGCGGGTTTGATTTCGCTGTCGCGCATTGCTGCCTGCACATGCCGTGCCTCGATGTTGTGAGTATCTTCAACGAAGGCGGCCAGCAGCGATTTGTCCGCGAGGATGTTGATGCGGCGCATCAATCCGTTGGACGTATCGGCGATGAGTTTGATGGCGTTCGGCGAAAAAATGTCCGGGCCGCGGTAGCCGGCGGCACGCATCCTGAACATCAGGTAATTTTCGAGGGTATTGCGCGACAGCGGCTGCATGTGGAAATGATGGACGATGCGATCCTTGAGTTGGCGCATGTTCGGTTGATCCAGCTTGGCATTCAGTTCCGGTTGCCCGAACAGGATGATTTGCAGCAGCTTGGCATTGCCGACCTGCAAGTTGTAGAGCAGGCGCAATTCTTCCAGCGTATCCAGTGGCATGGCGTGAGCTTCATCCACCAGCACGACGATACGCTTGCCTTCGCGAGCCTTTTCTTCGAGTTTGTTCTGGATGCTATGCATGATGATACCGACGCGCTTGCCGTCGATGCTCAGGCCAAGCGCGTCGGCAATCGCATACAGCATTTCTTCGCGCGACAGGCTCGGGTTGGCGAGGTAGATGGTTTCGACATGTTTGGGCAGCCGCTCGAGCAACATGCGGCATAGCATGGTTTTGCCGCTGCCGACTTCGCCGCTGACCTTGATGATGCCTTCTGCTTCGCTTAACGAATAGATCAACGCATCAAGGATTTCGCCGCGATTGGCGCCGGAAAAAAAGAATACCGTCACGGGCGTGATTCTGAATGGCGGCTCGTTAAGTCCGAAATGTTCTAGGTACATGCCATGATCCTATTGGTTGAGTTTCTCATGTGTATCCATGCGGCTGTGCAGCGTGGTGCGGTTGATGCCGAGCAGTTTGGCGGCTTCACTGATGTTGCCTGCGGCAAGTTCCAGTGCGGCGGCGATGTAATGGCCTTCCTGTTCGCGCAGGTACCGGTCCAGATTGAAATTGCCTGCCCTGAGCCTGTCCTGAGCCTGTCGAAGCGGTTCGTCGTAGTGGCTTTGTTGTACTTGTTCCTTGCCCTCTGTCGCGGATGTTTCCAGTGGATCGAATTCTTCTTGTAATTGCATGGCGCTGACCGTTTGTCCGGGATATTTTGCGGTCAGCCGGATAACGATATTGCGTAATTCGCGGGTGTTGCCGGGAAAACTGTAGCGTTCCCAGCGCTGCAATGCCTCGGTGTCCAATTCGAAAGATGCTTGTCCGATTTGCTGCGCGTAATAAGCGCGGAAATGGTTGAGTAGAATCAGCTTGTCCTGGCCAAGCTCGCGCAAGGGAGGAACGGTGATCGAAAATACGTTCAGGCGATGATACAAGTCATCGCGAAACGTTCCGATTTTGACTGCATTGCGCAAGTTGCGATTGGTTGCAGCGATGATGCGTGCATGGCTTTTGCGCGTGGTGGTTTCGCCGATGCGCTGGTATTCGCCGTTTTCCAGGACTCTCAGCAGTTTGGTTTGGAGTTCCGGCGGCAATTCGCCGATCTCATCAAGGAACAGCGTGCCGGCGGATGCATCCTCAAAAAAACCGGATTGCGCGCTCGTGGCGCCGGTGAATGCTCCCTTGCTGTGGCCGAATAGGGTGGGCTCGATCAGCGTGGGGGAAATCGCGGCGCAGTTGAGCACTTTGAATGGCGCGTCTGGGTTGCCCGACAGTTTTTGTATTGCGGCGGCAACCAACTCCTTGCCACAACCGGACTCCCCCTCGATGAGTACGGGGTAAGGCATCGCGGCATACGTCATGATCTGGCTGCGCAGGGCTTGTATGGCCGGACTATGGCCGATGATGCCAAGCGATTGCTTGTCCCGTTGATCATTGCCATCTTGGATGGCCAGCGCGTCGTTAAGGTATTTCCTGATTTTTTCCGGCGCACAAGGCTTGGCGATGAAATCTGTCGCACCCAGTGCGCGCGCATGGCGCGCGTTGCCTTGCTCATCCTGTCCGGACAGGATGAAAATCCTGATTTTCGGCGAATGCGCCAGTAATTCGGCAATCAGGTAAAAACCTTCATCCGGGCGGTGCGGAGTGGGCGGCAGTCCCAAATCGATCAGCGCCAGTTGCGGGGGGGCAGGTAATTTACGCAATAAGTCAATGGCTGTGGCGCGCGATTTGGCCAGATGTATCTCAAAGCTATTGCCAAGTGCAGCCGCCAATCCTTCGCAAATCAGCGGATCGTCATCGACGATCATCAGACGGGGAAGTATCGGAAGGGCGTTCAATTTGTGCTCATGGAGGTAGGCATTGGGTGCTGAGCATAGCGGTAAGCGCACGCAAGCTCAATAGGGAGAAAAGCATAGATATTCATGGGAGTGACTATTTGTTGAGGATTAGCTGTGCTGTGGTTTAGAATGCGCCTTCCCGATTTTTTGGATTTCAACTTTGTCTTCACCTGTTCTGGCCGAAATTTGCGAACTTAATTTCGCCTACGAAAAACGTCCCGTCCTGCAGGGCATCAACATGGTTTTTCCGAAGGGGAAGCTGATTGCCATCATGGGGTTGAGCGGCTGCGGCAAAACCACGCTGCTGCGCCATATCGGCGGTGCGCTCAAGCCGACCAAGGGCTGCGTCAAGGTGGATGGGCAGGTGGTTCACGAGTTGGGTCAGGACGGCTTGTATGCCATGCGGCGCAAGATGGGCATGCTGTTCCAGTTCGGTGCGCTGTTTACCGATATGTCGGTGTATGACAACGTGGCATTCCAGATGCGCGAACATACCGACCTGCCGGAAGAGCTGATACATGATCTGGTATTGATGAAGTTGCACGCGGTGGGGTTGCGCGGGACGCATACCCTGATGCCTTCCGAATTGTCCGGCGGCATGGCACGGCGCGTGGCTCTGGCGCGTACCGTGGCGCTTGACCCGATGCTGATCATGTATGACGAGCCATTTGCCGGGTTGGATCCGATTTCGCTGACCGTGGTCGGTGATTTGATTCGCCGCCTGAATGATGCGCTGGGCGCGACTTCGATCGTGGTTACGCACGATATACAGGAGTCGCTGAAGATTGTGGACTACGTTTATTTCATGGCCAATGGCGTGATCGAGGCGGAGGGAACGCCCGATGAAATCCGCGCTTCGGATAAAGAATTTGTGCACCAGTTCGTGCATGGCGAAATGGATGGCCCGGTGCCATTCCATTACCCCGGCGGTAATTACCGTCAAGACTTGAATTTGAAAGACTGACACTATGCCGGCAGTTAATGCGATCAAAGGGATTGGCCGTCGCTCCATCAATGCGGTGTGGCGCATAGGCATGGCAACGCGCTTTTTTATGCTCACGCTGACGCACTCGGGTAGCGGTTTCCGGCGCTTCCATCTGATCATCAAGGAGTTGTTTTCAACCGGCGTGATGTCGCTTATCATCATTGTGGTGGCGGGGTTGTTTGTCGGTATGGTGCTTGGCTTGCAGGGCTATGAAACACTCAAGCGCTACGGATCCGAATCGGCGCTGGGCAGCATGGTGGCGTTGAGTCTGGTGCGCGAACTGGGGCCGGTGGTGGCGGCGCTGCTGTTCGCCAGCCGCGCCGGTTCGGCGATGACAGCGGAAATCGGGCTGATGAAGGCGACCGAGCAAATCTCGGCGATGGAGATGATGGCGGTCAATCCGATCGCGCGTATCGTTGCGCCGCGTTTCTGGGCCGGCGTGATTTCCATGCCGCTGCTGGCGGCCCTGTTCAGCGCGGTGGGGGTATTTGGCGGCTACTTGGTGGGGGTAGTGCAGATCGGTGTGGATGAAGGGTCGTTCTGGTCGCAGATGCAGGCGGCCGTGGATTTTCGCGAAGATATCCTGAACGGCGTACTCAAGAGTTTCGTATTCGGCATCGCGGTGACGGTCATTGCGCTGTTCGAAGGCTATGATGCGCCGCCCACCGCGGAAGGCGTCTCCGGCGCGACGACGCGCACGGTGGTGACCTCGTCACTGGTAATTTTGATGCTGGACTTCGTTTTGACCGCAATCATGTTTAGAGGGAATTGAGTTATGGAACGCACGACGATGGACTTGTGGGTAGGGATGTTTGTGGTGGCCGGCGTTGCCGCGCTGGTGATGCTGGCGATGAAGGTGGGGAACTTGGGTACCTACAATGTGTCAGAGACTTATCAAGTGCATGCTTATTTTTCGAACATCGGCGGCTTGAAACCGAAGGCGTCGATCAAGAGTGCGGGGGTGCTGGTAGGGCGCGTGACCGGGATTACGCTGGATACGGCGCGCTACGAGGCCAAGGTGGAGATGAGTCTGGATAAGCGTTATCAGTTTCCCAAGGATACATTCGCCAATATTCTGACTTCCGGCTTGCTGGGTGAGCAGTACATCGGCTTGATGCCCGGCGGCGACGATCAGATGCTGAAGAATGGCGAACAACTGAAGAAGACGCAGTCCGCCATGGTGCTGGAAGACCTGATCGGCAAGTTCTTGTACAGCAAGGCCGATGAGCCGGCCAAATAATCAAGGAGTTCTGAGGATGAAAAGGTTAGTGAATGTTGTTGTAGTAGCTTTGTTGTGTATGGCCGGTGTCGCACAAGCCGAGATGGTCGCGCCGGATGAGTTGATCAAGGCTACCGCGCAAGATGTCCTTACGATTGTCAAGCAAGACAAGGACATTCAAGCGGGCAGTCAGAAAAAAATCCTGGCACTGGTGGATGCCAAGGTATTGCCGCATTTTGATTTCACGCGCATGACGCAGTTGGCGGTAGGCAAGTATTGGCGGACCGCAACCAATGAACAGAAACAGGCGTTGGTGACCGAGTTTCGCAACATGCTGGTTCGCACTTATACCAAGGCATTTACCGTGTATCGCGACCAGACGATAGACGTTAAACCATTCAAGATGGCTGCCGACGCGACCGAAGCCACCGTCAAAACCACCATCAATAAACCGGGAGCCCCGCCGGTTCCGGTCGACTATGAAATGAAGAAAAACGCCGATGGCTGGAAGGCATTCGATGTATCCATAGAAGGCGTCAGCATGGTGACCAGTTATCGCGGCACGTTCGGTACACAAATCGAACAAAACGGCATTGATGGTTTGATCAAGATGCTGTCCGACAAAAACACCAATGCCGTCAATGCACCGCTGCACAAGGCAGAGACAAAGTGATTACGCGCGAGGATGGCCGGCTGGTGGTACGCGGCCGCCTGACTATCGCAACCGTGCCCGCCCTGTTTGAAGCCGGCTTGCAGCATCTGGCCAGCGAGGATTTGCTGGTGGATTTCTCTCAGGTTGAGGCGGTTGATTCCGCGGCAGTCAGCATGCTGCTGGGCTGGTTGCGCGCCGCACAGCGCAGTCAGCGTGCCTTGCGTGTGACAGGCCTCCCCGATGATTTGCTCAGTTTGGCGCACCTGTATGGCGTCGCCGAGTTGCTGCCCCGGCAATCAGCCTGATTCTTTCAGGTGCGCGGCGCATTCAGTGCCGCGCGCATCTCATGCCAGTTTTTAGTATCATGCGCAACCTTTGGGCAAAGCGCATCTTTGCGAATCATATTTCTCAATTAACAAACAGCAGGGTTATTAATGGTCACTCCGGAAAGTATTCAACTCAACATCGCGCAAGGCATGGCGACTGAGCATTTAAGCGTGGTTGGCGATGGCCGTCACTTCGAAGCGGTGGTGGTTAGCGATGCGTTTGCCGGCAAAAGCCGCGTGCAGCGCCACCAACTGGTTTATCAAACACTGGGCGAGCGGATGCGCGAAGAAATTCATGCGTTGTCGATGAAAACCTATACACCGCAAGAGTGGCAGGATCAGAAGTAACCCATGCAAAGATTAGCCATTCAGGGTGGAAATCGCCTCAACGGCGAAGTGAGGATTTCCGGCGCCAAAAATGCAGCGCTGCCGATACTGTGCGCCGGTTTGCTGACCGACGATGCGTTGCAACTCGGTAATGTGCCGGAAATGAACGATGTCGCCACGATGTGCAAATTACTGCAACAGATGGGCGTGAAAATTGAGGTAAACGGTGGGCAGATTGCATTGTCTGCCGCACATGTCGATAAGTTCGAAGCGCCTTACGACATGGTGAAAACCATGCGTGCCGCGATTCTGGTGCTGGGGCCGCTGGTGGCACGCTTCGGCGAGGCGCGCGTTTCCCTGCCGGGCGGTTGTGCCATCGGTTCGCGCCCGGTCGATCTGCACATCAAGGGGTTGCAGGCGATGGGTGCGGAAATCCATATCGAGCACGGCTACATCCATGCGCAGGCGAAACGGCTCAAGGGTGCGCGGATATTCTTCGATCTGATCAGCGTGACTGGAACAGAAAACCTGATGATGGCTGCAACGCTGGCGGACGGCGTAACAGTGCTGGAAAATGCGGCGCGCGAACCGGAAGTGGTGGATCTGGCGCATTGCCTGATTGCCATGGGCGCCAGGATTGAAGGTGCGGGCAGCGACACCATCACCATCACCGGCGTGGGCAGGCTGCACGGCGCATCGCATCGCATCATGCCGGATCGCATTGAGAGCGGCACATTTTTAGTCGCGGCGGCGGCAACTGGCGGCAGTATCACGTTGACCGATACGCGCGCCGATATTCTCGATAACGTATTGGAGAAGTTGCAAGAGGCCGGTGCAACTATTCAAGTGGCGGGCGGCACGATCAGTCTGCAGATGAACAAGCGCCCCAGGGCGGTGAATGTGCGCACCGCCCCTTACCCGGCGTTTCCTACCGACATGCAGGCGCAGTTCATGGCGATGAATACCATCGCGGAAGGCAGCGCGATGGTGGTCGAGACGATTTTTGAAAACCGCTTCATGCACGTGCAGGAACTGCGCCGCCTGGGCGCGCAGATCGACGTGGAAGGCAATACCGCTGTGATAAAAGGCTGCGCGCAACTGGAAGGCGCGGCAATCATGGCGACCGATTTGCGCGCTTCGGCGTGTCTGGTCATCGCCGGCCTGGTGGCGCAGGGCGAGACCATCGTGGATCGCATTTACCATCTGGATCGCGGTTATGAACATATTGAGGCCAAACTGTCGGCACTCGGCGCCCAAATACGCAGGATTAAATAAGTACGCCGGTTGAAATAACCCAAATGCGCCGGTTAAAACAATAAATTCGCCGCATCAATCAGGAATTAAAAATGATCACCATCGCTTTGTCCAAGGGACGCATTTTTGAAGAAACCCTGCCGCTGCTTAATGCAGCGGGCATCACTACGCCGGAAGCCCCGGAATCCTCGCGCAAGCTGATCTTGCCGACCAATCGCGCCGATGTGCGCTTGATCATCGTGCGCGCCAGTGACGTGCCGACCTATGTGCAATACGGCGCGGCAGACATTGGCGTGGCGGGCAAGGATGTACTCAACGAGCATGGTGGCATCGGGCTGTATCAGCCGCTGGATCTGAATATCGCGCGTTGCCGCATGATGGTTGCGGTGCGCGATGATTTTGATTATGAATCCGCGGTACGCCAAGGTGCGCGCCTGCGCGTGGCGACCAAATATGTGCAGACCGCCAGGGATCATTTCGCCGCAAAAGGGGTGCATGTGGACTTGATCAAGCTGTACGGCTCGATGGAGCTGGCTCCGTTGGTGGGGTTGTCGGACGCGATTGTGGACTTGGTGAGCAGCGGCAACACGCTGAAGGCGAACCACCTCAAGGCGGTCGAGCATATTGCAGATATTTCGTCGCGCTTGGTGGTGAATCAGGCTGCGCTCAAGTTAAAACATGACCTGATCCAGCCGATGCTGGATGCGTTTGCCCTTGCGATCAAAAAATAAGGGCTATCCAAAAATGAAAATCAGACAACTTTCCAGCTGTGCTGCCGACTTTAATGAAGAGTTGACCAAGCTGCTGGCCTTCGAGGAAACAGCGGACGAAAAGCTGGAAGCGACCGTGGCAAGTATTCTTGCCGACGTGCGCAAGCGCGGCGATGCAGCCGTGCTCGAATACACCGCCAGGTTTGACCGCCTGCCGTTGGAAAATGCCGCAGCGATGGAATTGCCGCAGCATGAATTGCGCGCGGCGTTTGACGGGTTGCCTGCCGAACAACGCAGCGCGCTGGAGCAAGCCGCGCAGCGCGTGACCGACTATCACCGTAAGCAAGTGCAAACTTCATGGAGCTACACCGAAGCGGACGGCACGCTGCTTGGCCAGCAAGTGACGCCGCTGGATCGCGTCGGCCTGTATGTGCCGGGCGGCAAGGCGGCCTATCCGTCCTCGGTGCTGATGAACGCGCTGCCCGCGAAAGTCGCGGGGGTGGGTGAACTCATCATGGTCGTGCCGACCCCGGACGGTGTGAAGAACCAACTGGTGCTGGCGGCTGCCTATCTGTCCGGCGTGGATCGCGTGTTCACCATCGGTGGTGCGCAGGCGGTGGCGGCTCTGGCCTACGGCACGGCGACCATCCCGAAAGTGGACAAGATCGTCGGCCCCGGCAATGCTTATGTGGCATCCGCCAAGCGCCGAGTATTCGGCGTGGTCGGCATCGACATGATCGCCGGGCCATCGGAGATTTTGGTGATCTGCGACGGGCAGACCAATCCGGACTGGATCGCGATGGACTTGTTCTCGCAGGCCGAACACGACGAACTGGCACAAGCCATTTTGCTGTCTCCGGATGCAAAATTTATCGAAGCGGTCGCGCAAAGCGCTGGCCGCTTGCTGGAGCAGATGCCGCGCCGCGAGATCATCCAGACCGCGCTGGAAAATCGCGGCGCATTGATCCATGTTGCCGATCTGGACGAAGCCTGCCTTATCAGCAACCGCATCGCTCCCGAGCATCTGGAATTGTCGATCGAAGATCCGCAAAGCTGGCTGCCCAAACTGAAACATGCCGGCGCGATCTTCATGGGCCGCTATACCTCTGAATCGCTCGGCGACTATTGCGCCGGACCGAACCATGTCCTGCCCACTTCCGGTACTGCGCGTTTTTCCTCGCCGCTGGGCGTGTACGACTTCCAGAAACGCAGCAGCCTGATCCAGGTTTCCGCGCAAGGTGCACAGAAGCTGGGTGCAATCGCAGCCACATTGGCATTTGGCGAAGGCTTGCAGGCGCACGCCCAGTCGGCGTTATTCAGAAAAAGCACAACACCCTGATCCTTTTTTGCGATTATTCATGGTGATTTTTACCTTGAGTCGATTCGTAATGCAGCTTTGTTTTGACAAACCGGCAGGCATTTCCGATAATGCGCGCCGCTTTTGATGTTTGTATCAAAACGGGTCGTTAGCTCAGTTGGTAGAGCAGTGGACTCTTAATCCATTGGTCGTAGGTTCGAATCCCACACGGCCCACCAATAAATCAATAGGTTAGCCCACCATTGGCTAGCCTATTTTTCTTTAGCGGATAGTTTGAATGTGTTTATGGCGCCGCCAATCGGACGAGATAGTGTTATTGTCAGACTCGTTGATTGGATGCGATGCGGTTAGACACATTGTTGAGGTGTTGGCGCGCGGTGAAAATTGCCGCCCGGCGTGGATTTTACTAGCCGCTTCATTTATCATGCTGGTGGCAGCAGCAGCGGACGACTAAGGGCGTTTAGTGCATGGCGTCGGTTCGGCAGAATGGCTCAATCGGCATGATTCAGATGTATTCAGCGGATGAGTTTTTGAACAACGCAGTTATGCCGAGCATGGTTTTTGACATACTGTTATAAAGAATTGGCGGGCCTCCCCGCATTGCAGGTTGGTGAATCTGGTCAGGTCCGGAAGGAAGCAGCCACAGCCAATTACTGCAAGTGCCGGGGGTAAGGCTCGCCTCCTAATTGTGGAACCATTGGAGAGTGTGATGAAAAAAATCGGTTTGCTGATTAGTGCGCTGCTCTTCAGCGGTAGTGTATCCGCTGTGGACGGGGTGTCCGTTGAATATGGCAACGGCGATGCAACGGATATGGCACGCGCCGGAGCCGTTTGGCATTGGGATAAGCAATGGTTCACTGATGGCAACTGGCTGGTAGCCGGCTTCTGGGAAGCTTCGCTGGGCAGTTGGCGTGGGCACAGCGCGAAAGGTAATAACCAAACTATTACAGACATAGGTATTACTCCGGTGTTTCGCTTGCAGCAAAAGAACCCGAGTGGATTTGCGCCCTATGCGGAGGCAGCCATCGGTTTTCACCTGATCACTCCAACCTTCATCAATGCTGACCGCAAATTTGGCAGCGCCTTCCAGTTCGGCGATCACATCGGTGCTGGCGTACGCTTCGGCGACCACCAGCGATTTGACTTGGGATATCGTTTTCAGCATCTTTCCAATGGCAGCATTAAAAAACCGAACCAGGGCATCAACTTCAATCAAGTCCGTTTTGCCTATTATTTCTGACGTGGTGTAATTCCAATTCTATTTCATCGGTGAAACTGCGTTGGCTTCCTCTCTCACTCCTAGCCGTGCAACGGCGACACGTTACTGGCGAAGCCAGCCGATTGCGGGAACCGTTGCCAAACCGTTCCTCCCGCACCTGAGGGCTGCGCCCCACCGTGTCGGAACGGTATTTGTACTGTCTGCGTCGTTCGTTCGTCGCCGCCTTGTTTGACCTTCGAAATAGAATTGGAATAACTTGTCAGCCACAACTGTCCTTGCGCGCAAATGGCGTCCTAAAGTCTTCGCGCAATTGGCGGGGCAGGAGCATGTCGTCAAGGCTCTCAGCAACGCGCTCACACAAAATCGGTTGCATCACGCCTATCTGTTCACAGGCACCCGTGGGGTGGGCAAGACAACCATCGCGCGTATTTTCGCCAAGTCGTTGAATTGCCTGACCGGTATCACCGCCACACCGTGCGGGGAATGCAGCGCCTGCAAGGAGATCGACAGCGGGCGCTTTGTCGATCTGGTCGAGCTGGATGCCGCGTCCAACACGCAGGTCGACAACATGCGCGAACTGCTCGAAAGCGCGCTGTACGCGCCGACCAGCGGGCGCTTCAAGGTGTATATCATCGACGAGGTGCATATGCTGTCCAAGTCGGCCTTCAATGCGATGTTGAAGACGCTGGAAGAGCCGCCGGGGCATGTGAAATTTATTCTCGCCACGACCGATCCGCAGAAGATTCCGGTCACGGTGTTGTCGCGCTGCCTGCAATTCAATCTGAAGCAATTGCCGCCGGCCTTGATTGCGGCCCGCTTGCAGTATGTGCTGGAGCAGGAACAGCTTTCCTTTGAGCCTGCGGCAATCAATCTGGTCGCGCGAGCCGCGCAGGGCAGTATGCGCGACGCGTTGAGCCTGATGGATCAGGCGATTGCTTTCTCCGCCGGCAAAGTGGAAGAAGCGGTGGTGCGCGTCATGCTGGGTGCGATAGATCAGGGTTATCTGTTCGAGTTGTTGGCGGCGTTGCATGAGCGGAACGGCGTCAGGCTGCTCGAGATTGCCGACAACATGGCTGCGCGCAGCGTGGCGTTTGATGCGGCTTTGCAGGAGTTGGCGACATTGTTGCATCGCATCGCGCTGGCGCAGATCGTGCCGCAGGCGATTGCCGACGACGAGCCGGAGCGGGTGCGTTTGCTGGAATTGGCGCAGGCGTTCACGCCGGAAGATACGCAATTGCTTTACCAGATCGCCATCCACGGGCGTGACGAAATCGACCTGGCTCCCGATGAATATGCCGGCTTTACCATGACTCTGTTGCGCATGTTGGCATTTGCGCCTGCCAAGGGCGGGTCGCAGCCAGCCAGGGTTGCGACCATTGCCGCACAACCTGTTATGGCGTCAGCAGGCAAGGCTGCAACGGCCTGTGAAGCTTCACCAGTCGGCAAATCAGGGCATATCCCGGCAGAGCCTGGTTCAATTAGCCCTATTTCGAGTAGTGAGGCCACATCGGCTGGTCAGCAGCCGGATTGGGGAACTTTGCTGGCGCAGTTGAATGTGCAAGGCATGGCGCAACAACTGGCGAAAAACTGTACGTTGGAAAGTTTTTCGGACAAGCAAATTACCTTGTGCCTGGCGCAGGAGCATAAGCACCTTCAAGCCAACAAGATGGCAACCGAAAAACTGCAGGCGGCGCTGAGCGATTATTTTGCCAAGCCGGTCAAGCTGAATATCGTGTTGGGCAAAACTGAAACAGCGACTCCTGCCGTGGTGGAACAGCAGGCCAAACAACTCAGACAGCAGCAGGCGAACGATTCGATCGTCCGGGATGATTTTGTGCGCGAGGCTCAGGCAGAGCTGGATGCGAATTTGGTTACAGAATCGATTAAGCCAATACAGTAAATTCAGGAGGATGCGAAAATGATGAAGGGCGGATTGGGCGGATTGATGAAGCAAGCGCAGCAAATGCAGCAAAATATGCAGAAGGCGCAAGCCGAATTGGCGACTGTGGAAGTGGAAGGCCAGGCCGGCTCCGGCTTGGTCAAGGTGACGATGACTTGTGCGCATGAAGTGCGCCGCGTGTCGCTGGATGACAGTGTGTTGTCCGATGACAAGGAAATGCTGGAAGACCTGCTTGTGCTGGCGCTTAATGATGCGATGAAAAAAGCAGAAGCCATCTCGCGGCAGCGCATGAGCGGTTTCACTGCCGGCATGGGCCTGCCACCCGGGATGAATTTGCCGTTCTGATGGAAATTGCATCTTGGTGACGCCATCCCATCTGGAGGAATTGATTGCTGCATTGCGTTGCTTGCCGGGCGTCGGGCCGAAGTCCGCGCAGCGCATGGCTTATCATTTGTTGCAGCGCGATCGCGCCGGAGCATTGCATCTGGCGCGATCTCTGGATGCGGCCGCCAGCAATATCCAGCACTGTAGCAAGTGCAATAATTTTTCCGAACAAGAGGTGTGTGCGTTGTGTGCATCGGCCAAACGCGATGCGGATTTTCTGTGCGTGGTCGAAATGCCGGCCGACCTGCTGATGATGGAGCAAACGCAGTGCTATCGCGGCAAGTACTTCGTGTTGATGGGGCGGCTTTCGCCGCTGGACGGCATCGGTGCAAAAGAATTGCATTTCGACCGTTTGGTCAAGCGTGTACAGGAACGGCCTTGCGAAGTGATTTTGGCGACCAATTTCACGGTGGAAGGCGATGCCACCGCGCATTATTTGGCAACATTATTGCAATCCCAAGGCATTAAAGTGTCGCGTATTGCGCGCGGCTTGCCGGTCGGTGGTGAACTGGAACAGGTTGATAGCGGCACATTGGCGCAGGCCGTGTTAGAGCGGCGCGAGGTGATAGTATGAAAAAGAATGACAAGGAATTTTCCGATGAGAATTCTTCTGATGGAAAATTGCCCGGAGAAAAACTGCAGAAGGTGTTGGCGCAAGCCGGGTTCGGTTCGCGCCGCACCATGGAAGATTGGATTGTTGCCGGGCGCGTCAGCGTAAACGGCGAACCGGCAACCTTGGGGGTGCGCGTGGTGGAAGGCGACCTGGTGAAGGCGGAGCGGCGCACCATTCGTGTCGGCGAAAGAGATCACGCCATACGCGTGTTGCTGTACCACAAGCCGGAAGGCGAAATCGTCAGCCGTGACGATCCGGAGAAGCGCGCCAGCGTGTTTGACAAATTGCCCAAGTTGCGTAACCAGAAATGGATCGCGATCGGGCGATTGGATTTTAATACCAGCGGCTTGCTGATTTTTACCACCTCCGGCGAGTTGGCGAACCGCCTGATGCATCCGCGCTTTGAGATCGAACGCGAATATGCGGTGCGCGTGCAAGGAACCATGACGGAAGCACAAATGGATCGGGCGCTCAAGCAGGGTGTTGAACTGGAAGATGGACTGGTGAAGTTTGAAAAACTCGAGGATCACGGCGGCGAAGGCTTCAATCACTGGTATCGTGTGATGCTCAAGGAAGGCCGCAATCGCGTGGTGCGCCGCACCTTTGAGGCATTGGGCTTGCCGGTCAGTCGATTGATGCGCGTGCGCTTCGGTATTATCAATCTGCCGCCGCGCCTAAAGCGCGGTATGACAGCCGAGCTGGACGAAAAGGGGATGGCTCAGGTGCTGGATTGGATAGGGCTCACCACCGGCGGCGATGAATCGCAGCAGGACTCGGAAGCGCAGCAGGACTTGCCGGCTCCCCGCCGAACCGGTCGGACGCAATCCGGAAAAACCGGGCGTCATCCGGCTGCGGCAGCAGGAACAGTTCAAGGCGCCGGCCGGGCAAGCAGCGGGAAAAGTAAAACTGGTGCAAAACGCTGATTATCATTAGAATCTGTAAAGCTGCACCCGGTCAATTATCCGGGCCGGAATCTTTGGAAATAACGGGCAAGCTACTGGAAATTTGAATGGAAGAGCGCGGCAACAAAACCATCATGTGCAGTGTGTTGTTCTTGGATATTGTGGAATATTCCAAGAAGTCGGTGACTGGGCAAATTTCGCTGAAGGACAGGTTTAACAGCTATTTGTCTGCGGCCATCAGCAGCGTACCGATAACCGACCGGATCATCCTTGACACGGGCGACGGAGCGGCAATCAATTTTCTCGGCGATGTTGAAGATGCTTTGAAAGCCGCGCTCAGTCTGCGCGAAAGCATGCTCAACGAGGGTGCCAGTATTGACCCGCCGTTGCTGGTGCGGGCAGGGATCAATCTCGGCCCGGTTCGTTTGGTGCGTGACATCAATGGTCAACCCAATATCGTTGGCGACGGCATTAATGTCGCGCAACGCGTAATGGGCTTTGCGGATGTCGGTCAGATTCTTGTGTCACGTTCTTACTATGATGCGGTTTCGCGTCTTTCTCCGCAGTATGCCGGGATGTTTCATTTTCAAGGCTCACGCACCGACAAACACGTGCGTGAACACGAGGTATACGCGATTGGTTATCCGGGCGATAAAACGGCCCAGTTGGCGTCGGCGAATGGCATTGCCGAACAGGCAGCGGAACATCATGCCGATATGCCATGGCACGTCAAGCTCGGTGCTGTCGCGGGGGGATTGGTTGGCCGATTCAAACAGGCCGGCCCCAGGCAGCGCGCCCTGTATGCCGGCACGGTTGCCATATCTGTGGCGCTGATTGGTGCATTGGTGTTAAAGCTGGCGCATCACGGCGAAGCGCCCGTCTTGTCAAGTACCGATCAAGTGCAAGCGGCGAGCGGTATTCAGCCGGTATCCGCAGTTGCCTCGGTGGCTCCTGCCGCGCCTCGTGCAGAGAGTAAAACGGCTGAAACAGGCAGCACCCCACTCGCCGCCAAGCCTGCCACGAAGAAGAGAGTTGAGGGTAAGACGGACAGCAAAAAGGCGGGTGACCAAGTCAAGCATCCGGCTACTCAACCCAAGGCCAAGGGGCCCGAATCGACCGACAAGAAGACTTGGCTTGAGACAATCAAGGGCGGTGTTGAACCAGGCACAGAAGCATACATCTCCATTAGCTGCAAAGAAGGAACGCAACTGTTTGTGGATGGCGCGGATAAAGGCAAAGTGGTCACAACCGGATTGACTGCGGCAGTTACGCCGGGTGCGCACAAAGTAATTGTAACCAGTAAAAGCGGCGCCCTCTACACAAAAAATGTTGATCTTGAGCCGGGCAAGACGGTGCATATCAAGCCGAACTTTTGTGATTAGTGGAAACTTTCCTGACTACCGGATTCATACAAATGAATATCGCATTAAAGATTCATTCGGGTGGACACCATGATTAGCCAGTTAGGGCGTTATGAGGTGCTTGGCGAGCTTGGCCAGGGCGCGATGGGCATAGTTTATAAAGCCAAGGATCCGTTGATTGACCGCGTGGTTGCGATCAAGACGATTAACCTCGGGCTCGCGCTGGATGAAAAGGAAGAATATGAAGGCCGCTTCTATCAGGAAGCCAAGGCGGCCGGGCGGCTCAACCATCCGAATATTGTGACCATTTATGATGTGGGCAAGAGCGGCGATGTGGCTTACATTGCCATGGAGTTCCTGCAAGGGCGCGAGTTGCGCGACATCATGAACGACAGCGGCTTGTTGCCGGTCGATCAGGTACTGGATATTGTCGCCCAGGTCGCGCAAGGATTGGCCTATGCGCACGAACATGACATTGTGCATCGTGATGTCAAGCCGTCAAACATCATGGTGGTGCGTGACGGGCATGCAAAAATCACCGACTTCGGCATTGCGCGCATGGCTTCTTCGGCAGTGCGCACCCAGACCGGTATGGTGCTGGGCTCACCCAAATACATGTCGCCTGAGCAAGTGATGGGCAAGGCGATAGATCAGCGTTCGGATATTTTCTCGCTGGGGGTGATGCTCTACGAGATGCTGACCGGGCAAGCACCCTTTAATGGCGAGAACGTCAATGCCATCATGTACCAGACCCTGAATGCGGTACCGGCTCCGCCCAGTACGCTGAATTCCGCCGTGCCGGAAATGGCCAATTTTATCGTGGCCAAGGCCTTGGCCAAGAAGCTGGATGATCGCTACCAGAACGCTAAGGATTTTGCCGTTGATTTGCGCGCTTGCCGCGATACCTTGCCGCGTTCCGGCAAGCAGATCGATGTCTCGCCGGCGGGTGGCGAAAAGAAATTACCCGATGCGATCGATATCAGCGGACGCAGGAACATGGACGAAGAAGAGGCAAAGCCGGCGGCAGGTTTGTCGCAGACCTTCGATTCCGCCGCCGCGACCATGCGGCTGGCTGCCTTGACAGGCACCAGCGAAGATGTGGACGAATTGGCAAAGACCTTGAAAATAGAACGTCCGAGTGCTGAGGCGATCAGTCAGGCGGCTCCGGCGGCCAGAGCTCCACGATCGGCTTCACCTGCCGCATCCCGTCCTGCCGCGCACCAAAGCCCGACAGAGCCGATGGCCCGATCCGGCGGCAGCAATTTAATGCTGATTGCCGTTGTGATACTGGTATTGCTGGGCATTGCCGCAATTCTTGTTGCCTGATTTTTACAGTTCGAAATATGGCGATCAAACCTTCGCCGCGCCTTGCCGTGTTGCTGCTGCTGTTCCATGCGATGGTTGCAACCGTGGTGTATGCGACTGTGATGCCGCCGGCAGCCAGGCTGGCGATACTCATGCTGATTCTGCTGAGCCTGATTTATTATCTGGCGCGCGATGTTCTGCTGCTTTTTCCCGATTCATGGCGTGAGATTGCGTTCGATCAAGGCAGCGTGTCGGTGGTCACCCGGGACGGTTCGGGCCTTTCCGGACAGGTCGCAAGCAACACTACTGTCAGCCCATATTTCGCCGTATTGCGCGTCAAACTGGAGGGGCATCGACTGCCGGTTTTCCGGACTATCTTCCCGGATGCGCTGGACACAGGTGCGTTTCGCGAGTTATGCGTGTCCCTGAAATTTATTGAGGCAGGGCGCGCTCAGAAGCTGTCTTAAAAATTCGCGAGGAGGGATGGATGTAAGGCGCACGGAGCTTTGCATGGCCATTCGACTAAGCTGGCAACAATACGCCAGCTAAGTCGCTGGTCAACGCAGACAACACAGTTGCGGTGAAGACTTACCTTTAGGTTAGTCGCAACCAAACCGGAATGTACGGAAAGTACATGAGGATTTCGAGTGCCGTGCAACGCCGCATAACCAGCCACTTGGCTGCTGTATTTTGGCAGCCTAGTGGAATGGCTAGTAGTTCCATCAGACGCCCTCCGCAGTAATTTTAAAGGCAGCTTCTCAGTAATTTGCGGGCGTCAGGATGGTAGGGCGCGAATCCGCCAGCATCTCCGGATAGTCCTTGCTGAAATGCAGGCCACGGCTCTCATGGCGCAACAAGGCGCTTTGCACAATCAGATCGGCGTTCATCACCAGGTTGCGCAGCTCCAGCAGATCTGAACTGATATGAAAGTTGGTGTAGTACTCATGGATTTCGTCCTGCAGCAGCTGGATGCGGTGCTGCGCGCGCTGCAGGCGTTTGTTGGTGCGCACGATGCCCACGTAGTCCCACATGAAATGGCGTAATTCCGCCCAGTTGTGCGAGATGACGATTTGCTCGTCCGCATCCGTTACGCGGCTTTCGTCCCAGGCGGGCAGCGGCGGCGGAGCTTGGTGTGGTTTGCCCAGAATATCGCGGACCGCAGCATCCGCAAATACCAGGCATTCCAGCAGGGAATTGCTGGCCAGCCGGTTGGCTCCGTGCAGTCCGCTGTAGGCGGTTTCGCCTACCGCATACAGGTTCTCCACATCGGTGCGCGCGTGCAAATCGGCGACGACCCCGCCGCAGGTGTAGTGCGCGGCGGGAACCACCGGGATCGGTTCTTTGCTGATGTTGATGCCCAGGCTGAGGCAGCGCGCATAAATGGTTGGGAAATGTTCCTGCAGGAATTCGACCGATTGATGCGAGATATCCAGATAGACGCAATCCAGTCCGCGCTTCTTCATCTCGAAGTCTATCGCTCTGGCTACCACGTCGCGCGGAGCGAGTTCGGCGCGCTGATCGTGCCAAGGCATGAAACGTGTTCCGTCGGGCAACTTCAGGATGCCGCCTTCGCCTCGCACCGCTTCGCTGATTAAAAAAGATTTCGCATGCGGGTGGTATAGACAGGTTGGGTGGAACTGGATGAACTCCATGTTGGCCACGCGGCAGCCGGCGCGCCATGCCATCGCGATGCCGTCGCCGGTCGCCGTGTCGGGGTTGGTGGTGTAGAGATAGACTTTGCCGGTGCCGCCGGTCGCAAGGACAGTATTCTGGGCGGTGATGGTGATGACTTCATCGCTTAAGCTGTTCAGGGCATATGCGCCATAGCAGCGTTTGTCCGGCAAGCCGAGCTTCCTGCCGGTAATCAGGTCAACCGACAAATGATTTTCCAGTACCGTGATGTTCGGGTGTTTCAGCACGCGTGCGGCGAGCGTTTCCTGTACCGCATGACCGGTCGCGTCCGCCGCATGGATGATGCGCCGGCGGCTGTGCCCGCCTTCGCGGGTGAGGTGGTAGCCCATGCTGCTGGAGCTGTCCCTGGTGAACGGCACGCCTTGGTTGATCAGCCAGTCGATGGCGGCTTTGCCATGCTCGACAACGTAACGCGTGACGGTTTCATCGCACAGGCCGGCACCGGCGGTGAGGGTGTCCTGAACATGCGCATCCAGCGTATCATCCTCGCCCAGCACGGCGGCAATTCCGCCCTGCGCCCAGCCGCTCGCGCCGTCCAGCAGGGACTTTTTGGTGATCAGTCCGACTTTTTGGTGTTCGGCCAGCTTGATGGCCAGCGTCAATCCAGCCAGGCCGCTGCCGATAATCAATGTGTCAAATTGCAGCAATTGGATCCCCGGTGCACTTGCTTAAGGCAGAACTATAGCAGACAGCGGGCAAAGAACAGCCCTGTGCTGTTGACGGCAATGAAGGGGAACTAATTTTTTGTTATTGAGTCGGACCGGGCGCAATTCAAAGCGGTCTGACGCGCACGAATCGAAGCGGTTATACTTGCCTCCGCGAAATGGCGCGGCAGTCGCAAAAATAATTGGGATAGTCAGGGATGGCAGACCGGGAAGTCGATCAGCAGTTGGTGGAGCGCGTCCAGCGTGGCGATAAGCATGCCTTTGATTTGCTGGTATCCAAGTACCAGCGCAAGCTCGGGCGGCTTATATCCCGCTTTGTGCGCGATCCGGCGGAGGCCGAGGATGTCACGCAGGATGCTTTTATCAAGGCATATCGTGCGTTGCCGGGGTTCCGCGGCGAGAGCGCGTTTTACACTTGGCTATACCGCATCGGTATAAATACGGCGAAAAACCATCTGCTGGCAAACAAGCGGCGTGTGCCGACCAGTACGCTGTTTGACGCGGAAGAGGCGGAGTCATTCGAAGATGGCGGCCTGCTGCATGAAGTCAACACGCCGGAAAATGAACTCATGAGCAAACAGGTTGTCGATGTGGTGCAAACTTCGTTGCAGCAATTGCCGGAGGATTTGCGCAGCGCGCTGACGTTGCGCGAAATCGAGGGATTGAGTTATGAGGAAATCGCCAGTGTAATGAATTGCCCAATCGGCACGGTGCGGTCGAGAATCTTCAGGGCACGCGAGGCGGTGGCGGAGAATCTGCGTCCGCTGTTGGAAACCAGTAAGGGTAATAGGTGGTAAAAATGAAAAAAGAAATTTCTGCATTGATGGACGGCGAACTGTTTGAGGATGAAGCGGAGAATCTGCTTGACCAGATCAAACGTGATTCAGCTACCCACAAGGATTGGGAGATTTACCACTTGATTGGCGATGTGCTGCGTCAACCGGAGCACATCCATTGCGATTTGAGCGAAAAAGTGCGCGAACGCATGCAGGACGAGCCCACCGTGCTGGCGCCGCGCGGCCGTGCAGTGAAACAGAAAGTGCGCGCGGTTGCACTGTCGGCGGTAGCCTCGCTGGCGGCAGTCGGGGTGGTGGCGTGGATGTCGTTGCAGGTCAGCCCTGAAGCGGCGTCACAGATGGCGATGCAGCAATCTGCCTTGCGCCCGGCTAGCGCGCAGATTCAACCCAAGTCCAACGATTATTTAATGGCGCACCAGGAGTTTTCCCCCAGCATTGACATGAATGGCGGCGCCTCCTATATCCGTACTGTTTCTTACAGTACCGATGAAAAATAATACATGGGAAAGATAACGATGAGGGTGTGCGTTGCGCTTTGCGGGCTGCTGCTGGTTGCTGCCAACACCTATGCAGGAGAGCGGCAGATCAGTCTCGATTGGCTCAAGACGGTCGCTTTTGCAGCCCATCAGACCGATTACAGCGGGGTATTCGTTTACCAGTATGACAACCACGTCGAGACTTCACGCATCATCCACGTTGTCGAGCCGGATAGCGAGTATGAAAAGCTGGAGAGCCTGGATGGACCCAAGCGCGAAATCATTCGCCATCACGGGCAAATCTGGTGCTACATCAATCACAAGATGGTGCAAGTGGACAGTCAGCAAGTGCATGGCAGGTTTCCATCCTTGCTGCCCGAGCAGTTGTCCGCGCTGAGTTCGAATTATCTGATCAAGGAAGCCGGGATGGAGCGCGTGGCCGGATACCCCACGCAGGTCATCATGTTCCAGCCCAAGGATGGCCTGCGTTATGCCTACAAGATTTGGGCGCACACCGATTCGGGTTTGTTATTGAAGGCCGCCGTGCTGGGCGACAAAAAACAGGTGATCGAACAATATGCCTTCACCCAATTGCAAATCGGCGGAAACATTGATCGCTCCTGGGTTGGTGCGAAGGATTTCGCGGGACACGGCGCGGGATTACCCGTATCGCCGGAAACAGCCATGGGCGGTACGGTCATAAATAGCGGTTGGGTGGTGGATGCGCTGCCGGCAGGCTTCAAAAAAACCAGGGAGATCCAGCGGCCGATGCGCGGCAAACATGCTCCCGTGACACAAATAGTGTTTTCTGACGGGTTGAGCGCGATTTCCATATTCATCGAACCTGCCGACGGGGACGAAGACGATGTGGATGGATTATCCAGCCGCGGCGCGGTGAATTTGTATCACAAGGTGTTGGATAAGCATTTGATTACCGCGGTCGGCGAAGTCCCGCCGCGCATGGTGATGCAGGTGCTCGATTCGGTACGCTATAACGGCAAGTGACCATGTTGCTGGAGATGCATCGTGCCGTGGCACGAAGGCGAATAGGTTGGTTTCCAAGGGGCCTGAACTTTTTTGGCTGACCCCAATCGCATTCATACGATTTGCAGACTGGATGTTTTTAATTTTTTTAATATAAGGAGAATTTATGCTAAAAAAATTGGTGGGTTTTTTTGTGCTTGCTGCGGGGATTGTTTTTGGTGGATCGGCTTATGCCAAGGAGTTGCCGGACTTTACCGAACTGGTGGAAAAGCAAGGCCCTGCGGTGGTCAATATCAGCACCACGCAAATTATCCGCAATGCACATGGATTGCCCAATCTTCCCGAGGGCGATCCCTTCTACGAATTTTTCCGCCGCTTTGCCCCGCAAATGCCGCGCGAGCAGGAATCGCAATCATTGGGCTCGGGTTTTATCATCAGTGCGGACGGCTACATCATGACCAATGCGCATGTGGTGGACAGCGCCGAAAAGATTACCGTGCGCCTGACCGACAAGCGCGAGTTTCGCGCCAAGGTCATCGGTGCGGACAAGCGTACCGATGTGGCCTTGCTGAAAATCGAAGCGACCGGTCTGCCGAAAATTACCGTGGGTGATCCGAACAAACTGAAAGTGGGCGAATGGGTGGTCGCCATCGGTTCGCCGTTCGGCTTCGATAGCAGCGTGACGGCGGGCATCGTCAGCGCCAAGGGACGCTCTCTGCCGCAGGATAATTTCGTACCATTCATCCAGACCGATGTGGCGATCAATCCCGGCAACTCCGGCGGGCCGTTGTTTAACATGAACGGCGAAGTGGTCGGCATCAACTCGCAAATCTATACCCGCTCCGGCGGCTCGATGGGCTTGTCTTTTGCGATACCGATCGATGTGGCGACACAAGTGACCGAGCAATTGCGCACCAGCGGCAAGGTGACGCGCGGGCGCATCGGGGTGACGATCCAGGAGCTGACGCGCGAACTGGCCGAATCGTTCGGCCTGAGCAAACTGGTCGGTGCGCTGATCAGCAGCGTGGAAAAGAATGGCCCGGCAGATAAGGCGGGCATTGAGGCTAGCGATGTGATTCTCAAATTCGACGGCAAGCCGGTGAACAGTTCCAGCGATTTGCCGCGCATGGTCGCGGCGACCAAACCCGGCAGCAAGGTGGCGGTCGAGTTGTGGCGCAAGGGCGGATCCAGGCAGGTTACCGTAGAAATCGCGGAGATGCCGGAGGACGGCAAGCTGGCGCGCGCCGCGAAGAAACTGGCCGACGATGTGGCCGAAGCCATTTCACGCCTGGGTATTGCGGTCAGCGAACTGGGTAAGGAGCAGTTGCAGGAACTGCAAATCAGCGGCGGGCTGCTGGTGGAAGAGGTCAATGGCCAGGCTGCACGCGCCGCCGGGTTGCAACACGGCGATGTGCTGCTGGCAATCGGCAATATACCGATCCGCTCGTTGAAGCAGTTCAACGAAATTCTCAAGCAGGTTGGCAAGGGGCGCAATGTCGCATTGCTGGTGCGGCGCGACGATGCCGCCTCGTATGTGGCGATCAGGCTCGACGAGAAGTAATTACAGTCCTGCGTGCCCCGCCTAAATCGGCTAGAATTCGCGCTTTGCGAATCAGCCGGTTTAGGCGTTTTTATTAGGTCCTCATGCAGTTAATCCGTAATTTCTCCATCATCGCCCATATCGATCACGGCAAATCCACGCTGGCAGACCGCATCATTCAACTATGCGGCGGATTATCCGATCGCGAAATGGAAGCACAGGTGCTCGACTCCATGGATCTGGAGCGCGAGCGCGGCATCACCATCAAGGCGCAGACCGCCGCGCTGAGCTACAAGGCGCGCGACGGACAGGTGTACAACCTCAACCTGATCGACACGCCGGGACATGTGGATTTTTCCTACGAGGTGTCGCGTTCGCTATCCGCCTGCGAAGGCGCGCTGCTGGTGGTGGATGCCTCGCAGGGCGTGGAAGCGCAGACCGTGGCGAACTGCTACACCGCGTTGGATCTGGGTGTTGAAGTGGTGCCGGTGCTGAACAAGATCGACCTGCCGTCCGCCAATCCGGACAACGCTATCGAGGAAATCGAGGAAGTGATCGGCATCGATGCGCATGATGCCGTGCGCTGTTCCGCCAAGACCGGCGAGGGCGTGCAGGATGTGGTGGAAGCATTGATTGCCAAAGTACCTGCGCCCAAAGGCGATCCGAACGCACCGTTACAGGCGCTGATCATCGACTCCTGGTTCGACAACTACGTCGGCGTGGTGATGCTGGTGCGGGTGATGAACGGTACGCTCAAACCCAAGGAAAAAATCCTGCTGATGGCCACTGGCGCGCAGCAGTTGACTGAACACATCGGCGTGTTCACGCCCAAGTCGAAACCTCGTGAAAGCCTGAGCGCGGGGCAGGTGGGTTTCGTGATCGCCGGCATCAAGGAACTGAAAGCGGCCAAAGTGGGCGATACCATTACCCATCAGGCCAGACCCGCGCAGCAGGCGTTGCCGGGCTTCAAGGAAGTGCAGCCGCAGGTGTTTGCCGGGCTGTTCCCGGTGGAATCCAACCAATATGAAGCGCTGCGCGATTCGCTGGAAAAGCTCAAACTAAACGACGCCGCGTTGCGCTACGAACCGGAAGTGTCGCAGGCGCTGGGTTTCGGCTTCCGCTGCGGCTTTCTCGGGCTGCTGCATATGGAAATCGTGCAGGAGCGGCTGGAGCGCGAGTTCGATATGGACTTGATCACCACCGCACCGACGGTGATTTACCAGGTGGTGCAGCGCGACGGCACAATACTGACGGTGGACAACCCGTCCAAAATGCCCGACCCGTCAAAAATCGAGGAAATCCGCGAGCCGATCGTGACCGTAAATTTATACATGCCGAACGAATATGTCGGTTCGGTCATCACGCTGTGTACCCAGAAGCGCGGCGCGCAGATCAACATCAGCTACCACGGCAAGCAGGTGATGCTGGTGTACGAAATGCCGATGGCGGAAATCGTGCTGGATTTCTTTGATAAACTGAAATCGGTGTCGCGCGGCTATGCGTCGATGGACTACGAGTTCAAGGAATATCGCGCGGCGGACGTGGTCAAGGTGGACATGCTGATCAACGGCGAGAAAGTGGACGCGCTGGCGGTGATCGTGCATCGTGCCAACAGCCAGTACCGCGGGCGCGAGGTGGCGGCCAAGATGCGTGAATTGATCCCGCGCCAGATGTACGACGTGGCGATCCAGGCGACCATCGGCTCGAACATCATCGCGCGCGAGAACGTCAAGGCGATGCGCAAGAACGTGCTGGCCAAATGCTACGGCGGCGATATTTCACGCAAGAAAAAACTGCTGGAAAAACAGAAGGCCGGCAAGAAACGCATGAAGCAAGTGGGCAATGTGGAGATTCCACAGGAAGCCTTTCTGGCGATTTTGCGCGTAGATAATTAGGAAATAACGATGGATTTCGCACTGATTTTGTTTGTATTGCTGCTGGTCACCGGCGGGATATGGCTGCTGGACCGTTTCGCTCTGGCGTCCAAGCGCGGCAGCGGGGTTGCCGAGCCGTGGTGGGTGGAATATGCCAAGAGCTTCTTTCCGGTCATCCTGATCGTGTTTTTCATCCGTTCCTTTCTGGTCGAACCGTTCAAAATTCCTTCCGGCTCGATGATTCCTACCCTGCAAGTGGGCGACTTCATTCTGGTGAATAAATTCACCTACGGTATCCGCCTGCCCATCGTCAGCAAAAAACTGGTGCAACTCAACGACCCGCAGCGCGGCGACGTAATGGTGTTCCACTATCCGGAAAATCCGTCGCTGGACTATATCAAGCGTGTGGTCGGGCTTCCCGGCGATATCGTCGAATACCGCAATAAGCGGTTATGGATCAACGGGATCGAGCAAGCGCAACAGGCGGATGGCGATTATAATTATGTCGAGACTGGCTTGAACTTTGTGCATACTGAAAAACACCTCGAAATATTGGGCGAACGCCAGCATGCGGTGCTGGTGAATCCGGAGGCGCCGACACTGCATCTGGGTTCGGTGGCCGAATTCAAGGGCCGCGAGAATTGCAGCTATGACAATGAAATGGTGCGTTGCAAGGTGCCCGACGGGCATTACTTCATGTTGGGCGACAATCGCGACAACAGCCGCGATAGCCGTTATTGGGGGTTCGTGCCGGACAACCAGATCGTCGGCAAGGCGTTTTTCATCTGGATGAATTTTTCAGATCTGAAGCGGATTGGCCTGTCTATTAACTGATGTGGGGGAGAGCAAAATGAACAAGGCAATGCCAGCAAAACAACGTGGATTGGGTTTTTCCGGGTTTATTTTCGGGGCGGTTATCCTGGTGCTTGCCATCACCACCGGGTTGAAACTCATCCCGGCGTACATGCAGGATGCAAAAATTGGCAACTTATTCACCGTGATAGCCAATGACCCGGAAATGCAGAAAGCCAGTCCACGCGACATCCGCATGTCCTTCAGCAAGCGCGCTACGATTGACAGCATCACTGCGGTCAATGTGGAGGATATCGAGATCGCCAGCAATGGCGGAAGACTGGTGTTGAGCGCGAGCTATGCCATCAAGGTGCCGCTGGTGGGCAACATCAGCCTGTACTTGGAATTTAATCCGACCAGTGCCAAATAAACAGAGCAGCACGCTGTGCAAACAACTGGGGTATGTTTTTGCGCAGCCCCAATTGCTGCAGCGCGCATTGACCCACCGCAGCTACGCGCCGGAGCACAACGAACGCCTGGAATTCCTGGGTGACAGCGTGTTGGGCTGCATCGTCGCAAAATATCTTTATGCTGCCTACCCGCAGTTGAGCGAAGGTGAGCTATCCAGGTTGCGGTCCAATCTGGTCAAGGAAGAAACGCTTGCGATACTCGCGCAGCAGCTCGATCTGGGCGATTATTTAAAGCTGGGCGAAGGCGAACGCAAGAGCGGCGGTTTCCGTCGCCCTTCTATCCTGGCCGATGCGATGGAAGCCTTGTTTGGTGCGGTTTTGCTGGATAGCGGCTTTGCCGATGCCGAAAGAGTCGTGCTGAATTTGCTGGTGCCCTATCTTGCGCAAGTCGACGTGCAAACATTGGGCAAGGACGCCAAAACCCTGTTGCAGGAGTATCTGCAAGGCAAGCGCATTCCCTTGCCGGCCTACAGTATTGTTGCCACACAAGGCGAAGCGCATGCTCAATCTTTCCAGGTGGAATGCGTTATTCCGTCATTGAAAATATCCACGCGCGGCGAGGGCAGCAGCCGCCGCAATGCCGAACAACAGGCGGCACAAGCCGCTTATCAACAATTGACAAAGACATCATGACAGAACAACAAGACTTTGCGAGCACCCACGATGCGGATAGCCCGCCTGAATCATTTCGTAGCGGCTACATCGCTATCGTCGGGCGGCCCAACGTGGGCAAGTCCACGCTGCTCAACCACCTGATCGGGCAAAAGATCAGCATCACTTCGCGCAAGGCGCAGACTACGCGCCACCGCATTCACGGCATATTCACCGACGAGCACGCGCAATTCGTATTCGTCGATACCCCCGGATTCCAGACCAAGCATCTGAACGCGCTGAACCGCGGCATGAACCGCGTCGTGACCAGCAGCCTGCGCGACGTGCAGGTCGTGGTATTCGTGCTGGAAGCGCTGCGCTATGACGAGCGCGACCAGGAAGTGCTCAAGCTGCTGCCGGACAATCGCCCGGTATTGCTGGTGATCAACAAGATCGACGAAGTGGCGGACAAAGGCCAATTGTTCGCATTCGCCGAGCGCGTCGCGGCCGATTTCAAATTTGCCGCCATCGTGCCGGTCAGTGCCAAGCTGGGCAGCAAGATCGACGAGTTGCGCGAAGCCTTGCGCCGCCATCTGCCGGCAGGCGAATTGATCTACGACGCAGACGACATCACCGACCGCAGCGAAAAGTTTCTGGCTGCGGAAATGCTGCGCGAAAAGGTATTCCGTTTCACCGGAGAAGAGCTGCCGTATTCGGTCAGCGTGGTGATCGAGCAATTCAAACTGGAAGGCAAGCTGCGCCGCATTAGCGCTGCAATCCTGGTGGACAAGGAAGCGCACAAGGCGATGCTGATCGGCAAGAAAGGCGAGAAGCTGAAAGAGATCGCCACGCAGGCGCGGCTCGACATGGAAAAGCTGTTCGACGGCAAGGTGTTCCTCGAAGTATTCGTCAAAGTCCGCAGCGGCTGGGCGGATGACGCACGCGTGTTGCGCTCACTGGGTTACGAATGACCGCAGCCAGCCGAAATAAGCAGCAGGACGAACCGGCCTTTGTGCTGCACAGCTACCCGTTTCGCGAAACCAGTTTGATTCTCGATGTCTTTAGCCGCCAACATGGGCGGCTGGCAATCGTGGCGCGTGGTGCGCGGCGCCCCAAGTCCAGCTTGCGCGGGGTGCTGATGAATTTCCAGCCGCTGCAATTGAGTTGGTTCGGCAAGGGCGAAGTGCGCACCCTGCATAGCGCGGAATGGCAGGGCGGGCAGCCTTACCTGCAAGGTACGGCGTTGATGTGTGGTTTTTATCTCAACGAACTGCTACTCAACCTGCTGGCGCGTGACGATCCGCATGAGCAACTGTTCGATTATTACCGCGCCACCTTGCACCGCTTGGCACACGAGACCGATCACGCCGCCACGCTGCGCTGCTTTGAGAAACACCTGCTGCAGGAACTGGGCTACGCGCTGGCGCTGGAACGCGAGGCAGGCAGCGATAAGGCGATCCGGCCGGAAGTCTGCTATCGTTATGCCGTGGAGCGCGGAGCCGTGTTGGATGACGGCGACACGCAAGCCGGATTGCCGGTGCTGGGCAAGACCCTGCTCGACATGGCGGCAGACGACTATGCCGACCCGGTCACCGCGCAGCAGAGCAAGCAACTGATGCGCATGCTGCTGAACCACCTTCTCGGCGGCAAAATTTTGCACACGCGCGAACTGATCAAGGACTTGCAAAAATTATGACTAAACTCGGACTGAACATCGACCATGTCGCCACTTTGCGCCAGGTGCGCGGAGTATGCTATCCCAACGTGGTGCGCGCCGCGCTGATCTGCGAGGAAGCCGGTGCCGATGCGATCACGCTGCACCTGCGCGAAGACCGCCGCCATATCCAGGATCGCGATGTCGAAATTCTGCGCGACATGCTGCAAACGCGCATGAATCTCGAGTGCGCCGTCACCGAAGAGATGATCGCGAACGCGCTGCGCATCAAGCCGCATGACTTGTGCCTGGTGCCGGAACGCCGCGAGGAACTGACCACCGAAGGCGGGCTGGACGTGGTGCGCTATTTCGATGCCGTCAAATCGGCCTGCGAGCGTTGCACGGCGGCAGGCATTCGCGTATCGCTGTTCATCGACCCCGACCAAAAACAGATCGATGCGGCGCGGCGCATCGGTGCGCCTGTGGTGGAATTGCATACCGGAAAATATGCCGAGGCGGACAGCGTGCCGGAGCATCAGCATGAACTGGAACGTATCCGTGTCGCAGCGGAACACGCCCATGCGCAAGGTTTGCAGGTGAATGCCGGGCATGGACTGCATTACCACAACGTGCAACCCATCGTCGCGATTCCCAATATCATCGAACTCAACATCGGCCACGCCATCATCTCCGAATCGCTGTTCATCGGGCTGGACGCGGCGGTGCGGAAAATGAAGGCGTTGCTGGTTCAGGCATGATTCACGGCATCGGCACCGACATCGTCGAATACACCCGCATCAAGGCGCTGTGGGCGCGTTACGGCGAGCGCTTTGCCGAACGGCTGTTGAGCAAAAGCGAGTTGCCGGAATTCCGGACACATACCGACCCGGCGCGCTTTCTGGCGAAGCGCTTCGCCGCCAAGGAGGCGTTCGCCAAGGCGGTCGGCAGCGGCATGCGCCATCCCGTCGCCTTCCAGCGCATCGGCGTCACGCACGACGGGCTCGGCAAGCCGATGTTGCAGTTCGACGAGACCTTGCGCATCCATCTTGCCCAGTTAGGCATCAACGGCCACCATCTTTCGATCAGCGACGAGCGCGATTTCATCGTCGCATTCGTGGTGCTGGAGAGCAATTAAGGGGTGGCGTGTTAGTGGTATGTATTCAACTCATCTTACGCAGACTTAGAACCCCTTTGGGTTGTTGTTCAAACGGGAGGCAGGCATGCTGAATGCAGCGTTTGTCTTGCTGCTGGGCGGCATCATCGCCGCCGCCTTCTATATCATCCGCATCAACCGCAGGCTTGCGCGTGACGCGTCCGACCGCGAACATTCCGAACAGCGCGAACAATCCCGCAACCATGTCCTTGAACTGCTGGCGCACGGTGCACCGCTTGTCACCATTCTGGAGGCCATCGTGCGGGGTGTGGAGCAGGAAAACCCCGCCATGCTTTGCGGTATCTCGCTGCTCGACAGCGAGGGCAAACACCTCCTGACCGGCGCCGTTCCCAGCCTGCCCGATTTCTTCAACGCGGCGCTTGACGGGATTGAAATCGGCATCGGCGCCGGCTCCTGCGGCACCGCCGCCTTCACCGGCCAGCGCGTCATCGTCGAAGATATCCAGGCCCATCCTTACTGGGCGCCCTATCAGGAACTCTCGCGCCAGGCCGCGTTGAGGGCATGCTGGTCGGAGCCCATCCGTTCCGCTTCCGGCAAGGTGCTCGGCACGCTCGCCATTTATCTCCGTGAAGCGCGCAAGCCGACCGATGCCGACATTCACCTGATCGAACAGTCGGCCAACCTGGCTGAAATTGCGCTCGAGCGGAGCCGTGCCGATCAGGCGCTCAGAGAGAGCGAGAAGCTGCTCTCCGATATTCTGGAGAACGTCAGCGCCTATATCTACGTGAAGGATACCCAGGGGCGCTACCTGTTCGCCAACCGCCTGCTGCGCGAGCTGTTTGATGCGCCGATGGAAGAAATCGTGGGCTATGACGATTGCAAGTTCTTCGATGCCGACACCGCATCCGGCCGGCGCGAGGATGATCTCCGCGTATTGCAGGGCGGGGAGACGATCCAGACCGAAGAGACCAGCCCCAACATCCTCACCGGGCTGACGGCGGTCTATCTGTCGGTCAAGCTCCCGCTGCGGCATGAGGATGGCAGCATCTATGCCTTGTGCGGCATTTCCACCGACATCACCGAGCGCAAGGATATCGAGGAACACATGCGCCACATGGCCCAATACGATGGGCTCACCCACCTGCCCAACCGTGCGCTGTTCAGCGACCGTCTGCAACAGGCGCTTGCCGCCGCCAAACGGGATCAAAATCATTTGGCGCTGATGTTTCTCGATCTGGACAAGTTCAAGCCGATCAACGATACCTATGGCCACGCGGTGGGCGATCTCCTGCTGAAGGAAGCCGCGCAACGCATCCAGGATTGCCTGCGCGCGTCGGACACCGCTGCGCGGATCGGCGGCGACGAATTTGTCGTGCTGTTGCCGGTCATCGAAGCGGAACAGGATGCCGGCATAGTCGGCGAGAAAATACGCCATGCTCTCGTCCAGCCCTTTGAACTGGCCGGCCACACCCTGAATATTTCATCGAGCATCGGCGTTGCGGTCTATCCCGAGCATGGCGCCGACGAAAAACTGCTGGTCAAAAGCGCCGACATCGCCATGTACCATGCCAAGAAAAATGGGCGGGACAACGTCAAGATGTATCAGCCGGGGATGCAGGAGATTATGTAGGGCGGATTAGCGCAGGGTTAGCAAGTAGCCCGCATGAAGCGTAGCGAAATGCGGGCTACGAGGCTGGAGAGGTTAGGGCTCGGCGAAGAAGAAGCTCTTTCGAGTAGCCGGGTCATGCAGATTAAACTTTGCGATGTGGTGAAACTTTGGGCTCTGTTTCTCGGAGTACAGCCGCATGCCATGGTCTTCGACGCTGGCCTCAACAGCAAGCCCAGCGAAATCGAAGTCGTACAGTTTCTTCAGTATCTTCAGTCGCTGGTGGGGGAAGCCGGTCTTGTACACCTTGTTGTACCTCGGCTCGAAGTGTCGAATCAACGCGGCTTCGGCAAGAGAAATGCGCATAGAGCGCTTGAACTGAGACTGAAGCACTTGCTGGTAGTGCTGTCGATCAGAATCACCGTCGATCTGAACGGGGACGGTGCCATCCATGCTTAATACGAAGCGATGGAAGCCAAAGCTATAGAGCGCCAGCAGTACCTCCATGTGGGGCTCGTTTGCCGTGATGTCGGCCAAGATCTTTTGCAGCGTTGAATGAGAGGAAAGCCTTTTTACGGCGGATCTTTCACCGGCAGCCCCGAATGCCTGGCCGACGTAGACAACCTCTTGATTGTCTAGACCATTCAGTTGTACCTCACAATGCTTGAGAAGGAACGCGAGGGGATAGGTCATTAGGTTCTCGCCGCCTGCCGAAAGAAGAGAGAGTTTGGTGTATGGGTACTTAAGTGAGGCTACGGAGGTGACCTCATCGGGAAGGGCGCCACGTAGGTGAAATGGGAATGTAGGCGTCTTGTCCTCGAGTTGAACAGAAAGTTCGCCAACTACTTCACAATTATGGATGGCAATGCTGTTGGGAACAAAGGCTATTCGTGGACGTTTTAGAATCAGGTAGATGTTGGAGTTCCGAATCTGAGTCCGGGCTTCCTCGTTTTCGTAAACGAGATTATCAAGATTAGAGGGCGACACCATAGCAGGCTCAGCCGAGTAGATATTGAGCACGAATTCGGTGAAGTACTTGCGTGGGCCTTTGGACATGGGGGAGTTGATCCCTAGCTATAAATCATGCAGCGTTAACCAGAAATTTGTATTTCATCATTTCTTTATTGTCATGCCGCGCAGTGTTCCAGCATTCCAACCAGAAATCAATATGCCGAACGGCCTATTCTTCAATGATGATGTGGTCTCGGCGCGGTTTTTTCGCTAATGGCCTTATAATCCGCCGCATTCGAATTTAACCAATCGGGAGTGTTTATGGGCTTGGGGCCGGTGATGCTGGATGTGCTGGGGACGCGGCTGACCGCGGAGGACGAGGCGCGGCTGCGGCATCCGCTGGTCGGCGGGGTGATCCTGTTCGCGCGCAACTATGAGTCGCCCGGCCAGCTGGCCGAACTCACTGCCGCGATCCATGCGCTGCGCGCGCCGCCGCTGCTGATCGCGGTGGATCACGAGGGCGGGCGGGTGCAGCGTTTCCGCGCGGGCTTCACGAAGATTCCCGCGATGCGCGAGCTCGGCAAGATCTGGGATGCGCATCCGCAGCGCGCGCGCCATCTGGCGCAGCAGGTCGGTTATGTGCTGGCGGCGGAGCTGCGCGCTTGCGGCGTGGATTTCAGTTTTACGCCGGTGCTGGATGTGGATTACGGGCAAAGCAGCGTGATCGGCGACCGCGCATTCCACAGCGAGCCGCAGGCGATTGCCGAGCTGGCGCACAGCCTGCTGATAGGATTGAGACAAGGCGGGATGCATACCGTCGGCAAGCATTTTCCGGGGCACGGTTTTGTGCAGGCCGATTCGCACCTGGATATTCCGGTGGATGAGCGCAGCTACACCGACATCGAGCTATGTGACCTGATCCCGTTCCAGCAGATGGTGAATTACGGCCTGAATGCGGTGATGCCCGCGCATGTCATTTACCCGAAGGTGGACAGCCGGCCGGCGGGGTTTTCGCCGATCTGGCTGAAGGGCATCTTGCGCGGGCAACTGGGCTTCGAGGGCGTCATCTTCAGCGACGACCTGAGCATGGAAGGCGCGACGGTCGCGGGCGGCATCGTGCAGCGTGCCGAGGCCGCGCTCAACGCCGGTTGCGACATGGTGCTGGTGTGCAACAAGCCGGCATCGGCGGATGAATTGCTGCGAGGACTGCATTGGGAGATGCCTGCCACCAGCAAGGCGCGTCTCGCGCAGATGCGCGGCAAGGCCCATCCCGATTCGCTGGCCAAACTGCACGAGCACCATGCCTTCCTCAAGGCGCTGGACGAAGTTGCCGCCATCGGCATGAGCAACGCGGAATTGCCGCTTGTTTAGGGGGATCGCCGAATCAGCGGTTCCCTATTATGGCGCGGCTTGAGATAATCTCCGTCATTCTGAACATCCTGTTATGGTTCCCGCTATGAGTGAATTACAAGCAGCTTTGCTGGCAATCGGTTTCGGCGTGATCGTCGCGGTGTATGTCTTCGGCTGGTGGCAGCAGCGCAAGTACCAGCGCAAGTTCGGTGCGGCATTCAAGGCGAGCCATGCGGACGCGCTGTATCAGGAAAACACCGCCAAGCCTGCAGAGCAGATTCAGGAACCGGCAATGGCGGCAATGGCTGAAGAAGCGATGGACGAGGTAATTCCGGCGAGAGATGCGCCCCCTATCCAACTTTCTGGTGGAACTCCTAGTCATTCGACTAGCCCGTCAAAAGACGCCGGGCAAGTCGCTGGTTACCCCGCGAGCGGGGCGGAGCCGGGCGAACGTGAAAACGAGGCCGAAGGCCGAAGTTTCGAGGAACGGCCAATGCAATTTTCAACCCTTGAGGAAGCCGCCGCCCTGCCTGCCGCCGAGGCGCCGACTGCCCCTGTGCCGGACGGGTCATGCGCATTGCTGGATGTGCGCAGCGATTTCATCATCGAATTGCATCTGGCGGAACCCAGCCCTGCCGCCGTGCTGGACGGCTTGTGGCAGCGCAAATTCGATTTCGGCAAGCCGGTGCAGGTATGCGGGCTGACGCTGCCCGGGCAGATGCCAAGGCAGTTGACCGGTCAGCAATGGGAGCGCGCCATCGCCGAGAGTCAGACCCTGTACTCGCGCTTCCGCATCGCGTTGCAGCTGGTGGATCGCGGCGGCGCGGCCAGCACGGCGAAGCTGGCGGATTTCCGCGATCTGGTGCTGGGCGTCGCGAAGCTTATCAAGGCCGACACCGCCGTTCCGGATATCGATGAAACCCACCGCCGCGCGGTCGAACTGGACGCATTCTGCGCCGAGGTGGACCAGATGGTCGGGATCAATCTGGTGCCGCCCGGTGAGCGTTTGCTGCCGGGCGCGAGAATCGCGCAGGCCACGGCCTTGCACGGCATGACGCTGGAGGCGGACGGCGCTTTCCATACGCTGGATGCGCAGGGACTTAGTGCGTTCAGCCTGATCAATCAGGACAGCAGGCCGTTCCAGCATCACACACTGGAAACTTTCAGCACGCCAGGCATCACGCTGTTGCTCGATGTGCCGCGTGTGGAGAATCCCGCCGTGCAATTCGACCGGATGGTGCGCATCGCGCACGAACTGGCCGGGGAGTTGCAGGTCAACCTGGTGGACGATCATCGCGTGGTGCTGAGCGACAACGGGCTGGCGCACATCCGTGAACAGATCGTCGATGTCGAGGCGAAAATGCGCGACAACGGGATTGCGCCGGGCAGCGGCCAGGCGCGCCGCCTGTTCGCCTGATGCAGATCGCCGCGCGCATCGCGCGACTGCGTGCCGAAATCGAGCGGCACAACTACGCCTACTATGTGCTGGATGCACCGGTCATCCCCGATGCGGAATACGACAAGCTGTTCCGCGAACTGCAGTCTCTTGAAACGCAGCATCCCGAACTCGCCACTCCCGATTCACCCACCCGCCGCGTTGGCGGCAAGCCGCTGGATGGCTTTGCACCGGTGCGCCATGCCGTGCCGATGCTGTCGATCCGCACCGAGACCGACATCAGCGATACAGGCGCGATTGCGTTCGACGCGCGGGTGCGCAAGGAACTGGGCTTGGGCGAGAACGATGCGCCGGTCGAATATGCCTGCGAGTTGAAATTCGACGGCCTCGCGATCAACCTGCGCTACGAGCGCGGCGTGCTGGTGCAGGCCGCGACGCGCGGCGATGGCGAGACCGGCGAGGATGTGACGCAGAACGTGCGCACCATCCATTGCGTCCCCTTGCATCTCAACGGTTGCGCTGCCGAAGTGCTGGAGGTGCGCGGCGAGGTGTACATGTCGCGCAGGGACTTCGAGCGCTACAACGAAAGGCAGCGCGAGCAGGGCTTGCCCACGCTGGTGAACCCGCGCAACGGCGCAGCGGGCAGCATCCGCCAGCTCGACCCGGCGCTGGCCGCCCGCCGCCCGCTGTCGTTCTTCGCCTACGGTCTGGGCGAGGCGCGCGGCTGGGCATCGCCCGCGACGCATAGCGCGGTGCTGGGCGCGCTGGCGACACTGGGCGTGCCGGTCAGCGACGAACGAGCGGTGGTGCTGGGCGCACAAGGGTTGGTGGAGTTTCATCAGCGCATTGCGGCAAAGCGCGACCAGTTGCCGTTCGACATCGACGGCGTGGTGTACAAGGTCAACAGCATCGCGTTGCAAGCCGAGCTCGGTTTCGTCTCGCGCGAGCCGCGCTGGGCGGTGGCACACAAATATCCGGCGGAAGAGCAGCTCACCGTGGTGCGCGACATCGACATCCAGGTAGGGCGCACCGGCAAGCTCACGCCGGTGGCCAAGCTGGAACCGGTATTCGTCGGCGGCACGACGGTTTCCAATGCCACGCTGCACAACGAGGACGAAACAAGGCGCAAGGACGTGCGCATCGGCGACACGGTGATCGTGCGCCGCGCGGGCGACGTGATCCCGGAAGTGGTCGGTGTGGTGATGAATATGCGTCCGGCCAATGTGGGCGAGCCGTTCGATCTGTTCAAACGGCTGGAAGGGCACTGCCCGGTGTGCGGCAGCCGCATCGTGCGCGAAGAGGGCGAGGCTGACTGGCATTGCACCGGCGGCCTGTTCTGCCCGGCGCAGCGCAAGCGGGCGCTGCTGCATTTTGCCAGCCGCCGCGCGCTGGACATCGAAGGCTTGGGCGATAAACTGGCCGAACAACTGGTAGATGGCGGCATCGTTAACACGCCCGCCGACATCTATGATGGGCGGAAGCTGGGCTTGCAAACGCTGGCGGCGCTCGACCGGATGGGGGAAAAGTCGGCGCAAAATCTGCTGGACGCGATAGCACACAGCAAGCGCACCACGCTGGCGCGTTTCATCTATGCGCTCGGCATCCTCAATGTCGGCGAGGCGACGGCAAAAGACTTGGCGCAGCACTTCGGCTCGTTGGATAATCTGCTCGCTGCCGATGCGGAGGGCCTGCAGCAGGTGCGCGATGTCGGGCCGGTGGTGGCGCAGAGCCTCGTGGCCTTTCTGGCGGAAGCGCATAACCGCGAAGTCATCGCGCAGTTGCGCGGCAGCGGAGTGCATTGGCCGGAGCATGAACAGCGGCGTATGGCGGAACTGCCTTTCAGCGGCAAGACCTTCGTGCTGACCGGCACCCTGGATAGCATGACGCGCGACGAGGCCAAGGAAAGGCTTGAAGCGCTCGGCGCCAAAGTCAGCGGCAGCGTGTCGAAGAAGACCGATTATGTAGTGGCGGGAGCCGAGGCGGGCAGCAAGCTGGACAAGGCACGCGAGCTGGGCGTGGCGGTGCTGGATGAGCATGGATTGATGCAGCTGCTAAAACAGGTTAAATAAAATAGCCACGGATTAACACGGATATTCACGGATAAACAAGCCGACCAGCCGTGCCAATCCGTGTTAATCCGTAGCTGAATCACTTTTTGGGTTGGGAGGGATTTATGAAAAAAATAACGAAAGCCGTGTTCCCCGTAGCCGGCATGGGCAGCCGCTTCCTGCCGGCCACCAAGGCCAGCCCGAAGGAGATGATGCCCATCGTGGACAAGCCGCTGATCCAGTATGCGGTGGAAGAGGCAGTGGCGGCGGGCATCACCGACATGGTGTTCATCACCGGCCGCAACAAGCGCGCGATCGAGGATCATTTCGACAAGGCCTACGAGCTGGAAGCCGAGCTGGCGATGCGCGGCAAGGAGGAGTTGCTGCGCGTGGTGCGCGAAGTGATCCCGGCGCACATCAATTGCATCTACATCCGCCAGGCCGAGCCGTTGGGCCTGGGGCACGCGGTGCTGTGCGCACAGCCGGTGGTGCAGGATGAACCGTTTGCGGTGATTCTGGCGGACGATCTGATCGACGGCGATACACCCATCGTCAGCCAGATGGTGGACGTGTTCCGGCAGCATCAGTGCTCGATCCTGGGCGTACAGGACGTGCCGCGCGAGCAGACCCGCCAATACGGTATCGTCGGCAGCACACCGCTGGCAGCGGATATTGAACAGGTGAATGCCATCGTCGAAAAGCCCAAGCCGGAAGACGCGCCTTCGACGCTTGCTGTGGTGGGGCGCTACATCCTCACGCCGCGCATCTTTCATCATCTGGAAAAAATACAGGCCGGGGCGGGCGGAGAGATTCAGTTGACTGACGGCATTGCCGCACTGATGCAAGAAGAGAAAATGCTTGCCTACCGCTTCAAGGGCACGCGCTATGATTGCGGTTCGAAGCTGGGTTATTTGCAGGCGACCGTGGCATTGGGGTTGAAGCATCCGGAAGTGTGCGACGAATTTGCCGCGTATCTGGGCGGCCTGAAATAGGATATGGGCACTTCGGTTCAGCGCGCCCGCGACATTCTGCAACAGGCCGAATTGCTGTATCCGGCGGAGCAGGTGCAGGTATCGCTGCACCAAGTTGCGCAGCAAATCAACGCCGCGCTGGCGGATACGCATCCGCTGGTGTTGTCGGTGATGGGCGGCGCGGTGGTGTTCACCGGGCAGTTGCTGCCGCTGCTCGATTTTCCGCTGGATTTCGATTATGTGCATGTGTCGCGTTATGGCGACGCGACGCACGGCGGAAAGATATGCTGGAAGGTCGAACCGTGTGAGAATGTGCGCGGCCGTGTGGTACTGGTGGTGGACGATATTCTCGATGAAGGCCACACCCTGGCGGCCCTGCGCCAGCGCGTGATGGAGTTGGGCGCGAGTAAATTTTACAGCGCGGTGTTCGCCGACAAGGGGCATGGCAGGGACAAGCCGATCCATGCCGATTTTGTCGGGGTGGAGTTGGCGGATCGTTTTGTGTTCGGTTATGGCATGGATATCGAAGGAGCGTGGCGTAATCTGCCCGCCATTTATGCAGTGAAGGGAAAGTAATTATGTTGGCAATTATTGGCGGCCGCGGCCTGACAGAACTGGCGAGCCTGGAAATCACCCATCGTCAGGTAATGCGCACACCTTATGGCGAGCCTTCCGGCGCATTTCTGTTCGGTACGCTGAATCAGCATGAGGTGATTTTTCTGGCGCGCCACGGCTTTGGGCACACCATCCCGCCGCACTTGGTGAATTATCGCGCCAATCTGTGGGCGTTGCGTGAACAGGGCGTGAGCAATGTCGTCTCGATTGCGACGGTGGGCGGCATTCGCGCCGATTTGATGCCCGGTACCATTGTCGTGCCGGATCAGATCATCGACTACACCCACGGGCGCGATGCCACTTTTTACGATACGCGCGACACGACCTATACCAACGCCAATTTCACCTTGCCCTATTGCCCGAAATTGCGCGACCAGATTTTACGCAGCGCGAACATTGTGCAGCAGCCCTGCGTGGATGGCGGTGTGTATGCCGCGACACAAGGGCCGCGCCTGGACAGCATCGCGGAAATTAATCGTTACGAACGGGACGGTGCGGACATGGTCGGCATGACCGGCATGCCGGAAACTGCGCTGGCGATGGAGTTGGGGCTGAATTACGCCATCATCGCAGTGGTCGTGAATTATGCGGCGGGGCGCGGCGACAACAAGCAAGGAATCAATATGGAACAGGTCAATGTCACCGCCAGTGAGGCGATGGAACGGGTACGCAGCATCCTTGAATGCGTGGTGAGTTGCGATGGCGATTAGGCCGGTATTGCGCATGGGCGATGCGCGGTTGCTGCAGCGCGCCGGGCCGGTCAGCGGCTTTGGCGGTGAAGAACTGCGCGCCTTGCTGGCGGATATGCGCGACACCATGCAAGCCTTGAACGGTGCGGGGTTGGCTGCGCCGCAGATCGGCGTGGGTTTGCGCGTGGTGATCTTCGGCGTGCAAAAGAATCCGCGCTATCCGGATGCGGAAGAAGTGCCGGAAACCGTGCTTATCAACCCGGTCATCATGGTGCTGGATGAGATCATTGAGGATGCCTGGGAAGGTTGCTTGAGCCTGCCTGGCTTGCGCGGACTCGTGCCGCGCTTTCAGAATGTCTGCTATCAGGGTTATGACGAACAAGGCACACTGATTGACAGGACGGCGAGCGGGTTCCATGCACGCGTTGTGCAGCACGAATGCGATCATCTGGACGGAGTTTTGTATCCAATGCGCATTCGGGACATAACCAAATTCGGCTATACGGAAGAGTTGTTTCCCGGCCAGGCATTGCAGGACGAATAGCGAGGCACCTCGAATAACCTACTGCGCGGCTTGATTGCGGCGTTGCTCGGCACTCGAAATCCTCATGTACTTTTTGTACATTCCGGTTTCTGCGTTGACCAGCGACTTAGCTGGCGTATTATTGCCAGCTAAGTCGAATGGCCATGCAAAGCTCCGTGCGCCTTGCACTCAAGCCGCTCGCTACGGTTCTTCGAGGCGCCTTGGTAGTTAAGTTAGGTATTTGGTAGTAGTTTGGTAGTCAGTCGTGCATCCCATCAATCCGGAGATTCTGCCATGACCCGCAACCTGTTCAATACCCGCCAGTCGTTTACTCTCGCCAATGGAAAACAGGGCACGCTGTATTCGCTACCCGCGCTGGAAGCCGCCGGAGTAGGCAGGGTTTCGCGCCTGCCGGTGTCGATCCGCGTGGTGCTGGAAGCGGTGCTGCGCAACTGCGACGGCAAGAAAATTTCCGAGGGGCATGTGCGCCAGCTCGCCAACTGGCAGCCGAATGCGCCGCGCACCGAGGAGATCCCGTTCGTCGTGGCGCGCATCGTGTTACAGGATTTTACCGGCGTACCGCTGCTCGCCGACCTCGCCGCGATGCGCGATGCCGCCGCGAAGATGGGCAAAGACCCGAAGATCATCGAGCCGCTGGTGCCGGTGAATTTGGTGGTGGACCACTCGGTCCAGGTCGATTACTACAACCGCCCGGATGCGCTGCAACTCAACATGGAAATGGAATTCGAGCGTAACACCGAGCGCTACAAATTCATGAAGTGGGGCATGCAGGCGTTCGATACGTTCAAGGTCGTGCCGCCCGGCATCGGCATCGTGCATCAGGTCAATCTCGAATACCTGGCGCGCGGCGTGCTGCAAAAAGACGGTATGTACTATCCCGACACACTGGTCGGCACCGACAGCCATACCACGATGATCAACGGCATCGGCGTGGTCGGCTGGGGCGTGGGCGGTATTGAGGCGGAAGCCGGGATGCTCGGCCAGCCGGTGTACTTCCTGACTCCCGATGTGGTCGGCGTGCTTCTCAAGGGCAGGCTGCGCGAGGGCGTCACCGCGACCGACCTGGTGCTGACCGTCACCGAACTGCTGCGCAAGCACAAGGTGGTCGGCAAGTTCGTCGAATTCTTCGGCGCAGGCACGGCAGTGCTGACCCTGCCCGACCGTGCCACCATCGCCAACATGGCACCCGAATACGGCGCGACCATGGGCTTCTTCCCGGTGGACGATGTGACGGTGGACTATATGCGCAACACCGGGCGCAGCGACGAAGAAGTGGATGCCTTTGCTTCCTACTTCAAGGCGCAGGGGCTGTACGGCATTCCGCAGGCGGGCAGCATCGATTACAGCAGCGTGGTGGAACTCGACCTCTCTTCCATCGAGCCGTCGCTGGCCGGGCCGAAACGTCCGCAGGATCGTGTCGCGCTGTCGAAAATGAAGGAAACCTTCAACACCCTGTTCAGCAAACCGCTGACGGAAAACGGCTTCAACAAACCGGCTGCCGAACTGGGCAAGCGTTATGCCACGACACTGCATGAGTACAGCGGCGAAGTGTGCATCCCGATTGCCGGCGGCGGCCTGCAGGATGCGGGCAAGACGCGCAGCGGCAGCGAACTGGAAATGCTCGACGACCACCCCAACCCCATCATGCGTTGCGAGCGCACGGATGAAATGTTGCCTGTGGTCGAGGTTGGCCACGGCGACGTGCTGATCGCCGCGATCACCTCCTGCACCAACACCTCCAACCCGAGCGTGCTGCTGGCGGCGGGATTGCTGGCGAAGAAGGCGATGGCAAAAGGCCTGCGCGTCAGGCCGTACATCAAGACTTCGCTCGCGCCCGGCTCGCGCGTCGTGACGGAATACCTGAGGAACGCCGGCCTGCTGGAGCCGTTGGCGCAACTGGGTTTCAGCCTGGCGGCCTACGGTTGCACCACCTGCATCGGCAACTCCGGCCCGCTGGACGCCAGGATCGAGGAGACCATCGTCGCCAACGACCTGATCGCGGCGGCAGTGCTGTCCGGCAACCGCAACTTCGAGGCGCGTATCCACGCCAACATCAAGGCCAACTTCCTGGCCTCGCCACCGCTAGTAGTGGCCTACGCGATCGCGGGCAAGGTAAACATCGATCTCGACACTGAGCCGCTCGGCTTCGGCAAAGACGGCCAGCCGGTGTACCTGAAAGACATCTGGCCAGGCAGCAAAGAAATTCAAGCCGTCATGAAATTCGCCGCCAATCCCGAGATGTATCGCAAGCTGTATTCCGACCTGACCCGCGACCTGCCGCTGTGGAATGCGATCCCCGCCCCTGCCGGCAACCTGTACCAGTGGGATGACTCGACCTATATCGCGTGCCCGCCGTTCTTCGACGGCTTCGGCATGGCTACCGGTAGCATCAAGGATATCCGCAACGCCAGAGCGCTCGGTATCTTCGGCGATTCGGTGACCACCGACCACATCAGCCCGGCGGGCAGCTTCAAGGCGACCACCCCGGCAGGCAAGTACCTGCAAGACAAGGGCGTGGCAATCAAGGATTTCAACAGCTACGGTGCGCGGCGCGGCAACCACGAGGTGATGATGCGCGGCACCTTCGCCAACGTGCGCATCAAAAACCTGATGCTGCCCGCGAACGCCGACGGCAGCCGCATCGAGGGCGGCTACACGCTCTACCACGGCGCGCAGATGGCGATCTACGATGCCGCGATGAAGTACATCGCAGACGGCACGCCGACGGTAATTTTTGCCGGAGAAGAATATGGCACCGGCTCCAGCCGCGACTGGGCGGCGAAAGGCACGCAACTGCTCGGCGTGAAAGCGGTCATCGCGAAATCCTACGAGCGCATCCACCGCAGCAACCTGGTCGGCATGGGTGTGCTGCCGTTGCAGTTCAAGGGCGACACCAATGTCGCCGCACTGCACCTGACCGGCGAGGAAAGCTTCGACATCGGCGGCATCGACGAAAATCTGAAACCGCAGCAGGACGTGACGCTGACCATCAAACGCAAGGACGGCAGCGCGCAACAAGTGCCGCTGCTGCTGCGCATCGACACACCGATCGAGGTGGACTACTACCGGCACGGCGGCATCCTGCCGTATGTGTTGCGCGAGCTGGTATCGCAATGAGACACCACCACCTTCTCCCGCAGGCGGGAGAAGGGCTGGGGATGAGGGGTTGTAAAATCATGCATCCATGTTCAGCGCCCCTCACCCCAACCCCTCTCCCACCCGTGGGAGAGGGACTTTCCCATAGGAGGAAAACACCATGACCAGCAGAACAGAACGCGACTCTTTCGGCACTATCGAAGTCCCGGCGGAACGCCTGTGGGGCGCGCAGACGCAGCGCTCGCTGCAATACTTCCATATCTCGACCGAGCGGATGCCGCGGGAGCTCATCCTTGCGCTGGCGACGGTGAAGCGCGCCTGCGCGCTGGCCAACCATGACCTGGGATTGCTGAGTGAAGAGAAGACCACCGCCATCGTGCAGGCGGCGGACGAGGTGCTGGCCGGCCAGCACGATCAGGAGTTCGTGCTGTCGGTCTGGCAGACCGGCTCGGGCACGCAGAGCAACATGAACATGAACGAGGTGCTCGCCAACCGCGCTTCGGAACTGCTTGGTGGCGCGCGCGGCACGAGCCGGCTGGTGCGGCCACAACACGGTGCGGCGGAGCCGACGGGTACGGGAGTGGCCGCATCGCACCTTCTCCCGCAAACGGCCGACTTCGTCGGTAACGTGTCGAAGGTGCACCCCAACGACGAGGTGAATCTCGGCCAGTCGTCCAACGACATCTTCCCCACCGCGATGCATGTCGCCGCAGCCACCGGCATTGTCCGGCAACTATTGCCGTCGCTGCGCACGTTACGCGCAACGCTGGAGAAAAAATCCGCCGCGTTCGGCGGCATCGTCAAGATCGGCCGCACCCATCTGCAGGACGCTACCCCGTTGACACTGGGGCAGGAGTTTTCCGGTTATGCGGCGCAACTGCAACATGCGGAAGCGGCGATCCTCGCCACACAGATTCCGCTGCACCAGTTGGCCGTCGGCGGCACCGCAGTCGGCACCGGGCTGAACACCCATGCCGAATTCGGCGGGCGCGTCGCCGCCGAACTGGCGCGCAGCACCGGCCTGCCGTTCAAGAGCGCCGCCAACAAGTTTGCCGCGCTGGCCGCGAACGACGAGCTGGTCGCCGCGCACGGCGCGCTCAAGACGCTGGCCGCCGCGCTGATGAAAATCGCCAACGACGTGCGCTGGCTGGCCTCCGGGCCTCGCTCCGGGCTGGGCGAGATCAGCATCCCGGAGAACGAACCGGGTAGCTCGATCATGCCGGGCAAGGTGAACCCGACCCAGTGCGAGGCGCTGACCATGCTGTGCTGCCAGGTGTTCGGCAACGACGTCGCAATCACCATCGGCGGCGCCTCCGGCAACTTCGAGCTGAATGTATTCAAGCCGCTCATTGCGCACAATTTTGCGCAAAGCGTGCGCATGCTGGCCGACGGCATGGTGAGCTTCGAGGAATACTGCGTGCGCGGTATCGAGGCCAATCATGCGCGCATCGCGGAACAGATGGAGCGCTCGCTGATGCTGGTGACCGCGCTGACCCCGCACATTGGCTACGACCGTGCCGCCGAGATCGCCAAGCGCGCCCACCGCGACGGCGGCACGCTGAAGCAGGCGGCGCTGGCATTGGGTTATGTCACGGAAGCCGACTTCGACCTATGGGTGCGGGCGGCGGAGATGGTGCATCCAAAAGTAATCTGAGAAGGTACGTAGCCGCCCTTGCTTTGCTCACGCCATACTTGGTGGTTTCCGTATGGCGTTGATGTCCAAGAAAGAATGCTTAACCGATACAAACCAGTTGTTTATCAAGTCCAGCTAACGATCCATTGCAGTCTTCAGATTTTCAGATAGCGGAACTTGGCGACATGCGGCAATCGACACAAACCAGATAGTCGATTTTTTCGGAAGCAGACATTCAATCGGCAGGAAGAACTTTAAATGCAATTTTGTTTATAGTGTTCGATCAAGCTCTTGGTCAATCATTGACACTGGATCCTCTATCGCTTCCAAGTGGGTAGTGATATGCGCATGAGGTATAGCGTTGCGTATATCTACCTCTATACGCTCTGTCCAGTCGTGACCCTGCTGTACCGTCCAGTGTCCAGGCACCAGAACGTGCAAGGTCACGAAAGCGCGGCTTCCCGCTTGGCGGGTGCGCAGAGCATGAAAATCCAGTCCCTGCTCACGATACCCAGCTAACACCGCCTCAATTTGCTCCAGTTTTTCTGCAGGCAATGAAACATACATCAGACCGGCGGCTGAACGATGCATGAGATGCCAACCAGTCCAGATAATATTTGCTGCAACAATCATAGCAATGACCGGATCGAGCCAGAGCCAGCCAGTCAGCCATACCAAGCTGACGCCGACAATGACTCCCACCGATGTCCATACATCTGTCATCAGGTGATGCGCATCGGCTTCCAGGGTTATCGAATTGCGCTTTTTTCCCACCTCCAACAAAATGCGAGCTGTAACAAAATTGATGATCGATGCCACCACAGAAACCAGCAACCCAACCCCCACCGCTTCGAGTGGCGCAGGATTCATCAGGCGGTCGACAGCCGTATAGCCGATGGCGAGAGCCGCCAACAGGATAAGGAAACCCTCGAAAGCACTGGAGAAATATTCAGCCTTACCGTGTCCGTGAGCGTGATCGTCGTCGGCGGGGAGCTCCGCCAATGTCAGCATCCAAAGGGCCATCATCGCTCCCGCGAGGTTCACAAATGACTCGATGGCATCAGACAGGAGTCCGACCGAACCTGTCATCTTCCACGCCACACCTTTCAGCAGGATGGTAGCAATCGCCGCCGTGATGGATAGCCAAGCGTAGCGTTTGAGCGATGGGGTCAGCGTGTGCGCGCTATTGGCCTTCTCTGTCATAGCAATCCTTTCAGGCTTTGCTGCTGTATCAGGCGACGAAGCAGCCCCATCATTACCAGGCACCACACAAAAAGAGCCACCCATACCATGGCATGGGAAACCCAATGCAATGGTTCAAATTCAGCCGCAAGCGCGAGTCTAAAACTGGTTACGGCATACATGCCAAGAGGAAATACAATGCTCCATTGCATGGGCTCGTAGCGCAAGGGAATATGACGAACAAAATGCTTCCAAATCCCGAAAACAACCAACAGAGGAATCCACCAGGTAGCCCAGGTCCAGGAGACAAGAGCCACCATATCTACAATAGAATGAAAAGCTACAAGAACCGGCACAATGGGATTGGATAGAGCCAAAGCGCTACTGGCATTGGCACTGATGGCAGCGGCTCCCATGATGACCCACATCAGCGGGGTGTAGTCATCATCACTCATCTCCAGGAAGAAAATACGATAACAAAATAGTGTTACGAAAATGCCATAAAGAATTAGTCCTATCCCCCATAACATATAGATTCCAACCATCATATAGGCGGCATAATTTCCCAATTGGGGAATAACATTTACGCCATGCAAAACAAGTGACTGTGTGCCTACTATGCACATCAGCCAGCCGCCATGAACGACACTCACATTACGCGCGGAGTGACGAAGCGTTAGAACACTGAAGCTGCAGTGGAGCAATGCCATCCATGCCAGTAATGCGCCAATCCAGCACAAAAGTGCAAGCCGATTCAGACCATGGAGATGAAATAAGATCCCGGAAATATCGGTTGCGGCAACAAAGGAAAAAAAGAAAAAAGTGGTTCGCGGATTAATCAACTCAGTCCATACGACTTGCGGGAAACGTATGAGACGCCAAGTATATAGCCCTAGTAACGCACACCAGGAAATCAGCGTGATCATATACAGCACATTCGACAACACTGGCATCTTGAGCATATCCAGCGCGATAGCGATGATTCCCGTCCCCATGGTTAAGGCGAAATAGCCCGGGTACAGGTTTTTTAACCAGGTCAATTTTGCGGTATCAGAATCCATGACGCGCGCAATATAAATGAGTAAGGTGCATGGCTATTCATTCCTAAAAATCTGCCGACTGACAACTCCCATAGCCTAGCGGCGAATCTGTTCGCATTCACGGCCATCATTAGCCGACTGCAAAGGCGGTGAGAAGAGCAACTGTCAATCGTCGTCATCGCGTCCTTTGCGATCCCGCCTTCCTTCGCGATTACCCCGCCCTTCTCCGTCACCACCCTTGATGTCGTGCTTGTTGCCACTCCGGTGGCACTCAACGCAATTGTCGAAATCGCGGATACCTTCCTCTATATGCTCGCGGCGAATTTTATCCACTGAGTGTTCATGGCATCCGTAGCAGGTGTAGCGGCTGTAGTCGTTGCCCATATGGCAAGTCACACAACTGGCATTGTGGTCGCGATCAAGCCAGAAATACTTGTTGTGATCAAAAGCCGCAGGTGTCCACTTGTTCTGGTTGTGGCACTGGCCACAATTGCCGGCAATCTGCCGGTGCAGCGAGTCGCCAGGCGCTTTGTGGCAGGACTGGCACTGATCGAGCCCTGCCTTTGGCAGCAAGGCATGATCGAAAGTCGCAGGTGTCCACTTATTCTGGTTGTGACACTGGCTGCAGTTGCCGGTAATCCGCTGGTGCCGCAGGTTGACAGGCGGTTTGTGGCAGGACTGGCACTGGTCGAGCATTGTTTTTTGCAGCAACGCATGATTGAAGCGGCCTTGCTGCCGGAAGCGCTTCACGCCTGCGTGGTCGTTATGGCAGGCTAAGCAGTCCTGATTGATCAACTTCTGGTGAAAAGGAGCCGAGGTAAGCGGCTTGGCGATGGGCTTGCCTGCCGTCGTCAAACGGCCGATCTCGGCAGGTTTATGGCAGGATACACAGCGTTCCGATGCCGCACCAAGCAACGGCGCATGGCAGGCAAAGCAGTCCGTCTCCAGTTGCTTATGGCCGGGAATCAGCTTGCCCGGCCCGACCATCAGGTTCGGATAAACGAAAGCCAGAATCGCAATCGCAATCAGGTTGGCGGCCAAAATGAGTTTGAGAGTCCGGCTCATGCCCAGCCCCAGAACAGGAAGATACTAACGATGTGGCCCAGCGCAAGCACTGCGAAGACAATGAAGATCGGGATATGCACTTTCCGCCACTTGGTCATGGCGTCGAGCGCTACGGCATCCCAGAACACTGTCTGTTCCACATCCACTCGCGACAGACCGCGCAACTGGAAGTGTTCACGCTGTCCCTGCACATGGCGGCGCGAGCGATCCAGAAGCAGTTTGCCGACCATGCCGCTAATTGCATTTACACCCATGGCAACCGTGGCCAGCCATGGAAGGATGGCGTTGAAATGTATGCCGGCATGGATCAGCACCATCAGCGAGCCTAACCAGGTGCCCAACTCATGCAGTTTCAGCAGGGATTTCGGATTTCCCGTCGCGATGTATTTGCGTTTGCGCAGCGAATAAGTCAGGGAAGCAATGATTAAAATCGTGCCCGGTATGCCCAGGTAGCGGCCAACCCATACCAGATTCAGCCGATGCAGGAGATAGTCACCTGCCAGGGTGGCTGCTGCCAGCAGTCCGACTAGCAAGGTGAAGGGCAGTATATGTTGGCGCCAGAGCGAGATCGTCATTTATATCTCCAGGGTCACGCCGGTCTTCGGCGTGCAGACGCAGAGCAGGCAGGTGCCGGGTTCGGGATCGTAATCCGGTGGCTGGCGGTAGGTCACCTCACCCGCCCGGATCGTCGTCTGGCAACTGCCGCAGCTACCGGCGCGGCAGCCGGAATTGACGACAATGCCATTTGATTCTGCAAATTCGAGCAGGTTGCCGGCCATGGGCTGCCACGGCAGTTGTTTGCCGGACTTGGCGAAGGTCACAATGATCCCGGTATCCATTGTCCCAGTGCCCGGCGCCCCGGTCTGCGGCGCGGCAATCGATGCCGCTGCGGATGGTTTGCGTTTGATGGATGACGGGCCAAAAGCCTCGAAGTGGATGCGCGCACCGGGTACGCCCCAGTCTTCCAGCGCCGGCACGAGACTCTCCAGCATCGGGGTGGGGCCGCAAATGTAGAAATGATAAGGCTTGAGCGGCAATTGCATGCGCAATAGGCTTACATCGATGCGCCTATGGTGCAGATAATCATGTCGCGTCACATCATTTCTGGCCACATCTTCCGGCAGCGGATCGCTGAAGCACAGCCGCAAATGGAAGTTTGGATGCGCTGCCGCCAGGGCTTCGAGATGGGATTTCATCACCAGTTCGCGGCTGTTGCGCACACCGTAGAACAGCCAGATTTCGCGCTCAGGTTGTTCGGCCAGATACCAATTCAACATGCTCAACATGGGCGTGATGCCGATGCCGCCAGCGATCAATACTATCGGGGCATCGCTGCGGTCGATATAAAAGTGTCCAGCGGGGGCACGCACCTGCAAGAGGCTGCCCACCGCCACTTGCTCGTGAAAGAAGGTGGATGAACGTCCCGCCGGAACGTGTCTGCTCTTGGGCGGCGGCCCCCGCTTGATCGAAATTCGGTAGCAATCGGGACGAGGCGCATCCGACAGCGAATAGCAACGGACAACCTGCTCGGCGCCTCCTGTCGCCGTCGGTATATCAAGGCGAAAGGTCAGAAACTGTCCCGGCAGAAAGGGTGGAAGCGGTTGGCCATCTTCCGGTATGAGGTAAAACGAGCAGATCGACTGCGCGGCATCCTCGACGACCTTGCGGTCGATCCTGAACGTCCGGAAGCCCGGCCAGGCAGCAACGGCAATCTCTTCCGCGCCACTTGGCATATCCAGCTTCACCGGTAAATCCAACTCCGCAGCACGGCTGCGCAAGGCGTGGTAATCCAGCCAGTGGCGCCAGAAGCCGATGCCGAGAAAGATCGCCAGTTGCAACGCGATTACCGACACAATCCAGAGTAACAAAGAGAGTGAGGTCATATCGTTTAATGCTAGCACGGAACCATATGGATTCCCACAACTCGAAACTTTCCTTGAAAAGGATAGTCGCCAAATTGACTGCAAAGATAACGATAGCGATGACAAGGCGGCACTTTTGCGCAGTTGGCAATAAGCATGACGATAATCCACACTGACCAGAAAAATCAAACGAAAGACCGCAATGAATACCAATAACCGATACCGTCTCTTGCTGCAAGTAAGCGCCATCGTTGCCATGGTGATAGGCGCGAAACTCCTCGTTCATTTCCTCGGGTGGGAGATTATCTCCATCAACCCATTATTCTCCGGGATTGTGGCTGCCAACGTCTTTCTGATGGGGTTTCTTCTGAGCGGTGTCCTGTCGGATTTCAAGGAAAGTGAGCGCATCCCGGGCGAGTTGAGCGCATGCCTGGAGAATCTGGCGCAAGAGGTGCGCGGTATTCGAATGGCAAGACCCGAAGCCAATGTTGGCTCATGCCTGATTCTTCTATCGCAATTGAGCCAGGGCATTCTGAGCTGGTTCCATAAAAAACACCGTACAGCCGAACTGCTGGAGCATGTGAACGAGCTAACTCCCCAGTTCGCAGCGATGGAACAATGGTCTCAAGCGACTCTGGTGGCTCGTTTGAAGCAGGAGCAAAGCAATCTTCGGCGCACCCTTATACGCACACACACTATTCGGGAAACATCCTTCGTTTCCTCAGGCTACTTGCTCGCCGATTTCATCACCATTCTTCTTTGCATAGGACTCATATTGGCCAAGATTGAGCCACTTTATGAGTCGTTGTTTTTCGTGAGTGTTATCTCATACCTGATGATTTATCTCCTGATGCTAATCAGGGATCTTGATAATCCGTTCGGCTACTACGAACGCTATTCTGCGGAAGACGTATCCCTTAAACCGCTTGAAGAAGCGGCAGGTCGGCTTGCGCAAATCGCCAGCACAGAAATTCCGAAGCTAAAGAGGGATGCCGATTAATGCGCTGCACCGGCGCATAGCCTTGTTACACTAATTAGCGTTAAGCGCCATTTGACCTGTTGCACGCTTTGTCAAAGCTGGTGAACCAGCCTCATTTGGATGCTGAATATCTCCTAATGGCTGCTCCAGACTTCTTGAATTGATTTTCCACAAAGCAGCCTTGCAACTATTCGATAAACGCCTCAACAACCTTCAGTAACACCAGTACCGCGCCGCTGCCGCCGCCTCCGGGCGGTGCGTCACAATAGGCCAGTACATCCGGACGCTGCGCCAGCCAGTGGCGCGTAAGCCTGCGCAGCACTGCTTCGCCGCCCCGGCTGTTCGTTCCCTTGCCGTGGATCACCAGGACGCAGCGCGATCCGCGCTGTGCCGCCTCATGCAGGAATTCCTGCAACAGTTTGCGCGCCGCGTCGCTGTTATTGCCGTGCAGGTCGAGGCTGCCCTGTATCGGCCAGTGGCCGCGCCGCAGTTTGCGCAGAGTCATGCGCGGCAGACCGTTGCGCAGAAATTCATCCGGCGCATTCTCGGCGGCAAAATCGGACAGCGTGTCGGGTATTGAGGTGGGCGGGGCGGGGGAGTGCAGCAAGGGTTTGCGCGGCGGTTTTTGCGGCCCGATGCGGTTCTGCTCGGGCAGCAGTTTCACTTCGCCGACTGCCGCGCGGAACAGCGCAGCATCTTCGGGTTCGGCCTGGTTTTCCTGCCCTGTCAAAGGCCGCTTCACGGGACGGTGAGGGGAATTCCGCGCGGCATCAGATTTTGCCGGGCGAGGCGAGATACTTGTCGGCATCCAGCGCCGCCATGCAGCCGGTCGCCGCGCTGGTACAGGCTTGGCGGTAGATTTGATCCTGCACGTCGCCTGCCGCGAACACGCCGGAGATGCTGGTCGCCGTGGCGTTGCCCTGGTTGCCGCCGCGCGTGCGGATATAGCCGTTATCCATCTCCAGTTGTCCGGCGAAGATATCGGTGTTCGGCTTGTGGCCGATGGCGATGAACACGCCGGTCACGGCGATGTCCTGTTTTTCATCACTGCGCACGTCCTTTACGCGCATGCCGGTGACGCCGCTGGCATCGCCGAGCACTTCGTCCAGCGTGCTGTTCAGTTGCAGCGTGATTTTTCCTTCGTTCACTTTTTCCATCAGATGGTCGATCATGATGCGTTCGGCGCGGAAGGCGTCGCGGCGATGCACCAGCGTGACGTGCCTGGCGATGTTGGCCAAGTACATGGCCTCTTCCACGGCGGTATTGCCGCCGCCGATCACCGCCACATCCTGGCCGCGATAGAAGAATCCGTCGCAGGTCGCGCAACCGGACACGCCGCGTCCCATGAAGGCTTCTTCCGATGGCAGGCCGAGATATTGCGCCGACGCGCCGGTACAGATGATCAGCGCATCGCAGGTGTAGCTGCCCGCGTCGCCGCTCAGCAGGAACGGTTTCTGTTGCAGTTTGGCGGTATGGATGTGATCGAAAATGATCTGCGTGTTGAAACGTTCCGCGTGCTGCTGGAAGCGCTGCATCAGTTCCGGGCCTTGCACGCCGTTCGGGTCGGCCGGCCAGTTGTCCACCTCGGTGGTGGTCATCAGTTGGCCGCCCTGTGCCATGCCGGTGATCAGCACCGGGTTGAGGTTGGCGCGCGCGGCATACACGGCGGCGGTATATCCGGCAGGACCGGAACCGAGAATGATAAGAGAATGATGTTGGGCGGTTTTTTTCATGATGCCGACTTTCGTTTCGAGTTTATGTGGATGGGCTAAATTTAGCAGTGGCGAGCCGGGCTGTCGAGTTAAAATGCGCACACTATGCGATTCGTTTTATCCCTGCTGCTATTGTGTTCTTTCGCCGCCCAATTCGCCAAACTTTTGGGTGCCGCCGAACTTCCCGGTATTCCCAAGTTTATCGATGAAATGGTTGCTAAACACCAGTTCAGGCGCGATGAACTGGAAAATCTGTTTGACCATGCGCAGCATCTTCCGGCGGTGATTGAGGCGATTTCCCGCCCCGCGACCATCAAGCCGTGGCTGGAATATCGCGCGGCTTTTGTGAATCAAAAGCGCATCAGGCTCGGGCTGGAGTTCTGGAATAAATACCGGCATACCTTGCGACGTGCCGAACAGAAGTACGGCGTGCCGCAGGAAATCATCATCGCGGTGATCGGCGTGGAGACCATTTATGGGCAGAATGCCGGCAACTTCCGCGTGCTGGATGCGCTGACTACGCTGGCGTTCGATTATCCGCGCCGCGCGGATTTTTTTCGCGGCGAGCTGGAAAACTACCTGCTGCTGGCGCGCGAGCAGCAATTCAACTTGCTGGCCATCCGCGGTTCGTATGCCGGCGCGCTGGGCATCCCGCAATTCATGCCGGGCAGCTATCGCAACTATGCGGTGGATTTCAACGGCAACCGCACGATTGATTTGCTGCGCGAAGACCAGGATGCGATAGGCAGCGTGGCCAACTATCTGCAAGGCTATGGCTGGATCAGGGGCGGACCGGTCGCGGTGCGTGCGCAAGTCGGTGATGAAATCTGTCTTGGCGAAATCAGGACGCCGCGCAGCCTGGCCGAATGGGCGGCAGCGGGGGTGGCGCCAAGTGTGGATTTCGCGCCGGATAAATCCGCACGCCTGATCGATTTCACGGTGGAGGAGGGCAAGGAGTTCTGGCTTGCATTCAATAATTTCGAGGTCATCACGCGCTACAACAACAGCGATTTCTACGCGATGTCGGTGTTCCAGCTGGCCGAAGAAATAAAAGCGGCGCGCAAGGCTAGTTTGCCGAAGTGATCCGCCGCGCGCCGTCGTAGCGGCTGCGCCAGTATTTTTCGCGCATGCTCGCCACCATGATCGCCTTGCCGCTGCTGGGGGAATGCACGAAACGCTCCTCGCCGACATAGATGCCGACATGCGAGAACGGCTGCTGGCGTGTGTTGAAGAACACCAAGTCGCCGGGGTGCAACTGGCCGGCATCCAGTGGTTCCCCTGCGCGGCTCATCTCCGTGCTGGTGCGCGGCAGTTTTATGCCCAGCGTGTTCAGGTAGACATACTGCACGAAGCCGCTGCAATCGAAGCCGTTGTCGCTCGAGTTGCCGCCGTAGCGATAGGGCGTGTCGGCCAGGCTCAGGGCATACAGCGCGACATCGTTCATGCGCCCGCCGGAAGTCTGTATTTGCGGGGTGCTGGGCGTGGTGCTACAGGCGCCAAGCAGCAGGATGAGCAAGGTAAGGTAAATGCGTTGCATGGCGCGAAATTTACGGTAAAGTGGCATTGTTTGCAAAGACAATGTTCTTCATGAAAAACATCCTCGCTGGTCTCGTACTGTTGCTGTTTTCCGCGCCCATCTGGGCAGAGTTGGAAATCATCGCGCTCAAGCATCGCAGCGCGGAGGAAGTGCTGCCCGTCATCCGGCCGCTGCTGGATAAGGGCGATGCCGCCAGCGGCATGAATTACCAGCTTATCCTGCGCACCTCGCCGCACAACCTCGAGCAAATCAAAAGACTGCTGGAGAGCATCGATGTCGCGCCGCGCCGCCTGAAAATCACCGTGATGCAGAACGTGGACAGCGAAACCGCCGCGCGGCTGACCGAAGTGTCCGGCAATGTCGGCTTGAGCCGCGACGCGCGGATTGCCGTGCCGGGCAGCAGCAACAGCAGCGGCCTGAATGTCGAGCTCGGACAGGGGCAGGACAGGTTGAGGGCCAAAGTGATATCCACCCGCTCGCTCGAAGATGAGCGCAACACCCAGCAACTGCAAGTGCTGGAAGGCAATCGCGCGCTGGTGCGCAGCGGGCAATCCGTTCCCGTTCCGCAACGGCAGGTGATACAGAATCAGTGGGGTACGCAGGTGATCGACAGCACGCAATATCAGGAAGTGGGCAGCGGGTTTTATGTGCTGCCGCGCGTCAGCGGCGACCGGGTGACGCTGGAAATCAGCGCGCAGAACGATGCGCTCGTACCGGGCAGCGGCGACCAACCGACCGTGCGTGTGCAGCAGGCCTCCAGCACCGTATCCGGCCGCCTGGGCGAATGGCTGCAAGTGGGCGGATTAGGGCAGCAGCAAAAACATGACGATTCGACCATCTCCACGCGCGGCGTATCACGGACGCGCGAGCAGCGCAATGTGCTGATCAGGGTGGAAGAGGTCCAGTAGCGTTGGAGTAGTGGGTAAAGGCGCAAGGAATTTTTGGGTTCAGCAAAAAGGAAAAAGATCGAATGTTTCTGTCAATTTCAAAACATATACATCAATTATGCGACTCGATGTCACCCGTTAATCCTGAATGGCTCGAACAAATGAGCAGCCGGAGGGCAGGATGAAGTTGTCCGCGCATCCGCTCTGGCTGGTGGGCTTTCGCCCGTTTTTCGCATTGGCGTGTTTGTCCGGATTGAGCCTGCCGATCCTGTGGGCATTGTTCTTTGCGGGTGCCATTCCGGCGCCGGCAACCTCGTTCTCCACGGTGCAGTGGCATGCGCACGAGATGTTCTTCGGCTTCGGCTGGGCTGTTCTCGGCGGTTTCATGCTGACCTCGACCAAGAACTGGGTGAAGATACGCGGCTACCATGGCAACGCGCTGGTGTTCCTGGCTGCCGCGTGGGTATTCGAACGCATCGGCATGTGGTTCGAGGGCACCTGGCCGCCGTTCCTTTTCCTGATTTCCAACAACCTGTTCCTCGGGTCGATCGTTGCGATGCTGTTATGGACGCTGATCCGCAACCGCAAGGACGATGCCTACCGCCTCGACAACATTTTTTTCCTGGTGATCTTGCCGGTTTTTCTGGTGGCGAAGAACCTGATGCTCAGCGCCGAATACGCGCAGGTCGGCTGGAGCATGGCGCTGGGGCTGTTCCGGATGGCGTTTCTGGTGATGCTGGAGCGGACGCTGGCGCAGTTCATGAAAGGCGTGTTCAATGTTGGGATCCTGCAAAATCAAGCGCTGAATAAGGCGATCAAGCTTCTCGGGCTGCTGCTGGTGTTCGAAAGCCTGATGCCGGCGCAACTGTCGGGCTGGGTGGCGCTGCTGCTCGCGCTGCTGCTGGTCGGACGCTTCATTTTCTGGAAGCCGCAACTGGCGATGCGGCGGATCGATATCGGCATCATGTATCTGGGCTACCTCGCCATCATCGCCCAATTGCTTATCGAATTTTTCAGGCACGTTAGCCATCCGGAATGGGCTGCGTCCGTGTCCGTACATGTCTTCACTTTCGGCGTGATGGGGCTGATCATTCCCGGCATGCTGGTCAGGATATCGAAGGGGCATACGGGCAGGAAGGTGGTTTTCGATGCGCTCGACAAGCTGGCGCTGTGGATCATGATACTGGCATTCGTGTTCCGTATCATCGCGCCGCAAATTTATCCAGCCGGTTACACGCACTGGATTTACCTCGCGGCATCCTGTTGGTTTGCTTGTTTTGCGCTGCTCGCCTGGCGGTATATTCCCTTTCTCATGCAGCCGCGCATCGACGGCAAGGAGCATTAGGCAGGTGAATTTCTGGCTTGCGGTGCTTCATCAGGGAAGAATTCGCCGCATAATTTATCAGTCTGTAGGCAAGGGGGCGGGCTAGATGGACGGTACTGAAGGGAATTTTGCACCGCGCCGTTCCGCCATGCATTTCCCCAATGCCATGATTTGCTGCGGGCTGAGCAGGCGCGCGGCAAGCGGTAGCAGTTCCGCTTCTTCAAGGGCGATGTGGCGAGTGTAGTTGTCGACCAATTTTTCTACCAGCGTTTCGGGCAGCGGCGTATTCACCCCTTCGGCGAATTTTACCAATACCGTGCGCACATCGCTCCAGGCGGCAAACATGACGACGTGCTGTGCCAAGAGGCGTTCGATCAGTGCCTTCGCCTGCGCTCTGTCCGGAACGTCCAAGGCAAGCAGCGTGGGGAATAAATTTTCTTCTTCATCCTGATGATGGAACTGCCCGGCGGTGTCGAAATAACGCAGGATGCCTTGAGCGGCCTGTTGCACTTGCTGGTCGCAACCGTGGGTAGGAAGGTGCGCGGCCAGTTTTTGCAGGGTGCTGAGTTGCCGTTGGATCTTGCCGTGGCAGGCATGCAGCATTTCCAGCGGGTGATCGAAGCTGGGGGCGGCTTCGCCGGATGCAAACGAAATCATTTGGTGATCCTCAATGAATAAACGGTAAGGGGTTGTGCTTGGCGGCGACCAACACGATGTAGACAAACACCGCCAGTGCCGCCAGCCATGCGGAAATGCGGATGGCTTTGCTCTTGCCGTATTTCAGCGCAACGGAACCCAGCCCGATATACAGCAGCAGGCCGAAGACCTTGGCGGTCAGCCACGCATCCACGAAGGGATATTGCTGGATGGTGAAAGCCAGTGCCAGCGCGCTGACGAGCAGCAGCGTATCCACGATATGCGGCACGACCTTGACCCAGCCTTGCCGCATGATCGGCGAGCCCTTGAAACTCCAGATGCCGCGCAGGAAGAACAGTGCGAAGCTGATGAATGCGCAGGAGACGTGGATGGCTTTAAGCGTCAGAAAACTCATGTTGCTGCCTGCTCAATCCGTTTAAGTGTGCGCCGGTATACCGCGATGCCGGTAAAGACAGCGTAGCCCAGCAATGCTCCCTGCAGCAACAGTCCCAGCATGATCAGCCATGCCGCCACATTCCACCAGGGCGCCAGTAGCGCCGCAAGCAGTGTGCCGCCGTGTAGCCACAGGTGTCGCCACATCCAGGGTTCCGGGATGATATTTTTCATGTTCGGAATGCCGGTTGATATTCCGCCGCGAAACAGGTGGAACCAGACCAGGAACGGAACGACTTTATAAAGCATGCCCTGGATCAGGGACAGCGCGAAACCCAGCAGAAAAACCAGAGCGGACAGGGTCCTAAGCTGATCGCTGGCTGCCGGCAGGATCAGTGCTGCCAGCGAAAATAATGCGGCAAGCAGCAATGAGAGCATGCCCAGCCGGAAGAAGCTCAAGGGGGCATCCGGAACGCGGCGGCGGCGCTGGCTTTGCAGCCTGAGCGTGACCACGGCGAAACAGCAGGCCAATGACCAGAAAATGCCTTCCGCGATGAATCTCGCCCAGTATGGCGCTGATTCTGGTATGAGCAGCACCAGATTCAGCAGCAGGGTGACAATAATTGCGGGAGCCAAACCGGCAGTCAGCCATTTCGGATAGTTCGGGGTAAGCTGAAACATCGGCACAACCTGGTAAGACACGCCAATAATTAGCAGCAGCACCCAGCCGCCCAATGCCAGGCTGATATGGGCGGCTGCCAGCCTGGCATAGGGCAGGGGCAAGCCGACGGCATAGCCTCTGGCCAGCAACATGCCGAGCGTGACGGCGCCCGCGAGCGACAGGATGGACAGCAGCAGGGCGGTTTTTGTCGCGTTTTTTGCGGTGGCGCGCGCCAGGCTGGTCAGGCTGGCAGCGATGAATACCAGAAAAGCCAATCCCAGCAGCGGCCAGGAAAGATTGAGCAGTGCCGGCTTGCCCAGCATGAAACCGGCAGATAACGACAGCGTGCCCGCTATCAGCGGCAGGAAAGTGAGCCATGCCACCAGCCGGGAGGCGGGCATCGGGCTGCCGATCACCACCGGCAGCAATTGCTGGATGGCGCCCAGCATGACCATCGCCATGAATCCCAGGGTGACTTGATGCGTGGCGGCGATCTGTGCGGGGGAGTGCAGTTCTGCAAACGGGTTGCCGCCGACCATTGCCAGCAGCAGCGCGACCAGCGCCAAAAAAACCGGCGCTGCGATGAAAAAACGCAGCGGCACGCTGATCGGCGGAGCCTGTTCGGCACTGAGCGAGGCTAATTTCATGCGGTGCGGGTAATCAGGATTTTAAAATCGCCATCTGCAAGCGCCGTGGTTTGCCATGCATAACCGGCATCGCGCAACATTTCGTAGAGCGGATAGGGTTCGCGGTGGATAAGCACTTGCAGGGTGTCTTTGCCGGAAAGCGTTGGCAGCGCGCGAATGATGTTCTCGAAAGGCTCCGGCGGAGGCAGCCCGCGTACGTCGAGTTCCGGCATCGTGGTCAACGTGAAACTCGCGCAGCGATTCGTTTGCCCCCTCGCCCGCTTGCGGGAGAGGGTTGGGGTGAGGGAAACGGGCATGGCAATTCAATTATCGGGTGCAACATCAACGCCATGGCCGTTAAGCAGCCTGCATGCGGCCGAAGAGTGTTTCCCGTTCCTTGACCAGAATCTGGTCCGCGATGGGATAAAGGATTTGCTCTTCCTTGTTGTTATGCTGCTGCATCACCATCAGCAGGGTTTCGGAAAGGCCGCCATATTCCTGTGCATTTTTTTGTGTTACCGCAGCCGCCATTTGTTCGAGGAGTCCTTTTATCTGCGTGTGTTCCATGCGCATGATATGCACCGGGCCGGAAGGGCCGCCGGCGGACACCAGTGCAGGAAAGAGCACTTCTTCTTCCATGCGGAAATGTCGCGTCATGTCATTATTGAAAGCATTAAAAGCGGTTTCAGCCTCGCTCCAATTGCCGGCAAGGGCGGCTTCCTCGGCAACGACGAATTCATTGTCACAGGCTTTATGGTCGGCGGTCATATGTTCCGCAATGGTATGCATGTCAGTATCCTTATAAATGGCGCGGTTGGCATATCCGCTCTTCAATCGATTTATGATTATAAAAGTTGAGTATTACTGTCGCCTATTATATCAATAAAATATGCGCTGTCGACGCATGATTATTATGCTGAAATCAGGCTGGCGCAGCGCAACCCGCTTAGTACCGCGCCTTCCAGCGTGGCGGGGTAAGCGCCGGCGGTGTAGTCGCCCGCCAGCAGCAGGCCGGGCAGGGCGGTCTGCTGCGGCGGGCGGCACAGGTTGGGTGCGCAGCAGAAAGTGGCGCGTTTTTCGGCGATGACCTTGAACCATTCCGGCACTTCGGCGATGCCGAATTCTGCGCGCAATTCCGCAATCACTCTTTGAGCCAGTTGTTCCTGGGGCAATTCCTGATGGATGCCTTCCGCGCTGATCACGGCGGCGAGCAGGCCGTGCTGTCCGGCGATTTGCCCCTTGTCGAACAGCCATTGGCTGAAGCGCCGGTGCAGGCCGAGCATCGGATGAGGCAGGCGCACATGGGCGGGATAGCGCAGGTACACGGTGTAGATCGGCTGATGTTCCAAGCTGTCGATTTGTGCAACGGTGTTTTCGAGCAATGAGATGGGGTGCAGCAGTTTTGCCGCAACTGTCGGCGGTGCGGTACAGATGACATGGCTGAACTGTTCTGTCCCCTGCGCGGTGGCGAGTTCGATGCCGTCGTCTTTGGGGATGATCGTTTCAACGCCGCAGGAGGTGAACACCTTGCCGCCGTGCCGCTCGATATAGTTTGCGGCGCGCTGCGGAAACAGCGCGGTGAAGTCCACGCGCGGCAGCAGCATGTCGCTGTCGGCGCGCGACTGGTTCAGCGCATCGCGCAGCACGTTGAGCAACACCTGCGCGGATGCCTTGTGGATCGGCGTATTCAGCGCGGCGATGCACAGCGGTTCCCATAGTTTTTGCGCCAGCTCGGCGTCCTGGCCGTGCTGCGCGAGCAGCTCGGCGACCGTCATGTCGCAGGGCAAGCGGAAATTCATGCGGCGCAGCGCGAGCATGAAGCGCGCTGCGTTCAGGCGTGCGCCGAACGGCAGGCCTTGCGCATTGAGTAAAGCAACCAGAAGGTGCAGCGGTGCGGGCAGGCGCGGTGCCCTGAGCGAAAACTCGCCATGCAGATCGAGTTGCAGCGGCAGGCGCAGGAAGTCCTGTTCGAGGTTGCCGCCGACCTGTTCGATCAGGCGCAGGGTCTGGTGGTAGCAGCCGAGCAGCAGATGCTGGCCATTGTCCAGTTGGGTATTTTGGTGAACCACACCGCGCGCCCGACCACCAAGCTGTCTGGCGCTTTCGAACACGGTGACGGGAATGCCGCGTTCTGCCAGTGATACGGCTGCCGCCATGCCGGCGTAGCCGCCGCCGATGATGGCAGGGTTCATGGATTATTTTTCCCGCATGGGAGAAATAACGATTGTCCCCTCGCCCGTAGGCGGGAGATAACCAGCGACTTGGCTGGCGACTTTTGACAGCTTAGTCGAATGGCTAGTAGTTCCATCAGGGTTGGGGAGAGGGAGTATTTCAATTCTTCAGCCAAGTCTTGAAGGCCAGCCAAAATTTGCGCAACGGCGTGAGCGAGACACGCTCCTTCAGCACATGGCAGCCGCTGGCGACCACCTCATCCAGCGTGGTGCGGTAGATTGCCGCCATGATCAGGCCGGTGCGCTGTGCCTTGCGGTCCGCTGCGGGGAGATGGCCAAGCGCCTGCCGGTAGTAGCGTTGCGCGCGTTCGACCTGGAACGCCATCAGCTTGTGGAAGTTTTCCGTTTCGTGCGCGTTGAGAATGTCCGCCGCCGTCACGCCGAACTGCCGCATCTCGTCCATCGGCAGGTAAATGCGGTTGCGCCGCGCATCCTCGCCGACATCGCGGATGATGTTGGTGAGCTGGAAGGCAATGCCGAGGTCGTGCGCATATTTCAGCGTGCGGCGGTCGCTGTAGCCGAAGATTTCCACGGACAGCAGTCCGACCACCGACGCGACGCGGTAGCAATACAGCTGCAGCGATTTGAAATCCGGGTAGCGCGGCAGGTCGATATCCATCTCCATGCCGTCGATGATTTCCAGCAAGTGTTCCTGCGCGAGGTTGAATTGTTTCACCACCGGAACCAGCGCCAGCGCCACCGGATGCTGCGGCTTGCCGCCGTAGATTTCCGTCACCTGCGCGCGCCACCAGTTGAGTGTGGTGCGCGCCACGTTGGCGTCCGAACATTCGTCCACCACGTCGTCCACCTCGCGGCAAAAGGCATACAGCGCGGTAATGGCGCGGCGCTTGTCCGGCGGCAGGAACAGGAAGCTGTAGTAGAAACTGGAGCCGCTGGCGGCGGCTTTGTTCTGGCAGTATTGGTCTGGTGTCATAGTGGTTGCAAAGTATCAATCAGCCACAGAGAACACAGAGCACACAGAGAGAAACAAAACTTGGCACTACGCCGTCTTCTCTGTGTTCTCTGTGGCAAATGATTTTTATAAACGGAACGGTGCGCTCTTCGTTAGCATGATAACCCAGTCGAACGGGCGCAATACCGGGCGGTGGCGGAACATGTCATAGTCAGCTGCTTCCAGTTTGTCGAGGATGCGCAATCCGCCCGCGATGATCATGCGCATCTCCAGACCGATGCGCCCGGTGAGGATGCTGCCGAGCGGCGCGCCCGAGAGCATCATGGCACGGGCGCGATCCACCTGGAATTTCATCAGTTTGCGCCACGCATCGTTGGCGCTGCCCTGCGCGATCTGCTCCTCGCTCACGCCGTATTGCGCCAGCTCGCCCAGCGGTAGGTAGATGCGCCCGATGGCGTAATCCTTGGCGACATCCTGCCAGAAATTGATCAGTTGCAGGCTGGTGCAGATGGCGTCCGAATAGGCGATATTGACCGGCGTGGCCTCTTCGTAGAGATGCAGCAGCAGCGTGCCGACCGGGTTGGCGGAGCGGCGGCAGTAGTCGAGCAACTCGCCGAAGTCCGCATAGCGCTTTTTCACCACATCCTGCGAGAAGGCATCGAGCAAGTCATAAAGCGGCTGCATCGGCAGCGCGTGCTGTCGTATCTCTGCGGCGAGGTTGTGGAGCAGCGGGGTGAGCGGCGTTTCATTTTTATCGATGCGCGCCAGCTCGGCGCGGAATCCGTCGAGTTGCCGGAGCCGCTCTTCATCGGGCTGGTCGCCTTCGTCGGCGATGTCATCCGCTGCGCGCGCGAAATGATAAATCGCCGCCACCGGCTTGCGCAGCCGCCTGGGCATCAGGATCGAGGCGACCGGAAAATTCTCGTAATGGTCGACGGACATGAGTTAGCTCTGCTAGAGCAGGTCGTTGCGGTGCAGCATGAACACGAACTGGTCGCCCGCGCTGACATCCAGCCAGGTGAACGGCAGGGCCGGGTAGGCGGCTTCCAGCACCTCGCGGTTATGGCCGATCTCGACGACCAGCACGCCATTTTCGGTGAGGTGTTGCGCGGCATGTTTGAGGATGATGTGCGTCGCATCCAGCCCGTCATGGCCGCTGCCGAGCGCCAGCTTCGGTTCGTGCAGGTATTCCTGCGGCAGCGCGGCGACCGATGCGGCATCGACATAGGGCGGGTTGCTGATAATCAGATCGTATTGCCTGCCATTCAGCTTGGCGAATAAATCGGATTCGATCAGGTGCACGCGGTCTTGCAGTTCGTAGTCGGCGACGTTGCGTTCGGCGACGGACAACGCATCCGGCGACAAGTCCACCGCATCCACGCTGGCATAAGGAAAGGCATGCGCGGCGAGGATCGCGAGGCAGCCGCTGCCGGTGCACAAGTCCAGTACGCTGCCGATTTCTTCCGGCTCGGCGATCCACGGCGCGAGTTGTTCGAGCAGCAATTCGGCGATGAACGAGCGCGGCACGATGACGCGCTCATCCACATAAAAACTGAAATCGCCCAGGAAGGCCTCATGCGTCAGGTAGGCCGCCGGCACACGCTGCTCGACGCGCTGCTGAATGATATTCAACACTTCGGCGCGTTCCATATCGGTCAGGCGCGCATCGAGAAACGGGTCGAGCCGATCCGGCGGCAGATGCAGCGTATGCAGGATCAGGTAGGCGGCCTCGTCGTAGGCATTGCTGCTGCCGTGCCCGAAAAACAATTTGGCCTGATTGAAACGGCTCACCGCGAAGCGCAGCCAATCGCGCACGGTGTGAAGGTTATGGGTTGCGCCGGAAAAATAGTTGCTCATCAGTCGCCTCCGCCCCCGCCGCCATCCCCGCCGCCGCAACCGCCATCGTGGCTGTCGCAGCCTGAAGAGGAACTTCCGCCGGAATCGCCTCCGCCTCCGCCGCTGTCGCGGTTATCGTGGGGCGATTTGCGCCGGTTCGCCCACGCGATGGAAACGACCCACAGCAGCGCGGCGACGAGCAGGATCAGGATGAGATATTTCATTCGGTAAGCAGCTTGACCAGGGTTAGACGGTAGATTTCCGACAGCGCGTCGAGGTCGGCCACCGCCACGCATTCGTTGATCTTGTGGATGGTGGCGTTGAGCGGGCCGAGTTCGATCACCTGCGGGCAGATGCCGGCGATGAAGCGTCCGTCGGAAGTGCCGCCGCTGGTAGAGAGTTCGGTCGTCACACCGGTTACCTCGCGTATCGCGGCGCTGACCGCGTCCACCAGATTGCCGCGCGGCGTGAGGTAGGGGCTGCCGGACAGTTCCCAGCGCAAGTCATATTCCAGGCCGTGACGATCCAGGATCGCGCAGAATTTGCTCTTCAGGCCATCCACCGTGCTGGCAGTGGAGAAGCGGAAGTTGAACAGGATTTCCACCGTGCCGGGCACCACGTTGGCCGCGCCGGTGCCGCCGTGGATATTGGAAATCTGCCAGGATGTCGGCGGAAAATATTCGTTGCCCTCGTCCCATACCGTCGCGGCCAGTTCGGCAATCGCGGGCGCGGTGAGGTGGATGGGATTCCTGACCAGATGCGGATAGGCGATGTGGCCCTGCACGCCCTTGACGGTGAGCGTGCCGGACAGTGAGCCGCGCCGCCCGTTCTTGATGGTATCTCCGGTCTTGGCTACCGAGGTCGGCTCGCCGACGATGCAGTAATCGATCGGCTCGTTGCGTTGCCGCAACGCCTCGACCATGCGCACCGTGCCGTCCACCGCCACGCCTTCTTCATCGGAAGTGAGCAGCAGGGCGACGGAACCGCGATGTTGCGGGTGCCCGGCGATAAATTTTTCAATCGCGGTGACGAACGCCGCCAGCGAACCCTTCATGTCTGCCGCACCGCGCCCATACAGCATGCCGTCGCGCACGGCGGGCGTGAACGGGTTGCTGTCCCACCTGTCCAGCGGACCGGTTGGCACCACGTCGGTATGCCCGGCGAAGCACACCAGCGGCCCGGCGTTGCCGCGCCGCGCCCATAAATTATCCACTTCGCCGCAGCGCATTTTTTCCAGGCTGAAACCGAGCGGCGCGAGGCGTGCGCCAATGATGTCGAGACAGCCGTCGTCCGCAGGCGTCAGGGAGCGGCGCGAGATGAGTTGATGGGCAAGTTGCAGCGTTTCAGACATGGGAGCCTCTAAAAATCCACATTTCATCCCAACTGATGAAATAACTAGCCATTCGACTAGGCTGCATAACAACCGCAGCCAAGTCGCTGGTTATGCTGCGTTGCAGGAAAAATTTCTTGCTTACATATCGGACATATGCGGCGCGGCGAAATTTTTTCCGCGCCTTGCATTTGGGCGAACTCTGAATTTTTAGAGGCTCCCATATGGCGTAAACGGCTATTTGTCGGATTCATTTTGGCTCGTCCAGATTGAGCTTGATGCCGCTGAAATCGGACTGCTGTTTCGGACTCGTTGGCGCTTCCTGATTGGGGTTAAACACCGGCACTTTCATGGTGTTGGTGCGCTCCGAAAAATCGATCAGCGTGGACAGGTTGCTCGCTGAATCGGCGTTGCGCATCGCCTCTTCCTTGGTGATCTGGCCGGTCTTGAATAGCCTGTACAGCGCCTGCTCAAAGGTTTGTGAGCCGGCGGAAACACTCTTTTCGATGGCATCGCGGATCTTGTCGATCTCGTCGTTCTTGATCAGGTCTGCGATCAGCGAAGTGTTCAGCAGGATTTCCACGGCGGGCGTTTGCTTGCCTTGCACGTTGCGCACCAGGCGTTGCGAGACCACCGCGCGCAGGCACATCGACAGGTCGGACAACACGCTTTGCCGCGATTCATAGGGGAAGAAATTCACGATGCGGTTCAGCGCGTGGTAGCTGTTGTTGGCGTGCAGTGTGGTCAAGCACAGATGACCGGTCTGCGCGAAAATCAGCGCGTGCCTAAGGGTGTCGCGGTCGCGCACTTCGCCGATCATCAGCACGTCCGGCGCTTCACGCATCCCGCTGGACAACGCATTCTCGTAGGTAAGGGTATCGGTGCCGATTTCGCGCTGGTTCACGATGGATTTGTCGTGCTTGAAGATGTATTCGACCGGGTCTTCGATGGTCAGGATATGACCGCTCTTGATGCTGTTGCGGTGCTCGATCATCGAGGCGAGCGTAGTGGACTTGCCGGAACCGGTCGCGCCAACCACCAGTACCAAGCCGCGCCTTTCCATAATCAGCTCTTTCAGCACGCTGGGCAGGTGCAGGTTTTCCACATTGTCGATCTTGCCCTTGACATGGCGGATCACGATGGCGATATCACCGCGCTGGCGGAAGATGTTGACGCGGAAGTTGCCGGTGCCATTGGCGCGGAACGAGAAGTTCATTTCCAATTTGGCCTCGAACTCGGCGATCTGTTTCGGGGACATCATCTCGTAGGCGATGCGCCTGATGATCTCGTCATCCAGCACCTGCGCGTTGACCGGCATGGCGATGCCGTCGATCTTGATGTTGACCGGCGCACCGACCGAGAAAAAGAGGTCAGATGCATGTTTGTCGGCGGCGAGTTGTAGTAAGGGTGTGACGATCATTAAGAACTCCTTTATTAATGATTGAGGAGCGTGGATCGAGGAGTGAGGGGGAGCATGCAGCGGTTTCCTCTCAATCCTCGATCCTGTATCAGATGCCTCTCAACAACTCGTTGATGCCCACCTTGGATAAGGTCTTGGCATCCACTTTTTTCACGATCACCGCGCAATACAGGTTATAGCTGCCGTCCCCGGAAGGCAGGCTCCCGCTGACCACCACCGATCCGGCCGGCACGCGGCCGTAGCTTACCTCGCCGGTTTCGCGGTCGTAAATCTTGGTACTCTGGCCGATGAATACGCCCATCGAGATCACGCTGTTGTCTTCCACGATCACGCCTTCCACCACTTCCGAGCGCGCACCGATGAAACAGTTGTCGCCGATGATGGTGGGGTTGGCCTGCACCGGTTCCAGCACGCCGCCAATACCCACACCGCCGCTCAGGTGCACGTTTTTGCCAATCTGCGCGCACGAACCGACCGTCGCCCAGGTATCCACCATCGTGCCTTCATCGATATATGCGCCGATGTTCACATAGGAGGGCATCAGTACCACGTTTTTGGCGATGAACGCACCTTTGCGCGCCGCAGCCGGCGGCACCACGCGGAAACCGCCCTCGCGGAAATCGCGGCTGTTGTAGTCGGCAAATTTGGACGGCACCTTGTCGTAATAGTTGGTGAAACCGCCTTTGATGAAAGAATTGTCTTCCATGCGGAACGACAGCAACACGGCCTTCTTCAGCCATTGGTGCGTCACCCACTGCCCGTCGATCTTCTCGGCGACGCGCAGCTTGCCCTGGTCGAGCTGGGTGATGACGGCATCGACCGCTTCCTTGAGTTGCGCGTCGGCATTGTGCGGGGTGATCCCCGCGCGGCGTTCGAAACCTTGCTCGATGATTTGCTGCAATTGATCCATGATGAGTTCCTAAATAAAGTTGGTAGTCATTATTCGCCGGTAGGTCGGGCTTCAGCCCGACATGTCGGGTTAAAACCCGACCTACAACAAACTGAATTCTGCGATACGCCGCGCCGCTTCCACTGTCTCTTCCGTATTCGCGACCAGCGCCAGGCGCACAAAATTCTCGCCGGGATTAACCCCTTGGGCGGTGCGCGCCAGATAGCTGCCCGGCAACACGGTCACATTATAGTCGCGATACAAGGCTTGCGCGAAGACGGTGTCGGCGATGGGCGTGCGTATCCACAAGTAGAAGCCGGCATCGGGCGGTGTGACCGGCAGCACCGGTTCGAGTATCTCCAGCACCCTGGCGAATTTCTCCGCGTACAGGCGGCGGTTTTCCGCGACATGCGCCTCATCATTCCATGCGGCGATGCTGGCGGCCTGGATCGCCGGGTTCATCGCCGAGCCGTGATAGGTGCGGTACAGCGCGAATTTCGCGATGATTGCCGCGTCGCCCGCGACGAAGCCGGAGCGCATCCCCGGCACATTGGAGCGCTTCGACAGGCTGGAGAACACCACCAGATTGCGGTAGTCGCTGCGCCCCAGTTGTTGCGCGGCCTGCAGCGCGCCGAGCGGCGGCGTATCGAAATAAATCTCCGAATAGCATTCGTCCGAGGCGATCACGAAGCCGTAGCGGTCGCTCATTTCGAACAGCGTCTGCCATTCTTCCAACGGTATCACATGCCCGGTCGGATTGCCCGGCGAACAGACGTAGACCAGTTGCGCGCGCTGCCAGACTGTTTCCGGCAGTTGCGCAAAATTCAGCGCGTAATTGTCTTGCGGCAGGGTGTTGAGAAAATAGGGCGTGGCTCCGGCCAGCAACGCTGCGCCTTCGTAAATCTGGTAAAACGGATTGGGACACACCACCACCGGATCATTCCTGCTGCGGTCGATCACCGTTTGGGCGAAGGCGAACAATGCCTCGCGGCTGCCGTTCACCGGCAACACCTGGGTCTTCGCATCCGGCAGCGGAATGCCGTAGCGCGCCGCCAGCCAGTTCGCGATGGCATTGCGCAGCGCGTCGCTGCCGGCAGTTGTGGGATAATTCGCCAGCCCGTCGAGGTTGGCGGTCAGCGCATCCTTGATGAACTGCGGCGTGGCGTGTTTCGGTTCGCCGATGGACAGGCTGATCGGGCGATAGTCCTGATTCGGCTGAACTTCGCGAAACAGCGCGGCGAGTTTCTGGAACGGATAGGGTTGCAGTCGGTTTAAGTCGGGATTCATATTTTTTAGCCACAGATTTACACATATAGACACGGATAACTGTTTCCATCCGGTTGTTGTTTTATCCGTGAATATCCGTGTTCATCCGTGGCTGATCGGGTTTTCCAAATTCCACGGATTATAAAGGCGTAACGAGTGCCATCAAAACAAAATCTGATGCCGATTGCCGGCGTGTTGAGCGGCTCGCTGGTGTGGGGGCTGATCTGGTACCCCTACCGCGTGTTGCAGGATATCGGCGTATCCGGCGCGCTGGCGACGCTGATCACCTATCTGCTGGCGATGCTGTGCGGCGCGTTCATGCTGCCGCGCGTCTGGCGCGAACTGCGCCTGCATAACGGCGAGGCAGGTTGGTGGGCGGTGGCGCTGCTGTTGAGCGCGGGCTGGACGAATTTCGGCTATGTGCTGGCGGTGCTGCACGGCGAAGTGATGCGCGTGCTGTTGCTGTTCTATCTCGCGCCGCTGTGGACGGTTTTGTTTTCCTACTGGCTGCTCGGCGAGCGGCTCAACCGCTACGGTTACCTCATCATCGCGCTGTCCTTCAGCGGCGCATTCATCATGCTGTGGGAGCCGCAACTCGGCTTGCCGCTGCCCAATAACCTTGCCGAATGGCTCGGCCTGTCGGCGGGCATGGCTTTCGCGCTGTCCAACGTGGTGTCGCGGCGTGCCGCACATTTGAGCGTGGAGGCGAAGTCCTACAGCGTGTGGCTCGGCACGGCCCTGCTGACCGCACCGCTGCTGTGGTGGCAAGGCGGCTTGCCGGATCAACTGCTGGCGATCGATGCGCAAGCCTTGTTGATACTCGCGCTGCTCGGCATCGTGCTGTGCGCCGTCAGTTTCGCGGTGCAGTATGCCCTTGCCCATCTGCCCGCCAACCGCGCCATCGTCCTGTTCCTGTTTGAACTGGTGGTCGCCGCCGCCGCGTCGTATTTTCTCGCCGATGAAGCGATGCAACTGCGCGACTGGCTGGGCGCGCTGCTGATTGTTTCGGCGAGCTTGTTGTCGGGGAAGCTGCACGCGGAACCAAAATAGGGTGCATTCCATGCGTCAATGTTTCTGCTGCCTGGCATGTGCCCTGCGCAGGCTGGATCATCCGGCCAACCTCCCGCCGCCGTTGGCGGTGTGGCAACTGGGGTTGCGCCAATCAAAATTGCACTTCAAACTCGAACCCATGATTTGGCAACAGCAAAGGAGTGGTTATGAATTGGGTTGACCTGATAGGTTATCTGGCGGCTGTGTTGATGTTCTCAACTTTTTATATGAAGAAAATGATCCCACTGAGGGCAGTTGGTGCCTCGGCAAATTTCGTTTTCATAATCTATACCGTATGTTCATACCTGTTTTTACAGCGAGGTATCTGGCCGCTTTTTATTCTGCATGTTGCACTTCTCCCGCTGAATATTATCCGTATGAGGCAAATGATCATGCTTGTTAATAAAGTGCATGAATCTTCAACGGGTCATTTTGCAATAGATTTCTTAACGCCTTACATGGGAAAAGAATATTTTAAAAAAGGAGATTACCTGTTTAGAAAGGGGGATGAATCACTCAAGATGTATTATGTACAGAGTGGTATTTTACGGCTGGAGGAGCTAGATGTTATTTTTGAAAAGGGCGAACTGATTGGAGAGATGGGACTTTTCTCTTCGAGCCATAAGAGAAGCGCTACCGCAGTGTGTGACACAGATGTAGAGTTACTTGCCATATCCAAAAGCAATGTGATGCAATTATATTATCAAAACCCAAAGTTTGGTTTTTACCTGGTTCAGTTGGTTACTGATCGCCTTCTGGAAAGAAGAAGATATTGAAAGAGCGGTATGGCCAGTTCAAACTTAAAACGTGAGAGGGTGAGCACCTTCAGGATACCTTTTTCATATTACCCGCTTGAGGCTGGCTAACAATTAAAACCCCAATCATCACCCAGCACCATCCACTTTTTTCTCATGCATATGGAGCAACAGTTCCTGTTTGATCTCGCGCAGCTTGCCTTTGACGATGGCCTCGTTCTTGCTGCCTGTCCGCATCAGGATACGCTGGCCGATGGAACGCTCTTCAAGGTCGGGGTCGGCAAACTGGTAATACACGCTGGGCTGAACCAGTCTGACCGGTTCCTTGATGTCCGGCGCGGCCAGCAGGTCGTCTAGTACCACGATCAGGCGGTCGTTGAAATATTTCTTCGGGTAGCCCAGTTCTTCGTAGGCCTGCTGGAACAGCGGATAGAGGCGGGCATAAAGCCAGACCAGCTTCTTGGCGTCGATCGCCTCGACGATTCTCACGTAGGGCGTGTAGCGCGCTGCGTTCTTTGGGCTGATGGCCAGGTTGCTTTCCGTGCCTGCAGTAACAAACTGGCCCGGAGCACGCTCGACCGGCATCACGCTCATCGGCGCGCGCCGGCGCGGCAGGTTGTCGATGGTCGCGACGATATTGCGGATGATCCGCTCGGTATGGAAGAACTTCATCAGCGACTTATTGCCGACCAGTCCGGTCAGGGCATCGAGCATGAAACTGTCGCTGTCGGCCAGCGCCGGCAGCGGGGGCGGTGCCGGCGGAGCCTCGATTACCTGGCGCACCTCCGGTTTGGGCGGCGGCGATGGCGGGAGATGTGGCGGGGCCTGCACCTGCACCGGCGCCGGTTTCGGCGGGCTTGGCTGCCAGAGGAAATAAGCGGCGAGACCGCCAAGAATGACAACTACCGCTGCAACCGCAACTGCAATTTGGGTGTTCTTTTTCATGGCTCAGCCTCCGCAATAAGTTACGCCACCGTCACCACTTTCGACGCATACACATCCTGTATTGCATTCAATAATGCGATGCCGTCCTGCATCGGTTTCTGGAATGCCTTGCGCCCGGAGATCAGCCCCATGCCGCCGGCGCGCTTGTTGATCACCGCAGTGCGCACCGCCTGATGCAGGTCGTCCTTGCCGGACTCGCCGCCGGAATTGATCATGCCGACGCGCCCCATGTAGCAGTTTGCCACCTGGTAGCGCACCAGGTCGATCGGGTGGTCGGTGGTCAGTTCGCTGTAGACCTTCTGGCTGGTCTTGCCGAACTTGATCGCGTTGTAGCCGCCGTTGTTCTCGGCCATTTTCTGTTTGACGAAGTCGGCGTTGATGGTGACGGCGAGGTGGTTGGCCTGCCCGGTGAGGTCGGCGGCGACATGGTAATCCTTGTCGGCCGTCTTGAAGGCCGGGTTGCGCAAATAGGCCCACAGCACGGTGGCCATGCCGAGTTCATGCGCATGTGCGAACGCGTCAGAGATTTCCTGTATCTGGCGGCGCGATTGTTCCGAGCCGTAGAACACCGTCGCGCCCACCGCCACCGCACCCATATCGAAAGCCTGATCCACGCTGGCGAACAGCGTCTGGTCGAACATGTTGGGATAGGTGAGCAGTTCGTTGTGGTTGATCTTCACGATGAACGGAATCTTGTGCGCGTAGTGGCGCGCTACCGAGGACAGCACGCCGAGCGTCGAGGCCACGCCGTTGCAGCCGCCTTCGATCGCCAGCTTGACGATGTTCTCCGGGTCGAAATAAATCGGGTTCGGCGCGAACGATGCGCCGCCGGAATGCTCCACACCCTGATCCACCGGCAGCAGCGACAGGTAGCCGGTGTTCGCCAGCCGTCCGTGACCGTACAGTGCCTGCATGCTGCGCAACACGCCGACCTTGCGGTCTTTCACCGCCACCACGCGATCCACGTAATCCGCACCCGGCAAATGCAGAGATTCCTTCGGGATGCCGGCACAGCGATGCTTCAGCAAATGCTCGGCTTCATCACCCAATAATTGCACGATGTTCGTCATGATCTCGCTCCTTGTGATGGTCTGAATGGAACGGTTATGTTACTCCTGTTGCTGCGCAAGAAAAACTGTAATTCCATCCATCATTCAAGACGGCAATAACCCTGTAGGGTGCATTCCATGCACCATTGCCATCGGTGCATGGAATGTACCCTACGATAATTGAATAACTGCATGTGTATAATTTCGCGCAGCCCCAACACATTCCAACACACCATGACCACTCCAACCAAACCGCTCATCATCGGCACCCCGCTCACCCCTTCCGCCATCCGCGTCATGCTGCTCGGCAGCGGCGAGCTCGGCAAGGAAGTCATCATCGCGCTGCAACGCCTCGGCGTGGAAACCATCGCCGTGGATCGTTACGCCGATTCGCCCGGACAGCAGGTGGCGCACCACGCGCGCGTCATCAACATGATGGACGGGGCGCAACTGCGCGCGCTGATCGAGCAGGAGAAGCCGCACCTCGTCGTGCCGGAGATCGAGGCGATCGCCACCGGCATGCTGGAAGAAATCGAGCGCGAAGGGTTGGCGCGCGTCATCCCCACCGCGCGCGCCGCTAGGCTCACGATGAACCGCGAAGGCATCCGCCGCCTGGTCGCCGAGACGCTGGGCTTGCCGGTCTCGCCGTATAAATTCGCCAACAGCCTGGAAGAGTTGCGTGCCGCGATCGAGGTAATCGGCTACCCGTGCTTCGTCAAGCCGCTGATGTCGTCCTCCGGCAAGGGGCAATCGAAAGTAGACAGCGCCGAGGAAATTGAGGCCGCATGGGACTATGCCGCCACCGGCTCGCGCGTCACGCAGGGGCGCGTCATCGTCGAAGGCCTGATCCACTTCGATTACGAAATCACCCAGCTCACCGTGCGCACCTTGGGTGCGCACGGCCAGACCGAGACGCATTTCTGCGAGCCCATCGGGCATTTACAGAAGCTTGGCGATTACGTCGAAAGCTGGCAGCCACAGGCCATGTCGCCGCTGGCCCTGCAACGCGCGCGCGACATCGCGAAGAAAGTCACCGACGATCTCGGCGGCCTCGGCATCTTCGGCGTGGAATTATTCATCAAGGATGACGAAGTCTGGTTCAGCGAAGTCAGCCCGCGCCCGCACGACACCGGCATGGTCACGATGTGCAGCCAGCGCTTCAGCGAATTCGAGCTGCACGCCCACGCCATCCTCGGCCTGCCGGTGGACGTGAGCCTGAGAGCACCCGGTGCTTCCGCGGTGATTTATGGCCAACTGGACGAGCAGGGCATCGCCTTCGCAGGAGTGGATGAAGCGCTGCGCGTGCCGCAAAGCGATGTGCGTCTGTTCGGCAAACCGGAATCCTTCGCCCGCCGCCGCATGGGCGTGGCGCTGGCGAACGGCAAGGATATCGACGAGGCGAGAGAGCGCGCCAAGCTGGCGGCGGGGAAGGTGAGGCCGGTCAAGCCGTAGCTTTGGCCGGGCGCAATGCTGCACCCTCTGTGAACGGATTTGTGCATTTGCTTGCTATCTATTTGGCATCATGAAAATAATCTCGCTCCCAAATGAAAAAGAGAATTGCTTTGCCATGAGATATTTGTTCACTCGCTCTGTGGTGGCTGTTCTCGCGCTCATGCTATCGGCGTGTGCTTCGAACGATCAGACACTTGTTGCTGATGCCGTTACTTCACCATTGAGCGATTTGAATCTGATCCAGACGAAGATACCGCCAGTGCTTCTTGAAGCACAGAAGCAGCCTTACGCCGTTCCGGTAGAAGCAACTTGCACAGCTTTGGTTGCCGAAATAGGAGAGCTCGATACGGTGCTGGGATTAGATATTGACGCGCCTGCCCCCGATTCAGACCCCAGCCTGATCGGGCAAGGGGCCAATGAAGCCAAGAACGCCGCTGTCAGTGCGCTGCAGGGTACGGCGGGGAACATCCTGCCATTCCGGGGATGGTTGCGCAGGCTTAGCGGCGCGGAGCGCCATTCAAGAAAAGTGGCGTCGGCTATCGTGGCTGGTACGGTTCGCCGAGCTTTCCTCAAGGGGCTCAAAATTTCGAAGCAATGCACATAATGTTCATTGCTGATTGCTTGCCGGAAAGCGGAAGGTATTCGCCGCTATCAGACTATATGTTTTACGGCGCCGGATTCGGATAAACCCTATGCACCGCCTCGATCTTCTCCAGCACTTCCGCCGTTAGCGTCAGTTCCGCGCTGTCCAAATTTTCCTGTAACTGTTGCACGCTGGTTGCGCCGAGCAACACGCTGCCGGTGAACCAGCGTGTGCGGGCGAAGGCAAGGGCCATCTGCGCCGGGCTGAGTCCCGATTCCTGTGCGATGCGCACATATTCTTTCGTGGCTGCGGGTACATTGGGTTTGTGGTAGCGCTGGCCGAAGCCGGGGAACAGGGTGACACGACCTTTGGCTTGCGGGTCGGCGAGGTATTTGCCGGTGAGATGGCCGAATGCCAGCGGGCTGTAGGCGAGCAGCCCGACATTCGCGTGGCGGCAGACTTCCGCCAGCCCGGCCTCGAAAGTGCGGTTCATCAGGTGGTAGGCGTTCTGGATCGAGACGATCTTCGGCAGGCCGAGCGTTTCGGCGCAGCGCAGGAACTCCATCACGCCCCACGGTGTTTCGTTGGACAGGCCGATGTGGCGCACCTTGCCGGCCTTGACCAGATCCGCCAGTGCTTGCAGTTGTTCGGCGATCGGCACGCTGTCGCGCTCCTGCGCCACGTCGTAGCCGGTCGCGCCGAACATCGGCACGTAGCGATCCGGCCAGTGAATTTGATACAAGTCCACGTAGTCGGTCTGCAAGCGGCGCAGGCTGCCGTCCAGCGCGGCGTTGAGTTGGGCGCGGTCGATGCGCGGGCCGTTGCGTATCCATGTGAAGCCGCGCGCCGGCCCGGCGATCTTGGTCGCAATGATCAGTTTGTCGCGTTGCTGATGCTTCAGCCAAGTGCCGATGTAGCTCTCGGTGCGCCCCGCCGTTTCGGCGCGCGGCGCGACCGGGTACATCTCGGCGGTATCGATGAAGTTCACGCCATGCGCCACCGCCAGGTCGAGCTGTGCATGCGCCTCCGCCTCGCTGTTCTGTTCGCCGAAGGTCATCGTGCCGAGGGCCAGTGCCGACACCTTCAGATCGCTTGCGCCTAATTGTTTGAGTTCCATTGTTGCCTTATTGCCATTCGATAGTGAGCGGCATTTTAGTCCACCGTCATTCCGGTGCAGGCCGGAATCCAGCATTTTTATTAAAGATGCCTTGCGTATTGTCGCCGTGTTGCGGCGAGCTTTTTTATTGACTGGATTCCGGCCTGCGCCGGAATGACGGTATTTTTAGAGTGTAGCTGCGATTCCTTTCAGCGCCTCCGGCGACAGGCTGGTCAGCGGGATGCGCCGTGCCTTATCGAGGTTTGCGTAGTGCCTGGATGTCGCGCGGAAGTAGCTCGGGTCGTAGTGCAGCGTGAGCAGTTCCGCAACCAGCGCGGCGAAGTCGCCGGCGCGAATCAATGCAGTCCAGTGTTCCAGTTGTTTGCTGCCGTGGAAACGGTGCAGCGTTTGCAACTGGGCAATCAATAATTCCGGATTCTCAACATAGTGGCGGTAGTCTTCCAGCAGCCCGGCGACGCGCACTTCGAGCGGCGTTTCCGCCAGCAGGCATGCGCCTGCATGCATCGCGGTGACCAATGCAGGGGGCAGAGTGATGGTGCCGATCTTGTTGCTCTCCGCCTCGACATACACCGGCCGTGCTGGGTCGAGTTTTTGCAGGGCTTGCAGCAGCGCACTCTCAAAACATCTCTGCGAAGGCTGCGCCTGCTCCGGCAGCCTGCCCAACACCGAGCCGCGATGCCGCGCCAGATTTTCCAGATCGAGGACTTGCTGCCCGCTGTCAGCCAGCGCGGCGAGCAGGCGGCTCTTGCCCGAGCCGGTCGGGCCGCAGATCACGCGCAGCGAAAAGTTGTGCGGCAGGCTCGCCAGCTTGTCCAGCACGTCGCGCCGGTAGGTCTTGTAGCCGCCTTCCAGCTTGTGCGCCGCCCAGCCTACCTGTGCGAGGATGATGCACATCGCGCCGCTGCGCTGCCCACCGCGCCAGCAATAGACCAGCGGGCGCCATGACTTGGGATGGTCGCGGAAGCGGGTTTGTAGATGTTGCGCTATGTTTTTTGCGACCAGCGCCGCGCCGACCTTGCGCGCCTCGAACGGCGACACCTGCTTGTACAGCGTGCCGACGGTGATGCGCTCTTCGTCGGACAGCACCGGGCAGTTGATCGCACCGGGAATATGATCCTCGGCGAACTCCGCCGGGGTGCGCACGTCGATAATTGCGTCAAATTCGCCGAGCTGTGATAGGTTTGCGGTTCTGAACAGCATTATTGAAAAGGAATATTTGTGTCCGAAGTGAAGTTGACCCAATTGTCGCACGGTGGCGGCTGCGGCTGCAAAATCGCCCCGGCGTTGCTGCAGCAGATTCTGGGCGAGGCAAAAGAAAGATTGCCGTTTGCCAACCTGCTGGTCGGCACGGAAACCAGCGACGATGCGGCGGTATACCGCCTGAACGACCAGCAGGCGATCATCGCGACCACCGATTTTTTCATGCCGATCGTTGATGACCCGTTCGATTTCGGCCGCATCGCCGCGACCAATGCGCTGTCCGATGTGTATGCGATGGGCGGCACGCCGATCATGGCGCTGGCGATCGTCGGCATGCCGATCAACAAGCTGCCGGTCGAGGCGATCCGCGCGATCCTGCAGGGCGGCGAAGCGGTCTGCGAGGCCGCCGACATCCCGCTGGCGGGCGGGCATTCCATCGATTCGACCGAGCCGATCTACGGGCTGGTGGCCATCGGCATCGTGCATCCCGATAGGCTGAAAAAGAACAGCGACGCGCAGGCGGGTGACAAGCTGATCCTCGGCAAGGGACTGGGCGTCGGCGTGCTGGCGCAGGCGTTGAAGAAGGGCGCGCTGTCTGCCGAAGGCTATGCGCAGCTGATCGCCAACACCACCCAGCTCAATGCGGTGGGCAGCGCCCTGTCCGGGCTGGATGCCGTGCATGCGCTGACCGATGTGACCGGCTTCGGCCTGCTTGGCCATCTGCTGGAAATGTGCCGCGGCGCGGGGTTGGCTGCCGACCTGCAGTTCGAGCAGGTGCCGGTCTTGTCCGAGGCGTTGCCGCTGGCGCAGCAAGGCTACGGCCCCGGCGCGATCGACCGCAACCTGGCGAGTTATGGGCATGAAATCGATTTTGCCGCATATCTGGAAAGCTGGCAGCGTCGTCTATTGGCCGATGCACAAACCAGCGGAGGGCTGCTGGTGAGCGTCGCAGCGGAGGCGGCGGACGAAGTGTTGGCGATTTTCCATCGCGGCGGATTCGAACAGGCGGCGGTGATCGGAACGATGAAGAGCGGCGCGCCGCGCGTCTCAGTAGTCTGAAGCGGGTCAAGCAGGCAAGTCGCGAAGCGGCTGCTCGCAATACTTCTTCGCGCTGCCGCGCACTTGTTCCGCCGGATACTTCAGCGCGTTCTTTTCCAGCTTGAGCAGCGCGGCTTCGCGCAGGTCGATGCCCAGCTTGTCCGACAGGCGCACCAGGTATAGCAGGATATCTGCCAACTCTTCGCCGACCGCCTGTTTGTCACCGGGAGGCAGTTCAGCCGACTGCGCCTCGGTCAACCACTGGAAATGCTCCATCAGTTCGGCAACTTCCACCATCAGCGCCATGCTCAGGTTTTTCGGCGAATGGAACTGATTCCAGTCGCGCGCTTCGGCGAACGCGCGCAGCTTGTCGCGCAATATCGGCAGGTCGGATTGATTGGGCATGGCACGACTCCGGAAAAATTGGGGGTGATTGCGGGCTATTGTAATACGCGGCGGGGCGGGGCAATACACGCGAACCCGGCATGTCTCACTAAAACATGATTGGAGAAAACAAGGTGATCTGGAGTCAGGCGATTGTAAATGGCAAGCTGACCAGGATCGGCGACGGGGTCTGGTCGGGCGATACTTTCAAAACATCTATCATTGAAATTGGCGGACAAAGCCTTCAAGGCGTGCGCGTGGCCAAATGCCTGCTGGACTGCATGGAGACAGGCAAGGAAGTGGAACTGCTCATTTGCAGCGCCCATATTTACGGCGTGAGGGTAAACGGAAAAGTTTACAAGGAAGGAGCGGTGAGGCAGATGGGTTGGGCGCTTCTGGTGGCTGTGGCATTAGGCTGGCTGTTCCTCCCGCTCGCGCTCGCCTCGCTCATATTTGTCCGGCGGGCTTATGCGATCTACATGTTCTAGGTGTTGCGAGTCCCCTCTACTTCTTGCCTGATATTCGCAGACGTGACTTCACGCTTTTTACGCCGTCGAGCGCCTTGATTCTGGAGACGGCCAGATCGGCTTCCGCACGGGTCTTGGCAACGCCCATCAGTATTATCCGGCCACCTACGGCTTTCCAGCGCATATTCACCGAGGACACGCCTTTCGTAGTGGTCAGGGTTGCGCCGATCTTTTTTTCGAGAAACAGGTTGGACGCCATGCTGCCGCCGCTCTCGGTCGTGCTGACGATGATTTCATTTTGCAGCGACCGGATGCGGTCATCCTTACCCACCAGAACAGCTGTCTTGTGCTTCGCATCTGCGCTCTTGACCAGTCCCGCCAGCACGACATGCTGGGCGAACACCAGCACGGAAACCCCTTTCAGTTCGTCCCCCTTGTTATCCAGCAGGCGCTTCGTGATCGTGGCGTCGATCTCGACGTCATTCTTGACCTCGCTCTTGGTGCGCACGTCCATTGCGGTGGAAATCACGCTTCCGGCAAGGGTGGTGATCGGGTCGAACGCCAGCAGCGGCTGGGCGAAGCACAGGAGAAACAAACCGGTCACGGCGGATTTGAATTTGCGATTCATCAGTTATCCCTTCAAGGTGCGCTCCGGGTCATGATTCGCCTTTTGCGGGGGCATTGCACGGAGCAACGGACATGGCAGCATAATGGATTGCATTTGAATATCAAACCGTCTCCGGGAGGCGCGGCGGGGTTGCGGGGTGGCCTAGATATTTATGCCTAGATATTTCGGTCTGATGTAGTAATCAAATACAAAACCGCCCACAAAGGGCGGTTTTTTATTTGGCGGAGAGGGGATTCGAAAGTATCACACATGGCGCATATTCAAATAGTTGGCGATGTATCGTGACTATTTCGTGACCATTGCTGTATTACTTTGCTTCCAGCCGACTTATCGACTTCGGGAATCCAGCGCCCATACCGTTTGCGAATCATACCCCAGTCTTCATGCCCCATTTGCTGCGCCACCCACATCGGATTTTCTCCCGCAGATAGCAGCATACTGGCGTAGGTGTGCCGCGTTTGGTATGGGTTACGATAGGGAATGCCAGCAGCCTTTATAGCGGGTAGCCAACCAGTTCCACGAATCTGATTATCAATTTCCCATGGCGTATTTGTTCTCGGGTTGTGAAAAATCCGGCCACCGATCGAGAAGGTAAATTCCTTCTGACGTTCTAGTGCTTCACGCGCAAAAGGAAGAAGTAAAACATCGCGCTTTCCGGCGTGTGTTTTGGGTTGCTTGATGATTCGTTTAACGCTGGCGCGACTGACACGAATCACGTCCTTTGAGAAATCAATATCACCCCATTCGAGGGCAATCAATTCAGAAGTGCGAAGCCCTGACCAGAATGCAAACTGGAAAAGGTTGCGAGTTTGCGGGACACACTTTTCCAGAATCAGCCGCATTTCATCCGGCTTGAATGGGTTGGGTTCATCGTAACGATGGGGGACATTTTTTACGCGGTCAGCGGGGTTGCTGTCGATCAGCCCATCCAAATAGGCATCACTTAACACGATGCGTAGAGGTATCAAAACGTTGTTGATGCGCTTCCCTGAAATCAGGAGGCTGTTGATCCATTCCTTAATGTCATTGGTAGTCAGTTTGCAAATCGGTGTTTTACCAAACGAAGGTATCAGGTGGTGATATATGGCGCTCTTGTAGCCGCGTAGAGTGCTGGCCTCATACTTCCTCTTGGTGTTGCGTAGGAAGTCCTCCAAGGCCTCGCCAATCGTTCTGTTGGTCAGTTTGCCAAGGGTGGAGGCGTGGCGGCTTTTGGGGAAGTGTTCGGCATAATTGAATTTGTCGAGCGCAATTTCATGGAGAATGGCTGCGCGCTTGTTCGCAGCAAACTGGAAATTGGCCTTTGTAGGCATTAGCTTGATTGTCTCGCGGCAACGAATGCCCTGATACGAGAAATCAATCTCGATGCTGGAGGCGCTTTTCTGCCTTACGCCTTCGAGCCTTCGATCCATTGCTGTATCGCTTCGATGTTGAAGTGGATGCGATTGTCTGGAGCTTTAGTCCAGTGAATGCCTTTTAGCCAAACGCCTTTTCTCATCTTGGCGCGGATGGCATCTTCGGTGTAGCCGATTATCTCAACTACTTTTTTGACGAGAACCCATTTCACAACAAACCTCCATATAGGGACATGACGTACCTATGATGAAGAGTTTGTATGGGGATGTCAAGTCCCTAAGTTAGGGGCTAAGGGCTCTTTTGTTTTCTATGGGTTCTTCACCGTTAACTATTTTCCAGAATTTGGATAGTTTTACGGCAAGAGCATAGCCATTACTACGTTCGGAGGTTGGGGTATCTTCGGGGAAAAGTTCGCGAGCATTGATATCTAGAATTTGCTCATACTTCTTGAATGTCTTTTTGCTGTGAATGATAGCCATAGGTTTCCAACCGAATTGAAAACCCATGCGAAGAAAGCCGAGCGCGGATTCAAGCTCATCCAATTGCCCTGAAAACTTGGCAATAGCTTGAAGCTCGATTTCTTGAAGTTGTTTTAGTTTTTCGACTGAGAGGGGCTTGAGCTTTGTGAGGTTCTTCTTGATGCGAGCTTCTTCTGATTTAGACATTGTCGGCCTCCGTTACATGGAGGAAAGATACTCTATCAAGGGGATTTCAACAACCAGTTGCTGGAGGTTTGGATGGGTAATAAGTCTCAAATTGAGACAAAAGTGCAGTATCACTTGGACGGCACTATGTTTTGGCCTGTATCAATGAAGGTTTTTTGCTGCTAGATTGCGGGTTAATGTATTTGTAGCCCCCGTGTTACTTGAACGGGAATCGCTGAAATCAAGCACTTTTCTTATTGGAAAAATATTATGAACATAGCAATTCTAATTGGAATATCTGAATACAAATTAGAGGCGGCATTACCTGCTTGTGCATTTGATGCCGAAAACATGCGTCAACTACTCGTGGCATCCAAGAAATATGATGATATTCAGTGTATAAATCACAAGACAGACGCGGCTCAGGTGAAAGATGAACTCCGTGCTTTTTTTGCGAAATATCAGAACTCTTCTGATATATCTGAAGCATTAATTTACTTTTCAGGTCATGGTGTCTATCAGAATGACGCACTGTTATGTTGTTCTGATTTTAACGCAGCTCGTCCCTCAACAACTTCGATCAGCAATACCGAACTTGATGATCTATTAAGAAGTGTTAAGCCTGAAGTTGCAGTAAAAATTATTGATGCTTGCCAATCTGGCTCACCCTACATTAAAGACGCAAGTGCAGGTTTTGAAAAGGCGCTCGGTGCCAGTAAATTAAAATCGTTCATATGTATGGCATCAAGTCGGCAGGATCAGTTGTCCTATGCATCAAAGACCGAGAGTGCATTTACATCAAAATGGATCAATGCGGCACTCTCTAAGTTGGACGGAACAGTTTTCTATCGCGATATACAAGCTGCGCTTGCAGATGCATTCGTGTCTAATCCGGATCAAACACCGCACTTCGTGAACCAAGGTACAGGGTTGGAGGTTTTTTCCACGGTAACGGCAGAGATGAAGAGCCTTAACGTGGCGCGTGCAAAATCGGTACTTCCCGAAAAGCCTGATGATGCCGTAGCCCAACTAATTGAACAGGAAGTAGCCAAGATTGACAAAAAGTTTGTTCCCCAAGAATCGGTTATTGATGCGATCGGGCAAGGCAAGGTAGGGCTTAATGCCTACTCGATTACAGAGCCTATAGTGAAGAAATTCTATTCTAAGGAGCTAACAACGGACATCAAATTGTCCGCCATACCGAAGGCACGCGCAGTTGCAGACTTTGCTGCGGAGCAGGCATGGCCTAAGCGGTATTTTGTAAAGATTATCACTGAGAACTATCAAGCGCGAGTTCTGAAAGACCCATTGGGATCATTGAGCTTATCCACCAGACTATTCGCCAAACGTGACGATTCGGATTATGTTAATGAGACAAAAACTCGTCCGGCACACTTAGAGGCAACAGAGACGTTGCCATTTGAAGTGGCTGAGATATCGTATACATCCTCTCATCCATCATTGGCGGTATTTCAAATTTACATAGGGATCGTTCACGCACTAACTGAAGTCATGATTTTGTCTGCTACAGTTCGCCTTGCACAAAGAGGGTGGTCACAACGTACGCCTGAGCTATCCGAGGTGCAGTGGAGATATGAGAGTTACGCATGGGCGGATGTTGTAAGAGACCCCGAGATAATCTGGAAAGCTTCGCTCGTTCGAGGGGAGGCTGATATCCGTGCGTACCTTGAATCACTAATTCCGAAAAATGATGCACCAGTCGAAGAGGCTGGTGCAAAGCAAGATTAAAACGTTACGATAAATTCAATGTTAATTCCCAGTACCCAGATTTGTCGCTCCGGGCGCACCATCTGGCAATCAAGCAAGAACCCGATTTGAATAACAAACCCTCTGTAATTAGCTATTAGCTTGAATAGGGAATGTGTCCTTTATACAAGTATAGCGGGCTGCGCCCGCCTCATGCGCCGCACGCTGCGCGTGCATGCGCGTGATGCGTACTGACCCGCCAACCGGAATTAGCTCCCAACTCTGCTAAAACCTGCTTTGCATGAAAAGGTGAAGGAGATTTTTTTGCCTTCAGCACACGGGCGGCGTGATGCTACTGCGCTTCGTTGTTAAAGCGCCCATAGAACGGATTGGAGGTGGTTAGAACCAGCTGCGCTATCCGGCAGCGAGCCAATGTACGTCTAGCGCGTGATCTCGCCAACTACGATGCCCCTCAAAGCCGAAGGAAAGCCCTCGTTCCTTGAAATGCTCAACCGCAGCACAGAGCGCCTCTAGATAAGTATGGAATAGTTGAACCACCCGAACAGGGGGCGCAATATTTTGGGAAACCCAATAACTCTTTTTATTGAACTCTACACCAGAAAGATTTTTGGAAACGTACTTGTAAAGATAGTTAGCCATTTGTGCAGGGGAGTAGGCTTTGCGAGTGCGCTTATTGAATGGATTCGAGACGTGAACGAAGCCGCGCCCATTGCAGATTCGATAGTGCCATATAGAAACGAGAAGTTTGTAATCCTGGCGCCCACGCACCGCTATATGAACATGATGAGAGCCTCTTTTTTCCTCGCTTGTTTTTTCGCTATCGTGTTTCTCTGGAACGACTATGTAATCAATCTTTCCTCCAGCGGCTTGGCGTAGGAGTTTTATAAAGCGCTCAACCAAGCGCTGCATATCTTTGCGGGAATAATTATCCTTGGTGGTGAGGGTTACCATCCTGTCGAATTCGGCTGTCTTGCAAGCGAAGCGGATAGAGCGCTTGGCTCTGCGTGCTGCACGTTCACGATTAGCTTCGTGATCGCCTTCACCACGAATACCGTTATAAACCGGTTCAGGTTCTATTGAGGGTTCTGACCATGTTTCATAAGGAAGGATGACGGCTTCTGAATGATTGCCCCCTAAGTCGTTCAGAATGAGCTTGTACCAGTTCTGATGCCCGTCTCTGTGTAGAGCCTCTTCCTGATTGTCGAAAAAGCAATCAGGGGCGGGCATGACGCACGCCCTTGAAGGAAGTAAGAGGGGGTGGAGCGGTCAGCCAATTAAAATCGTGACCAAATCGTGACCAAGCGGGGGCTAAATTAGCCCGTTTTGGACTAAATCTCGACTTATTTGGGAAAGCAGAAAAGCGCTGGAATGGCTTGTCTGCGTTGGTTTCCGCTGGTTTGCGGCTACCGCATGACTGGCGGAGAGGGGGGGATTCGAACCCCCGTTAGGATATTATCCTAAACACGCTTTCCAGGCGTGCGACTTAAACCGCTCATCCACCTCTCCGGAAGGGCGCGCAGGATAAACCAGAACGGGTTCTGTCGCAATCTAAAAATGGTTTCTCCATTCGCGCAAAGCCGTAAATACGCCAAGTTCGCTGGTGTCCGCCAAGCCGCGCTGTTGCAGGGTGCGGATGAGTTCCGGCTGGGCGCAACGCAGGAAGGGGTTGGTGGCTTTTTCCAGCGCGATGCTGGAGGGAACGGTGGGCTGGTTGGCCGCGCGCTGTTGCGCGACTTGTTCGATGCGCCACAGCACATCCGGATTATGCGGTTCACAGGCCAGCGCGAAGCGCAGGTTGGCGGTGGTGTATTCGTGCGCGCAATACACGCGGGTGTCGCCGGGCAGTTGCGCGAGGCGCTGCAGGGAGTGAAACAGTTGCGCGGGCGTGCCTTCGAAGTTTCTGCCGCAGCCTGCGCCGAACAGCACATCACCGCAAAATAAAATACCGGGTGCGATAAAGGCGAGGTGATCGTCGAGGTGGCCGGGGATTTCGAGGATATCGAATGCAATGCCTGCCTCGATATTAAACGCGTCGAGCTCCAGCCGGCCGCCTTCGCGCAGATTGTGGCTGATAAAGGGATTGCCGGGATGCCGCCGCCCATACACTGGCACGTTGTATACTTCGCGCAATTTTGCGATGCCGCCAATGTGGTCGGCGTGGCGGTGGGTGCACAGGATGGCATTCAGTTGCAGGCCGCGCGCCTTGAGGAATGCCAGCACCGGCGCTGCTTCGCCGGGATCGACCACGGCGGCATATTGGTTATTGTGAATCGCCCAGATGTAATTGTTCCGCAGGGCGGGAATGGCGGTGATGTCGAACATGGAGCGAGCGGGACGTAAGCGATGCCGGATTGTAAGTTAACTGTGAAAAGTTTGAGCGAATGGTTCGCTACCCCGCAGGGCGGCTATGTGCTGACGCGCGAGCAGGCGTATTTTGACCGCACGGTGAGCGACATCTTCGGCTACAACGCGGTGCAACTGGGGTTGCCGGAACATGATTTCCTGCGCAGCAGCCGGATGCCGTTGCGCTTCAGCGCGGGCAATCAGGCGGGGAACGCCGTGCGGGCACGACACGGTGAGGCGGAGCCTTCCGATGCGGGAGTGCCCGCATCGCACCTTCTCCCGCAATCAGCTGGCTACGCCAGTAACGTGTCGAAGGTGCGCCTGTGCTGTACGGAACTGCCATTCGCCAGCGCCAGCCTGGACTTGGCGCTGATACCGCACGTGCTCGAGTTCGCCGAGCATCCGCACCAGATCCTGCGCGAGGTGGAACGGGTGATGATGCCGGAAGGCAGCCTGATCATCAGCGGCTTCAATCCGCGCAGCCTTTGGGGTCTGCGCCGCGCATTGGGCTGTAAGCAGGGCTATCCGTGGGGAGGCCATTTCATTACCTTGCCGCGCCTTAAGGACTGGCTGGCGTTGCTCGGTTTTGAAGTGGTGGGCGGGCGCTTTGCCGCATATGCACCGCCATTCCATCAAGCCAAATGGCTGGAGCGCTATTCATTCATGGAAGCGGCGGGCGACCGCTGGTGGGCGGTGAGCGGCGGGGTGTACTTTTTGCACGCGATCAAGCGCGTGCACGGGATGCGGCTGATCAAGCCGCAGTGGAACGAGAGGCTGGTGAGCAAGTTGCTGCCGGTGGCGCCTAAATTGAACAACAAAATCACGCAACGCAACGGAACCGATCCGCAATGAACAAAGATGTGATAGAAATTTTTACCGATGGCGCATGCAAGGGCAATCCCGGCGTGGGCGGTTGGGGCGCATTGCTGCGCAGCAAGGGCAAGGAGCGCGAGCTGTTCGGTGGCGAGGCGCATACCACCAACAACCGCATGGAGTTGCTGGCGGCGATCTCCGCGCTGGAGGCGTTGAAGCGGCATTGTCATGTGCGCCTGCACACCGATTCAAAATATGTGCAGCAGGGTATCAGCGCCTGGATACACGGTTGGAAGCAGCGCGGCTGGAAGACGGCGGACAAGAAGCCGGTGAAGAACGAGGACTTATGGCGCAGGCTGGACGCGCTGGCGGCACAACACGACATCGAATGGGTATGGGTCAAGGGGCACGCCGGGCATGACGGCAACGAGCGCGCCGATGAATTGGCGAACCGCGGCGTGGAACTGATACAGGAGAACGGTAATGCGTAAGATCGTGCTGGATACCGAGACCACCGGGCTTGATCCCAAACAGGGGCATCGCATCATCGAACTGGCGGCAATCGAGCTGGATGGGCGCAAGGTGTCGATGCGCCGCTTTCATCGCTATCTCAACCCCGAGCGCGAGATCGATGCAGGCGCGGTAGCGGTGCATGGCCTGACCTACGAGCGCCTGCAAAACGAGGCGAAGTTCGCAGACATCGCGGCCAGTTTTCTGGAGTTTATCGAAGGGGCGGAATTGATTATCCACAATGCGCCGTTCGATATGGGCTTTCTCAATCACGAATTGGAATTGCTGGGGCTGCCGCTTTTGCAGAATACGGTGACAGATACGCTGAAGGTTGCGCGCGAAATGCACCCGGGCAAGAAAAACAGCCTGAATGCCTTGTGCAGCCGCTATGAAATAGACAATGCGCATCGTAGTCTGCATGGTGCGTTGCTGGATACCGAACTGCTTGCCGAAGTTTATTTCGCCATGACGCGCGGGCAGAAGAGCCTGCTCGGCGAGGATGACGCGCCCAAGACGCGCCAGCCTGCGGTGTTGAGCACCGATGTGTCGCGCCCCAAGCTGCGCGTGTTGCAGCCAAGCGCGGAAGAATTGGCCGAACACGCGCAACAACTTGCCGATATCGACAAGGTGAGCAAAGGTAGTTGCCTGTGGCTACAACTGGAAGGTGCGTGAGCAGGCAGGCAATGCGCCGTATCGGCGCGCTTGGACCTATGAAAAATATTCCAACCCCTGCTGCAATCAACAATCTCTTCGCCAATGGCAATCCAGAAGAGGTTTGGTCCAAAGCGGCCGAAATTGTCAGGCGCATCAACCCTGCATACGATTTTTCCATTGCCCGAACCGCCTTCGATGATGTAGTGCGTTTGTTTCGCGGCGAATATCCCGGCTATTGCCCCATCAGAACGCTATACCACGACATGCATCACACGTTGGATGTCTTTCTGTGTGCAGTGAGGCTGATGCATGGTGTGCATATTTCAGGCACCCGGCTGGCTGATAACGAAATGACCATGATTATGATGGCCGCCCTGATGCACGATATTGGCTACGCGCAACTGGACGGCGAAGAAACCGGCACCGGTGCACAGTACATACAAAGCCATGTCAGCCGGGGCATCGAATTTATGCAGCGCTATGTTGCTGACCGGCACTTGCCGCCTGAGTTGGCAACACATTTGGAATTCATCATTCTCTGCACTGACCCGGCACAGGCTATATCCGAGATTTATTTTCCTGACGAGCGCACCCGCCTGCTCGGGCAAATTGTCAGCACCGCTGATTTGACGGGGCAAATGGCTGATCGTACTTATCTGGAGAAGCTGCTGTTCCTGTATTTGGAATTCGAGGAAGCGCATTTCGGAAGCTTCCAAAACATCCGCGACCTGCTGTGTAAAACCCGGAAATTCTACGAAGTCACCCGGCAAAAACTTGATGGCGAGCTTGGCGGTATCTATGCCAAGCTGGCATTTCATTTCGAAGACTGGTTTGGCGTTGAAAATAATTACTATCTGGAGTCCATTGAGAAAAATATCGCTTACTTGTCTAAAATAACATTGCTCAATGAGGCAAAGTATCTTTCCATGCTGAAGCGCGGCGGAATTGTGGAAAAAACAGAAACCCTGGTTGCTCCGGGAAGCATTGCATGAGCGGATACTTGTTATTTCATGCGGATACCGGGAAAGCTGCTGATCAGCAACTGGTGCTGAAGTGAAAGAGGTTTGGGCTCATCCGATTTGCCGAAGCATTTGTTGGTCGTATGCGATCCCAAGCCGCGAAATAAAAAAGCCCGGCACGCAAGTGCCGGGCTTTTTGCCAACTCAAGAACCGATTAAGGGGCCTGGATGTTGGAGGCTTGCTTGCCTTTAGGACCTTGTACTACTTCAAAGGTGACCTTTTGGCCTTCTTTGAGTGACTTGAAACCACTCATGTTGATTGCGGAAAAGTGCGCGAACAAATCTTCGCTGCCATCATCGGGAGTGATAAAACCAAAACCCTTTGCGTCGTTGAACCATTTAACTGTACCAGTTGCCATGTGTTTACTTCCTTACTAAAAAAACGGGGAAATCCCCCGCAAAACTGTTTGAGTCATAAGATCGCACACGGCAAAACCAGTACTGCAGATACTTTGATTCAAACACCAGCGCGCTTTTTACTCTTGTTTGGTTGATATCGTCAAGGGGGTTTGTAAAATATTTTCGATTAGGCTTGAAAAAGCATCGTTAATCATCAGGTATATTGCCAAGGGAGGGTGTCAGAATGCCTATTAAGAATTATGGCGATTAAACAGCAAAACAGTTCGGTACTTGCGCCGGAACGCGCCAAAACAAAGCCGCCGCGTATGTATAAGGTGATTTTGTTCAATGACGATTACACGACGATGGACTTTGTGATTGAGGTGTTGCAGCGTTTTTTTGCGATGAACCGTGAACGTGCGCTGCAAACTATGCTCAAAGTACATAGTGAAGGGTCGGCAGTATGCGGGGTATATTCGCTGGATGTTGCCGAAACCAAAGTTTCTCAGGTATCGGCATTTGCAAAACAACATGGGCATCCGCTGCGATGCGGTATGGAGGGAATGTAAAATGATTGCGCAAGAGTTGGAAGTCAGTTTGCACATGGCGTTTGTCGAAGCCCGGCAGAAACGTCATGAGTTGATTACCGTCGAGCATTTGCTGCTCGCCATGCTGGATAATGCTTCCGCCGCGCAGGTGTTGCGCTCTTGCAATGTGGATATTGATGAGTTGCGCCAAGTTGTCGCAGCGTTTGTTGATAAACATACGCCGAGCGTTGCGGGCGAAGAGGATGTGGATACGCAACCTACTGTCGGCTTCCAGCGCGTTATTCAGCGCGCGATATTGCATGTGCAATCCGCCCAGAAAAAGGAGGTGTCCGGCGCAAACATTCTTGCCGCACTATTCGGCGAAAAGGATTCGCACGCGGTGCATTTTCTCACGGAGCGCGGTGTCAATCGCCTTGATGTGGTGAATTACATTGTGCATGGCATTGCCAAGAACGAAGCTGGCGGCACCGTGCAACCGCACGGCGATAGCGAAACCGAGCAGCCGGCCAGCGATGAGAGTGCGCTGAAAAATTACACGCTGGATCTCAATGCGCAGGCCTTGGCCGGCAAGATCGACCCGCTCATCGGACGCGACATCGAATTGGAACGTGTGATCCAGACACTTTGCCGCCGCCGCAAAAACAACCCGCTGCTGGTGGGTGAGGCCGGTGTCGGAAAGACGGCGATCGCCGAAGGCTTGGCGCGGCGCATCGTCGAGGAGAACGTGCCGGAAATTCTCAAAGACGCGCGCGTTTACTCGCTGGATATGGGCGCGCTGCTGGCGGGTACCAAATATCGCGGCGACTTCGAGCAACGCCTCAAGGCGGTGCTGAAGGAATTGGGCAATACGCCGAACGCGGTGTTGTTCATCGATGAAATCCATACCCTGATCGGTGCGGGCGCGGCTTCCGGCGGCACGATGGATGCGTCCAATCTGCTCAAGCCGACGTTGTCGAACGGGCAATTGAAGTGCATCGGCGCGACCACCTATCAGGAATATCGCGGCATCTTCGAAAAAGATCACGCGCTGTCGCGCCGCTTCCAGAAAATTGATGTGCCGGAGCCGTCGGTGGAACAGACCATTGCGATTCTGCGCGGCCTGAGGTCGCGTTTCGAGGAGCACCACAGCGTCAAATACAGCGCGGCGGCATTGACCAGCGCGGCGGAGCTTTCCGCGCGCTTCATCAATGACCGCCACTTGCCGGACAAGGCGATCGACGTGCTGGACGAGGCGGGTGCCGCGCAACGCATCCTGCCGAAATCGAAACAGAAGAAGACCATCGGCAAGCACGAGATTGAGGAGATCATTGCCAAGATCGCGCGCATTCCGGCGCGCACCGTGTCGCACGACGACCGCAACGCGCTGAAGAATCTGGATCGCGACCTGAAGGCTACCGTGTTCGGCCAGAACAAGGCGATCGACGCGCTCGCCACCGCCATCAAGATGTCGCGCAGCGGCCTCGGCAACCCGCAAAAACCCATCGGCAGCTTCCTGTTCTCCGGCCCGACCGGAGTGGGCAAGACCGAAGTGGCGCGGCAACTTGCTTACGCAATGGGGATGCCACTGCACCGCTTCGATATGTCCGAATACATGGAACGCCATGCCGTGTCACGCCTGATTGGCGCACCTCCCGGCTATGTCGGCTTCGACCAGGGCGGCCTGCTCACCGAAGCGATCAGCAAGCAGCCGCACTGCGTGCTGTTGCTGGATGAGATCGAGAAGGCGCATCCGGATATCTTCAACATCCTGCTGCAGGTGATGGATCACGGCACGCTGACCGATAACAACGGGCGCAAGGCCGATTTCCGCAATGTAGTGATCGTGATGACCACCAACGCGGGTGCCGAGGCGCTGAACAAGACCCAGATCGGTTTCACCAAGGCTGCGACGGCAGGCGATGAGATGGCCGACATCAAGCGCCTGTTCACGCCGGAATTCCGCAACCGGCTGGATGCCATCATTTCCTTCGCGCCGCTGGATCACGAAGTCATCCTGCGCGTGGTGGACAAGTTCCTGATGCAGCTCGAGGAACAATTGCACGAGAAGAAGGTGGAAGTCGTATTCACCGACGCGCTCAAGGACCATCTGGCGAAGGAAGGCTTCGATCCGCTGATGGGCGCACGCCCGATGGCGCGCCTGATTCAGGATACCATCCGCTCTGCACTGGCCGATGAACTGCTGTTCGGAAAACTGGCAAGCGGCGGAAAGGTCACCGTGGACGTGAAGGACGGCAAAGTGGGGCTGGAATTTGAGGAAGAGGCGGTTTCGGCCTGACCCATCAGCTAACGTAGGGCGGAACGCGAAGCGGTTCCGCCAAATGGGTTCAAGCATGGCGGAACGCCCTTGCGGGGCTTCCGCCCTACAGCACTGAATGCGATCCTCAATCCAATATCGCGGCCGCTTCGCCCCTTCCCCCACCGGCCCTTTGCATTTCGGCTCTCTCTCCGCCGCTGTCGGCAGTTATCTCGATGCAAAGCATCACCACGGCATCTGGCTGGTGCGCATGGAAGAACTCGATACGCCACGCTGTGTACCGGGTTCGGCGGCCGACATCCTGCGCACACTGGAGGTATTCGGCCTTCGTTGGGATGAATCAGTCATCTACCAGAGCCAGCGCACTGACGCTTACGAGCAGGTGTTGCAACGTTTGCAGGCTCTCGGCTCAACCTACCAATGTGCCTGCACGCGCAGGGAGATTGCCGATTCCGCGCTGCATGGTATAGACGGGCAAATCTACCCGGGTACTTGCCGCAAAGGTGTTCAGGCTGGACGCGAAGGGCGGGCGTGGCGGGTGCACACCGATGACAGCTTGGTCGAATTTGACGATACGCTGCAAGGACACATCAGACAGCACCTCGAAAGCGAGATCGGCGATTTCGTGGTGAAACGCGCCGATGGGCTGTTTGCCTACCAGCTCGCGGTGGTGGTGGATGATGCGTTTCAGGGCATCACGCATGTGGTGCGCGGATCCGATCTGCTCTACTCCACGCCGCGCCAGATATATTTGCAACGGTTACTGGGGTTTGACACCCCAGCCTACATGCACCTGCCCATCGCTGTGAACGCGCAAGGCGAGAAACTCAGTAAGCAGACGCTCGCGCCCGCCATTACGGCCGATGACATAATTGCAACGCTGATCGCAGTGCTGGAATTTCTGCTGCAGCAACCGCCCGCCGAGTTGCGGCAAGGCAATGTGGAAGAGGTATTGAAATGGGCGGTAGCGAACTGGCAGCCGGAGGTATTGGCGGGTCAGTCGCACATTCCCGCGTGAGCGTAGGGGCGGGTTTTAACCAGCGACTTGCCGCTTGCGGCTTATAACCAGCCACTTGGCTGCCGTATTTTGGCGGCCTAGTGGAATGGCTAGTAGTTTTATCAGTCGATTGGCTATGCAAAGCTAAACCCGCCCTACATCGGCAAGTTAATTGGCTGCGGTGGCCGCACGCACCGCTTCGGCGATGTGCTGGGCGGATTGTTTGACCAGTTTCTTGTCTTCGCCTTCCACCATCACGCGCAGCAGCGGCTCGGTACCGGACGGGCGCAACAGCACGCGGCCTTTGCCGTCCAACGCCTTTTCTGCATCAGACACTGCCGCTCTGACTTGGGCGTGACCGAGACAATCCACGCCCTTGGCAACGCGCACATTGATCAATACCTGAGGATACATGTGCAGGTCGGTGGCCACTTCGGCGAGGCTTTGCCGGTTAGTGCGTAATGCGTGCAGCACTTGCAAAGCCGAGACGATGCCGTCGCCGGTGCTGTGTTTGTCGAGGCAGATAATGTGGCCTGAGTTTTCGCCGCCGAGCTGCCAGTCTTGCTGCTGCAACAGTTCCATCACGTAGCGGTCGCCCACTTTGGCGCGCAGGAACGGAATGCCGAGCCTCTGCATCGCGTGTTCAAACGCCAGGTTGGTCATCAGTGTGCCGGCTACGCCGCCGTGCAACCTGCCTTGCGCCTGACGGTGCTTGGCGATCACATACAGCAACTGGTCGCCGTCGTAGAGTTTTCCAGACGCATCCGCCATCACCAGGCGGTCGCCATCGCCATCCAGCGCGATACCGATATCCGCTTTATGTTCAACCACTGCTTTCTGCAAATTCGCGGGTGCGGTCGCACCGTAGCCGTCGTTGATATTCTTGCCATCCGGCTGTGCACCGATGGCGACCACGTCCGCGCCGAGTTCGTGGAACACATGGCGCGCAATGTGGTAAGTCGCGCCATGCGCGCTATCCACCACGATCTTCAAGCCGCGCAGATCCAGTTCGCACGGGAAAGTGCTCTTGCAGAACTCGATATAGCGACCGACCGCGTCGTCGAGGCGCTTGGCCTTGCCTAGACCGTCCGAGGCGTTGGTCTGCATCGGGTTATCCAGTTCAGCTTCGATGGCGCGCTCGGTCTCGTCGGGCAATTTGGCGCCGCTGCTGGAGAAAAACTTGATGCCGTTGTCGTCGAAGGGATTGTGCGAGGCGGAAATCACGATGCCGGCCTGCAGGCGCAATGCACGAGTCAGGTAAGCCACCGCCGGAGTCGGCACCGGCCCGGCCAGATACACATCGATGCCCGCCGCGATCAAGCCCGCTTCCAGCGCCGATTCCAGCATGTAGCCGGAGATGCGCGTGTCCTTGCCGATCAGCACACCGGGGCGTTCGCCGCGCATATCGCTGGAGCTTGCCAGCACCTTGCCTGCCGCATAGCCCAGGTGCATCACAAATTGCGGCGTGATGGGGTGCTCGCCCACGCGTCCGCGTACTCCGTCGGTGCCGAAATATTTTCTGCTCACTTCTCTTCCCCTTGTCTTGAGAACTAGCCACGGATGAACACGGATATCCACGGATAAAACCCACCAGCAGCTTGGGCCGGATTCAATCCGTGCTTATTCGTGTTTATCCGTGGCTAACAGTATTTTTTGTATTTACCGCATTCCAAATCTTCAGCGCATCTACCGTCTCGCGCACGTCGTGCACACGCACGATGGATGCGCCGCGCTGCACCGCGATCAGGGCCGCTGCCACACTCGCCATTACGCGGTCTCCCGCCTCGCGCCCGGTCAGTACGCCGAGCATCGATTTGCGCGACAGTCCCGCCAGTACCGGCACACCCAGTTCGCACAGCTTGTCCAGATGGCGCAGCAGGTCGAGATTATGCGCCAGCGCCTTGCCAAAACCAAAGCCCGGGTCGATCACGATGCGTTCGCGCCCGATTCCGGCAGCCTCCGCCGCAGCGATGCGTTCGCGCAGAAACTCGCCTATCTCGGCAATGACATTCTGATATTGGGGTTGCGTCTGCATGGTTTGCGGATTGCCCTGCTTGTGCATCAGGCATACCGCGACATTGCCGGCAGCGGCTGCCTTCATCGCGGCAGCATCCTGCAACGCGTTAATGTCGTTGACCATCTGCGCACCGGCGGCGATCGCCGCCTGCATTACCTGCGACTTGCAAGTGTCGACTGAAATGGGCGCCGGCGCGCCGCGCAGGCCTTCGATAATCGGCAGCACGCGATCCAGTTCTTCCTGCACGCTGACCGGCCGCGCGCCCGGACGCGTGGACTCGCCACCGATGTCGATTATGTCTGCGCCTTCGGCGATGAGGTGCTGCGCATGTGCCAGTGCCGCATCGTGTTGAAAATGCTGCCCGCCATCGGAGAATGAATCAGGCGTGACATTGACGATGCCCATTACCAACGGGCGGGAGAGATCGAATTGGAATTGACCGCAGTGTAAAAACATTCAGGAGCGAGGAGCGAGGAGCGAGGATCGAGGATCGAGGATCGGACAGCGCTGTTACTCACTCCTCGATCCCCGATCCTCAATCCTGATTCAGGTTTCCTGCGCTGGTTGCGTAGGCGTGGTAGCAGGCGCAGTCGGCGCAGAATCTTGCGGCGGTTGCGGTGCCTGAGTGCTTTGGCTTGGCTTGGGCGGGCGCGGCGGATTGCCTGCCATGATGTCGTCGAGCTGGTCGGCATCAAGGGTTTCCCATTCCAGCAGGGCCTTGGCCATGGCCTCGATCTTGTCGCGATTTTCCTCGATCAGGCGGCGCGCCAGCGCATACTGCTGGTCGATGATGCGGCGAATCTCCGCGTCTACCTGCTGCATGGTTGCCTCGGAAATATTCTTATGGGTGGTGACCGAACGTCCCAGAAATACCTCGCCCTCGTTTTCGCCATACACCATAGTCCCAAGCGCATCAGACATGCCCCACTGGGTCACCATGCGCCGCGCCATATCGGTGGCGCGCTCGAAATCGTTGGAAGCGCCGGTGGTCATCTGGTGCATGAAAATCTCTTCGGCGATACGTCCGCCGAACAGCACTGCGATAGTATCAAGGATACGCACCTTGTCCATGCTATAGCGGTCTTCCGCGGGCAGTTGCATGGTCAGGCCCAGCGCGCGTCCGCGCGGGATGATGGTCACCTTGTGCACCGGGTCGGTCTTCGGCAGCAGCTTGGCCACCAACGCATGCCCGGACTCGTGATAGGCGGTGTTGCGCCGCTCTTCCTCAGGCATCACCATGGAGCGGCGTTCCGCGCCCATCATGATCTTGTCTTTGGCCGCCTCAAAATCATCCATATCGACGAAACGCTTGCCGCGCCGTGCCGCAAACAAGGCCGCCTCATTGACCAGATTCGCCAGGTCCGCGCCGGACATGCCAGGCGTGCCGCGCGCCAGGATGTCGGCCTTCACATCGGAAGACACCGGTACCTTGCGCATATGCACCATCAGGATTTGTTCGCGGCCGCGAATATCCGGTAGCGGCACCACGACTTGGCGGTCGAAGCGCCCCGGGCGCAGCAGCGCCGGATCGAGCACGTCGGGGCGGTTGGTCGCGGCGATCACGATCACGCCGCTGGCGCCCTCGAAACCGTCCATTTCCACCAGCAGCGCATTCAGGGTCTGCTCGCGTTCGTCGTTGCCGCCGCCGAGTCCGGCGCCGCGCTGACGGCCGACCGCATCGATTTCATCGATGAACACGATGCATGGCGAGTGTTTTTTGGCTTGTTCGAACATGTCGCGCACGCGCGCCGCGCCGACACCGACAAACATTTCCACAAAGTCGGAACCGGAGATCGAAAAGAACGGCACCTTTGCTTCGCCGGCGATCGCTTTCGCCAGCAAGGTCTTGCCGGTGCCGGGGCTGCCCACCAGCAGCACGCCGCGCGGGATGCGCCCGCCGAGGTTCTGGAATTTGGACGGGTCGCGTAGAAAGTCCACCAGTTCGGATACTTCCTCCTTGGCCTCATCGCAACCCGCTACATCGGCAAACGTGAAACGCTCCTTGTTTTCATCCAGCATACGCGCACGTGACTTGCCGAACGAGAATGCGCCACCCTTGCCGCCACCCTGCATCTGGCGCATGAAGAATATCCATACACCGATCAGCAAGATCATCGGGAACCAAGAAACAAAAATATTCATCAGGAAGGAGGGTTCCTCTTCCGGCTTGGCTTCGATTTTCACGCCATTCTTGAGCAGGTCGGAGACCATCCACAAGTCGCTCGGCGCATAGCTGGTGATGTGCTTGCCATCGACAGTCGTCGCCTTCAGTGTGCGCCCCTCAATGGTCACTTTGGTGATATGCCCCTGCTTCACTTCCTCGAGAAATTGCGAATAGTCGAGTTGCGCCTGTGGGGCTTGTTGCTGGCGGGTGTTGAATTGGTTGAAAACGGTCATCAGCACCAAGGCGACGACCAACCAAATTGCAATACTTTTAAACATGTTATTCAAAATAGCTCCTTAAGCGGCATACACAACGACTGCCGAGGTTGTTCATTAGACTATGTATTGCTTGATTACTCAAGGAGCATTCCAAGCCGGACGAACCGGAACCAAATGTAGATCGGGCTGCGCCCGACATGGTGGGCGCAGCCCACCACACCCTACAGCTTTCCGGTGGCCAATAAATATAACTCGCTGCTCCGGTCGCGCGATGCCTTGGGCTTGCGCGTAGTCACTTTGGCGAAACGGCTGCGCATCAGCTTGTAAAAATCCTCAAACCCCTCGCCTTGGAAGACTTTGACGAGGAAACTACCTGACGGTTTCAGATGTTCGAGCGCAAATTCCATTGCCAGTTCCGCAAGATGCATGGCGCGCGCTTGATCAGCTGACGCTACGCCGCAGATATTGGGGGCCATGTCGGAAATTACAAGGTCGGCTGGTTTGCCTTGTAGTAAGTCTTCCAACTGCTTCAATACGGTATTGTCACGGAAATCACCCTGAATAAACTCCACCCCGGCCAGCGGATTGAGCGGCAGCAGATCCAGCGCGATTACCTTTCCGTTGCGCCCGATCTTGCCTGCGGCAACCTGAGACCAGCCGCCCGGGGTCGCGCCCAAATCTACCACCACCGTGCCAGGCTTGAGCAGACGGTCCTTGGCATCGATTTCCAGCAGCTTGTAGGCGGCGCGCGAGCGGTAGCCTTCCTTTTGCGCGAGTTGCACAAAAGGGTCGTTGATATGCTCACGCATCCATTGTTTGCTGGTTTTGGAGGGCTTCATCGTTTAGAATTCGTGCCTTATACAAAAAAGGCCATTATGTTATCTCTTACCGTATCTGAACGCCTTGCCCTTAAGGGCCGCGCCCACGCCTTAAGTCCAACGGTGATGATAGGCAATGCGGGCTTGACCGAATCGGTATTAAAGGAAATCGCGTCGAGCCTGAAAATTCATGAACTCATCAAAATCCGGGTTATGGCGGAACGGCCGCAACGTGAAGCCATTCTGACGGAGATATGCACCCAATTAAACGCTGCACCAGTGCAACATATAGGCAAGATTCTGGTGGTCTATCAACCCAACCCGGAGGCGCACAAGATCGAAATCAAGAAAATGCCGCGCCACAAGGGCAAAAAACCGCTGTCCAAGAAGCAATTGGGTAATCGCGAGTAAAGAAGGGAAAGTGGTAAGTGAAAAAACCACTTCCTACCCACCCCGTTCAAATATACTGCACGTTAACAACTTCATATTCCCGCACTCCCCCGGGAGCCTGCACTTCGGCGATATCGCCGCTGTATTTGCCGATCAGCGCGCGCGCAATCGGCGAGCTGATGGAAATCTTGCGTTCCCTGATATTTGCCTCGTCATCGCCGACGATTTGATAGGTGACGACGTCGCCATTGTTGGTGTCTTCCAGTACCACGGTCGAACCGAACACGCAGCGACCATCCGCATTGAGCGTCTTGGGATCGATGATCTGTGCGCTGCCCAGCTTGCCTTCCACCTCGACGATGCGTCCTTCGACAAACGATTGACGTTCTTTGGCGGCATCGTATTCGGCATTTTCGGACAAGTCGCCTTGCGCGCGCGCTTCGGAGATGGCGCTAATCACCGCCGGACGTTCTACTGTCTTGAGGTGATGCAGCTCCTGGCGCAGCAACTCCGCGCCGACGATAGTCAATGGAATTTTACTCATACCAATACTTCCTTAAGTTTCGTTAAAGCAGACGCTGGTGCAGCGTCTGCAGGTCATATACCTGCAACTCGGCCAAATGCTGCATTCCGGCGCAGGCGGCGCGCGCGCCGGCCAGCGTGGTGTAGTAAGTTATCCGTCCCTGCAATGCAGCATGGCGGATGGAATACGAATCACGCATCACGCTCGGTTTGCTATCCACCGTGTTGATGATCAGGCTGACCTCGCCATTCTTGATCATGTCCACGATGTGCGGGCGACCTTCCGCCACCTTGTTCACTACCGTCACTGCAACGCCGGCATCCCTGATGACCGCAACCGTGCCGCGTGTTGCCAGGATGGTGAAACCCAATTGTGTCAGCGAGCGGGCGATTTCCACCACGCCGGGTTTATCCGCCCCGCGCACGCTGATAAATATTTTGCCGTCTTTCGGCAGCTTCACGCTGGCAGCCAGCTGCGATTTTACAAACGCCTCGGCGAAAGTTTCGCCGACACCCATCACTTCGCCGGTGGATTTCATCTCGGGGCCGAGGATGGTGTCCACGCCGGGGAACTTGATGAACGGGAACACGGCTTCCTTCACCGAGTAATACGGCGGGATGACCTCCTTGGTTACGCCCTGCTGTGCCAGTGTCTGCCCGGCCATGCAGCGCGCCGCGATTTTCGCCAGCGGCACACCGGTCGCCTTGGAAACGAACGGCACGGTGCGCGATGCGCGCGGGTTCACTTCCAGCACATATACGGTACCGGCCTGGATGGCGAACTGCACGTTCATCAGCCCGACCACGTTGAGCTCATTGGCCATTGCCACGGTCTGGCGGCGCAATTCGTCCTGCATTTCTTTCGAAAGGCTGAACGGCGGCAACGAACAGGCCGAGTCGCCGGAGTGCACGCCGGCCTGCTCGATATGTTCCATTATGCCGCCAATGATGACCTGCTTGCCGTCGGACACCGCATCCACATCCACCTCGATCGCGTCGTTGAGGAAGCGGTCGAGCAGGATGGGCATGCGCTCGGGATAGGTCTTGGACATCTCCTCGGCAGCGCGCATGTAGCGTTCGAGATCGGGCTGCGCATGGATGATCTCCATCGCGCGACCGCCCAGCACATTGGAAGGACGCATCACCAGCGGGTAGCCGATTTCCTCTGCACCCGCGACCGCATCGGCCACATTGCTTGCGGTGCGGTTGGGCGGCTGTTTCAGATTCAGCTTGCGCAGCATGGTCTGGAAGCGCGCGCGGTCTTCCGCGCAGTCGATCATGTCCGGCGTGGTGCCGATGATCGGCACGCCGTTCTTTTCCAGGCCGTGCGCCAGCTTGAGCGGTGTCTGGCCGCCGTATTGCACGATCACGCCGATGGGTTTTTCCACCGCCACGATTTCCAGCACATCTTCCAGCGTCAGCGGTTCGAAATACAGGCGGTCGGAAGTGTCGTAGTCGGTGGAGACAGTTTCCGGATTGCAGTTGACCATGATGGTCTCGTAACCATCCTCGCGCATCGCCAGCGCGGCATGCACGCAGCAATAGTCGAACTCGATGCCCTGGCCGATGCGGTTCGGCCCGCCGCCCAGCACCATGATCTTCTTGTTGCCGGTCGGCTGCGATTCGCACTCTTCCTCGTAAGTGGAATACATGTAGGCGGTGTTGGTGGCGAATTCGGCGGCGCAGGTATCCACGCGCTTGAATACCGGGCGCACGCCGAGCGCATGGCGGTAGGCGCGCAACGCAGCCTCATCGGTATCCAGCAAAACCGCCAGGCGCGCATCGGCAAAACCGTTGCGTTTCAGCGTGCGCAGCTCGTCCGCGCTCAGGCTTTCCAGGGTGCGGTCAGCCAGTGTTTTTTCCTGTCGGATCAGGTCTTCGATCTGCACCAGGAACCACGGGTCGATCTTGCTCAGCGAAAATACCTCATCCACGCTCATGCCGAAGCCGAAGGCATCGGACACCGCCCAGATGCGCTCCGGCCCCGGGCTGCCAAGTTCGGCACAGATTGCTTCGCGGTCGTTGTATTTCTGATCCAGCCCGTTCACGCCGACCTCCAGGCCGCGCAGCGCCTTCTGGAACGATTCCTGGAAGGTGCGTCCGATCGCCATTACCTCGCCCACCGATTTCATCTGGGTGGTCAGACGGTCGTTGGCCTGCGGGAATTTCTCGAAGGCGAAACGCGGGATCTTGGTGACCACATAGTCGATGCTCGGCTCGAACGAGGCAGGCGTCGCGCCGCCGGTGATGTCGTTCTTCAGCTCGTCGAGCGTGTAGCCCACCGCCAACTTGGCCGCCACCTTGGCAATCGGGAAGCCGGTCGCCTTGGAAGCCAGCGCGGAAGAGCGCGACACACGCGGATTCATCTCGATCACCACCATGCGTCCATCATCCGGGTTGATGGCGAACTGCACGTTGGAGCCACCGGTATCCACACCGATTTCGCGCAGCACCGCGATGGAAGCGTTGCGCATGATCTGATATTCCTTGTCGGTCAGCGTCTGCGCCGGCGCGACGGTGATCGAGTCGCCGGTATGCACGCCCATCGGATCGAGGTTTTCAATCGAGCAGATGATGATGCAATTGTCATTGCGGTCACGCACCACTTCCATCTCGAATTCTTTCCAGCCGAGCAGCGATTCCTCGATCAGCAGCTCGCGCGTCGGCGAGGCTTCCAGCCCGCGTTCGCATATCTCGATAAATTCTTCGCGGTTGTAGGCGATGCCGCCGCCGGAACCGCCCATCGTGAAGGATGGGCGGATGACGGTCGGGAAGCCCATCACCTGCTGCACCTGCAACGCCTCCTCCATGCTGTGCGCAATCGCGGAACGCGCCGAAGCCAAGCCGATCCTGGTCATCGCCTGCTTGAACTTTTCGCGGTCTTCGGCTTTGTCGATCGCTTCGCGCGACGCGCCGATCATCTCCACGTTATATTTTTCCAGCACGCCGTGCTTGGCCAGATCCAGCGCGCAATTCAATGCGGTCTGTCCGCCCATGGTCGGCAGGATTGCATCCGGCTTTTCCCTGGCGATGATCTTTGCCACCATCTTCCAGGTGATCGGTTCGATGTAAGTCGCATCCGCCATATCCGGATCGGTCATGATCGTGGCCGGATTCGAGTTTACCAGAATGACGCGATAACCCTCTTCGCGCAGCGCCTTGCAGGCCTGCGCGCCGGAATAGTCGAACTCGCACGCCTGCCCGATGACGATGGGGCCGGCGCCGATGATGAGGATACTTTTTATGTCACTGCGTTTTGGCATTTTTTAACATGTATAAATTAGCCACTGATGAACACGGATTTTCACGGATTAGGTTTTTCATGCTTTTATCTGTGTTTCATCCGTGTTAATCCGTGGCTGATTTTTATCTTTCCATCATCTTGATAAACTTGTTGAACAAATAATCCACATCATGCGGCCCCGGGCTCGCCTCGGGATGTCCCTGGAAGCAGAACGCCGGTTTGTCGGTCAGCTCAAAACCCTGCAAGGTCCCGTCGAACAGCGAGACATGCGTCACACGCGCATTTGCCGGCAGCGTCGCCGCATCCACCGCAAAGCCGTGGTTCTGGCTGGTGATCATCACCCGTTTGTTCTGCATATCCTGCACCGGGTGGTTCGCGCCGCGATGGCCGAACTTCATCTTTACAGTTTTCGCACCTACCGCCAGGCCCATCAACTGATGACCCAGACAGATGCCGAACAGCGGCACGCCCGCATCGATGAATTCGCGCGTCGCAGCAATCGCGTAATCGCAAGGTTCGGGATCGCCGGGGCCGTTGGATAGCAACACGCCGTCCGGTTCCAGCGCCAGTGTCGCTGCCGCCGGGGTCTTCGCCGGCACCACGGTGATGCGGCAGCCGCGCTCGGCCAGCTTGCGCAGGATGTTGCGCTTTACGCCGAAGTCGTAAGCCACCACATGAAATTTGGAATGCGTCACCTCGGGATAGCCCACGCCCAACTCCCATTCGCGCTGCGTCCACGAGTAGGGTTCGGCGCAGCTTACTTCCTTGGCCAAGTCCATTCCGGCCAATCCGGCGAAACTGCGCGCCGCCGCGAGTGCCGCTGCCTCGTCCGTGCCAGTGGCGATGCAGCCGTTCTGCGCACCCTTTTCGCGCAAAATGCGCGTCAGTTTGCGCGTATCGACTCCGGCGATCGCCACCACATTGTTGGCCTTGAGATAATCCGGCAGCGATTGCGTGCTGCGGAAGTTGCTCACCGTCAGCGACAAATCGCGGATCACCAAGCCGCTGGCGAACACTTGGCGCGACTCCACGTCTTCGGTGTTCATGCCGACGTTGCCGATATGCGGGCAAGTCAGCGTGACGATCTGCTTACAGTAGGAAGGGTCGGTGAGGATTTCCTGATAGCCGGTCATCGAGGTATTGAACACCACCTCACCGATGCTGCTGCCGGAAGCACCGATGGCAATGCCCCGAAATACCGTGCCATCGGCAAGCACAAGAATGGCAGGGTTCGTTTGCGGCACCGGAATACTCCCAAAACAGTTTACATAAAGAAGCGGGACGGACCGTGTGTCCATCCCGCTTTGAATTGGTGCGCATTATAGCGGATTAGCGGGGAGGCATCAAATGCAGACCGGTTTTGCCGAAACCTATTTCGGCGGCTCTCCTAGCCGGATCCTGGCGGTAAAAAGCAGCCAGTTGCCGGTACACGTCCGGATATTCCTGTTGCAGGGTACGGGGCGTTTCGAAAAATGCCTCGCTCGTTACGGCGAAAAATTCGGCTGGGCTTTCGGCTCCATAGGGGTCAAGCACCATTTCAATCCCCATTTCCACCTTGGCGCAGAAGTCGGCGAAGGCTGCGGTAAAGGATTGCGCCCACCGTTCGGAGGACATCTCCCGATGCAACGGCGGAAAACCGTTCATCGCACCGTTCAGTATGTCCAGTTTGTGGGCAAATTCGTGGATCACCACGTTGGTGCTATCGTGCCCGCCGCAGCGCACGGCGTCGGCGCCGGACAGGATTACCGGCCCGCGCTCCCAGGATTCTCCCATCACTGGGCCATGGACAACATGCACCACTCCGGCTTCATCCATGAATTCGTGTTCCGGCATGAATTCGCCGGGATAGACGATCACCGACACCCAGCCAGCATAATAATCCAGCCCGAGATTAAGAATCGGCAGGCAAGCTTGGGCGGCAATTTTGATCCGCGTGTTGTCGTCCAGGGAAAACCCGCCAGCTGCAACCACCTGCTTTTCATTCAGGAGCAAAGTTGCAAGTTCGCGCAGGCGCTCCATTTCTTCTTTCGATAGCCCGCGCAAGACGGGCAGCCCGGAAACGGCGGCACGCCATGCCTCCTCTGGCAACATTGCATGCTGCAAAATATACCGCCTGCGCCAATTTTTGAGGCTCCAGTTCATATTCTTTCAAGCAACTATGTTCGAATGCTTGTGGGTAGGGGCACGGCGCGCCGTGCCCCTACTTTTGTGTTTTAATGATCGGAAAAATTGAGCGATAGCGTAGCACGATGGTGTAGCGTGCCTTGTAGAATTTGCCGCGAATTTTCGATATGAAGAGGGCAGCTATCGGCTTATATTCTGGTTTGGTAGCCAATATCGTTATGCCGGAACCAGACCGGCAAAATATTGTCGCAGAAATTATCAAGATTATTTTCAGGGGGGGGTATGAAGTCACAGTGGGTTGGCATCGCGGCAGTTGCAACGGCGTTGATGTTTGCCGGGCAGGCGGATGCGGCGGTGGATGCCGCAGCGTTTAAAGCGTTAGCCAAGAAAAAAAGCTGCTTCAATTGCCATAGTATGGATAGGTCGCTTTTTGGTCCCTCGCTGAGGGAAATTGGCAGGAAATACAGTGGCAATGCCGGTGCGCAAGCCAGGCTGGCCGGGGTAATAAAAAATGGCAGCAAAGGCGGCGTTTGGGGCGAAGTCGCCATGCCGGCGTATGCGAGACTCAGCGATGACGATATCAAAACTCTGGTGCAGTTTATTTTGTCTCTCAGATAATCAAGATAAAACCGCCATTCCATAATGGTTGCCGGAATGAGTCGGCTTGGCCGCACAGCCCGATACAACCACGGCAAACACTATGGCGTAGCGAACTGGCGGCCAGCAGGTAATTTACTTGGTTGAAGGTTGTTTTGCTTGCTCACCGGGTTTTTTCGGGGCGGGGCGAGCTAACCTGACATTAAGCGTGTCGCTTTTCTCCACGACGTAATCACTCCCCTGATCGAAGCGCCATGCCCAAGCGCCGGCACGGCGGGTTTTGAACGTCGTATCAGTCCAGTATTTTCCGGCCAGGGATTCCGGGAAAAACGCTTTGGGAAGTGTAGGTCCGGGGAGGGCAACGCTGGTGTCTACGATGGTATTTAACTCAAAACGGCTTGGCAAGTACCAATCGGTTAAGCCGCAAAGTTTTTCTGCGTTAACCGCATGGATGTAAGACTCGGTGTCGCAATTGCTGCCAGTGCATGTCCCGCCATTGGCTTTGCCTGCAAAGCCGCCATTGCTATCCTGATTCGGGTCGTACCAGCTGTAGGTATTATTGATGTTGTGCAAGCCGGGTTCGGATTTTTTTACTTCCCAGATCAAGCCTGACTGGTTGTCCAGCACACATGTCCATGGTTGTTTGACGTAGTCCTTGCCGTCATTCACGCTGCCGTCCTGATTGAGGCGCGTCATGTCAAATACAAATGGCTTGAGAGCGGACGGGGCGTCACAGCCTGCGATTGCCAAAGGGCACAGCAGCACCAGTGCCATGCGGCGGCAGGAAGAGGCGAAATTCTTTGACGCCATACTCTCATTGATCGGTTTTTTCATTTGGAGCACCCGGAAATTAAGCGTGGAATTACCTGTTCGGTAAAGGGCGGGCATTATCATGGAATTGCGCGGGTTGTTCAAGGCGGCCGATTTGGTTTAAGCATGCCACATTCATTCAAAAAGTGCCCGAGGTGGGGGTATCGCGAGTTGAATGGGCTGCCTTGCCCCAACCAGCTTACCTTGATCTCTTATTTCTGGAGATTTTATTGATCTTTGTGTAAATAATGACAATCGTTATCGGTTTTTCGCTGTGCACCTTGTCGGTGCATGGGATAATCGCCCCCTCCAGCGGCTTGCCCGCGTTAATCCGTGCAGCCTGATGTAACTACTGATATGACTACTAGCCATCTGGCTAACCCAGCACAAGACGCTGGGCAAGTCATTGGTTATAGCTATCGGCTAGGCTGCCAAAAGGCTTTGCATAGCCATCTGACTAAGTTGGCAAGCTACGCCAACCAAGTCATTGGTTAACGCCAGCCAAGTCGCTGGTTATGCGGACAATGGCTTTTCCAATGATTAACTGAATAAACGCCCGCTCTGGGCATTACGGAACAAATATGAAAACAGATGTGATTATTATCGGATCAGGTGCAGCCGGACTGATGTGTGCCCTGCAAGCGGGACAACGCGGGCGTTCCGTGGTGTTGCTTGACCATGCCAAGAAGCTTGCGGAAAAGATCCGCATCTCCGGTGGCGGGCATTGCAACTTTACCAATCTCAGTACCAAGCCGGAAAACTTCATTTCCGCCAATCCGGATTTTTGCCGTTCGGCACTGGCGCGTTACACGCCGCAGGATTTTATTGCGCTGCTGCAAAAGCACAACATCGGTTATCACGAAAAGACGCTCGGGCAATTGTTCTGCGACGACGAAGCGGAAGTGATTGTCGCGATGCTGCGCGGTGAATGCGATGCGGCGGGCGTGAAGCGCTTCATGACCTGTGAGATCGAAGAAATCAAACATACCCCTTACCCCTTGGATGTTGGCGGGGGCAAGAAAGCCAAATTTTATGTCAGCACCTCGCGCGGTGAATTCGAGGCTGTATCGCTGGTGATCGCGACCGGCGGCTTGTCCATCCCCAATACCGGCGCTACTCCGTTTGGCTACCACGTCGCCGAGCAGTTCAGCATCCCCATCGCTAAACTCAAGCCTGGCTTGGTGCCGCTGAGTTTTGCGCCGGATGACTGGAAACCTTATGCCGACCTGACCGGCGTTTCGCTCGATGTTACGGTGAGTTTTGGCAAGCAGTCGTTCCGCGAAAACATGCTGGTTACCCATCGCGGCCTGAGCGGCCCGGCGATATTGCAAATCTCCTCCTACTGGCAGCATGGCGAACCGTTGCATATCAACCTGTTGCCGGATTGCGATATGGCGACCCTGCTGGATGAACAAAAGAGCAGCAAAAAATTGCTCAGTAATTTCCTGACGCAATGGTTCCCCAAGAGCTTCGCCGAAGCGTGGTGCGCGCAGTTGGCCGAGCATCAGCACATCGAGAACAAGCCGCTCAACCAATACAACGACAAGCAGCGCAAGCAAATCGCCGTACTTCTGCACGACTGGCAGATCACCCCATCCGGCACCTTGGGCTACACCAAGGCGGAAGTGACATGTGGCGGAATCGATACGCGCGCGCTGTCGTCGAAAACCATGGAATGCAACGACGTACCCGGCCTGTATTTCATCGGCGAAGTGGTGGACGTGACGGGGCAACTCGGCGGCTATAACTTCCAATGGGCGTGGGCTTCCGGCTATGCCGCCGGGCAGGCGGTTTAGTGCTATAGTTTACGTGTGTTTTTTGACATCCAACCCGGAGGAACCAACGATGCGTACCTTATGGATTGCTTTACTGACGTTGATGTTGAGCGGTTGCGGCTACAACACCTTCCAGACTACCGATGAACAAATCAAGGCGAGTTGGGCTGAGGTGCTGAACCAGTACCAGCGGCGTGCCGACCTGATCCCCAATCTGGTCAATACGGTCAAGGGTTATGCCGCGCAGGAACAGGCCGTGCTGCTGGGTGTCACCGAGGCGCGCGCCAGGGTCGGCAGCATCCAGGCCACGCCCGAACTGATCAACGACGCACAGGCCTTCGCCAAATTCCAGGCCGCACAAGGCCAACTGACTTCGGCATTAAGCCGCTTGCTGGTGGTATCGGAGAATTACCCGCAATTGAAATCCGACGCGAATTTCCGCGACTTGCAGGCGCAACTGGAAGGCACGGAAAACCGCATCACCGTGGCGCGCAACCGCTACATCAAGGCGGTGCAGGAATACAACGTCACAGTGCGCTCCTTCCCGAGCAACCTGACCGCAATGCTGTTCGGCTATAGCGTCAAGCCAAACTTCACGGTGGAAAACGAGAAGGAAATTTCCCGCCCGCCGACAGTGGATTTTGCCGCACCCAAGGCTGCCGCACCGGCGAAATAAATGCAGCCTGACCGGAAAGCGATAAAACATGGATTGTGAAACTCTGCACTTTTCGCGTCATGCTTTCGAGCGCATGTTTCAGCGTGGGATCAACCCGGATGCAGTGGCACAGATTGTTGCCGAAGGGGAGGTTATAGCCGATTATCCGGATGACCAGCCTTTCCCCAGTGCTTTACTGTTGGGTTTTTATGGAAGCCAGCCTGTTCATGCGGTTGTTGCGCGCGAACTGGCAACGGGAAGATGCCATCTGGTTACAATCTACCTGCCGGATTCCGCGATTTGGGATGAGTCATTCAAGAGAAGGAGAGCGTGATGAGATGCGTAATCTGCAAAACCGGACAGACACGACCTGGCACTACCACCGTTACTTTGCAACGTGACAAAACGGTAGTGGTCATCCGTGATGTTCCTGCCGAAATCTGTGACAACTGTGGCGAGTACTACCTGAGCGAACCCATTGCACGTCGGGTTTATGCCGATGCCGATGGTACAGTGCAGCGCCGGGTAGAAGTGGAAATTCACCGTTATGCAGCGTGACCGTCCGGTCATACTTGGCGCTGCCGTACCGGCGAAATAAATGAAGACAACATGGGCCGTCCTGCTTGCGCTGCTGCTCACCGGCGTGGCGCAGGCAGATGTTGCCGTGCCGCCGCTCACCCAGCGCGTCACCGATCTCACCGCGACGCTGGATGCGGGGCAAACGCAAGCACTCGAAGCCCGCCTTGCCGCATTTGAAACGAAGAAAGGCGCGCAGCTTGCCGTGCTGATTATTCCAACCACCCAACCGGAAACCATCGAACAGTTCGCCATGCGCGTCGTCGAGGCGTGGAAACTTGGGCGCAAGGGCGTGGATGACGGCGCATTGCTGCTGGTCGCCAAAGATGACCGCGCACTACGCATCGAGGTAGGTTACGGCCTGGAAGGCGCGCTGAACGATGCCACGGCAAAACGCATCATCGCCGAAATCATCACGCCCTCTTTCAAGCGTGGCGAGTTTTATGCGGGGATCGATGCCGGCACAGCGGCAATAATGCAGGTGATCGACGGCGAACCTCTGCCGCCGCCGAAGCGTGCCGCCGCAAGCGGCACATATAACATCGAGTCGCTGCTGTTCATCGCCTTCGGGCTGGTGGTAGTGGCGGGCGGCATGTTGCGCGCGCTGCTCGGGCGTTTTCCCGCCGCGATGCTGATGGGTGGAGGGCTGGGGGTGCTGGCCTGGCTGACGGTTGCACCGCTGCTGGTTGCGCTGCTGGTCGGGCTGATGGCGTTCGTGTTTGTGCTGCTGGGCGGCGCGGGGCGCGGTTTCGGCGGTCATGGCGGCGGCGGATTTGGTGGAACCAGTGGGGGCGGCTTTGGCGGTGGAGGAGGCTTCAGCGGCGGGGGCGGCGGATTTGGTGGCGGCGGAGCATCGGGGAGCTGGTGAGATGAATTTAAAACGCATCATGCAACATTTATCCAGTGGCCGTGCGGCGGTGCGCCGCGCCTTTCCACCGCATACGCTGGATGCGATCGAACGCGCCATCCGTGAAACCGAAGCGCGACACGCCGGGCAAATCCGTTTCGCGGTCGAAGCCACATTGGAATTGGCACCGCTGCTGGCGGGACAGACGGCACAGGAACGCGCCATCGAAGTGTTCTCCCGGTTGCGTGTATGGGATACCGAACACAACAACGGCGTATTGGTTTATTTGCTGCTGGCAGATCGCGATGTGGAGATCGTCGCCGACCGCGGCATCCATGTGAAGCTCGGCACGGAAACCTGGGAAGCGATTTGCCGCGAGATGGAAGCGGCGTTTCGCAACGGGCAGTTCGAAGCAGGCGTGCTGGCCGGGATACACGCCGTGGGCGAACATCTGGCGCGTCATTTTCCGGCGCGCGGCGGCAAACCCAATGAAATGCCGGATCGCCCGGTGGTGTTGTAAAGCAATTTACGCCCTCAGGCCAGTCGCGCCTCGAGTAATCTCCAAGCCTCATCAGCAGCTCTCAGCGCATCGATATCGCCGTTGTTGGTGAAAGGCACGGCGGCGGCGAGTTCCTCATCCTGTAGCGGTTCCTGTGCGGCCTGCAAGGTGCGCAACACCGCAGCATCGGCTTCGGACGCATCGTTTCCGCGACTACTTCGTTGCGCCAGCCGTTGCGCCAGCACCGCCTCGTCCGTTCGCAAACTGGCAATGACGAAGGGTGCGCCTATTTCCCGGGCAAGCGCACGAAAACTTTCGCGCTCGGCATGGCGCAGGAATGCGGCATCGACGATGACGGGAAACCCTGCGGCGAGCAGGCCGCGCGCCAGCTCATGCAGGCGCGCATAGGTGCGGCGCGTGGCCTCCTCGCCGTAGATGCCGCCGCCGGTTTGCGAGCGGCTGTCCGCCAGAGCAGTCAGACCGAACAGCCGCTTGCGCTCGACATCCGAGCGGACGCGGATCGCGCCCAGGCGCTCCAGCGCAATTTGCGCGAAGGTGCTCTTGCCGCAGCCGGGCAGCCCATGCGTGATGATCAGCGCGGGGCGGCGGCGCGTCAGGCAGTCGCGGGCGAGCGCGAGATAGCTGCGGCAGTCCTTCAGTTCCCGTTGCGCCTGCGCCGGGTCTTCCTGATTGGCGCGGATCGCGGCGACCTTGGCGCGCACCATCGCGCGGTAGGCCAGATAGAAGCGCAACACGCCTACTCCGGAATAATCGCCGCTGCCTTCCAGATAGGCGTTGAGAAAACGCCATGCCAACTGTGGCTGGCCGCGCTGCATCAGGTCCATCACCGTGAAAGCGATCTCGCTGATCATGTCGATCCAGCGCAGCGTCGCGCTGAACTCGATGCCGTCGAAAGGCACGGGCGTATCGTCGAGCAGCACGATGTTGCCGAGATGCAGGTCGCCGTGGCATTCGCGCACGCAGCCCGCCGCCTTGCGCTGCCGGAACAGCGGCTCGCAGGCGGCGAACTCGAGCATGCTCGCCTGGCGCACTTTCTCCAGCATCGCCAGGTCGGCGGATGCGGAGAGCAGCGGAGACGATTGCGCGAAATTCTCCAGCACCGCCTCCTGTATCGCCGCCGCCGAGCCGAAGGGCGAATCCGCCGCAGCGGGCGGCAGTGCGGCGTGGAAGCGCGCGATGGTGGCGGCCAGTTTGTCGATATGCGCCGTGGTGATGTGGCCATCTGCCAGCAGGCGATCCATCATTGCAGAGCGTGGGAAGCGGCGCATATGCACCGCATACTCGATGGCGGGTTCGCTGCCCAGCACCGGCTGTTCCGGGCTGCCGCCGATCGCAACGACATCGAGATAAATGTCTGGGGCGAGGCGGCGGTTGAGGCGCAGCTCTTCGGTGCAATAGAAATGGCGCGCCTCGAGCGTGGAAAAATCGAGGAAGCCGAGATCAACCGCCTTCTTGATCTTGTAGGCATCGCACCCGGTCAGCAGCACCCAGGAGATGTGCGTTTCCTCTACCCCGGAGCGGTGCGGAAAATAGCCGCGCACGCGCAGCGCATCTACCAGTTGCCGTTGGCGCAACAGGTCCGGTGAGGGTGGTACAGGCATCATGGGCAGAGCTTGCTTCATGTGTTACAGCCCTTCATGCGTTGCATGTAAGCTGGGTCAGTTTTGCAATCGTCCCACTTTAGCATGGTGGGGGCAGATGAGCGTTTGCCGGGCAGGATAAATGGGGGCACAATCAAGCCGGTTTTTACGAAAAAGGGAAGTTGACGTATGGTCGCCACTGCCCGCTGGGAACACTTTCCTCATGATGCCGATGTCGGCGTGCGCGGTCTGGGCGCGACGCTGGCGGAGGCTTTTGAACAGGCGGCCTTGGCGCTGACGGCGGTGATCACCGACCTCGCGACGGTTGCGCCAAAAGAGATGATCCGGCTTTCCTGCGAAACGCCCGATGCAGAGTTGCTGTTGGTGGATTGGCTCAACATGCTGATTTATGAGATGGCGACGCGCAATATGCTGTTCAGCCGTTTCGAGGTGCATCTGGAAGGTAACCATCTCACCGCACAGGCGTGGGGTGAAGCGCTGGAAACAGCACGCCATCGCCCTGCCGTCGAAGTAAAAGGCGCGACCTATACCGCATTGAAAGTCGCACAACAACCCGATGGCGGCTGGCTCGCCCAGTGCATCGTGGATGTCTAGCATGCTATAAAAATAACCGTCACACCGTAGGCTGGCGGTGAGGCACGAACCCCAGCATCTGGTGATATCGAACATGCCGGGGTTCGCGTTGCTCACCACCAGCCTACAAACCATTTGATGGTCGGCTCAACAAAACGAAGGAACACCATGGACCTCGCGCTATTTGAACGCAAATCCGAATTTGAATGGTGCATCAAGCCATTCGGCAAAATGCGTGTGCCCGGCGTGATTTTCGCCAGTGAAATTTTGATGCGCGAGATGGATGCCAAGGTATATGAGCAGGTCACCAATGTGGCCATGCTGCCGGGCATCGTCAACGCCTCCTGGGCGATGCCGGACGCCCACTGGGGTTACGGTTTTCCGATCGGCGGCGTGGCGGCGTTCGACGCCGATGCGGGTGGTGTCGTGTCGGCGGGCGGGGTGGGTTTCGATATTTCCTGCGGCGTGCGCACGCTGCACACCGGCCTGCGCATCGAAGATATCGACAGGGTAAAGATGCGGCTCGCGGATGCGCTGTATCACACCATCCCCGCAGGCATGGGCAGCACCGGCACGATCCGGCTGGATACCGCGGAGATGGACAAGATGCTGCGCGGCGGCGCCCGCTGGGCGGTGGAGCACGGCTTCGGCACGGCGGCCGATCTGGAGCGCATCGAAGAGGGCGGCTGCATGCGCGGCGCCGATCCATCGCAGGTTTCCGAACAGGCCAAGAAGCGCCAGCGCGACGAGATGGGCACGCTCGGCTCCGGCAACCACTACCTCGAAATCCAGCGGGTCACCGACGTGTATGCGCCGGAAATCGCCGCAGCGTTCGGCGTGAAGGCGGGCGATATCGTGGTCAGCATCCATTGCGGCTCGCGCGGGCTCGGCCACCAGATCGGCACCGAATTCCTCAAGCGCATGGTGATCGCCGCTCCCGGTTATGGCATAGCACTGCCCGACCGCGAACTGGCCTGCGCGCCGATCGATTCGCCACTCGGGCAGGATTATCTCGGTGCGATGAGCGCGGCGATCAATTGCGCGCTGGCCAACCGCCAGATACTCACCCATCTCACGCGCCAGGTGTTTTCGGCAGTGCTGCCGCAGGCGCGCTTGCCGCTGCTATATGACGTGTCGCACAACACCTGCAAGGTGGAGGAACACAAAGTGGACGGGCGGCTGAAAAAACTTTACGTGCATCGCAAGGGCGCCACGCGCGCCTTTGGGCCGGGGCATCCAGATCTTCCTCACGAATTGAAAAATGCCGGCCAGCCGGTGCTGATCGGCGGCAGCATGGGAACGTCTTCCTATATTCTGGCCGGGACGGAACAGGGCATGCAGCGCGCCTTCGGCTCCGCCTGCCACGGCGCGGGGCGCGCGATGAGCCGCCATCAGGCGCTGCGCAACTGGAACGGTAGCCGCGTCGTCGACGATCTGGAAGGGCACGGCATTCTGATTCGCAGCCCCTCGATGCGCGGCGTTGCCGAGGAGGCGCCGGGCGCATACAAGGATGTCAGCGAAGTAGTCGATGCCGCCGACCATGCCGGTCTGGCACGCAAGGTCGCGCGGGTAGTGCCGCTGATTTGCATTAAGGGATGAGAGCTTACCTCCTTCTGATGGAACTACTAGCCATTCGACTAGGCTGCCAGAAACCGCATCCAAGTCGCTGGTTATCCCGCAGGCGGGATAACCAGCGACTTGGCCATCGTTTTTTGATGGTTTAGTCGAATGGCTAGTAGTTTTATCAGAAGGGCTGGGGATGAGGGTCTATGCGATGCATGGAAACGATGAATTCGCGGGCGATTTAATGGACAATCCAGACTTCATCAATAACAAAGGGCACCAATGAAAATAGGCATTCCAAAAGAAATCAAGACCAACGAAAACCGCGTCTCGCTGGTTCCGGCGGGGGTGGGGGCTCTGGTGTCGGCGGGGCACACGGTCATCGTGGAAACGGGCGCGGGGCTGGGCAGCGGGTTCAGCGACGCGCTATATCAGGCGGCAGGCGCGCAGATCGCACAGGATGCCGATGCAGTCTGGGTATCAGCCGACCTGATCGTTAAAGTGAAGGAGCCGATCGAGCCGGAATGGAAACATATCAGGCCCGGCCAGATCATCTTCACCTACTTTCATTTCGCCGCCAGCGAACAATTGACCCGCGCGCACATGGCTTCCGGCGCGGTGTGCATCGCCTATGAAACGGTTGAGCTGCCGTCGTGCGAGCTGCCGTTGCTGACCCCGATGTCGGAAGTGGCCGGGCGCATGGCGGTGCAGGAAGGCGCCAAGTATCTGGAGAAACTCTATGGCGGGCGCGGCATTTTGCTCGGCGGTGTGCCGGGCGTGCCGCCCGCCAAGGTAGTGATACTCGGCGGCGGTGTGGTCGGCGTCAACGCGGCCAAGATGGCGGCCGGGCTGGGTGCCCATGTCATCCTCCTCGATGTCTCGCTGGAGAGGCTGCGCTATCTGAGCGATGTGATGCCCGCCAACGTGCAGCTGATATTTTCGGACCGGCACACGCTGCTGAAGCAGATCGCCAATGCCGATCTGGTCATCGGTGCGGTGCTGGTACACGGCGCCGTCGCGCCCAAATTGATACGCCGGGAAGACCTCAAAACGATGCACAAGGGGGCGGTGATCGTGGATGTCGCCATCGACCAAGGCGGCTGCGTCGAGACGATGCATCCCACCACGCACGAAAACCCGACTTTCATCGTCGAGGGCATCATTCACTACGGCGTGGCCAACATGCCCGGCGGCGTGCCGCTCACCTCGACCCTGGCGTTGACTAATGCAACCTTGCCCTATGTGCTGAAACTGGCGAGCAAGGGATACCAGCAGGCGCTCAAGGAATCCCCGGCGCTGCTGAAGGGACTCAATATCATCGGCGGAAAAATAACGCACAGGAAAGTTGCCGAGGCATTTGGCCTGGACTGTCACCCTGCGGAATCCATGATCGACTGAAGCAGTTCGACCTGACACATTCGGCTTTGCATGTAAGCGGCCGGATTGGCCAGAATATCTATACATTCCGGCTTATTGCGCCGCCGCTCTATAACCTTCAGAATGCGCCGGTTAATAATTTTGATTGAGGCACATGAACCAACAAGCACTGTCGCCTTTCATCTGGTCGGTTGCCGATCTTCTGCGTGGTGACTACAAGCAATCCGAATACGGCAAGGTGATCCTGCCGTTCACCGTGTTGCGCCGCCTCGACTGCGTGCTCGAAGCTACCAAGCCCGCGGTGCTCGCCGAAAACGCCAAACGGCTGACGGCCGGGCTGAACCCGGAACCGTTCCTGTTGCGCAAAGCGAAGCAGGGGTTCTACAACACCTCGCCGCTGGACATGAAGAAGCTGATGGGCGATCAGGATCACATCCGCGAGAACCTCTACAGCTATATTCAGGCGTTCGCGCCCCAGGTGCGCGACATCTTCGAGCGCTTTGAATTTCATATCCAGATTGACCGGTTGGCGAGAGCGGGCCTGCTGTATCAGGTCACAGAAAAATTCACCAACATCGACCTGCACCCGGAAGCCGTCAGCAACAGCCAGATGGGCCTGGTGTTCGAAGAGCTGATCCGCAAGTTCGCAGAAATTTCCAACGAGACTGCCGGAGAACACTTCACCCCGCGCGAAGTCATCCGCCTGATGGTCAACTTGCTGTTCATCGAAGACGACGATGTGCTTTCCAAGCCCGGCGTGGTACGCGCCATTTATGATCCAACGGCAGGCACCGGCGGCATGCTCTCCATCGCCGGAGAGTATCTCGATGAGCACAATCCCGACGCGCGGCTCACCATGTATGGACAGGAACTCAACGACGAGTCCTACGCTATCTGTAAGGCAGACATGCTCATCAAGGGGCAGGATGTCGCCAACATTATTCCCGGCAACACGCTTTCCGAGGACGGTCACCCGCACACGAAATTCGACTACATGCTCTCCAACCCGCCGTTCGGTGTGGAATGGAAAAAGGTCGAAAAAGAAATCCGCAAGGAATACGAAACTCAAGGTTTCAACGGTCGCTTCGGCCCCGGCCTGCCGCGCGTTTCCGATGGCTCGCTGCTGTTCCTGCTGCACCTCATCAGCAAAATGCGCCCGGCGAAAGATGGCGGTAGCCGCTTCGGCATCGTGCTCAACGGCTCGCCCCTGTTCACCGGCGGCGCAGGCTCGGGCGAAAGTGAAATCCGCCGTTACGTGCTGGAGAACGACCTGGTCGAAGCCATCATTGGCCTGCCCACCGATATGTTCTACAACACCGGCATCTCCACCTACGTCTGGGTACTCTCCAACCGCAAACCCGAACACCGCAAAGGCCTGCTGCAACTTATCGACGCATCATCCTTCTGGCAAAAGATGCGCAAGAGCCTGGGCAGCAAACGCAGGGAGCTCTCGGACGAGCACATCGCCGAGATCACACGCCTGTTTGGCGACTTCCGGGAAGCCAGCGTAGGTCGGGCTTCAGCCCGACAAGATGAAAGTCGGGATGAATCCCGACCTACAACCGAAGTTCCCATTAGCCGTATCTTCAAGAATGAAGACTTCGGCTATCGCACCATCACCGTTGAGCGTCCCTTGCGCGACGCGGTAGGCAAAGTAGTACTGGGCGAAAAGGGCAAGCTCAAGGGAAAATCACAACCGGATAGCAGTTTGCGCGATACCGAGAATGTGCCACTTTCGGAGAAGGTAGAAAGCTACTTCAAGCGCGAAGTGCTGCCCCATGCGCCAGATGCGTGGATAGACCATGACAAAACCAAAGTCGGCTACGAAATTCCGTTCAACCGCCACTTCTACGTGTTCGAGCCGCCGCGTTCGCTGGCCGTTATTGATGCCGAGCTGAAGCAATGCACGGATCGGATATTGACCATGATTGAGGGGCTAAGCGCATGAGCCACCGAGCAGGGACCCCGCGCAGCGGGGATGTAAGGCAGGCGAATACGCTTGGATGCCGACAACGCGGACGCAAAGCAACCCGTGACCTAACGGAGGCATCAGCATGAGCAAAAAGAATCTACCGCCAGCCAAGCAGCCTGACGAATTCATCCTTTACCAGACGGAAGACGGCAATAGCCGCATCCAGGTCAGGCTTGAGAACGAAACCGTATGGCTCACCCAGCGCCAGATCGCCGACCTCTACCAAATCAACGTCAATACGGTCAGCCGCCATATCAAGGTTATCTTCGACGAGGGCGAATTGAAGCCGGAGGCAACTGTTCGACAATATCGAATAGTTGCCCCGGAAGCCGCGCGGGAAGTGGAAAGGCTGGTCAATCACTACAACCTCGACATGGTGCTGGCGATTGGTTACCGAGGTCGTTCCATACGCGGCACCCAATTCCGCCAATGGGCGACAGCGCACTTGTCCGAGTATCTGGTCAAGGGCTTCACCATGGACGACGAGCGGCTTAAAAATCCGCCCGGCAAAGGCCAAACAGATTACTTCGACGAACTGCTGGAACGCATTCGCGACATTCGTTCTTCGGAACGGCGCTTCTACCAGAAGGTGCTGGATATTTATGCCACCAGTGTGGACTACACGCCGGATGCCGAGGCATCGCAGCAATTTTTTGCCACCGTACAAAATAAAATGCACTGGGCCACGCACGGACATACCGCAGCCGAGATCATCCACGAGCGGGCCGATGCCGCCAAACCCCACATGGGGCTGCTGACGACACGGGCGGGTGGATTGGTGCGCAAGGATGATGTCGCCGTCGCCAAAAACTACCTCACCGAAGACGAGTTGCAAGTGCTCAACCGCATCGTCAACTTCTATATCGAATTCGCGGAATTGCAGGCGCTGGAACGCAAGCCCATGACCATGAACAACTGGATCACCAAGCTCGACGAGTTCCTGAAAATATCCGGGCGCGAACTGCTGGATCATGCGGGGAAAATCTCCGCCGAAACCGCCAGAGTAAAAGCGGAAAAGGAATACGCCCGCTATCGCAGCCTGCAAGACGCACAGCCTCGTCCGGTGGATGCGCATTTCGAGCAGGCCGCCAAGCAGCTTCAGGATGCTGCCAAGAAACTCCCGAAGCGCAAGAAAACCCGCACACCCGAAGGTGGCGACGCATGAGCCTCCCGCGTTATCCGAATACTCGTAGGTCGGGTTTCAACCCGACAGCCACTCCGTCGCAAAATGGCGCTGTCGGGTTGAAACCCGACCCACGAAATTACGAGGTGCGCGCATGAGCTTGCCGCGTTATCCCGAATACAAGGCGAGCGGCGTGGAATGGCTGGGGGAAGTGCCGGGGCATTGGCAAAGTGCAAGTTTACGATGGCTTTCAACAAGATATTCTGGTGGCACTCCAGACAAGCTAAACCTTGATTACTGGACTGATGGAACAATACCTTGGCTAAACTCCGGTGAAGTCAATCAAAGCCTTGTGGTCGAACCTTCTACATACATTACAGAGGAAGCTTTTCAAAATAGTAGTGCCAAGTGGATTCCACAAGGTGCGCTTGTAATGGCGCTGGCAGGTCAAGGTAAAACTAAAGGGATGGTTGCACAGTTGGGCATACCGTCAACATGCAATCAGTCGATGGCAGCCATTATTCCAACTCAAGAGCAAAATGCCAGATTTCTATTTTGGTGGCTGACATCTAACTATCAAAACATCAGAAATATGGCGGGTGGTGATTTGCGTGACGGTTTGAATCTAGAGCTACTCGGAAACATTCCATGTCCACTTGCGCCACTTACTGAACAACAAGCTATCGCCGCTTTCCTCGACCGCGAGACGGGGAAGATTGATGCGTTGATTGCCGAGCAACGGCGGTTGGTAGAGCTGCTGGCGGAAAAGCGGCAGGCGGTGATCTCGCACGCCGTTACCAAGGGGCTGAACCCCAACGCCAAGATGAAAGATTCCGGCATTGAATGGCTGGGCGAAGTGCCGGAGCATTGGGAGGTGCGCGCAATTAAGCACATTGTTTCAACTCCCGTAACAGACGGGCCACACGAAACGCCAAACTTTCCAGATGAAGGGATTCCGTTTGTATCTGCTGAAGCCGTATCATCCGGCAAGATTGATTTTGCCAAGATTCGAGGCTTTATTTCAGAGGCAGATCATTTGAGGTATTCAGAAAAGTATCGCCCTCAACGTGGCGACATCTACATGGTCAAGTCAGGGGCAACTACAGGTGTAACGGCAATTGTGGAAACAGATATTGAATTTAATATTTGGTCGCCACTGGCGGTCATTCGATGTGGGGAGAAGGCACTGCCACGTTTTGTATTGAACTTCATGCGCTCTAAAAACTTTCAAGAAGCCGTGACCTTGAACTGGAGTTTTGGCACTCAGCAGAATATTGGCATGGGCGTTATTGAAAATCTATCGGTAACTGTCCCACCTCTTGAAGAGCAGCAAAGAATTGCTACTCTACTCGACAGCGAATCCGCCAAATTCGACACTCTCACCGCCGAAGCCAACCGCGCCATCGAGTTGCTGCAAGAGCGCCGCAGCGCGCTGATCTCCGCCGCTGTCACCGGCAAGATCGATGTGCGCGGGATGGGGTAGGTCGGGCTTCAGCCCGACAAATGGCTGTCGGGTTAAAACCCGACCTACGGAGAGGCGATGACTTATAACGATTTGCGCAAGGGGCGCGTTTCGCAATCGGGTGTGGTGTATCACATCACGGCGGTGACGCAGAACCGGATGTCTTACTTCGCATCGCTCGATAATGGGCGCAAGGTGGTGCAGCAGTTGATGGCGTTGCAAACTGAAGGCAGGGCGGAGACGCTTTGTTATGTGGTGATGCCGGATCATTTGCATTGGTTGATGGTGTTGCATGAGGGCAAGTTATCCGAGGTAGTACAGTTGTTGAAAGGTCGTTCGGCACACGCTATTGGTCAATCGATTTGGCAGGCGAATTATTACGACCATGCGGTGCGGCAGGATGAGGATTTGCGCAAGATGGCGCGGTATATTGTTGCCAATCCGATGCGTGCCGGTCTGGTCGAGAAGATAGGCGATTATCCGTTGTGGGATGCTGTTTGGTTGGATGAGACGTTGTCGGGGTAGGGATGCGTCGGGCTGAAGCCCGACCTACGAGATGGGTGGTAGGTCGGGATTTATCCCGACAAGAGGCAGTCGGGTTGAAACCCGACCTACGGAGGTTGCATGAGTTTGCACAAAGAAATTGAATTCGAGAATGACATCTGCGCGCACCTCGCGGCGCATGGCTGGCTGTATGCGGAGAACGACCACGCGGCCTATGACCGCGCCCGTGCGGTGTTCCCCGCCGATGTTGCAGCCTGGGTGCAGACCACGCAACCGCAGGCATGGGAGACACTGACCAAAAACAACGGCGCAACAGCAGAAGCGATGTTGCTCGACCGCATTCGCAAACAACTGGACGACCGGGGCACGCTGGATGTGTTGCGCCACGGTGTGGAGATGCTGGGGTTGCGCCAGCCGGTGAGCCTGACGCAGTTCAAGCCCGCACTGGCGATGAACACGGAGTTGCAGGCCAGGTACGCCGCCAACCGCTTGCGCGTGGTGCGGCAGGTGCGCTATTCGCTTCACAACGAAAATGCCATCGACCTGGTGCTGTTCCTCAATGGCATTCCGGTGGCGACGGTGGAACTGAAGAGCGATTACACGCAGAGCGTGGAAGATGCGGTGGATCAGTACCGCTTTGACCGCCACCCGAGGCCGAAGAGGCAGCCCGCCGCCGAGCCGCTGCTGGATTTTCCGCGCGGGGCGCTGGTGCATTTCGCGGTGAGCAACAGCGCGTCGATGATGACCACCCGCCTGCTGGGCGCGGCGACCACTTTCCTGCCATTCAATAAGGGCGACGATGGCGCGGCGGGCAATCCGCTTAACCCGAGGGGACACCGCACCGCCTACCTGTGGGAAGAGGTGTGGGCGCGCGATAGCTGGCTGGAGATCATCGGCCGCTACATCGTGAGCAAGCGCGACAGCAAGAAGCAGATCATCTCGAGCATCTTCCCGCGTTATCACCAGCTCGATGCGACGCGCAAACTGCTGGCGACCGTGCTGGCCGAAGGCGCGGGGCAGAAATACCTGATCCAGCATTCCGCCGGTTCCGGCAAGACCAATTCCATCGCATGGTCGGCGCACTTCCTCGCCGATCTGCACGATGCGCAGCACAAGAAGCTGTTCGATTCGGTGCTGGTGGTGAGCGACCGCAATGTGCTGGACGCGCAGTTGCAGGAAGCAATCTTCGATTTCGAGCGCACGGCGGGCGTGGTCGCCAGCATCAAGGGCGAGGGGGCGAGCAAGAGCAAGGAGCTGGCCGACGCGCTTTCCGGCGGCAAGAAGATCGTGGTGTGCACCATCCAGACTTTTCCCTTCGCGCTGAAGGCGGTGCAGGAGCTGGCGGCAACGCAGGGCAAGCGCTTCGCGGTGATCGCGGATGAGGCGCATAGCTCGCAGACCGGCTCGGCGGCGGCGAACCTGAAGGCGGTGCTGACCAATGAGGAATTGCAGGAGCTGGCCGACGGCGGCGAGGTGAGCACGGAAGATTTGCTGGCCGCGCAGATGGCGGCGCGCGCCTCTTCAGGAAATTCGGGGGATGCGGGCATCACCTATGTGGCGTTTACCGCCACGCCCAAGGCGAAGACGCTGGAGCTGTTCGGTCGTCGTCCGAGCACACTCGTAGGTCGGGCTTCAGCCCGACAGGACGATGTCGGGTTAAAACCCGACCTACCAGAACCGTTCCATGTGTATTCCATGCGCCAGGCTATCGAGGAAGGTTTCATCCTTGATGTGCTGAAGAACTACACGCCGTACAGCCTGGCTTTCAAGCTCGCCAGCGAGGGACGCGAGTGGGACGAGACCGAGGTGGAACGCAGCGCGGCGATGAAGGGCATCATGCGCTGGGTGCGGCTGCATCCGTACAACATCAGCCAGAAGGTGCAGGTGGTGGTGGAGCATTTCCGCGAGAATGTTGCTCCACTATTGGAAGGCCGCGCCAAGGCGATGGTGGTGGTCGGCAGTCGCGTGGAGGCGGTACGCTGGCAATTGGCGATGGATCAGTACATCAAGTCGCAGAATTACAGGATCGGCACGCTGGTGGCGTTCTCGGGCGAAGTGAACGACAAGGAATCCGGCCCCGATCCCTTCACCGAGAACAGCAAATTGTTGAACCCGAACCTGCGCGGGCACGACATGCGCGAGGCATTTGCCACCGACGAATATCAAATTTTGCTGGTGGCGAACAAGTTCCAGACCGGCTTCGACCAGCCGTTGCTGTGCGGCATGTATGTGGATAAACGTCTGGCGGGCATTCAGGCAGTGCAGACTTTGTCGCGCCTGAACCGCGCTTATCCCGGCAAGGATACAACCTACATTCTCGACTTCGTGAACGTGCCGGAGGAAGTGCTGGAGGCGTTCAAAACTTATTACGCCACGGCGATGCTGGCAGGCGTGACCGATCCGAATCTGGTGTACGACCTGCGCGCCAAGCTGGATGCGGCGGGCTATTACGATGACAACGAGGTCGAGCGCGTGGTGAAGGTGGAGACCAACGAGAACTCCGCGCAATACGAATTGAATGCGGCGCTGGAGCCGGTAGCCGATCGTTTGCTGAAGCGTTACCAGACGGCACGCAAGGTATGGCAGGACGCGCAGGTGCTGAAGGATGCGAAAGCAGCGCAGGCAGCGCAGGATGAGATGAATGCGCTGCAATTGTTCAAGCGCGACTTGGGCACATTCATGCGCGTGTATGCATTCCTGTCGCAGATTTTCGATTACGGCAACACGGCCATCGAGAAGCGCGCAATCTTTTTCCGGCGCTTGTTGCCGCTGCTGGAGTTTGGCCGCGAGCGCGAGGGGGTGGATTTATCCAGGGTGGTGTTGACCCATCACAAGCTGAAAAACCAAGGCAAGCGTGCTTTGCCGCTGGGCGTCGGCGAACCGTTGCCACCACTGACCGATCCGGGCAGCGGTCAATTGCAGGAAAAAGAAAAGGCGCGCCTCGCGGAAATCATCGAGAAGGTGAACACGCTGTTCGAGGGCGAGTTGAGCGACGACGACAAGCTGGTGTACGTAAACCATGTGCTGAAGGGCAAGCTGCTGGAGTCTGACATCCTGGTCAGGCAGGCCAGTAACAACACCAAGGAGCAATTCTCCAATTCGCCCGATTTTGCCAATGAGTTGATGAACGCGATCATGGATGCGCTCTCCGCACACACGACGATGAGCAAACAGGCGCTGGATTCGGAAAGGGTGCGTGGCGGATTGAAAGATATATTGCTCGGCCCGGCGAAACTTTATGAGTCGCTGCGTGAGCGTAGCGAAGCGAGACCGGGCGCGGGAAATTAATGAGTCAGGTTTAATTGTTTTTCAATCGCAAACGAACGGATCAATAGAACTAACCCCGGACACCCATGCAACTTATCAGTCCACGCACAGTACATGTTCTAAGAAACCCCGTCGCATTCGCGCGTCAGGTGCTGAAAGCCTTCCAGGCGAATCAGGGCCTGCTGCTTGCAGGCGCCGTCGCCTACTACGCGCTGCTCTCCATCGTGCCGCTGCTCATCCTCATGGTGATCGCGCTGTCGCAAGTGATCGATCAGGACGTGCTCCTGGCAACGTTGCGCAGGGCGCTGGAATATGTGGTGCCGGGCGAAGGCAGCGCGGTGGTGGTGGAGCTGAAGGCGTTCCTTGATCACCGTGCGGTGATCGGCTGGGTGCTGCTGATCACGATGCTGTTTTTCAGCTCGCTTGGCTTTAAGGTGCTGGAGAACGCGATGTCGGTGATTTTTCTGCACCGTGTGCAGAAGCGCAGGCGGCACTTCCTCGTTTCTCTGTTGTTGCCCTTCGGTTACATCATTTTTCTCAGCGCGGTGCTGTCCGTGGGCGCAATCGTGATCACCGATCTGGTGGCGATAGGCGCCGAGAGTTTCGTCCTGCTGGGGCATAGCTGGTCGCTGACCGGCTTCTCGCACTTGCTGATCTATGGCGTCGGTCTCATCGGGGAAATCCTGCTCATCTCTGCGATCTATTACTTCATGCCGGTAGGCAGGCTGTCGGTGCATCATGCGCTGATAGGCGGCGTCACGGCGGGCTTGCTGTGGGAAGTCGTCCGCTTTGCGCTACGCTGGTATTTCGGCACGCTGTCGCAAGTGAGTGTGGTGTACGGCTCGCTGACCACATCCATCGTCGTGCTGATCAGTCTGGATGTGGCCGCCGCGCTGCTGTTGCTGGGTGCGCAGGTGATTGCGGAATACGAACGTATCGAAGTCGGCGAGGCCACGACAATAGAGATGCGTATGCGCACTAAAGCCAAGTGAATCAGCCGCGCCGTAATAACAACTGGTTATTGAGATGAATCACGAACATCTGGAGTTGCTGGTTATCCGTGAGATGCCTTACGGCAAATACCAAGGCCGGTTGATCGCCGATCTGCCGGGACAGTATCTCAACTGGTTCGCCCGCAAGGGCTTCCCGCCCGGCGAGATCGGCCAGCTGCTGGCGCTGATGCAGGAGCTGGATCACAACGGTTTGTCATCGCTGCTCGATCCGTTGCGCAGGCGATGAGCCATTGATAGGGGAACAAGAATTCCCCGGAGTCAAAATTATCCCTTGAGCTTGGCAAACGCTGCCGCCATTGCGCCACCTGGCTCTGGCTGGCGCACTTCCTGCCGTTTGTGCTGCGTCAGGCGCTTGGCGTCGGTCGCATGATCGCGCGGCGCACCACCCTTGCCGGCCGTGGCGCTGACTTGGGCGGCGCTGTCGGTCAGGCGCATAGTCAGTGCGATGCGCTTGCGCTTCTCGTCCACCTCCAGCACCTTGACCTTCACCACTTGCCCCGCCTTGACGATGGTGTGCGGGTCCTTGACGAAGCTGTTGGACAGCGCCGAGATATGCACCAGCCCGTCCTGATGCACGCCGATGTCGACGAAGGCGCCGAACGCCGCGACGTTGGTGACCACGCCTTCGAGGATCATGTCCGGCTTGAGGTCTTTCAGTTCCTCGATGCCTTCCCTGAAGGTGGCGGTGGTGAACTCGGGGCGCGGGTCGCGCCCCGGTTTTTCCAGTTCGCTCAGGATGTCGCTGATGGTGGGCACGCCGAATTGTTCATCGGCATATTTGCCGGGGTTGAGCGACTTCAACAGGCTGGAATCGCCAATCACTTCCTTGATGTTCTTGCTGAGGTCGGCGAGGATTTTTTTCACCAGCGGGTAGGACTCCGGGTGCACTGCCGAGGCGTCGAGCGGGTTGTCGCCGCCCATGATGCGCAGGAAACCGGCCGCCTGCTCGAAGGTTTTGTCGCCGAGGCGCGGCACTTTTTTCAGCGAGGCGCGCGACGCGAACATGCCGTGCGTGTCGCGGTAAGTCACGATGCTTTGCGCGACGCTGCCGGACAGGCCCGATACCCGCGCCAGCAACGGCGCGGACGCGGTGTTGACGTCCACGCCCACCGCGTTCACACAGTCCTCTACCACGGCATCCAGCGAACGTGCAAGCTGGTGCTGTCCCACGTCGTGCTGGTACTGTCCGACGCCGATGGATTTCGGGTCGATCTTCACCAGCTCCGCCAGCGGGTCTTGCAGGCGGCGCGCGATGGACACCGCACCGCGCAGCGTCACGTCCATGTCGGGCAGTTCGCGCGACGCGAACTCGGACGCGGAATACACCGATGCACCCGCTTCCGACACGACGATCGAGTTGAGTTTTAGTTCCGGGCGCAGCTTGATCAGATCCTGCGCCAGCTTGTCGGTCTCGCGCGAGGCGGTGCCGTTGCCGATGGAGATCAGCGCGACCTGGTGTTTCTCGGCCAGCCTGGCGAGCGTGTGCAGCGAGCCATCCCAATCGTTCCTGGGCTGGTGCGGATAGATCACGGCGGTGTCCAGCACCTTGCCGGTGGCGTCCACGACGGCGACTTTCACGCCGGTGCGCAGGCCGGGGTCCAGCCCCATCGTCACGCGCGGCCCGGCCGGGGCGGCGAGCAGCAGGTCCTTCAGGTTGCGCGCGAAAATCTTGATCGCCTCGGTCTCCGAGCGTTCGCGCAGTGCGCCCATCAGCTCGCTGTCCAGATGCAGGAAGCTCTTCACCCGCCAGGTCCAGCGCGCCGTGTCCGCGAGCCACTTGTCGGCGGGGCGGTTCTGGTTGACGATGCCGAAGCGCTTGGCGATGCGCGCCTCGCAGGGGTTGAGCGGCGCGTCCCATTTGGGTTTTTCCGCCTCGCTGTCGAGCCGCAGCGTGACGTTCAGCAGTTCCTCGCGGCGGCCGCGAAACAGCGCCAGCGCGCGGTGCGACGGGATCGCGGCTAGAGGTTCTTGATAGTCGAAATAATCGGCATATTTCGCGGCGGCCTCTTCCTTGCCTTCGATGACTTTGGCTTCGACTACCCCGTGCGTTTGCAGGTAGTCGCGCAGGTCTTGCAGCAGCGGAGCGTCTTCGGCGAAGCGCTCCATCAGGATGAAACGCGCGCCGTCCAGCGCCGCCTTGGTGTCGGGCACGCCGGGGTTGTCGCCCTGCTCGGATATGAAGGCAGGCTTCAGGTATTTGCCCGCTTCCACCTCGGGGTTTAGCATCGGGTCGGCCAGCAGCGTGTCGGCCAGCGGCAACAGCCCGGCCTCCAGCGCGATCTGCGCCTTGGTTCGGCGTTTCGGTTTGTACGGCAGGTACAGGTCTTCCAGGCGGGTCTTGTCTTCGGCATGGCTGATCGCATCCAGCAGTTCCGGCGTCATCTTGTTCTGTTCGTTGATCGACGCGATGATCGCCGCGCGCCGCTCCTCCAGCTCGCGCAGGTAGCGCAGGCGCTCTTCCAGCAGCCGCAGTTGCACGTCGTCCAGTTCGCCGGTCGCCTCCTTGCGGTAGCGGGCGATGAACGGGACGGTCGCCCCCTCGTCGAGCAGCGCGACGGCGGCGGTGACTTGGGCGGGCTTTGCGGAAATTTCGAGGGCGAGGCGTTGTTCGATGGATGGCAGCATGAGGGGCTTGATGATTAGAAAGGGGGTGATTGGATATAGTTGAACGGTCGGTAAGGCTGTTGAAAAATATTGCGCGTTATATTGGCGATACGCTGCTTTGGATTATGCTTTGCTGGGCGCGTTATCCGCAAGGAGTAAGACGTGTAGCGACTGATGGATGCTTACCGCGCAGCGCCCCGCTTGCGCGCTTCGATGCGCTTCAAAAATACGCCCATTACTTCGCGGTAGAGCGCGTCCTTGAGCACGCTGTCCTCGTTGCCGGCATCGACGTTGGGGTTGTCGTTGATCTCGATGACGTAAAAGCGCTTGCCGACCTGCTTGATGTCCACGCCGTAGAAGCCGTCGCCGATCAGGTTGGCCGCTCGGAGCGCGGTCTTCACCACGCGATCCGGCGCTTCGCCGACGGACAGCGCTTCGGTTTTTCCCTCGACAAAATCATGCTTTTCATCGCCGTGCCGGATGATTTGCCAGTGGCCGGGAACCATGAAGTATTTCGCGACGAACAGCGGGCGCCGGTCGAGGATGCCGATGCGCCAGTCGAACTCGGTGGGCAGGAATTCCTGTGCGACGATCAATTCCGATTTGTCCAGCAGGCCGTTCACTTTTGCGGGCAGCTCTTGTTCCGTTTCCACTTTTACCACCCCCAGCGAGAACGAGCTGTCCGGCTGTTTGAGCACGCAGGGTAGCCCGAGCGCGGGGACGATCTGGCTCACGTTGTCGCGGTGTACCAGCAGGGTCTTGGGCGCGGGGATGCGATGCCGCGCGAGGATCTCGGCGAGATAGACCTTGTTGTTGCACTTCAGGATGGAATCCGGATCGTCGATCACCACCAGCCCTTCGGCGGCGGCGCGCCGCGAGAAGCGGAAGGTGTAGTGGTTGGCAAAGGTGGTGTCGCGGATGAACAGCGCGTCAAATTCGGTCAGCCGCCCATAGTCGGCCTTGGTGATGAATTCCACATGCATGCCCAGCGCCTGTGCCGCCTTCTCGAACTTCTGCAACGCCCTGGCGTTGGAGGCCGGTTCGGGGTTTGCGGGATCGTGCAGGATCGCGAGGTTGTAGCGTGGCGCAATTTGTTTGTGCGTGCGCCGCCTGCGGCCCATGAAGTATTCCGTGGTGGCCTGGATCGCGAATTCCTGATGCTGCGGCTGTATATCGCTGGCGGCAATCGGCCGCACGCTACGGATGCGCCAGTGATGGCCGCGGCGCTCAAATTCCGCGCGCAGCAATGGAGCCTGCAGCAGGTTGAAAAGCTGGCGGCTGAGTTGTTCGTGGCGGCTCGCTGTGTTGTGGCCGAAGTAGATGCTCAGCTCAAAGGCGTCTGACTTGATCGGCGCCAGCGATTTCTGGATCAGGTCGTTCAGCCCTTCGGTTAGCAGCCGCACCATGTTCTGCGATTGCAGGTCTTCGATGGTGTTCGCCCGTGGCAGCGGCTTGTGGCCGCGCGCTTCGGCAAGCAGCGAGACATAGTAGCCGAGCGTCTGATAACGGTAGCTCTTGCACAGGTTGAACACGCGGGCCGTGCGGTCGCTGCCATAGGCCGGGTCGGTCAGGTAGGCCCGCGCCGCCACGACGGTCACGCCGGGAATATCGAGCGGCCAGTCGCGCGGATTGTTGACCACAACGAGATTGCTCATGATGTTTCCTTCACATGGTGCGCTTGAGCAGCTTTCGCAGTGCGGCCAGCGGGCGGGTGTTGAGCACATCGGTTTTTTCCAGCCAGCCGCGCCGAGCTTGCCCGACGCCATACTGCAGATTGGTAAAATCGAACGTGCTGTGCGCATCCGAGTTGATGCTGACCAGCACGCCTTCTTCCCTAGCGCTCTGGCAGTGGCTGTCGAGCAGGTCGAGGCGTTCCGGGTGGGCATTCAGTTCGAGGAAGCAGCCGCGCTGTTTGGCGTGGCGAATGATGTGCAGCATGTCCACGTCGTAGGGTTCGCGCTTTTCGATCAGGCGTCCGCTGGGATGGGCGAGCAGTGTGAAGTGCGGGTGGTCCATCGCGCGCAGGATGCGCTCGGTCTGTTTGGCGCGCGACAGATCGAAGCGGCTGTGCACCGCGCCCACCACCAGGTCGAGCCGCGCCAGAACAGAGTCCGGCAGGTCGAGGCTGCCGTCTTCGAGGATATCCACCTCGATGCCCTTGAGCAGCGTGATGCCGTCCAGTTGTGCGTTGAGTCGGTCGATCTCGTCGCACTGCCGCGCCAGTTGCACTGGGTCCAGGCCGTGCGCCACGGTGAGGCGGCGCGAGTGCTCGGTGATGGCCAGGTATTCCAGCCCATGCGCCTTGGCTGCCAGCGCCATGTCGCGCAGGCTGTCGTGGCCGTCGGTGGCATTGGTGTGCGCATGCAGGTCGCCCCTGAGGTCGGACAGTTCCACCAGTTGCGGCAGACGCCCGGCGTGCGCCGCCTCGATTTCGCCGCGATCTTCGCGCAGCTCAGGGGGAATGTAAGGCAGGCCGACGGCGCGATATACCGATTCCTCGCTATCCCCGGCGATGCGCTGCGTGCCGCGGAACACGCCGTATTCGTTGACCTTCAGGCCGAGCTGCTGCGCGATGCGGCGGATCGCGATGTTGTGCGCCTTGGAGCCGGTGAAGTAGTGCAGTGCCGCGCCATAGCTTGACTGCGCCACCACGCGCAAGTCAACCTGTATACCGTATTTGAGCAGGATGCTGGCGCGCGTTTCGCCTGCGGAAATTACTTCGGCTACTTCGTCATAGGCGGTGAAGCGCTGCATCACCGGGCTGTCCGTTGTGGCAATCACCAGAATGTCCAGATCCCCCACGGTCTCGCGCATGCGCCGGAAACTGCCGGCCACGACCACCTGAAGCACGCCGGGAATGGCTTGCAGGAAGGCGCGTAGCGCGTCGGCATATTGCGCCGCCGTGGCAAGCTTGAAGCGGCGGCTCTGGCTGGCATGGGCTTCCACGGCCTGCAAGATGTTCTGCTCGGTTTTTTCGCCGAAGCCGGACAGCGCGCGGATGCGTCCGTCCTGCGCGGCGCGATGCAGCTGTTCGACGGTCTGCACGTCGAGGTCGTGATACAGCGCCTTCACCCGCTTCGGCCCGAGGCCGGGAATTTTCAGCAGCTCGGTGATCGCGGGAGGCAGTTCGCGGTGCAGGCGTTCCAGCAGGCTGCAATGCCCGGTGGTGATGATTTCGTTGATCTTGCCGGCGAGGTCGGCGCCGATGCCGGGCAGGCGGGTCAGGTCGTCGCCGCGCTCCACCAGCAGGCGCACCTCCTGCGGCAGGTCGCCCAAAATACGCGCGGCATTGCGGTAGGCGCGAATGCGGAACGGGTTCGCCGCCTGTATCTCCAGCAGGTCGGCGATCTCGGTAAAGATGGCAGTGATGTCGGCGTTATGGATTGGCATATCGTTTTACCATCATCCTAAGAGCGGCAGCAGCTAACTTAAAGCACCTCTCCCGTAAGCGGGAGAGGGGTTGTGGTGAGGGGTGTGGAGCGGAAACAAATCTATTATGTACCCATAGATCCTCACCCCAGCCCTTGCTGGTGGAACTACTAGCCATTCTACTTGGCTGGTAAAAGACACCAGCCAAGTCGCTGGTTATCCCGCCTGCGGGAGAAGGGAGTGATATGTCCGTGGCGTGCAGCGGGTGGCTACTCGTCGCTAAGGTGCGGTTGCAAACCTTCTGCCGGTTGACCGGTTTCCGGGTCTGTCCAGTCGGCGATGCCGATTTCTGCCTCCGCCTCTTTCAGCGATTCGCCTTCTTCATAACCGGTATCAATTTGGTCTTGTATGTCCTGCACCGCTTCGAACAGTGTTGGAAAGGGGCCATACAATTCGTCAGTGAGTTTATCCTGCCAGTAAAAACCATCCGGCCGCTCAGTCACCCGCGCCCGGTCATAGTCGGGTGGGGTTTGTGGAAGGGGTGTAGTAGGGGACATCGTTACCTCCAGTTAGTGCATGACATAGCGGGTATGCCATGCTTGTCAAAGCTGCACTGCGCAGCAGACGCCGTATTCAGCTTCGGCGCGAAATATGAAACCTGCTGAAATAGGCTTTAAATCAAACATCATTCGGCGCGAACCAGTAGTATCGGAACCGATGCGCCGCGCACTACGCCTTCGGCAACACTGCCCAACAACAAACGGCTTAAACCGGAGCGCCCATGTGTGCCGATCACGATCAGGTCAGCCTGCCAATGCAGGGCATCATCCTTAATCACGCTGGCAATGCGCTCTCCACTCGCTTCAAGTAGCGCGGCTTCCGCCGTCATGCCTGACTGGCGCACTTTTTCTGTGGCCTGCGCAAGAGTGCGTTCTCCGGTATGCCGTACGGCTTCCTGCAGGGTAGCATAATCGATAAAAGCATAACCCTCGGTATCGAGCGGAAAAATTTCCTCAAGTACATAAATCAGGCGTAATTGAGCCTTGCCGTCCGCCAGTCTGATGGCCTCCTGCAATGCCCGTTCGGAAGTCACGCTGCCGTCGATTGGAACCAAAATGCGCTGATAGATAGTCATCTTCTCGCCTTTCTTGTTTGATGTACGAGCTATTGAGTTTTTCATAATTTACGACAAATATCCCGTTCGGGCTGAGGTATCGAAGCCTAAAGCTTCATGCTGATTCACCCTTCGATACCTCAGGGTGAACGGTGTAATGAATTATGGAATGTTCAATAAGCGGATTTGATTCTATACCTCTTTTGAATTTGCAGTGGTGCGCAGGGCATGGGGATTGATTTTCGTGCAGTCGAGTTCGAACCGGCGACGTTATTTGTGCAAGCGCTTGCGCTCGGTCTTGGTGTGTTCCGACGCCTGACAGGCACGACGGTAGGCCAGCAGTGTTCTCTGGGCGTGGCCCAGTACGCTGTCACGCGGATAATTGCCTGCATCGTTCGCGGTGCCTGCCGGCAAGCCGGTGAGCAGCCCGATGCCTTCGCTGGCATGCTCTGCGGTGTAGATATGGAACAGGCCTTGGGCGACGGCCTCGGCGACTTTGCGTTCCAGCATCAGGTGGCGGCGGTTGCGCTGCGGGATCAGCACGCCCTGGCTGCCGTCCAGCCCGGCGGTTGCGCAGATGCGGAAATAGCCCTCGATCTTTTCGTTGAGTCCGCCCACAGGCAGCACTTCGCCGTGCTGGTTGACCGCGCCGGTCACCGCGATACCCTGCCTGAGCGGCAGCCCCGACAGCGACGAGAGCAGCGCATACAGCTCGGCGCAGGAAGCCGAGTCGCCCTCCACGCCGCTGTATTCCTGTTCGAACACGATGGACGCGTTGAGCGCGAGCGGTGCGTTATGGGCGAACAGCGCGGACAGGTAGTTGTGCAGGATCAGTACGCCCTTGTCGTGGATCGGGCCGGACATTTCCACTTCGCGTTCGATGTTGAGCAGGCCGTCCTCGCCGGCATAGGTGCGCGCCGTGACGCGCACCGGGAAGCCGAAACGGTAATCTCCCAAGTCTACCTGGGTCAGGCCGTTGAGTTGGCCGACTTGCTCGCCGTGCAGCGTAATCAGCACATCGCCTTCGGCGATGGATTCGCGCAGGCGCTGATCGGGGTAATCGTGGCGCAGGGTGCGCGCGGCCAGTGCCACCTCGATATCCGCCGCCTCGACCAAGCGGCCGGCACGGGCGCTGCACAAAGCAGCGCTTTCCATCACCAGCGCCTCGGTGCGGGCGAAGATGGCGCTTTGGCGCGACTGATCGTCCGCCTCACGGTGCCCATCCTCCAGCAGGCGCGCTACGGCGGCAGCGGAAAAATGCGGCAGCCCCAGTTTTCGGCAGGTGTGGGCGACGAAGATGGCCGAGGCGCGGCGGGTCTCGGCGCTGGACGAAAAGCTTTCGGCAAAGTCCACCTTGACGCGGAAGCGGCGCGCGAACTCCGGGTCTTCCTCCTGAAGTTCGTAATACAGTTCGCGCGAACCGATCAGGACGATCTTGACATCGACATCCACCGCCTCGGGTTCGAGCGAAACCGCCGCGATCGGCGTAAACGCCGTGCCCGGTTCCTCGATCTGCAACCTGCCGCTGCGCAGCACGCGCCGCAGTTTTTCCCATACCAGGCCGTCGGCCAGCAGGTCGCGCAGATGCAGCATCAGGAAGCCGCCGTGCGCCTTGTGCAGGCTGCCGGCGCGGATGCGGGAAAAATCGGTCATCAGCACATCGTTTTCGGTCTGGTATTCGATGCTGCCGAACAGCGAGCGGAACAAGGGATTGTCTTCGGCAATGACCGGCGCTCCTTCCAGGCCGTCGTTGTCCACCACCAGGTTGACCCGGTAGCGGGACAGCACTTTGCCTAATACTTCCTGGCGAATATCATCATCGGTATCGGAAATCTTGAACAGTTCCAGGTTGTCGAGTACGTCGTGCACGACCCGATCCAGATAGGCGCCAAGCTTGACGGAATCCTTGATCTGTTTCTTCAATCCGACGCGGATTTCCTGTAGTTCGCGATCCAGCAGCGGCTTCACCACTTGGCGGCGCAATGCCGCCAGGGCCTCGTTCATCACCCGTTCCATCGGCCGGATTTTTTCGAAATAACGGCTGATCTCGGCGCGCAGTTCCTGCTCGGCCTGCGTGATTTCGGCGCGGCGTTCCTTCGGCATGACGAGCACTTCGTCCTCGGTCAGTGCGTGGCCTTTTTTACCGCGCAAGGTGAACAGCAGGTGCCCGGATTCGCGATGCATGGTGAAACTGCGGGCTTCGGCAAAAGCCTCGAGTTCGGCGTAGGCCTTGGCTTCTTCCTCCTTGTAGGATTTTTCGATGCGCCCGCTTTCGGCCTTGAAGTCCTGTCCATCCAGATGCTGAGGGATTTCCACCTGTATCGATTTCATCATTTGCGCCATGAGCTGACGCAGCAGGCGTCCCTGACCGGCGGGCAGGCGCAGCGCGCGCGGCCTTTCCGGCGCATCGAAGTTGTGCAGATAGCATAAATCGGGCGGCGCCGCCCGGCTCGCGGCTGCCGTCTGCATCGCCTGTTTGAGCAGCGAAGAGCGGCCGCTGCCGACCTCTCCCAGCACGAACAGGTTGTAATCCGGCTGATCCATCCCGAGGCCGAAGCGGGCGGCATTTTCCGCGCGCTCCTGCCCGATCCACGGCAGCGCATATTCCAGCAATTCGGAGGTGTCGGTGAAGCCGAGCGTAGCGGGGTCGACGGTGAGTCGAAGCTCGGCGGGAGTCAGGTTTGAGATCGGCATAGGGTTGTTTGCAGCTTTCGTGCTTGGCAATCTTGTCTGGATTGGATTAAACGCTTTATGCCGTTTCATGGCAACTGTCTTATGCAGTATTCCGGCCAGCTACATTTGCCCGATTGGTCAGGCTGAAATGCCGTTGACCAGCCTTTGATAGACGGCGAAATCACCGGCGGAAAAACAGCAGAAGATCACTTCGCGGATCGAGCCTGGTTGCGGCAGCGATGAGTTGATGGTTTCAACAGCGACCCGGGCGGCAAGTTCCACGGGATAACCGTAGACGCCCGTACTGATGCAGGGGAACGCAATGGAGTGCGCGCCGTTATCGGCGGCTAGCCGCAGCGAGTTGCGGTAGCAGGAGGCCAGCAGCTCCGGCTCGCCGTGCGTGCCGCCGCGCCAGACCGGGCCCACGGTGTGAACGATGAATTTTGCCGGCAGGCGATAGCCCTTGGTGAGCTTCGCCTCGCCTGCTTTGCAGCCGCCCAGCAGGCGGCACTCGTGCAACAATTCGGGGCCGGCGGCGCGATGGATCGCCCCGTCCACGCCCCCGCCGCCGAGCAGCGAAGAATTGGCGGCATTGACGATCGCATCGACCTTTAGTGTGGTGATGTCGCCTTGCACGACGCGAAGTGCGGATGGCATGGTTGCTTCCTCAATAGAAATCAAAAATAAAGTTATTTCAGTATATCTATTCGTTATCGTTAAGTGAAAATTGTCACACAAATTCCCTCTCCCGCTTGCGAGAAAATGGAGTGACAGGGAAGTGTTTTTAGATTGCCTGTTATAGTAAGCGCCCCGACGCATTATTGGGTGCAGACATGGCAGTCGAAACCGAACTCAAATTGCGCATTGCTCCGGATCAGCTTGCCAGGCTGAAGCGGCATCCGTTGCTTAGAAAATATCAAGTTACGCGCCCCGCCACGCGCCGCCTGCACAACATTTATTACGACACGCCGAAACTCGAATTGCACAAATCCGCAATGGCGCTGCGCTTGCGCCGCGCCGGGCGGCAATGGCTGCAAACCCTGAAGGGTGGGGGCTCGGTGCAGGCAGGCCTGCACCAGCGCAATGAATGGGAGGTGCCGGTGAGCCGCGCGGCGCTGGATTTCTCATCATCGCAGGCGGCGGAGTGGGAAGAACATTTGCCGCTGAGGCTGCGCAAAAAATTGCGGCCGGTTTTCGTCACCGATTTTTCCCGCACCAGCCGCATGCTGGACTGGCAGGGCGCGCAAATCGAATTGTGCATGGATCACGGCGAGGTGCGCACCGAGCAGCGCAGCACGCCGATCTGCGAACTGGAACTGGAGCTGAAATCCGGCGAGCCGGGGCAATTGTTCGATCTGGCGTTGGCGCTGCTGGAAATCGTACCGCTCGAACTGGAGCCGGTCAGCAAGGCGGAGCAGGGTTACCGGCTGTTGACGGGGTATGCCGACATGCCGGTCAAAGGTGTCGTGCCGGGGCTCACCAGGACAGCTACGCTGGCGGAGGCGCTGCAAACGCTGATCTGGTCATGCCTGCTGCATCTGCAGAGCAACTTGCGCGGGGCAATGACGAGCGACGATGCGGAATATCTCCATCAGATGAGGGTGGCCTTGCGGCGTTTGCGCGTGGTGCTGCGCATGGCCGAAAAATTCCGCGCCGATGAATCGTTAAGCGCCTTAAGCGGGGATATCGCGGCGTTGTGCGTCGCGCTGGGGCGTATCCGCGAATGGGATGTATTCATCGCCGAGACGGTGCAGCCGATGTGTGCGCGCATGGCCGGCCATGCCGGATTACAGGCTTTGCTGGCGGTCGGCGAGCGGCAATGCGCGGCCTGTTATGCCGAGTTGCGCGGCGAAATACAGGCGCGTGAGTTGCAGCGTTTGATCTTGTGTTTCGCCATCTGGATGAACGGTGAATATTGGCAGCCGTCGCAAGGAACCGCCGTGCCGCCGGCGCAGGATTTTGCGACGCGCCGTTTGCGCAAGCTGGCCAAACGCTTCGCCCAGGCCGGGCGGCAACTGGATACCCTCGATGACGCGCGGCTGCATGCGTTGCGTATCCTCGCCAAGAAGCTGAGATACAGCGCAGAATTTTTCGCCGCATTGTACGACAGGCAAAAAACCGGGGCGTTTCTCGCCGCATTGAGCGAAGTGCAGGATGTGCTCGGGCAGATCAACGATGTGGCGGTGGCGCACCGCCTGTTGGATGAACTGGCGGCGATGCCGGAATTGTCCGTGCATCAGGAAGCGGTTGCGCTGGCCAAGGGCTGGATCGCGCACGGGCTGTCCCATCAGTTCACCGCGTTGCGCAAAACTATTCAACGCTTCAACAAGCAGCCCGCGTTCTGGGGGAAGTAAGTATTCGGACAGCCGGATAATCAGGCAGCATGGGCGAATAGGACGCATGGCCGATCACCCGTCTCGACCTGGATGGTGGTGTGGGCAATGGCAAAGTCATGGTGCAATGCGTTCGCAATGCTGCACAGAAAATCATCGCCAGGATGGCCGTCCGGCATGACGAGGTGCACGGTCAAGGCGATTTCGGAGGTGCTCATCGCCCACACATGCAGGTCATGAACCGCGCCGACCCCGGGCAGTTCTGCCAGATAATTTCTTACGCTGTCCAACTCGATCGACGCGGGCACACCATCCAGAGAAAGATGCAGCGAGTGGCGCAGCAGCCCCCAGGTGCTGAGCAAGATCGCCAGAGCGATCACCAGGCTGATCGCGGGGTCCAGCCAGGTCCAGCCAGTCCAGATGAATAGCGCGCCGGCGATGACCACGCCGAGTGAAACCAGCGCATCTGCTGCCATGTGCAAAAATGCGCCGCGCAGATTGAGATCATGCCTATTGCCGGACATGAACAGCCATGCGGTGATGCCGTTGATCACCACGCCGATAGCGGCGACCAGCATGACGATGTCACCCTGGATCGGCACCGGGTGGGAGAGTCTGGCGATGGCTTCCCAAACGATGCCGCCTATCGCGATCAGCAAGATCAGCGCATTGAACAGCGCGGCCATCATGGTTGCACGCCCCAAACCGTAGGTGTGTTTCTGGCTGGGGCGCAATCGTGCCAGATAGAAACCGCCCCATGCCATCAGCAAACCCAGCACGTCGCTCAAATTGTGCCCGGCATCGGAGAGCAGGGCGAGCGAATCGGAGCGCCAGCCGTAATAGGCTTCCACCAGCACGAACAGCACATTCAGCGTGATGCCGACGGCAAAGGCGCGGTCATAATTTTCCGCATGATGGTGTGAGTGGTCGTGCGAGTGATGATGAGTGGTCATGCTATCGTGATTCAGTATGGGTTTGCTTCTTCATCAAGGCAGATAACCCCGGTGAAAAAGGCGGCTATGAAAACACCAATGGCGCACAGTTTAGCAAGATTGGCTGCCTTCGATTTCTTATCCCGCACATCCTGCATGCAGACCAAGCCCAATGAAGCGCAGCCCCAGCTCATGAATGATGGAATGGAGATTCTGGTCGGGGTGCTTGGGAATACTGTTTTCTGAATTGGGCGGGCGAAGCATTGAAGCATTTTGTAATAGGTGATTCGGGTTTGTATCCAGCCACCGGCTTTTACATTTCCCGAAACCAGTTGCTCGCCAAGTGCAGCCACCGACACATTACAGTCATTCAGTATTCCAGAAAATAGTCTGTCATTGATTTCTAACGACTGACAAAATGGCCGACGGTCAGCTATGAAAAGTTAGATGGTTTCTGGATAAAAGCTGGTTCGCCAAAAACAATTCGACTCCGGTACCTTTGGTGTTCTGATAGTTGAGATTTTCTTCTGAAAATCCCATTCGAGATTGATGCATCTCCACACTTAGGGCAAGATACGCTCCCTGAATTTTTTGCATAAACAAACAAGAGAATAGCTATGGGCGCACAGTGGAAAGCAAGGCACAAAGAAATCGCAGCGAACGCAAAGGGTAAGATTTTCGGCAAGCTGTCCAAAGAAATCACGGTCGCCGCGCGAGGTGGAGCCGATCCGGATTTGAACTCGCGCTTGCGCCTCGTGGTCGAGCAAGCCAAGAAAGCCTCCATGCCGCGTGAAACGCTGGAGCGCGCAATCAAAAAAGGCGCAGGCCTGCTCGAGGGAGGCGCGAATCTGGAGCGCCTCGTCTATGAAGGTTTCGCGCCGCACCGCATTCCCGTGATCGTCGAATGCCTGTCCGACAACATCAACCGCACCATGTCCAGCATGCGCGTATTGTTCCGCAAAGGACAGCTCGGCGCAGAAGGCTCCGTCTCGTGGGACTTCAGCCATGTCGGCATGATTGAAGCCACACCGAACTCCAAGGAAACCGATGCAGAAGTCGCCGCCATCGAAGCAGGCGCGCAGGACTTTGAACCGGCCGACGAAGGCGCAACCCTTTTCATCACCGACATCACCGATCTGGATGCCGTGTACCGCGCCTTGCCAGCACAAGGCTTTACCGTCATCTCCGCCCAGCTGGGCTATCGCCCAAAAAATCCTGTTACGCTGACCGATGCCGAACGCGAAGAGGTGGAAGCGTTTCTGGAGGCGATTGATGCGGATGATGATGTGCAAAATGTTTATGTGGGGTTGGCGGGTTAGGGGCGAAGCAACTCGATTTCGGTACATTTCATTCTGGGATTGGTTCCTGGATCATGTTCTTCCAGGCTTAAACCGTAGGCGGATTCAACGTCGCCACCCTAAGCAGCCATTCAGTTGTGGCCAAATTCGATCCTGGCCCTTTTAATTCACCTCCCTTACAATTACGGCGCATCCAATGTGGATAAAACCAGAACCAACAATAATTTGCAGGTTCGATTAAACAGGAGATTTGAATGGGCAAGCCAGCAAAACACGTATTCGTCTGTACGCAAACCCGCCCACCGGACCATCCGCGCGGCTCATGCGAAGCGAAAGGCAGCGCGGCCGTGTTGCAGGAATTCATGCAGCAATTTGAAAAAAAGCAGTTGTGGGGGCGCTTTGCAGTGACCGGCAGCGGTTGCCTCGGCACTTGCGGCACCGGCCCCAGCGTGCTGGTATATCCGGAAGGCGTGATGTACGGCGGGGTAAGCAAAGACGATGTGGCCGCCATCATTGAAGAACATCTGCTGTGCGACAAACCGGTGGAAAGATTGAAAGTGCCTGACGTGATTTGGGGTTAACAGCAGTCGACAGACGTTAGTCACTAGCCGTTAGTTAGCCATAACTGGTTTTTCAATTAACGATTAGTGGCTAACGACGGCGGATATTCAGGCTTCGTACTAGACCGCCCGAAAGCCATCACCCATAAAGCTACTAAATCGAGCCTTCTGCCTTCATCGCCGCCTGCACGGACGGCCGCGCGGCAATTCGTGCAATGTACTCTTTGAGCCTGGGGAATGGAATGAGATCGAGGCCGACATGGCTGCTCCAGCTCACTACTACAAACATATACGCATCTGCTACGGTAAAGTTGTCGCCCATCAAATACGGCTTTTTCGCCAACTGCGCTTCAACATAGTCCAGACGTTTGGTAAGCAAGTTGCGTGTATTGTTTTTTGCTTCTTCTGTTGTGGTTTTGTTGAACAATGGGCTAAACGTTTTATGGATTTCGGTGCCGATGAAAGTGAGCCATTCCTGTAGACGATAACGCTCCATCGAACCGGCTTTAGGCGCAAGGCCGGAGGCTGGCTGCTGGTCGGCAATGTATTGCAGGATCGCGCCGCCTTCGGTCAAGATGCTGCCATCATCCAGCCTAATGGCAGGCACGTAGCCTTTTGGATTGATCTGCATAAAACCCTCGCCGCTGGCGGTCGTTTTGGTGGCGGCATTCAATTTGTCCATTTCAAACGGCAAACCTGTTTCGTGCAGTGCGATATGCGAAGCCAGCGAGCAGGCGCCGGGGGCGTAATATAGTTTCAGGTGAACTCCTTGAACATGAATGACCCTCCGTGCGCATGACGGAGCTGGGAACTACGATAACTTCAACTGTGCCTTCGAT